>CAWBGV010000025.1:0-51592 GCA_963788395.1 Candidatus Doudnaibacteriota bacterium | reverse complement strand
TTAACCTTTTCTTCACCACTGCCGACATCTACCGTAATTTTGCTTTTTACTTTGCCGTTGACTTGAATAATAATGTCTACCGTTTGGTCAATAATCTTTTTAGGATCGTAGGTTGGCCACTCTGCCAACTGCAAAGATTTTTTGCCGCCCAGCATTTGGTACAACTCTTCGGTAAGGTGCGGCGCAAAGGGATATAACAAAGTCAAAAACGTCTTAACGGAAGCAATGCTGACTGGCTCCTGCTTAACTTCGTTGTGGAATTCCATAAAGCTGGAAATCGCGGTGTTGAAGGAGAAAGTTTCCGAGGTCTTCGGTGATTTTTTTGATTAATTTGTGCAGCGCGCGCTCTGCTTTTTCGCTCGTTACTGTTCGTTGTTCGCTGCTCGCTGTTCGCTCTTGTATCCATTTCCAAATGTGATCGAAAAACCGTCGTACGCCTACTACGCCTTGGACGTTCCAGCTGACCGACATTTCGTGCGGGCCTAAAAACAGTTCGTACATGCGCAGGGTATCGGCGCCATGGCTTTTTACTATATCGTCGGGATTAACTACATTGCCGCGGCTCTTGCTCATTTTTTCGCCGTCGGCGGCTAATATTATTCCGTGCGGCTGGCGCTTTACGTACGGTTCTTTTGCCGTTACCAGCTTTTGATCGTACAAAAACAAATTCCAAAAACGGGAATACAATAAGTGCAAAGTGGTATGCTCCATGCCGCCAAAATAGACGTCTACCGGTGTCCAATATTTTTGCTTCTTTTTGTCGGCAAAGATTTTTTTGTCGCGGGGATCGGTATACCGCAGCCAATACCAAGAACTCCCGGCCCACTGCGGCATGGTATTGGTTTCGCGCTTGCCCGGACCTTTACAGTTTGGACATTTGACGTTAACCCATTTTGTAATGGCGGCTAACGGCGATTCCCCCGTGCTGGTCGGCTCGTATTTTTTGACAGAGGTAATTTTACTGGCAATTCTTTTTCCGGCACCGGCATTATCCCGCACTTTTCGCAATTAATAATCGGAATCGGTTCGCCCCAGTAGCGCTGACGGGAAAAAACCCAGTCGCGGAGTTTGTATTGGGTCGTCAGCTTCCCATATTCCACAGCCATTTTAGGGATAGCTTGCGCGGTAGACAGGCCGTTAAAAGACTCGGAATTAATTAATAACCCATCGCCCGTATAGGCTTTCTCATTTCCCCAGCAAATGATCCCAAATTATTTTATTAAACCCGCGCGTATCGACAAAGCGATTAATTTCGCTTCGTGATATCCACACCGGTTCCTGCATCTGTTTTTCTGATTCCGACATTTCTACCTGTGTGCCGCTTCCCTAAAAATCGAAGTAGGCCGCTTGGATGCTTAAATTACGATTTTCATTCAGCGAGGTTTTGGCACATATTTGATTGAAATATTTGTCCCCCAATAATTTTACAAATTTTGCATTTTTATAGCCGCTTTTCCTTCTTCTATTTCTCTTTTGCCTGCGGCCGCAATGTCTTCGTTGTTCTCTCATGCCCCCACTGATTGCCAAAACTCCACCTGGATTTTTAATAACCGCGCTCGACGATTAATAAACAAGTATTTGTCTTCGGACCAATGCTTAACAATGGCCAAAACCACGTTACGGTCCACAATCGACATTCCGGTTTTTAAAGCATCTTTTTCTTCACCAAAAAAACTCTGGCGCAATGACGTTTTTTATCGGCAAGTTATATTTTTTTGCAAACTCAAAATCCCGCTGGTCGTGCGCGGGTACGGCCATAATGGCGCCGGTGCCGTAGTGGCTCAGAACGTAATCTGCTACCCAAACGGGAATTGCTTCTTTCGTTGCCGGATTAATAGCTTTAATCCCTTTTAATTCGATCCCGGTCTTTTCTTTACCCTCTGCTGAACGATCGATCTCCGTCTTTCTTTTGGCTTTCTCGGCATATTCCTGGACTTGTTTTAAATTTGAAATTTTTAATTTAAAATTCTCTATTAGCGGGTGCTCCGGCGCCACCACCATGTAAGTCGCGCCAAAAATAGTATCGGGACGAGTAGTAAATACTTTTATTGACGGTATTACAGTCGACGTTATTTCTGGTTTTCCGCCGCAAAAAAATGCGGCTTTTCGGCTTTTAGAGATGTGTGCGGGAAATTCCCAAGTGCTCAGCAAAAGCTTCCCCGTCGGAAACCGGAACTGCATAGTCGTTCGTGTCATATAATAATGCGATTGACGGTGCTGCGGCTTTGATTTTTTTAAAGTCAAAACCTTTTTGCGCAGCGCGTGTAACCGTGGGGCGTTTTTTTCCATCTAAAAACTTTCCCGAGTACGGCGTTGCCACCAAAATCAACCGCGCCACTTTTACCCCCCGCTCCAACAATCGCATAGCCGCGTGGCCGCCCGATGAGTGACCAATTAAGACTGTATTGCCGTCAATTCGACAATTTTTCATTATATAATCGGCCTGCGCTTCATCGTCCGGAGCGTCAGGATTTGGCAGCGCGGGGACCTGGACGGCATATCCCATATCCTTTAATCGTTTAATCAGCCCAGGATAAAAAGCCGCGTCCGGCGATCCACCCTTGCAATGCAAAATCAAAAAATTCGGATTTTGACTTGTCTCTTGTCTCTTGTCACTAATTGCAAACACAATTTCCGCCCCAACACTTTTCCCTATCCAATTCTCCTGCTGCAACTTAACCGCTTCCGGCCACTCAGGTAATTCTTTTAAGCCTTCCAGCAACTTTTCCGCGTAGGCGGTAATTTTTAAGTACCACTGGCGCAGTTCTTTCTTGACCACCAGCGTGCCGCAGCGCTCGCAGCGGCCGTCTATGACTTCTTCGTTGGCCAAGCCGGTCTTATCTTTGGGACACCAGTTAATTAATCCGGTAGCTTCGTAGGCCAACCCGGCTTTGTAAAATTGCAAAAAAATCCACTGCGTCCATTTATAATAATTTGGGTCGGTGGTATTAATTTCGCGCGACCAATCGAACGAAAGCCCCCAGCTCTGAATTTGCCGCTTAGCGTTGGCAATGTTTTTTTTGGTGGTTATAGATGGATGTACGCCCTTTTTGATGGCAAAATTTTCGGCCGGCAACCCAAAAGCATCCCAGCCTATAGGATACAACACCTCGTTTCCGCGCAACCTCAAAAACCGGCTATAGACATCGCCCGCCGTGTACGGCCGCAAGTGCCCCATGTGCAAACCTTCACCGGAAGGATAGGGGGAAACTCGACCAAAACATACTTTTTTGGCCGCTTGGCAAAATCTTTGGCCAAAAAAGTCTTATGCGCCTGCCAATAGGCCTGCCACTTCTTTTCTATTTTACGGTGGTTATATTTTTTCATAAAAATCAAAACGTGCTATAATCTTTTACAAGGCGATATCATGGAAGAAAATCTTGTACTACGGCTTGTTGAAGAATATACAAAGAGGATGGTAAAAGTATCTATGGAGAAACCGGAATATGCTGGGTGGCTGGATATTCTTGCTAACGGTAAAAAGGGTCTGATAACTATTCCCTCACTTGTGTTAGCTCTTATTCCGCCGGGTAAAACTGAGCCGGAAGCAGAAGAGCCGATTGGTGAGACAGATCCGCTTGGCCAATTTGCGCTGCAGATGGTAGCCTGGGGGCAGGAAGATGAAATCTGCCAAAGCATTGCACAAGAATTGGTGGACGCCGGCCATCAGGAATTAGAAACCATCCCTGTTATCTTAGTGTACCGCGGATTATCCCCGACCACAGCCAATTCTACAGTCAGAAGCTTTGTAGATACTATGAACAAGTTGTTAACCCCCGATACTCCTGCCTTGGGGTAACCTTCCTTGCCGGCCGCATTCTGCGTGCCGGCTCTCTTAATTCTACCATATTTACTTGCAAATTTTAAGGGAAGTATTATAATTCCTCTTTCAGGGAGCTCGATGTTATATACAACCAAAAAGATTCGCGCAATGGCCGCTCGGCTGTATTTGAAAGAGCGCGGATGGAAACCGAACGAGTTGTTGACTAGTCAGCAAAAAGAAGGAGGAAAAAAGCGTGGACGAAAACCTAAAGGACCTGATGCAGGAACTAGGTAATGCGATAAATGAGTCGCTCTCCGAGTCCGATCGGATTGGCTCTGCTATTGAGGCGATCAAGAGCGCAGGGTATGATGTGTTCTTATTGTTAGATTTTACCATCGGCTTCAAGAAACGGAATCAGCAAGACGAAGCAAACGAAGATGGTGAAATTAAAACCAAGCCACGGCGACGGCGTCCTTTTGAGACCAAGGGCAAAATCACACTTACCACTCAGGACCAGAAATTCCTGCGGGCGCTCAAGATCTCTATCGATGACGATACTAAAAAATGAGCGTTGTCCGCTCCACCACCCAACCAGCTGTCCCATACGCAGCTGGTTTTTTATTTTACTCACGCGGGATTTTAACGTATAATTCCAATGGAGGCTTTGTGAGTAAAAAGAAACTCAAGTAAGAGGATATCGGGCAACTGACTGAGAGGTTCGAGCGGGAATTTGACAAGGTTTACTTAAATGTAAAGCCGACAAAAAAATTCAAACAACTCGAGAAAGAACTGATCTAGCGCGGAAGGCGGCCGGAATACCAATCCAGCGTCAGCTACACTACCCAAAACCGCAAGCGCATTATTTCCATCCGGAAAATCAGCAGCCAAGACCAGAAAGAGTTAGAAACACTGGGAGTTAAATGGTGATTTGAAAGAGGTCCGACGCCGACTTGCTGGTAATTTTTACTACTTCTCCCAGGCTAACCCCTTTCAATTCCGCCACCTTTTGAGCCACGTACTGTACGTACGACGGCTCATTTTTTTGCCCCGGTGCGGGACGGGAGTTAAATAGGGACAATCCGTTTCTAGCACAATTCTTTCCAGCGGAACTGTTTTTACGACCTGTTCCATGTTGCCGGTTTTGTCGAACGTGATAATTCCGTTCATCCCGACATAAGCGCCGCGGGCAAGGAACTCTTGGACTATTTGGGGGGACCCGGTAAAGCTGTGAATTTCGAGACGCAGGTCTGCTAAGCTTACCACCCCGGCCCCGTACCGATGACTGGTAGAGGGCCACCCCTCCTATAATAGGAGGGGATTTTTTTTCCGACAATTCAGCATCCAATATTTTCAAAATATCTTCGTAAGCATCCTGTGAGCCAACGGAAGGGCGGCAGTGGATGACTAGGGCTTTATTGAGTTGTTTGGCTAACCGAATTTGTCCAATAAAGGCCTCTTTTTGTGATTGTTTGACTGACTCCATATCCATACCTTCAGGGAGGCGATAATAATCCAACCCGCATTCCCCTATCCCCACAACTTTGGGATTCTGTCCCAATTCAAAATAGACATCGTGCTCAAACTTTTCCGCGCGCGTTTTAAAATGCGTTTCTTCTTCGTCCAAAACCTGCTGGTACGTGTGGACCGGGTGAATACCAATGACTGCGTAGACGTTTTTACCAAATTCCTCCGCGACTTTGACGGCCTCGCGCGAAGTATCTATTTGGGTTCCCACGTTAATCACTATCATCCCCATATTCAAAGCCCGCTCAAGCACCGGCTTGTACTCGTCCTTAAAAGCAGAAAAATTGACGTGGGCGTGGGTGTCTACCAACATAAGCTATAATATTAATTTATAGTTTCCAAGCAGTCGCGGATCAATACGCGGATATGTCACGGATGGACAAAGTTCTCTCGGTTTGTTACTATGGACTCACCTCCCCCGAAACCAAAGGAGAAATAATGACAGAAATCTATTCGATGATGACACCATTGGACCCTCAGGGCCCACCCAAGGACGAACCACCACCCCCAGAAGATCGCATTGTTATTGAACCTGAATCTGACGAAACGTCATCCGACGAACCTCAATAGCATTTGAGGATTACCGCTGAAGTTTGGTTTGAGTTGAATTTTCATTCATCTCATCTCTCGAACCAAACTCTCAGCGGTTTTTATTGCATTCTCGGAAACAGCGGTTCGGCTTTGGTGATTTTTTTTGCGGTGACGATTGCGGAAATTTTGTTTGCGGTTTCGGGCATGAAGGGCGCAAGAGAATTCCCAATTTGTTTAATTCTCACCAGTAATTGTGCGGCTATGCTGGTAAAGTTTTCTAAATCCGTTTTTCCCAGCTCCCAAAGTTTGTTATAGTCAACGGTTTCATTAGCATCTTTGATCGAATTCCAAATTTCTTGGAGGGCCTGATGAAAGTATAACTTTTCTATTAGTGCATCAATTTCGGACGAATTATAGTTTACTGTTATCCCATCTAAAGAAATATCACCATCCAAAAACTTTTCTACCAGCGTCGTCACCCGGCTGACCAAATTCCCCAGGCCATTAGCTAGATCTGTTTCGTAGCGTGTTTTCAGTTTTTCTTCGCTGACATCGCCGTCTTGGCCAAACGGGACTTCGCGCAACAAAAAGTAGCGCACGGCTTCGGGACCGTACTTTTGCGACCACTCGACTGGGTCGATAACATTCCCAATGGTCTTGCTGATTTTTTGTCCGCCAATGGTAAAAAAACCATGCGCAAAAACTTTGCGTGGAATAGCCTCACCAATGGCCAATAACAATGCCGGCCAAATAATACAGTGGAATTTTATAATGTCCTTACCGACTAAATGCAAATCTGCCGGCCAGTATTTGTGGAATTTTAGATCATCTTTTCCATAGCCAATTGCCGAACAATAATTGAATAATTCATCCAGCCAGACATATATAGTCTGACTTTCATCCCAGGGCAGCGGCAGCGCAAATTTGGCGTTTTGACGGGAAATGGCAATATCTTCCAGGCCCTGGGCTATAAACGCCAGAACTTCGTTCTTGCGCTCTTCCGGAGCAATTTGGAGTTCGCCGCTCTTTATTTTTTCCGTCAAAATTTCACCGTAATCCGACAATTTAAAAAACCAATTCTTTTCCTTAACCACTTCCGGTTTGGTTTTATGTTCCGGACACAAGCCATTGACCAATTCCGATTCCTTAATGAAGGCTTCGTGCCCTACGCAGTATAAACCTTCGTATTCACCTTCGTAGATTTTTCCGGATTCTTTAAGCTTTAAAAAGAAGAGCCTCACGGCTTCGGCATGTCGCGGTTCTGTTGTCCGGATAAAATCATCGTTGGATATTTCCAATTCGTCCCAAGCCAATGAAAACTTGGCGGATATTTCGTCTACAAACTCCTGCGGCGCTTTGCCGGCATGTTCGGCGCTACCGGCAATTTTACTGCCATGCTCAGCGGTGCCGGTTAAAAAAAACGTATCGGCTCCGCGGGCGCGATAAAAACGCGCTAAGACGTCCGCCGCAATGGTGGTGTAAGCCGAACCAATGTGAGGCTTATCGTTAACGTAATAAATTGGAGTAGTAATGTAAAACTTCTGCTTGTTGTCCATAAACGAAAAAAAACTCAATAGCCCTTTTATTATAGCGGTTTAACAGGTTTTGAACAACTGGAATAAGTTGCCCTGTTATTGCGAGGAGCGATTAAGTATTTCCTTGACGAAGCAATCTATGAAAAATTCCAAATTACAAGCACTGCGCCAAAGGCGGATCGGCCTCCGGCGGACAAATCCCAAATAAATCTCAAAAAATGAAATTTCAATAATCAAAGCGTGGTATTTTATTGAGTATTGATATTTTGATATTTATTTGAGTTTTAATCTTTGACCTTTTGGTGCTTAACAAAATATTACTTTCACCTCCGTCCGTCACAGGCGGACTACGGCGAACAGGTCACCCTGAGTACATTCCTAGTTGGGTTCGCAATGACAAATAATAACCGCTAGGCCGTCTTACTTCGCCAGAACTCGTTGATGACTACGGTCGGGCGGCTACGAGCGGGACCGAAAGCAGCAAGCCGACGATTCCAGCTAATTGGTAACCAACCAATAGCGCCACCAGTACGGCCAGCGGCGAAGTGCCGATGGTTTTTTCCATAATTTTTGGCACTAAAACATAGCCTTCCAGCTCGTGCACCAAAATATATAAAATCACGACCGCAATTACCAGCGGCGGATGCTGAATGAACGCAATAAACATGGCCGGAATAGCCGAAACGAACGGACCAATATACGGAACAATTTCCATAAAGCCGGCAATCAGGGCCAGGACTAAAGCAAACTGAACGTGTAATACTAACAATCCAATATAGGTAAAAATAAATATCCCCAGCGAGACAATAATTTGTCCCAGTACCCACATGCCCATTTTTGTCTGGATTTTATTGACCAGCTGAACAGTAAACTCTCGATTATCCGAAGGCAAAAACGAACTAATAAAGGTTTGCATGCCGCGCTGTTCGGCAACCAAATAAAACGCAATCACCAAAACGGCAATAAAATTTAGCACGCCGTTGAACGCGCCAAAAGTACTGCTTAAAAAATTCTGGCCATTGCTGATTCCGGCTATCAACTGCTGGAACCAGGCATTCACACTGCCGCCGCCAAACAGCCAGGCGTAACGGGTTTGCAAAGTACTACTATACGAAGGTAGGTGTTGCTGTAAAATTTTAAATTGACTAACCACCGGCGGCACCAGCAAATAAATAATCAAAACGGCTAAACCCAAAACCAAAACATACACAGCCACCACGCTGACGGCCCGCGGAATTTTGTGCTTTTTTAAGTAGTAAACCAGCGGCTCCATGGCCGAAGCCAAAAGGAGGGCCAAAAGCAAAAGGACTATAATATCGCGAATCGCCCACAAAAAAGCCAAGCCTAAAACGGCATAGATGACTTTAAGGATAACTTGGGTAGAATATTCGAGATCGCGGAATTTCATTGAGAAGCTGATTTGTCGCTGATATAGACACCAGCGCTGATTATACGCTGAACAAATACATTGTAGTCTAATATTCAAAAAAAATCCAGCGTTAAGCTGGATTTTCGGTGTTTTGTTTTTCTTCTAAAATACGCATCGCCTCTTGTTTGGCTGCGTCGAGTTTTTTTAGTCCATCCAAACAATATACTTTTATTTGTTCACGAAGAAAATCTGTTAAACCTTCACTCTGCAAGTCGCGAATTAAAATATCTTTAATTGTTTGGTCAAGAGCCGAAGATTTAATTAAGATGATAATCTTTTGTACTTTTTCGTCCATAATTAGTATCCCATTTGGTTTAATATCTCATGCAAATTTCTTTCGTAATCAGGAATGGCCCCGAGCTCCGATTGAGCTTCTTCAAAGGAAACCTGATTATCTACGTTTTTTAAAAGTGCTTCAATTTGTGGTGACATTTTAGCTTCACGCCTTAAAGACCCGTCAATTTCGACTCCAGCTTGCGCTGTACCTTCATATTTGTTGCTCATATACTTTTTATTTCTCCAGGCCATCCCTTATGCCTTTAAGAAGTTTAATGTCTGATTTTACTTTATCATGCTCGGTCTCTAAGATCAAGGGCATAGCGCGAAGCACCTTACTTTTTTCCCCCCTTGGGGGAGATGTCGCGTCCGACGCGACAGAGAGGGCCCCAGAAATGCACTCAATCCGGCCTTTCCAATCAAACCTTCACCAATATGTTCATGGCGGTCTTTGTGGCCGGCGAGTTCAATTTTAGAATCGTTAATATGGCTCATTTTCAGCCACTTTAAGCCAATAGCAGCATCGAACTTTTTCAAAGTAGCCTTGGCAGTTTTAGCGTCGCGGAAGTCGTAACCGGAAGCAAAAGCGTGTTGGGTGTCAAAACATATTCCGCCAAAAGTTTTATACTTAGTCAGCGGCGCCATAATGTCGGCCAGCTCCTCGAAGGTATCCCCAATCACCGCCCCGGCGCCGGCCGCAATTTCCAGTAAAAATTGAGTCGTGCCCTCGTAGCCTTCCAAAACCTTGACCAAACCTTTTTTAGTTTGCTCAAACGCCGCTTTATCGCCCAGTTCCTTGGCGCTGCCCAAATGCGTCATAACGTAAGCAGCTCCCAGCATTGTCCCCCGCTCCAGTTCCTGGCGGATGACTGCGGAAGATCCATGATAGATTCTTGGATTTGTTGAACCAAAATTAATGTAATAGGGGCAATGAATGACGAACGTGTCCATGCGATGCTTTTGCATAGCCTGTTTAAACTTGCCGGCCACTTCGTCATCAATCGGCGCCGCCGGGCCGCCGCGCGGGCTGCGGCTAAAAATCTGGAACGTTTCGCAGCCTAAATCCGCCGCATTCTGCGGCGCGTTCCAAAGCCCTCCGGCAATAGAGACGTGGCAACCGATTTGAAAAGTCATAAGCTTGTGTTCGTATGCACCTGGTGAATCAGGGTTTACCACCTCTGGTTAATTCTTCACTGACATCGTAAAGAATTAACCTGTCTCCTCCTTGTGAAGGAGGAGATCACACTTTCAGCAGCTCCTTAAACACCTTCTCATTCTTATATGGCCCGATTATGGCCAGGTTCATATTCTTTTCCTGAAACAGTTCATTGGCTACATTTAAGACATCTTGCGGCGTGACCTTATCTATTTTTTCAAAAGCTTCTTCCGGCGTGTCTACGGTTTTTAAAAAAGCCACGCGCTCTAAAAACCAATCCAGCCGGACCTGATTATCTTCCAACGCCAAGGTAGTTTTACCTTTAATGTACTCGCGCGCTTTTTGCAGTTCCTGGTCGTGGATAGGAATATATTTTAATTTTTTCAGTTCTTCTAAAATCAGCCGGATCGCTTGAGTAATTTTATCTACTTTCACGCCCGCTCCGATATCAAAAGATCCCGTATCTTGGTAGCTGCCCGGGTACGCCCGCACATAATAGGCCAAACCGTTGCGCTCGCGCACTTCCATAAACAACCGGCTGGACATGCCGCCGCCCAAAACCGACCCTAAAATAGAAGCCGCCGGATTGCGCTTGTCGCCATACGGAAAACCCTTAAAACCAATCATTACGTGCGCCTGTTCGGTATCTTTATAGCTAACCTTGAGCCGCGGCGAATTTTGGACGTCCGTCACCTGGTGCCAGCCGACAAATTTTTCTTTAGGATAATTTTTCCAGTATTTATTGATTAAAAAGTTTAACTGCTTTTGGTCGTACTTGCCGGAAATTCCCAAAATCATATTACCCGGCTGGTAGTGCCGTAAAATATAAGTCATAAACATCTGGCGGGTAAATTTAGTCACGGTTTCTTTTGTCCCGGCAATATCGCGCCCCAGTGGATCATGCGGCCACATAATGCCTTCCAGAATATTATCGATCTCCGCCATGGGCATGTCTTTGTACATGTTGATTTCTTCTACAATAACGCCTTTTTCTTTTTCCAGTTCAACCGCGTCCAGCAGCGGGCATTGGACCATATCGGTTAAAACTTCAAAAATCATCGGCATGTATTTGCTGGCCGCTTTAATATAGTACTGGGTATGCTCCTTGCCGGTGTTGGCGTTCATTTCGCCGCCGATGCTGTCGACCATTGTTGAGATATCGAGCGCCGAAGGGTATTTTTGGGTGCCTTTAAATAAAAAATGTTCCAAAAAATGCGAAATCCCGCTCTCTTTGGGAGTTTCGCTGCGGCTGCCGGTTTTGACAAAAATATCGACTACTACGCTTTCGGCGTCAGAGCTGGGGACTTCGATGATGGTCAGACCGTTAGGGAGAATGCGTTTAGTGTATTTCATGAATTGATAGTAAACGATGATTACGAACGTGCCTCGGCAGAATATAAATTATTGACTTGGGCAATAGCTGTTTTAGCTCGCTCAATTAGTCCCTTAGCTTCTTCGGTTTGGCTCGGTAGCAGCCCCTGTTTATCCTGTAGATGAACAAGTCGATCAAGGCCTTGTCTAATTTCCTGCGCCCGCCCGCCCCAACCCGGATCGCCGCCGGTATACTGGCTGGCGAGTTGTTCAAGTTCGCCGGATAAATCGGACATTGTTTGTTTCATCTCCAATTCTGCTTCTATGCGGTCTAACTCTATATTTGCGTTCGCCAATTCTTGCGAGGGAGAAACTTCGGCTCCCGCGGCCTTAGCTTGTGCTAGCTGTTCGCGAATGCTTTCCAAATTTTTAAAATTTCCCTTCATGTAATCCGAAGAGCCCATCTGTGGGTTAAATCTATTTTTTATATCCTCTATTCGTATCATCAGTTGTTGTAAACCAGCTTCCGTCCCCGTCCGTTCTTGCTGACGATTGTCGAGAGTTTTATTTAATCTTTGCAAGGAGTCTTGAAATGATGGTGTCTCGCTCATAAAAAATCCTTAAATATAATACGAATTATATCCTTATTTAATAATAATATCTTTGAGTGTGGTAGGTGCTTGAATAAACTTATTGCACCTCCCGTCTTTTAAATATACCAAATCTTCAATCCGAATACCACCCGAGCGGGGTAAATAAACGCCGGGTTCTATGCTAAAAACCATGCCATTGGTTAAAATGTCCTTTGATTTAGGCGAAAGATTCGGCAGTTCGTGGATTTCCAGACCGGTGCCGTGGCCGAGGCTGTGGATGAAGTATTTCTCCAGATGCTTCTCGGCCAGGACGTTTACAGACTTTTGGTAGACCTGGTCGCCAGTAATAGACTTGTCATTGCGAGCGAGTGGACGCACTCCCCGCAATGACAGAATCAGGATTGATTCGGTGTAGGCTTTCTCCACCTGCTTATAGGCCTCTGCCAACCGATTTGGTACTGTTTTTAGAAAGACCGTGCGCGTAAAATCACTGCAGTAATTTTGATATTTAAAACCAAAATCTAAAATAATCGACTCTCCGGCTTTCAGCTTCTTACTTCCAGGCAGGTGATGCGGCACGGCCGCGTTGGCCCCGCTGGCCACAATCGCCGGAAAGCTTACGTCCTCGGCGCCCAGTTTCAGTCCCGCGGTTTGGATAAATTTTGCCAGTCCGACTTCCGTCCAAACCTTCTTTTTAAGCTGGGCCCTGACCTGCGTAAAAACTTTCTCGACAATCTGCATCGATTTGCGAATTCTGGCAAGTTCCTGCGCGTCTTTTACCTGCCGCAACTCATCAGCCGGACTGCGCCCCGGTGTAATCTTTACCCCGGGCAATTTGCGTTTTAAATACTCGCCCTCGCCATAGGTGAATCTATATTCTATATCCAACCGGCTGCCGCGTTTTAAATATTTGCCAATGTTGCGCAATTGATCAGCATGTCCGGCCCAATCAATTTTTTCCAAGCCCGAACCAAAGGCCACGGCCTGCGTTTTTGTGACCAATAAATATTCTTCCGCGTGCTGCCCCAGCGGCCGTCCAGTCAAATAAAACAGATTCTCGGGCTTTTTGATAAGCAAAGGATAACGGAGGCGGGATTGGAAAATTTTAAGGCGTTGAGAGTTCATATAGTCTAACGAGTCTAGGTTTACCACCTCTGCACCAGCTAAACCCCCTCGTGAATTGCCTAGTGTTTCCGGGGTGGTAAGCCCTGTTATAAGTCAACTTCTAGACTTACCTGTTCATCCAGCTTGCCGCGAATTTCTACTTCTATCATAGGGAAATTCTTTTATCCTCCATCCCGACTTGCCCTAACAGTATATTTAACTTGGCTATTTTTTCTTGAGTGTATTTTCCAGAATACATCATCTCGTTAGTCATCGATGCAATTTCACCGATATTCGTCAAAAACATGCTGTCTGATTGATTCGAGGCTAAAATCTTCTTTTTGTTCAGAGGATCAGCTAAATTTCGCAGTTGGTCTTTTAGAGAATCAGTCAGATTCTCCGGTCCACTTGGCTGATAACCGGTCTCTTGTGCGCTATACATACAAATTTTATTAGATTAATAATCCTGTAAAATAACTTTGCAATTCTTCGATCTTAACCCGCGGTTGTTCTTTAGTGTCCCGATTTCTAACGGTGACCGTGCCGTTTTCCAGGGTGTCAAAATCTACCGTAATGCAAAACGGCGTTCCGATTTCGTCTTGGCTGTAGTACCGTTTCCCCACATTCCCGCGCTCGTCCCAGGCCACGGTAAAATGCTGTTTTAGATCGTTATAAATGGCTTTGGCTTTTTCGACGAGTTCGGGCTTATTTTTAAGCAAGGGAAAAACGGCAACTTTGTAAGGTGCGAGTTTAGGCGGCAGCGATAAATAGACCCGGTCTTCGTCTTCGCGGTAAGCGTCTAACAGGGTTATCAAAATAGAACGGTCCAATCCAAATGTTGGTTCAATAACATGCGGTACATATTTCTCGCCGGTATCGGGATCGGTATAACTCAAATCTTGTCCGCTGTCTCGGATATGATTTTTTAAATCAAAATCGGTACGATAGGCCAAGCCATACAGTTCTTTGCGGCCGAACGGATAATCATATTCAAAATCAATGGTCCGTTTGCTATAATGCGCGCGCTCGCCATCGGGAATTTCGGCCTCGTGAACATGGTCGGGGTTTATTCCAAGATCGCCGAGCCAGGCGTGCATCTCTTTGCGCCAGTATTCAAACCACTTTTCCCATTCATCTTCACGGATAAAATATTCGAATTCCATTAAATTAAATTCGCGAGTGCGGAAAATAAAATTTCCCGGAGTAATTTCGTTGCGGAAAGCTTTTCCCTGCGAAGCAATCCCAAACGGCACGCGAACGCGGCTAGAATCTAAAACATTTTTAAAATTGACGAACATAGCCTGGGCAATTTCACCTCGCAAATAAGCCAGTGAAGAAGAATCTTCCAGCGCGCCCAAACGAATAGGAAATAAAAGATTAAACTGCTTTGGTTCGGTAAATTCTTTATTGCCGCAATTGGGACAAAGGCCGTTAATTTGGTCGGCCCGAAAGCGCTGATGACATTTTTTGCATTCAACTAAAGGATCGGTAAAACCGCTGACGTGCCCGCTGGCTTCCCAGACTTTCGGGCTCATGATTAAAGCCGCGTCTATGCCGACCATATCGCTGCGCATATGCACAAACCGCTTCCACCACAACTGCATAATATTATTTTTTAACTCCACCCCCAAAGGTCCGTAATCCCAGGAATTGGCCAGGCCGCCGTAAATTTCGCTGCCGGGAAATACAAATCCGCGGCGCTTGCAGAGGGAGACGATTTTGTCCATGAGGTCGGGGGTATTTTTGCTTGCTGAGGATGAGTCTTTAGTGTCAGACATAAATTTTAGAACCTATTCTTTCAATTAATCTCTAATAAGTATAACATAAATTTGCCTAAAAAAAGAAGCGCTATACCAGTCGAAGACCGATACAGCGCCATATTTATGCGCTTTGGGCGCTCTTCTTCGCATCACGGTAATTTTCCCAACGATGCTTTTGTGCACTCACTATCCGCACGAGACCTTCTTTACTTATTCTCGTTCTCGATTGGCAGTCAGGTAGGTTGTTGGCGTATACCGGGTCGCGTGCCAAGGCTTCGATTTCAATAATGACATGATTCAGTAGGGCCCTCCGCTGCCGAAGGGAATCTAACGTTTCGGATATGTCCATGAACACCCTCTTTCGTTTTGAAGAATTTTCATCCACAAAGTGAAGAAATAATATCATACTCCCGACTAAAAAACAAGGCTCACAAATACAATTGCGTGTCTCGTTTATTTTGGGTTATAACTGTTTTTCCTCTGTATAATCCTTAAAATCCGCCACCATTTCATCAAAATGTTCGTACTGAATAGCTGTGCGGATTTTCTTCATCAAATTTAAATAAAAACGTAGGTTGTGCATGCTGGCAAAGCGGGTGGCCAGCGGCTCACCCGTCGCAAATAAATGACGGAGATAGGCCCGGGTGTGGTTTAGGCATAAATAACAGTCACAAGTATTATCTACCGGCGTAAAATCTTCCTTGTATTGCTCTAAGCGAATGTCGATAGTACCATAGCCTTCCACTTGTCCCTTATCTTTTGTTTCGTGTCTCTTGCTCAAATATAACCTCCCATGTCGGGCCTCGCGCGTGGGAATAACGCAGTCAAAGGTATCGCAGCCGCGGGAAGCAGCTTGAACAATATCGTACGGCGTACCCACACCCAACAGGTGTTTGGGTGCCATTTCCGGTAAATATTTTATAGACCACTCTACGGCCTTCATCATCTCCTCAAACGGCTCGTCTACGGTAGCCACTCCGCCAATCGCGTATCCTTCAAAAGCAAAAGCCGCCATGGCTTCGGCCGACTTTTTACGCAATTCTTCAAAATTAGAACCCTGGACAATCCCCCATAACTTTTGACCCGGATTAATCGGGTCACCATCCGTCATAATCCGCAGATGTTCACGGATAGCTCGTTCAGCCCAACGATTCGTCAACTCCATAGATTTCTCACTCTGCTCGAATTCGTAAGGGACGCCGGAAAAATCATCTAAAATCAGTGCAATGTCGCTGCCCAAATTGGCCTGGATTTGGATAGAACGTTCCGGACTTAAAATTTCCTGCCTGCCGTCCAGATCAAACTGAAACAACACTCCCGCTTCCATGACTTTTCTCATTTTAGACAAAGACTGAACCTGAAACCCCCCGCTGTCCGTAAAAATTGGTCCTTTCCAATTCATAAATTGGTGCAGGCCGCCGGCTTTGTAAATCAGCGCGTCACCCGGCCGCTGCCACAAGTGATAGGTATTAGCCAACACAATTTCCGCGCCCCAAAACCGGAGCTCTTCCGCCGTGACCGTTTTAACCGCGCCTTTGGTTCCAATAGGCAAAAACGCCGGCGTCTGGACGTCGCCATGAGCGGTGTGGAGCACGCCGGTACGGGCCCGCGAAGGCTGGTCTTTTTTTAGAATATCAAAATAGGGCATAAATTAACTACGCGCCAGCGGCCCGAGCTTTGGGTTTGGTTCCACTGACCTGATCGAGAATGCGCATCATCCGATCAACCTCGTTGGGAATTAACTGTTCCTGCCGTCGATACAATTGTACAACTTCATTCTGGTCTTGCAAGCCCAGTTTCCTAAAACGTTCCTCAAGATCGGCGCGCGCGACAAAAAATTGGCGAATGTCTTCCGGTAAAACAATACTATAATTTTCCCTGCTGAAGGTTCAACCGTGAATTGGGACGGACTGCTCTCCGCTTTCACGAGAGATAGGGTGCATATATTTTATATTTTAAATCGTTAGAGCCTTTATTATAGCACAAATTTGAACTGTCCTGGTGCCAGAGACTTGCTCAGCGCCAAGCTTATTTGTCATTGCGAACCCAACTAGGAATGTACTCAGGGTGACCTGTTCGCCGTAGTCCGCCTGCGACGGACGGAGGTGGAAGTAATATTTTGTTAAGCACCAAAAGGTCAAAGATCAAAACTCAAATAAATATCAAAATATCAATACTCAATAAAATACCACGCTTTGATTATTGAAATTTTATTTTTTGAGATTTATTTGGGATTTGTCCGCCGGAGGCCGATCCGCCTTTGGCGCAGTGCTTGTAATTTGGAATTTTTCATAGATTGCCATTTTAATAAGCCACTAAAAACCTTATTTGACAAATCGCTAAGGACTAGCCCAATATTTAGATATCTATCTAAATATCAAACTATTTATGTCCCTAACCGAAACCTTTGCCGCGCTTTCCGATCCCAACCGGCGGAAAATTATCGACTCATTAAAAAAAACCAACGATATGCCCGTGGCGGAAATCGCCCAAAACCTTAATATTACCCTGCCGACGGTTTCCCACCACCTGGACATTTTAAAACGCGCCGACTTAATTAGCAGCCAGCGCCAGGGACAGCAAATTATCTATTTGTTAAATTTGAGCGTGGTAGAAGAAGTAACAGAAAAAATAGTTAAATTTTTAAAGACAAACGCAGACTAGGATAATTAAAAATTTTAAATTAAAAATTAAAACTTTCTAACTATGAGCCCCATCAAATATTCGTGGCGGACGGAAGTCCTGCCTCTCCTAATCATAATCGCGGCCTGGGTACTGGGTATCTACTTTTATATCCACTTCCCCGCTCAAGTAATTATCCACTGGAACGCGGCCGGGCAACCGGACGGTTACGGCAGCCGAGTTTCGGGAGCACTGCTCATTCCGGGTATCCTCACTGGGTTCCTGTTGCTATTTACTTTTTGCCCCTGATTGATCCCCGCCGAGAACGGTACCAAAACTTTTCCCGGGTCTACTTAATTATTCGGGATTTAATATTAGCCGTGCTCCTGGTTATTTTCGCCATTAGCGGTTTGGTTAATTTAGGATACCACATTCAAATGGCGATATTTGCTCCGGTATTGATTGGCCTGCTATTTATTGTCTTAGGCAACTATATGGGAAAAATTAAACCCAACTGGTTTGTAGGGATCCGCACGCCGTGGACATTATCCTCGGAAAGTGTCTGGAATAAAACTCACCGGCTCGGCGGCTGGACCTTTGTGCTGGCCGGTTTAGTTTTAATTATCAGTCCTCTGTTCCCGACGCTATCAACCAGAATAATTGTAGTAGTAGCCGTCGTCGTCGCCGCCTTAATTTCCACAATTTATTCCTACTTCCTTTATTCACGCGAACAAAAACAAATCCAAAGGTAACCTTTTAAATAAAATTTGGCGTAAGTAAGCGGGTTCAATTCCGTCATGATAGGTAATTAACCCAAGCTTATGTATATTTGCAACTCCTGCGGGTATGCCGGCGCCGGACGGGGTGTATGCCCGTATTGCCAGCAACCGCTACGAATGGAAAGTAATCCTGACAATTTCCGATTTGGTAAACACCCGCAGCGGCGGACCCCAAGTGCCCGCGCCGCTCGAGGTGTAAATTTGAAAATTGCCCAGACGACGTAAACCGTAATCAAAACCTTTCCACAAAGATTTAGTAATCAGATTGCCGGGCCAAATCTGGCCTTGATGGGAATGGCCGGACAGTTGCAGGCTAACGCCGGCTTCGGCCGCCAGCGGTATTCGGTTCGGGACGTGTTTTAAAAATATACTCGGCCGGGTACGGTCAATTTGGAATGATGCAAACAGCTGGCGGACACTGTCATCGGTTTCGTGATGATAGGCGGCGCCCAAAATTTGGAGACCATCCACTTCCGTCTTAGCATCTTCCAGGATAACTATCCCGGCTTGCCCAATTGCCTGTTCGCAATCTTGCATGCCGGCGATTTCTTCGTGGTTGCCGGAGACAAAATAAATTCCCAACGGCGCGTGGACATTTTTAAACTGCGCCGCCAGCTCGTCGAATGTGGTTTTAACGCCGTCAAAAAAATCACCCGGGACAAACACAATATCGGGTTTGAGCTGGTTAATCCGGCGGACGACTTTTTGAATAAACCCATCGCGTAAAACATGGCCTAAGTGCAGATCGGAAACCATGATGGCGGTTCGGTTGCGCCAGACCGGAGGCAAATTTGGCAGCGCGACGTTCAGATTGACGGTACGTAAAATCCGGGCATTTATAATGCCGTAGATTGTGATAATAACAGCTAAACTAAAAAACAACTCGGGGGCGAAGGCTCGGAACCAGGGCAATAAAAAATAAACCAATACGCTGGCGATTGACGCTAACATAAAGTAGCCGGCGCAGGCCAGCTGGGTGCCGGCGATAATATAACAGACGCGGGCAATATAACTTTCGCTGTTAAAATCGAGAATGGAAAATACTAAAAAACTGACCGACAAAATAAGCGTTGCTTCTAACCACCCGGCGGCGTGAGCGGCAAAAACTGCCGGAAATAACCATTCCGCGGCCGCCAAGACGCCCAGGTACATGCCGCTGATTAGAAGTTGTAAAATAAAAAGAAAAAAGAAAAAACGGCGAGGCATATAGGTAGTATATCATATATTTTGGTTGCTCCGGGCATTTGACACAACGCCCAAAATTAAAGACAATGAGTCCAGAAAACTTTTATGTCTGACCCTTCTCCATCTCCATCCAACCAATCGCGCAAGCGGAAAAAATGGCAGCCGCTGGCGGGATTTTTTTTAATCTTGGCCTTGGCCATTATTGCGGCCGGAATTTTGGCCTACCATTTGGTCAAAAAAGGAACCTCAAAGAGCGGCAATGTGCCAAGCGTGGCCAGTATCCGCAGCCAGTTTCCTACGCCTTCGGCTGCTCCAACCTCTCTGGCCATGATCCGCCCTTCTCCAGCGGCTACCCCCCGCCCTGTGGCCAATGTTCACCAAAGCACCCATATTAATTTTCGCGGCAACGGCAATTGGGTCAGCGCGGCCAATACGAACCAAAATGGCTCGTCGTCAATTACCGTCTACTCCAACAGCGCGCTGGGTTTTTCGGTTAGTCTGAATACCCAGCAGTGGCAGGCCGAACAGGCTACGGCCAATCAGGTGGTCATTACCAGCCGCGGCGGAACTTCCATTCACATTGAAGCCTACGAAAATTTTAATGATACACTGCAAACGGTAGAACAACAATTACAGGGCAGTTCTTCGGCTATTAATGTCCATACCACTTCATTTGAAGGCCAACCGGCTTTGCAATTCCAAACTTCTGACGGTGAACAAGGCGTTGCCGTAGTCTATAACAATACCCTCTATTATATTATTGCGCCAAATCTGAACAGCGAGCCAATAGCAACCTTTCGATTTTTACAATAAAAGACACCGCGGTACCACGTGCGGTGTCTCAGGGTTAGGCGCGTTTCATTCTTCGGACAACCTCGCCGAAAATTACATCAGCAAGATTATCGCCACAGAATGTACCCATACGGATATCGTCAATAAGCAGCAAGACGAGATAATTAGTCAGCATCCTTACCGGAAAATCCAAAATTTCTGCCGATGAATACTCTTTTGTGAACTGAACGATCAAAGCACTCACCGTAGTGCCGGCAGGACGGTGAAATATCTCACGAGGGATAACGACTCCATAATAGATGACATTCTGGAAGATGCTGCACCAAAACAGGGTTTTTGCGTTCCCGGAAACGTGGGCTTTAATCAGCGGGGACGCAATCAGCATGGCAAGTGTGGCGATTGACCAAGGGACAAAGTTAACCCTCAACCAGGAATGAAACCAAGCTAGGGCTCGCCGAAAGCAAGTATTGCACCAGCTAAATAAACCCCCATCGCCCTTCACAGTTATTACCAACCGGCACAACCAGTATCATGGCCGTAACCGGAAAATAAGCAAGGCCTTGTGGGCCGTTCATCAAAAACCTCCTACACTTTCGTGGTCCTTTCGTAGTAGATTCTTTTATAGTATAGCAAAAGAATAAAAGGAAAAAAACCTAATTTACAGTAATTTACAGTAAAATGGGGATAATAACGGTTCTTAAAAAAGTATTTTCCAGTCAAGAGAATATACTGAAAGTAAACGCCGCACCGTGAGTTGTTAAGGATTAATGGTGTTTAATGGTTTTCCAGATTTCTCTCTTAGCCTCGTTCATCTGTTTGGCAAATTCGTTGTCTGAAAGCGCGAGGGAAATATCGTCCAGCTCTTTTTGCGTCCGTCCTGGGGCAAGATATTGTGTCCAGTTTTCCAATGTTTTTAATTTTTCATAAGGCGTGAGGTAAATTTCGTATTTTTTCTTCTGCTTGCCTTGGTTATCGGTGTATGTGGTAGGGTAGGCGCACTGTCGATGGAAATTCAGGTAGGTATTAAAGTGGCTTGTATACCATTGGTTAATAGCCGGAGCAAACTTTTTAGGAATGTAGCTGTAACCATTCCACTTGCGGATAATCTTGTTCTTGGTTTCGGCCAGCCCGTTGTCGTTGCTATGTCTGCTTCTGGATTTGGTTTGTTTGACTATTAAGCGTTCCAGCAAGTCCGCTACCTGATAGTTAATGTATTCGCTGCCATTGTCGGAATGGAAGTTTAAAATTTTAAAGGGAAATTCGGTTAAGGCTTTCTCCAGGGCCGGTATTAAAAAGTATTCGCTGATACCCTCCACGCAAACTACGATTTCCCATTGGGTGAATTACAAGCGAGATGTTCGACAAAAAGTTAAAGGAATACAAAGAAAAGCAAAGCGAAATAAATTCGGAATTACAGAAGCACAACGTCGCTGATGAAAATTATTATATTACCGTAAACACTGTGTTAAACCTTGCTCAGCAGGCTTATAAGATTTTCCAAAGTTCTGAAGTGCAGGAAAAACGGCAACTACTCGGATTTTTACTTCAGAACGCACAATTACAGGATAAACAGTGTGCCTTTGACCTTAAGAAACCCTTTGATTCCATTGCTCAAACTACAAAAAATCTGACCGCTCCACAAATAAAACGGTCGGATAAATCATCAGACCGTTTTATTTGGCTCAACACGGCGGACGCTGTTAGAACGTGGTTTGTGGAGAATGGATGGATTTTTATAGCGCATCCCGTGCTACCTTAAATTTTATTTCCTGTAAGTATATGTTTAGGAAGTAGGCAGCAAAAAACCGCCTCGTTTGTAGGCGGCTTTGGTATATTTAATTACAAATTTGGATTTACAATAAAATTGTTGCCTGCTTTTCTTCCCAAAACTTTAATCTTTTTTACATCATAAATAGCGGCTGAATACGTCCCCTTGGTATGTCTCCACCACACCGTCGTTACCGACCGCACCTTGCGAATGGGTTAAAATCGTGCCATCGGTTCCTTTTTCCTTATGCGATAGTTCGCCTTGCTCAAAATCAAAATCCATATTGGTTGAATCCGCCTGATGAGGTTTTTCAATATCCAAAACTGCGGCATACTCGTATCTGCCTACGTCATTCCCCAGATATACTCCGTTGCTTTCGTCAAAATACGTATTTTCTTGGGTCGGCATTTGGCCGTTAAAAATTTCCATGCACGCCATTCTGTGCCGAATATCTCGCCATTATAAGTTAGTGCGTCCAAGTCTGGTTTTCTAACTTTCTGCTCGTGGACATCTAAACTATACCCTTTTTTGTAATAGGCACTATCCTCACCTTTTTCTATAACATCTTTGATAATCTGGTTATAGATTTCCTTGGCCTTTTTTACTTGTTCACTTTGGACGGGGTCACCATATTTTATGCCGTGTTCTTTCATAGCAATGTCATACAACATCTGCCTTAGGGCAGAAAATGCCTTGTCCGCATACTGCTCAATCACTTCCCTTGAACTGGAAAAATGGACTCCCTCGTTTCTCCAGCGAAATTCACCCTTGGCATCTGTCTTGAATTCGTCAAACTTTCTTGGACTGCCGTGCCAGACAATCATCAGCTCGCCGTCCGCAGTTCTTAACTTACTGTCTTTGAACGCCCCCGCACCCAACTGTTCTAAAGTTTTTATAAATTTCTAAAGCAGTTTCTTCGCCAGCGACTTCAACCAGTTTTTTATACTGCGGGCTAGAAAATTTTTCATTTTCCCGTGCCGCTTCTAAATCCGCTAATAATTTTTTCCTCTGTTCAACTTCCTGATTGATTCGCTGTGCCCTTGCTTCATCGTTGGCTTTATATTCGGCTCGATAACTGATTTCGCCTTTGCTAATAATTTCAGGCAGAATTTCCTTGAATTGTTTTAGCAAATCTGGGGAAGAGTGGATAAGGTCTTTGTAAAAAGCCCTTTTCTTTTCATCAGTAATTCCCCAAATGGAAATAACCGTAGTTAATAATTCCTTGCCTGATTTACCCAACGGGAGGTTTGCAGTGGCTTCTACGGGAGCATTTAATACCACTTCTAAAGATTCTGGCGGTAATGGCAGTCTAGCTTTAGCAATGGTGCTTAATGCCAACTTTCTGTCAAACGGGACGACTTGTAAGGCAGTAGCAAACTTTTCTATTTTACCCAATTCATCATTTAACCTGCCCAGAGTCGCTAAGTCGGAGGATAACAGTTTTTGTAGCGCCATCTCCTGCAAATGCGATTCGGGGATTTCCACCTGCTTTTGGGCGATAAAATCAGTAAGGGATTTATCATCCCTGTTTACCAACCAAAAATCATATAAAGTTTCAAGGGTGTCCCTGTTTAATTTTTTCTCTACTTTTACTGCCGCAGCATATTTTTCTTTTACATCTTCAAAATTTACTGAAACCATTCCAGGATAGACAAAATGTTCCCACTTCATCCCTTTTTGTCTGCCAAGCTGAATACATAAGCTTACAAAATTTCTGGTGTCGGTAGCAACCTTGATAATTTCCTTGTCCGTTGTGTATGCCAAAGCGCCTGCCACGTCTCTTTCCTGAATGCCGCTCTCTTGGATGACATACGCCACCAGTTCATCTCTAAAATGTTCAAACGCTTCATTAAACTGGGGGTTGTTGTCCTTAGGCTCTCTTAAAAAGCCAGACCGAGTTAGGAAATTCCAAATAAAGTGATGAAATTCGTGCCGTGTCCATTTATTTTTGGCGTGCGAATCAGCTTCGGGAGTGCCAGGTTTGCTTTTTCTCATCAGCATAAAACTGGCATCCTGCCTGTCAGCGGCAAAGTGCACTGCGTGGCCGCCTTCGGGAGCTACGCCGTTCTGTAGCAAGGTATTAAAAAATTCGTTATCCGCCTCAATTATAGGAACACCCTTGGTCGGTTCAACATATTTGGTATGGTGAAGATTGTTAAATACTTCTGCCATTTCTTCTTCCGTCTTTCCGCCATATTGCATTACAGCCCTTAACAACCCTTCGGCTTCGGCTCCTCTATATTTTTCGAGTATGGTGTTGTTAAGTTGCAGTTCCTCATTAAAGGTAGCCAAGGCTTTGCCGTATAGTTTTTTCATCGATTCAGGCAGGCTTTCCAGCAACTGATTTATTTTTTCCTGTTTATTATCCGCAGCTCCTTCTTCCAAATAAATATCTATAAATCCATTGTATGCCCGCCCTGTTTCTCTGGCTATGGTTTTTACCTCTGATTCGGCAAACTCAACATTGCCCTCCCGAACAGGGGTAGGGTTATGCGGGCTTTCATCATTATTTTCTACTGGTGAATCAAATCCGATTGATAGTCGCTTTTCTGTCATAAAACATTTCTTATGTAATAATTTAGTTACGCCGCTATCCGTTCTGCCCAAGTTGGTAATTTACCGCCTTGCGAATTAGGAACCATTGTATCGGGGTTTATACCTGATAGACGTATTAACTTTTCAAAATATCTGGAAGCTGGCTCTTTCAACGTACGTGGATTAGGAACGGTAGTGGAGTCGCTTTTAGTATTTTCGTGGTAGGCCAGTTCAAATGAAAGTTGCGACAGACCCGCTATAAGCTCGTTATAGGATATATTTTTTTGCGAGCCTAAATTTTCTAAAAAGGCATTGATGTTCGCTGGTTCAGGAGCCATCGCTATCCCTCGTCTTAATGGAACAGCGCTTGGCATATCACGCTGGTTAAGGAGTTGTTCAGGACATTTTTGGCCAAATGCAGTTAGTAATTTTTCCATATCCGCTTCCGAGGTTTTATCGGTTTGATACAACACCACGCTTTCAAATCTTTTACTTAAACCCGTCGGAAATTTAAAGTAAATTTTGTCCCGCAAACCTGTTTCGTCTAGTGCGGCCATCCACGCTCCGACAACTTGTTCTGGGGCTTTCGATAACTCTGCGCTGACATACACCCTGTTCTTTACTGTATGACCTTGCTCCGAAACTAAATGTGAGTTGAATTGGTAAAAACCACCTTCCTGGTCGTGCTTGGTAGCAGCTGGCTGCTGTTGCCAAATAGTTTCCACGGCCGTTCTGTATAATAAATTTTTTGTTGCTAAATCTTCATTGGAAATAGTGTCGTTTCTCACAACAGCATTATAATCTCCAACGCTTTTAAGCGTAGGCAATGTTTTTAAAAAAACCTTAGCCGTTAGCGGGTCAACTTCACCGTTTTTTACCAAATTATTTACTGCGGTTGTCAGCCGATTATACAGCTTATCGGCGTTCGCCCTGTCTTGACCAAAATGTTGTATTAAATCTGGTCTATCTTTTATAAAATTTTGCAATACAGCCTCGCTTTGGAAAGCGTTTTTGGTATCCAACTCAACAACTCTTTCCCTAAAAAATGCCTGAGCTTCATCGCTTGTCCACCAATCCTTTTTTGGGTTTCCTGACGTATCATAAGCAAGCGGTTTAGCCCACTCCAGCTCTGCCCCGCCAGCTTTTTGGTTCTGATACCATTTGTCCCTAAAATATCGGCGCACAAGACTTTCTTTGGCAGTTCTGTCAAAGGTAGATTTTATTTCAGCAAAAACTTGTTGGTTAGTTTCTGCTCCGTCTTCAATCGGCTTAATGTGACTACGCTCGCCGTGTGCCAAACCATCAACAAATTGCCGACCAGCTTGTTCAGGAGTAGCGGTGGCCGTTCTTGATTTTAATTGTTCGTAAACATTGTCAAAAATTCGCTGGCTCTGCTTTTGACCAGTTTCCGTTTTTTCGGTTTCCCCAGACGTCCCTAATTGCGCTCTGACACCTTTTAATTCCTGTGCGTCTTGATACTGTTGTTCGGCTCTGTCCTCAACTTTAAGCCAACCAAATTCATCGTATTCAGAATGAGGTTCTTTTGTTGCCTGTTCGGGTTGTCGTGGTTTTTCTGTCTGCTCTTGCTGCTGAACAAATTCAGGCCGCAGTTTTTCAGGGTCGCTCATATGGAGTAATTATATCAAAAAAGACCCTATTCGGCGACATTTATTTTAATGTCATTGAAGGCTCCATAATACCTCGGTAAATCTGCTTTTTGTTTTATATTGTCGTTGTAGACCTGCAACATTTCCAAAGTTTTATGGCGGGTATAGCGGGCAACCTCAAGTAAATCGCCTTTATAGGTTTGTATAAGTTTAGAACAATAGAAATGGCGGAACCCGTGGACAACTTTATTTATACCTAAACCGATAAGCGTATTTTTTACAATCTGGCGTAAAGCCCGTGTCGTCAGGCGGTGATTCTTGCTGCTGTTGCTCTGACTAAAAAATAATGCGCCGTCGGCAACCTTGTTTGTTTTCAAATAATCCGTTAACGCCTTAGCGGTTTCGGGATGCAGGTAAACCAATTCCTTGTCATCCTCGCCTTTACCCTGAACCATCACCGTGCTGGCTACCAAATCTAAATCTTTAACATCAAGCCGAACTATCTCCGCCTGTCTTAGGCCTTGCAGGGCTAATAACGCAACTATTGCCCTAAGGCGGGCTGTCTGTGGAGTGGGTGGGAGTTGGTGAAGACGCTCAACTATTCGTTGCATTTCTTGGTCGTTGACGCCGTCCTTTTTGTGCTTGTGGTTTTGGCTAAACGTTTTAATGTTTTGGGTTATGTCTGCAACGACACCGAGCCGAGCCAATTCCCGCAGGAAGATTTTGGCGGTTATTAAAAATTTGTTCTTTGTTGACACGGCTAAATCCGTGCGTGTCGTCAGCGTCCGTTTAAATTCCAGCAGGGTGTTGCGGTGAAAGCCGTTTTGCTGGACAAAATCAAGGAACATCGGGATGCGGTATTTGTAATCCTTAATCGTGGACTGGCGCACGTCCAGGTTATCAAAGACGGCATCGACTTTGGCACGGGCGTCATCAAATTGGTATGGAACAAGTTGATTATTTTTCATTGTTTTACATTTTGGTTACTAATTAAAACCGCCTCGGTCGGTTGATTGACCAAGGCGAGTAATTTCTTTGCTGTCGCCAGCGTGTAGTCTGGATATTTCACGTCCGCTATCCACTCCACCGATATGAAGTCCGCCCAATGTTTGAGCCACTAAAACCCACCAATTTATTGGTGGGTTTTAGTTTATAGTTTCTCTATAAAAACTTTAAGAAAATCTCATGTCGATTCTGCTATGGTGGAGAGAACAAGTAAAAATGGTAACCATAAGATGGTAACCATCAATAGGAGGTTTTGTGAACTCAAGAGATTACAAAGTATTTAGACAGGGATGCTGGTACCATGTATATAATCGCGGCCACAATAAAGAATTACTATTTATTGATGCGCAAGATTACTTGGCATTTGCTAAGAGGTTGGCTTTTATTCTATCAATCGAAGATGGGAATTTTAAAACCCTTCACCCTTTAGAAAAAGAAGCCTTTACAATAATGGCTTATTGTTTAATGCCAAATCATTTTCATTTGCTAATTAAACAGAACACTAAAGTGCCTGTATCATTATTAATGGAAAAACTAGGCACGAGCTACGGTAAATATTTTAACGGACGCTATGATAAAGTCGGAAGTATATTCCAAGACACTTTTAAAGCGAAATTGGTAGAAAACGATGGCTATCTAACCTACTTGTCAGCCTATATACATAACAATCCCCCGTCGCCTTTTGAATATGAATACTCGAGTATCCACGAATATTTAAACCCAGTAAATAAGAGGCTGTGCGATATTAATATTCTTTTAGCGTATTTTGACTCAAATATAGAAAATTATAGAGCATTTGTAGCGGGTTACAATATTAGGCAACATCAACTTATTTTCAAGACGCTATTATAGACGACTAATAAGGCCCCCAAAAGATGGTAACCTTATTATGGTAACCATCGTTTAAAAGCCGATTTACCCAGATTTTATAGTGCTTTTGAGAAGGAGTATTTTCCAGTCAAGAGAATATACTGAAAGTAAACGCCGCACCGTGAGTTGTTAAGGATTAATGGTGTTTAATGGTTTTCCAGATTTCTCTCTTAGCCTCGTTCATCTGTTTGGCAAATTCGTTGTCTGAAAGCGCGAGGGAAATATCGTCCAGCTCTTTTTGCGTCCGTCCTGGGGCAAGATATTGTGTCCAGTTTTCCAATGTTTTTAATTTTTCATAAGGCGTGAGGTAAATTTCGTATTTTTTCTTCTGCTTGCCTTGGTTATCGGTGTATGTGGTAGGGTAGGCGCACTGTCGATGGAAATTCAGGTAGGTATTAAAGTGGCTTGTATACCATTGGTTAATAGCCGGAGCAAACTTTTTAGGAATGTAGCTGTAACCATTCCACTTGCGGATAATCTTGTTCTTGGTTTCGGCCAGCCCGTTGTCGTTGCTATGTCTGCTTCTGGATTTGGTTTGTTTGACTATTAAGCGTTCCAGCAAGTCCGCTACCTGATAGTTAATGTATTCGCTGCCATTGTCGGAATGGAAGTTTAAAATTTTAAAGGGAAATTCGGTTAAGGCTTTCTCCAGGGCCGGTATTAAAAAGTATTCGCTGATACCCTCCACGCAAACTACGATTTCCCATTGGGTGACTTCATCAACCAGGTTAATATGGTATACGCCTTTCTGCTTGTCCAAATCCCCCTGATGCACGGAATCTACCCGTAAATAGCCTGGTTTGCCGTAGGGCTGGGGTTTCCTGCGTTCCCCGATGGGAACCGTAACGGGATTGGTTTTAGTGTAAGTCAAAGCTTTACCGATATACCTGTCAGTACCACGCAGATTGTAAATGTGGCCTAAAGAAATATTTTGCAGGCGGACAAACTTTTCATCCTTAAACAGATTAAACATCCGCTTAAAAATGTTTTGTAAAGCCTGCCCAGTCGGCCGTCTGTGGAGATTGTCGGTTTCAGCCAAAGTTTCAATGTCGGCTTCGGTGTAAACTTTGGTAAAAATATTCCTTTTGCCCCAATCGGAAGACACGGTTAATTTTAATTGTCCCTTATCACGCTTCCTGCCCAACAGTTTTTTAATCTGAATCTTGGAATAGCCGGTAATCTTCGCCAGGTAGTTAATGGTAATTCCTTTTTCCTTTTTTCCCAGCTTAAAGTATGTAATCTGGTTAGTTTGTTTGGCTATCCAGTCATAGACCTCCTGTTTACCCTGGGCCTGGAGCTGTAAGTGGCTGCTGCCCTTTAAAAAATCCTCCATTTGATTTATGCTAACTGCACATGAGTCGTTCATGGTGATGGTCATAACTCACAGTGTAGCGACTCGTGTTTTTAATGCCCAGCCTGTTCTATGTCCGAATTTCAGTATCTTTCCCATTGGAAACAGGGAGAGCCCTCAGTATCCTTTTGTATTGTAAAATACTTAAAATTGACAAAAATGCAGGTGTATGATATAATCGTACTAATTAAACAGACTCGTCCTCATTTCCTGAAACTTTAATTTTCTGACCTGAGATTGCGGGTCAGGAAATTTTTTTTATGACGACGACTGAAATAACCTTCGATGGTTTAGGTATTGCGCCAAAACTACTCGAAATATTAGATCACAACAAGTTTGTATCCCCCACTCCGATTCAGCGCCAGGCCATTCCGGCGGCGCTGACCGGCAAAGACATTATGGGTATTGCCCAAACTGGTACTGGCAAAACTCTGGCTTTTGGCATTCCCATGATTCAGCGCCTGGCCCAATTAAAAGGTAAGGGCCTGGTCCTGCTGCCGACCCGCGAACTGGCTGTTCAGGTAGATGAATCCCTGGCTAAAATCGGCCGGCCGATTGGTTTAAAAACGACCGTCTTGATTGGCGGCGAAAACATGAATCGGCAAATCCAGAGCCTGCGCAAAAATCCGCATATTATTATTGCCACGCCAGGCCGGTTAATTGACCACTTAGAACAAAAAACCGTCAATCTGTCCACGGTCAGTATTTTAATATTGGACGAGGCCGACCGCATGCTCGATATGGGTTTCGCGCCGCAAATAAAAAAGATTTTACAAACTGTGCCCAAGCAGCGCCAGACCATGTTGTTTAGCGCGACCATGCCCCAGGAAATTGTCCAGATTGCCAACACCTACATGCAGCTGCCGCTGCGGGTCGAAGTCGCGCCGGCCGGCACCGCCGCTCAAAATGTGACCCAGGAACTTTACTTTGTCCAAAAAGAATCCAAACTGCCCCTGCTGCAAACTATTTTACAAGAATACAAAGGCAGCGTTTTGATTTTTTCCCGCACCAAATTCGGGGCCAAAAAAATCGCCAACAATATTCGCACATATGGGCCACACGGCCAGCGAAATCCACTCCAACCGCTCGCTAAACCAGCGGCTGGAAGCGCTCTCCGGCTTTAAACTGGGCAAGTACCGCGTCTTAGTTGCCACCGATATTGCCGCCCGCGGCATAGATGTGACCGGGATTGAGTTGGTTATTAACTACGATTTGCCCGAACAGGCCGCCGATTACGTGCACCGCATTGGCCGTACCGGACGCGCCGACCATAGCGGCCATGCCATTTCCTTTGCCACTCCCGACCAAAAATTTGACGTTCGCGCCATTGAACGGCTGATAAAAAAACAATTACCTGTGACCCAATTGCCCCAACTGCCGGCCAGAACCGCTATCCCCACCGAACACGCACCGCGCCCCAATCCGTTTAGCTCCCGCTATAGTTCTTCGTTTGGCGGCCACCACGCCCCAAACCGCCAGCCTCAGGAAAGCTTTGGCACCCGCGGCCGCTATCGTCCTTCCGGACCGCCTAAGCCTTTACGCAGCCCCTTCGCGCGCAGTCAAAAATCCGCCCAAACCAAACCCCAGTTCGCCCGCCGCACTGAACGCGAAAGCGGCCACTCTTCGCCTGGCCGCCGTCCTAACAATCACAGCGGCGGCGAAAAAAAAGCCAGAACTTTTTTTGACGACGACAGTCAATTTTAGAAAAAGAACCTAATGGTACTACCACCTGCCATTACGAGTGCATCCGAAACAATCTTTTTTTTGGAATTTACCAAGTTGAGATTGCTTCCACCTCCGTCGACAACTATTACTTATACTTATTTCGTAAACCACTCCCTCCCATCTTGCTCTATCAGCTCCTCGCCCGCGGCCGGACCGTTGCTGCCGGGCTTGTATTTATAGAGTGGCAAGGTTTGCCAGGCCGCGGTAATGCTGTCTATAAATTTCCAGGCGGCCTCTATCTCGTCGCTGCGAATGAACAGGCGCTGATCACCTTCCATAAAATCCAGCAATAACCGTTCGTAGGCCGAGGGTATCTCGCTCATAAAAGCTTTCTCATAACCAAACTCGTAATCCCCGCGGTGCAGCTGAATGCCAAAACCGGGGATTTTATTATTGAGCAGCAAGTGCACGGATTCATCGGGCTGAATGCGGAAAGTTAAAATGTTGGCGGCGCAACCCTGAAACAAACAGCGCTTATTTTCTTTAAAGTGGATCGAGACTTCGGCCACTTTTTTACTCAAAGCCTTGCCAGTGCGTAAATACATAGGCACGCCCTGCCAGCGGGGCGTATCTATAAAAGCTTTAATGGCCGCGTAGGTTTCAGTATCGCTGGGATGGCCAATATCTTTGGCGTAGCCTTGGTATTGGGCTCGAATTAGTGGGTAGTGGGTAGTAGGCCCGCCCGCCGGCAAGGCGGGTAGCTGGTAGGGGCGGAGGGCTTGGAGAATTTTTAGCTTTTGGTCGCGGATGTCGTTGGGGGTTAGTTCGCGGGGTTCGTCCATGGTTATCAGGCTCAGCATTTGCAAAATATGGTTTTGGACAAAATCCTTCAGCGCGCCGGTTTGATCGTAAAATTCGGCCCTGGCTTTGGCAGTATCATTTTCCAAAACGCTAATTTCTATATGGTCAATATAATCTTTATTCCACAGCGGCTCAAAAATGGTATTAGCAAACCGCACGACCATTAAATTTTGGACCGTTTCTTTGCCTTGATAGTGGTCAATGCGGTAAATTTGGTCTTCGTTAAAATATTTCAGCAGCAATTTGTTTAAATCTTTGGCTGTGGCCAAATTAAAACCGAACGGCTTTTCGACCAAAACGCGGACATTGCGATCGTGGCTGGTGCAAGCAGTCAGCAGTCCCGATTGTTTAAGAATGTGGGCGATCGTCGAAAACAGTTGCGGACTAGTCGCAAAATAATAAAGGCGGTTATAACACTTGTGCTTGGGTTTTTCGCGATCAGCCATAAGCTTGGCCAGTGGCTCAAAGCTGGTAGAATCATCAAAGTTCCCCCGATAATAGGTCAAAACTTTCAAAAATGAAGCCTTCTGGGCAGGACTAAGTTTTTTAATCTCGTTGGACTTTTTGACAATAAAATCTAAATACGTCTTAGTCGTAAATTCCCGCCGTCCGACACAGACCAAGTGAAAATCTTTCGGCAATAATTTTTCCTGATGCATATGAATAAGCGCCGGCAATAAATAGTCCGCGCTTAAATCCCCAGTCGCGCCAAAGATGGTCAGGATGGTGGGTGGGAGGGGTTGGGTGAGGTGGTGGATGTTGGGTTTCATGGGTAGGCAATAGCGAATAGGCAATAGCGAATAGTAAAAGCAATATCTTTTCTGTTCGCTGTTCGCTATTGCCTATTGACTCTATATTAATACTATCAAACTCCACCAAAAATAACAAAAAAGAAAAGCAGCAGTCGCAAATTCATGCGACTGCTGCAAAGACTACTGCCGCAGGGAGAGGTTGTGGGCTCCGGCCCAGAGAGGGACGGCTGACATGCTAAAATTTACAACGGCAAACCCCCTCCTCCATCTGGGATGATGGCGTAAGATTATCCACTCGACAGCTAAAGGTCCGGCGGTCAGTCCCACATTTAGCGCCGCCCCCTTTCCGGCAGAGTAGTAGCCGTCCGAAGAACGAACGAACGCATTGGTCTCGTGGTTGTCGGTACCGTTTAGGGCCATGCTTGAACTCCAGTCCAACGCGTGTGCCGCGACGAGAGTTAAGGCCGACACACTCCACAACACCATGCCTTTTTTGGGCGACGATTGTTGAAAATCCGAAGCGTAGGCGGGTTGAATGGTCTGCGTCTGGGCAGAGACACCCAACGCACAAATAAATGCAGCAAAGATTAACTTCTTCATTGAGCCTCCAAATTTAGACTAACCGTAAATGCTAACATACTTTTGAATTTTATTCAAGAGCACGCATTTGCGGTAAAAAAGCAGCTCCGGGAGAATATCAAAAAAACCAAAGACTATAATTTGTTGAAAAAATCCATTAAACCGAGCGCTTTTTTAGCTACTTTCTTGGTGAGTATTTTCCAGTCAAGAGAATATACTGAAAGTAAACGCCGCACCGTGAGTTGTTAAGGATTAATGGTGTTTAATGGTTTTCCAGATTTCTCTCTTAGCCTCGTTCATCTGTTTGGCAAATTCGTTGTCTGAAAGCGCGAGGGAAATATCGTCCAGCTCTTTTTGCGTCCGTCCTGGGGCAAGATATTGTGTCCAGTTTTCCAATGTTTTTAATTTTTCATAAGGCGTGAGGTAAATTTCGTATTTTTTCTTCTGCTTGCCTTGGTTATCGGTGTATGTGGTAGGGTAGGCGCACTGTCGATGGAAATTCAGGTAGGTATTAAAGTGGCTTGTATACCATTGGTTAATAGCCGGAGCAAACTTTTTAGGAATGTAGCTGTAACCATTCCACTTGCGGATAATCTTGTTCTTGGTTTCGGCCAGCCCGTTGTCGTTGCTATGTCTGCTTCTGGATTTGGTTTGTTTGACTATTAAGCGTTCCAGCAAGTCCGCTACCTGATAGTTAATGTATTCGCTGCCATTGTCGGAATGGAAGTTTAAAATTTTAAAGGGAAATTCGGTTAAGGCTTTCTCCAGGGCCGGTATTAAAAAGTATTCGCTGATACCCTCCACGCAAACTACGATTTCCCATTGGGTGACTTCATCAACCAGGTTAATATGGTATACGCCTTTCTGCTTGTCCAAATCCCCCTGATGCACGGAATCTACCCGTAAATAGCCTGGTTTGCCGTAGGGCTGGGGTTTCCTGCGTTCCCCGATGGGAACCGTAACGGGATTGGTTTTAGTGTAAGTCAAAGCTTTACCGATATACCTGTCAGTACCACGCAGATTGTAAATGTGGCCTAAAGAAATATTTTGCAGGCGGACAAACTTTTCATCCTTAAACAGATTAAACATCCGCTTAAAAATGTTTTGTAAAGCCTGCCCAGTCGGCCGTCTGTGGAGATTGTCGGTTTCAGCCAAAGTTTCAATGTCGGCTTCGGTGTAAACTTTGGTAAAAATATTCCTTTTGCCCCAATCGGAAGACACGGTTAATTTTAATTGTCCCTTATCACGCTTCCTGCCCAACAGTTTTTTAATCTGAATCTTGGAATAGCCGGTAATCTTCGCCAGGTAGTTAATGGTAATTCCTTTTTCCTTTTTTCCCAGCTTAAAGTATGTAATCTGGTTAGTTTGTTTGGCTATCCAGTCATAGACCTCCTGTTTACCCTGGGCCTGGAGCTGTAAGTGGCTGCTGCCCTTTAAAAAATCCTCCATTTGATTTATGCTAACTGCACATGAGTCGTTCATGGTGATGGTCATAACTCACAGTGTAGCGACTCGTGTTTTTAATGCCCAGCCTGTTCTATGTCCGAATTTCAGTATCTTTCCCATTGGAAACAGGGAGAGCCCTCAGTATCCTTTTGTATTGTAAAATACTTGGTGTGGACAAAAAACAATGTTTATGCTATATTTTATATATCTTTCCCGAGGGAGTGGCGGGGATTTTTGTTTGATCATAATGAATTATACTACGGAAGCTACTATATTTACTACAAAAGGCTACGGAAGCTTTGGATGAAAACTCTGTAGATTTAAACCGCTGCTTCCGTAGAATAATTCACTATTTTTCCATAGCGTTCCGTAGTAGTTATTACAGTTTCCGTAGAATAATTCATTATCAACCATGAAACGAGACACCATCCGCAACATCGCCATTATTGCTCACGTTGACCACGGCAAAACAACCATGGTCGATGCCATGCTTAAACAGACCCATACGGTTAAAGACAACGCTGACCAGAAAGATTTGATTATGGACAGCATGGATTTGGAACGCGAGCGCGGCATTACCATTCGGGCCAAAAACGCTTCGCTGGTTTATAATGGCACCAAAATTAATATTGTAGATACTCCCGGCCACGCCGATTTTGGCGGCGAAGTCGAACGAACCTTGCGCATGGCGGACGGTGTTTTGCTATTGGTAGATGCCAAAGAAGGCCCCATGCCGCAAACTAAGTTCGTACTGAAAAAGGCTTTGGAACTTGGGCTCAAAGCCATTGTCGTCGTCAACAAAGTAGATAAACCCGACGCCCAGGTCGACCATACCGTTAACAAAACTTTTGATTTGTTCGTCCATTTAAATGCCACCCATGAGCAATTGGATTTTCCGATTATCTATGCATCGGGTGTAAAAGGTTTGGCAGATGAAGATTTAGACCGGCTATTGGCTAAAATTAAAGACAACGCCGCGCCGGATGTCACTCCCCTGTTTGAAGCTATTATTAAACATATTCCCGCGCCGGATGTAAAACCGGAAGATCCTTTTGCCATGCTGGTATTGGCTTTAAAATACGACAATTACAAAGGCAAAATGGGCATAGGCAAACTTGTTTCCGGCTCGGTCAAAAAGGGCCAGAACATTGTCCGCATTACAGCTGGACGGCCAGCGCACTCCGGGCAAAGTAACTTCTTTGCAAATGTACGAAGGGTTAAATCCGGCCGATGTAGAAGAAGCCGTGGCCGGCGACATTGTGGCCATTGCTGGTTTTGATGATATTTCTATTGGGGAAACGCTGACTGATCCCGTAAATCCGATCCACTTAGAACCGGTCAGTATTGAACCGCCCACGATTAAAATGACTTTTGGAGTCAACACCTCGCCGTTCGCCGGCAAGGAAGGTAAGTTTGTAACTTCCCGCAATTTGCGCGACCGATTGTACAAGGAATTAGAGATTAATGTGGCGCTAAAAGTAGAACCCAGCGAAGAAGGCGCGGAAAGCTTTTTAGTTTCAGGCCGCGGTGAACTGCACTTGGGAGTTTTAATTGAAACTATGCGCCGCGAAGGATTTTGAGCTGCAAGTTAGCCAGCCGCAGGTTATCTATCATGAAAAAGATGGGGTTAAAATGGAACCGTACGAAGTGGTGACCATAGACGTACCAAATGAATATCAAGGCTCGGTTATAGAAGAAATGGGCAAGCGCGGCGGCCGAAATGCAGCACATGGATTCTTCGGGCTCAAGCTCTGAACTGCACGCGGAATATTTAATTCCCACCCGCGGATTGATTGGCTTAAAAAACTTGCTTTTGACGCGGACGCGCGGTACGGTCATTATGAACAATTTGTTTGACAGCTACAAACCGGTCCACGAAATCGACACCCAAGCCAATGAGCACGGTAGTTTAATTTCCAGCGAAACCGGCGTCAGTAATGCCTACGGCCTGAATAACGCTCAGGAACGCGGCGTCTTGTTTATTGGCCCGGCGGTCGAAGTTTACGAAGGTATGGTAGTTGGCCAAAACAGCGTGGACATGGATATAGAACTTAATGTTTGTAAAACCAAAAAATTAACGAACATGCGCTCCAGCGGCACCGATGACGCCATCATCCTCACTCCGCCTCATCCGGTAGAATTGGATTTTGCGTTGGAATATATTGGCCCGGATGAACTGGTAGAGGTTACGCCAAAATCAATTCGCATCCGCAAAAAATTATTGAATGCCAACGATCGTAAAAGAGCCGCAAGGTAAACCCAACAGGGTACCCCTTTGCCTCAAAGAGAAAACCTTTTTTTACAACAACTGTGCCAAAATCAAATCTAATAATACTCTTGGCGGTGTTTGAGAAGTCTTTAATTCCAAGTCTAAGGCTTCCAATTTCCCCAAAAGGTCGAGAACGGTTTTGGCGGTAAACTTGGTGGCGATTTTTTTTATTATGTACAGCCGGCCGCTTTTCCAGCCGGTTTGGGATAGAATTTCGCCGTCGGCGGCGCGCTGTTCTACCAAATCCTGAACCACGGCCACGTTACGGAATTGTTCCGAAAGCAAAGCATTTAGCTGAATAATTTTTCCCTTTTCATCGGCCGCGTTCTCTTCTCCCAAAAAACGGGTAATAGATTCCAGCGCCTGGTTTTTTTGGCGGTCGGCTATGGCGTTCATAATCGCGAACACATCGGTCTCAAACGTTGGCGTCACTAATTCCCCCACCTCTGCCGCCGTAACCGGGCGTCCGTTAGCGAAAGCCAACAATTTTTTAATTTCGCTGTCGGCCTGCCACAAGTTGTAGGCTTCCGCTACTTCTACCACCTTGCCGCCAAATTTAGTTTCTTTGGCCTCATCGCGGCCCAAGCGAACTGCCAGAGCTGCTACCGCGGCCGGTTCAAAAATTCCGCCATAGTGTTTGGCCCGCGCGGCAATCCAGGCATTCAGTTCCCGGCCGTGGGGCAAATTAAATTCTTTAACGGTCAGGCGTTTATCTCCCAGCAGGCTCTTGGTTTTAGCCAGGCGTTTATCTAACTTTTCTTCGACAAAAAAATCTGGTTCGGCGAAGTCGAAAGTAATACCAAATGAGCGTCGGAAAACTCGTAAGCTGACAATACCCCATGCAGCACAAAGGTTTTGGGCTGCGAAAATAAATCCCGCTCCCCCAGCCGCTCCACCATGGGCAAGGAATCACCAAGGTAAAAAGACAGCATCTCTGCTGTTTTGGAGGTATGATGAATATATTCAATTTTACTAAAATCATCAGGACCGAGCAGAAGGGTAAGCATGGGTTGGAATCAAATTATACTGTCATAACATGATTTTATCATGTTCCGATAGCTTTTAAAACACCAACTTGATGAATCCCCTAAAATAGGGTAAACTATCAGAGATCCCCAGTATAAAAAGAGCCCCTAAATTGCTTTTTACAATTCGTTTATATTTTTCGAAGAAAAAGATAAACACAGAGAAAAGGAATTTGGGGAAAAGGAGTACAGCACGGAGACGGACGAGAATGAATTTTTAATTCATTTTCGGCAGTCGGAGTGCAGTACGACGCGGGTCGGTAGCTCAGTTGGTAGAGCAGTAGCCTCTTAAGCTATTTGTCGTGGGTTCGATCCCCACCCGACCCACCATTACAAAACTGAAAGGTTTTTTTGAAACCATTTGATGGGCGGCACGAAGTGCCGCCCAGTGCATTTGCGGCCACACTGCCGCAGATTGCGGCGCTATCGCGCCGCTTTTTGCTTCTCCGCCCGCCCCGCCTCCAACTTCGCCAAGGCTTCGTCGGACTTCCAGCCCGCCGTCTTCCTGCAATTGTTTTTGGGAAAGGGTAAGGTTCGAGCCAAAAATTTCTTTGACTGCAACCTTTTTTTCAAAAAGGTTGCCCTCCGCGCTGATGTTGCTTATGTTTGATGCCTGTTTTATCCATTCTTCGAATGGTTCGAGCCAACCGGTTTGTTTTTGTTCAAGCCTAACGGCTTGCTCTTCCAAAGACTTTTTTTCACTCAAAAGCTTCGCTTTTTCGTTTCGGTAAATTTCCTGCTCAATAACTTGCTCAAGGTATCCGTCTAAAAGTCTTTGGAACTTAGCTTCTATAATTTTTATGCTTTGTTTTTGTTCAAGAACAAAAACCGCAGAGGCTTGAGAGGACTCCGTCCGCTCCTTGTTCAACATTTCTAAAAGGGCTGTCGCCCAATCCTGCTTCAAAGAAAATTTTTCTAGCAATTCTGAAACTTGCTTGTCCAGTTCTTCTTCCCGGACATATGGTTGGCTACATTTTATATTTTTCTTTGTGCATCTGTAGTAAGTATGACCTTTTTGAATTTCAGCGGTTATGCTTCGGCCGCATTCGGCGCAAGAAATTAAATTTGTGAACGGCTTTTCTATTTTAGCTTTTGTTTTTGGTTTTCCTCTTTGCGTTAAGACTTCCTGAACTTTGTCAAAAATTTTCTTTGAAATTACTGGCTCGTGTTTGCCTTCGTAAGTTTCGCCGCCGTATCTGAATAAGCCAACATAAAAAGGGTTGGAAAGAATTTGGAAATTTGGTCCCGTTTTAAGTGCTTACCGCCGCTGGTTAAAATTCCCTGTTCGGCTAGAAAGTTTGCAATGTCCTCACAGCGGGAAGTATTTTGAGCGTAAAGCTCAAAAGCTTTGCAGTATAATTACCGAGCTTTGTGTTTGTCTAGCATAACGCTTTTAGTTCTTATGTCGTTTATGTAACCAATGGGAGCAAGTCCTGGGTAAATGCCGTTCCGGCATTTTTGGCGCAAGCCGCGTTTGGTATTTTCGCTCAAGCTGTCCACATAGTATTTGCTTTGTCCAAAAGCTATGTTAAGCATAAATTTGCCCTGCGGCGTGCTTTCAAACCAAAAGGTAGGGAATTTCAAGCCCGGCAAGTTTTCCGGTGTCTAACAAGTAAATTATGCGGCCTCCGTCAACGCTATTTCTCGCAAGCCTGTCAGGATGCCAGGCCAAAATTCCATTGGCTTCTCCGTGTTCTATTCGTTCCACCATAGCATCAAAAATAGGCCGTCCTGGAATTTTGGCCGACTGCTTTTCAATTAATTCCTCAACTATGGTCTAGGTTCTCTTGCGAAGCAAGAGACCGCAACTCGGAGAGTTGCGCTTCTATAGCTTAGAACTTGCTTATCTTCCACGTCAGTAGACTTTCTAGCGTACAAAAAGAATTTTTGTTCCATATAGCCGTCTCCTTTGTTTAAAAATTGTAGCACAATTTTTATGAAGGTAGAAACTTTGTATTTAAGCTTTTGGGCGAAGCCCAAAAGCTGCCTTTAAAACATCGGTGAACGGAGGCGAACCTCTCCCTGTCCCAAAAACAATTGCAGGAAGGCGGCGGGCCGGAAGTCCGACGAAGCCTTGGCGAAGTTGGAGGCGGGGCGGGCGGAGAAGCAAAAAGCGGCGCGATAGCGCCGCAATCTGCGGCAGTGTGGCCGCAAATGCACTGGGCGGCACTTCGTGCCGCCCATGAAAACGATGAAGAAATTCCTGAAAGTTTGCTTATGGTGTGGCTTTACAACCAGGCTCGAACTTATTTTAGCAAAAACCTTTGATAAACACCAATGGCACGCCCCCGCCGGAGGCGGGGGCTACGCTAAAGCCGCACGGAGGGCGGCGCTATTTTGATGATGTCTGGCGGCGGCCTTGTGTTTTCTGCGGCGGCGGCGTTTGGGGACAAAATACAGCCCACGCCTTCGGCGTGGGCTTGCAGATGTTTTTTTGGCGGCGGCGGGCGGCGGGAAACAATGGCGGCGGGGACAAAAGCGCCGCAAAGCGGCGGCTTTGAGAGTTTCGGAGCGGGCGAGCAGTAAAATCAAAGGAAAAGAAACAAAACATAGTTTTAGCGGAAACCGCTAAAATATCAGTTTTATCCACAAGCTCGCTCTAAAGTATGCTATAATATTGACACGATGAACAATCAAAGCACCAAAGCCGAGAGAGAGAGAGAGAGAGAGAGTAAAAACGCTCCGCGTTTTTAAAACTATCATTGCTGTCGCATTTTTTATTATATTTCCCTCGCACGCTTTTGCCGCGCAGAATGTTGTCATGCGAGAATTGTTTGATAGTGTAGGAACGGTATCAAGTTCCTCTCCAGACCAATTTACTAGTGTATCCGGGGGTCCTTATTACTCTCGTGTGGTTGGCCCCTATGTAAGTCCGGATGTAGCTCCTGGATGGAGTGCGGACAACCAAGGTCAAAGCATAATCGGGACATTTGCAATCTCCTCAGGTGTAGGAATGGCCGCACAAACCAATGGGGTTGCTGGTGTTTGGATAAGATTTAAATCTTTCCAAAACACAGGAACAGCTATTCCCTTAGATTTGAGGAGTTTGACAGGAGGTGGGCATAGTTCTGTGCAATTTACGATCGATACATCAGGCAATCTTACTGCCGTGGTCTATGGAGGTTCAACTTCCGTGGGCCCAACACTGAGCCTCGACACTTGGTATTATATGGCGGTTGCTTGGTACACAACCGCGAGTAATACTTTCACTTTTCAGATGTATTCTGTCCCCACCGGATCGACCGGCACTTTCACGCCGTTTGCCACCCAGACAGGCGTCAATCAATTAAACAAAATCCAGCAGGTCAATTTTGGTAGCAATAGTAATTCGATCTGGGAAGGGCGCTTAGGAGCACCGGGGCTTTATTCAATTTCGTCTTTAAGTGATGTGGCATATCCAAGCGACTTGAATATTCCAGTAGAAGCACGGCATACATGGGTGATTGATCCTATAAACGGTAACGATAACAATACTGGGTTACTAGGATCTCCTTGGAAAACTGTAGCCAAATTTGATACTGAAAGCTTATATTCAGGACTAATGGATACTGCGGCGGGATATAATAACGGGGATAAACTGATTATTGATACAACAAATGGCTCGCTTCCCTTAACGACTCAGCCACTACAAATTTTGACTAGAGGCTTGAATATAACTAGCGCGAGTGGTCAGCAATGGGCCGTACTTCAGCCATGGGTCACGATTCCGAATAATAGTTTTACAAAGACGGTTGGGTATACAAATATATATCAAACCTCAAGTACCACTATGAATAGTGTCGTTTGGGAAAACGATATCTGGGAAAATCATCCAACTGGTGCCAACTTTAGTGCTGTTGCATCAACACTTGACTCCACTCCGGGAAGTTTTTGGACCGATGGAACTACGATGTATATCCATCCATTTGGCAATACAAATCCAATCACGGACGGTAAGGTTTACACTCGATCCACGTACTTTTCCTCCTATTCAACGTCGGATGGCGTTCAGCTCCTGGCTCCAGATATAAGCATTAGCAACATCTACGTTCGCAAGACATCGGCAGTATCGCCGACGAGCAACGCCAGTAATTACGGTTATGGAATCACGGGTACGAGTGGCTTCGGAGGGACGAGCCTGATTGACAATTCCTACGCAGACTATTGCGGCGAACACTGCATTGGATTTACGGATAATGCCTCCAGCTCTAATGTCACGATTAGTAACGACGAAGCAGAGCAGACAATACCTTATGTGGGAGGGACAGACTTTGTGAGCTACAACGGAAGCTCTAACACAGGTAATATTCATAACTATATCAATGATACGGTACGCGCAGGCGTAGGCGTAATCGGATCATCTGTAGGTACAACCACCGCAGAGGAAGTGTTCGTCTCGCACAACAACGGAGGGTCTGGTCAGTTTGCCTCGATTAACTTCCAAAATGGCTATTTCCCGTTTGGAAACATAACTGTCGGAGGTGCGGATAATGTGGTCACTGTGTCGTCGTCCACCGTTGGGAGTATATCTAATTCAACGGTACTCAACGTGACGGGAACTATCTTTAATGATCAATTTGTTAATGGTATTGGAACTATGAGTGTTACCAACTCAACCATTACCCCTACAAGCAATATTAACTCTGGGTGGCTGGGAAATGTTTCAGGAACCCTAACAGTTACGAATAACACAATTGATCTGTCGGGAATTGGAGGATCAACTGTGGCCACTGCTCCTATTCTTACGCGAAACGGAGCATTAGCATTCACATTTCAAAATAATATAATTACTATTCCTTCAAGCAAGAGCTATACAATTATAGGATCATCTACTAATTCTGACATGCTCAACTTTTCAAATAACACCTACCATTTTGGAACAGGAACTTACGTTGCTAATCAATACAACGACGGCAGTACAACAGCAGATCGTACATTTGCCCAGTGGCAAGCATTGGGTTTTGATGCGGGCAGTGTCGATTCGGCACCACAATCTCCAACTATTGGCATACCAACCGCTTTATCTACAACTTCTATCCGGTGGAATTTTACAGACAATGCAACGAACGAAACAGGATTTAAAGTTTACGATAACCTCGGAAACATTGCCACATCATCTGCCGCAACCAATCTCACACACCTTGATGAAACAGGTTTGTCAGCAAACACTCAATACACAGGCAGATACGTATTAGCGTACAACACATATGGCGCATCAGCTTCATCGTCGGTCGCTTCATCTATTTATACTTTGGCTCCCACGCCTACGAACCTTGTCGCCACACCCGGCCAAACTACCATGGCTTTGTCAGTTGACGCTTTGGCCAATGCCACGGCTGGCTCTTCGGGTTATCTGTTTACCAATAATACCAACAGTGACACTTCCGGTTTAATCCAAACAAACTCTTGGAATGATTCAAGTTTGACGTGCGGTACTTCTTACAGCTACTCCGTGATTTACCAAAACGGCGATGGGGCTACGACCAGCCCTATCTCCCTAACCCAATCTACTTCCGCCTGTTCGGTTAGTTCCGGTGGTGGTGGGGGCGGCGGGGGTGGTGGAGGAAGTTATTATACTGCTCCCACACCAACACCAACACCAGCTCCCGCCCCAACCACACCCACTTCTTCTTCGTTATCATTTCCAACATTCGACTCCATTCGTCTTGTAAACAACAACGGAACTTACTACTTAATTCAAAATGGGCAAAGACAAGGAGTTACCAGTCCGGGCATATTGTTTTCCTATGGCTTTGAGTTTAAGGACGCAACGCAAGCCACAGCCGCAGACTTAGCGTTGCCACAAGGTGGCCTGTTACTTCCCAGCGGCGGAGCATTAGTAAAATCTGTCCAAGACAAAACTGTTTACCTTATCACAGACGGCCAGCGCCACGCGTTCATTTCTTCCAGAATTTTTACAGGTTTAGGTTTTAAATTTTCTACGGTTTTGTTAGTTACAAATCCCGAACTCCAAGCCTTGCCCAAAGGGGCAAATCTTTCAAATAGCACCGCCGCTCATATGAACGGTTTAAACGTCAGCTACAAAGGCACTATTTACTTTATTGGAAGTAATGTACGTCATCCGTATCCGTCTATTGCCGTTTACAATTCTTGGAATTTAGACAATGATTTTTCAAGAGTTATTCCTGCTAACGCAGCTGATTTAAAGTTACCCATTGGCGACCCTGTAATATCTAGGGTTTTGCAGTAGGAGTACATAGATTAAAGCCGCGCGGTGGGCGGGTGGGCAAGCGGCTTTACAATAATCAAAATCCTGTTCCCTGCATTTCTGTTCCCGCCCGCTCCGAAACTCTCAAAGCCGCCGCTTTGCGGCGCTTTTGTCCCCGCCGCCATTGTTTCCCGCCGCCCGCCGCCGCCAAAAAAACATCTGCAAGCCCACGCCGAAGGCGTGGGCTGTATTTTGTCCCCAAACGCCGCCGCCGCAGAAAACATAAGGCCGCCGCCAGACATCATCAAAATAGCGCCGCGCTCCGCGCGGCTCAAGCGTAGCCCCCGCCTCCGGCGGGGGCGTGCCATTGGTGTTTATCAAAGGTTTTTGCTAAAATAAGTTCGAGCCTGGTTGTAAAGCCACACCATTACAAAACTGAAAGGTTTTTTTGAAACCATTTGATGGGCGGCACGAAGTGCCGCCCAGTGCATTTGCGGAAATATTTTTGCAGATTGCGGCGCTATCGCGCCGCTTTTTGCTGTCCTTCCCGCCCCGCCCCGCCCGCCTTCCTGCAATTGTTTTTGGGACAGGGTGAGGTTCGAGCCAAAGATTTCTTTGGCTGCATGTTAACTTTACCGGCATTTTAGCAGATTTTATAGAAAATTCAAAATCATAGTATATAAAAACCGTTTATCTAAGCGGTTTTACTTTTAATATTTTTGAATTTGCTATAATGTAGGAAATAAAGTTCACCCTATATACTAACTCGGCATAATAATCTTTAGTGGAACTTTACTCCTCCGCGAATTTTAATTGCGGGAGCGCCGCTGGTAGGCGGAGTATTATAAAGGATTATGACATAGCCATTATTACCATTAGCGCCAGAAGCCCCGCCTATGCCAGTTGAACCTGTATAGTAAGGGTCGGTAGTATCAGGAGTAGTTGTACCTGAACCAGCCGTGAGGGTGATGTTTGCAGCAGTGCTGGTAGCAAAACCACTGCCACCACCTGCGCCAGCTCCTTGCCCGGTACTACCGGAGTATCCGCCACCGCCACCGCCAAATTGACCGCCGCCACCACCGCCACCACCGCTGTTTGAACTCCCACTACCGCCCGCGCCGCCGCCATTAATCCCGCCTGCGCCGCCACCGCCACTACCACCATTACCTCCTCCGGCGCCGCCGCTGCCTACTCCTCCCACGCTGCCGGTTCCATTCTGGCCATTAGTACTTCCGCCGGTTCCTACTGTGGACGAAGTACCCGCGCCGCCGCCGGTAGCGCCGCCGCCAGCCGTAGTTCCGGCCACGCCACTACTGCCACCACCGGCGCCGCCAGCAGATCCAGGTCCCGCCGCGTCTGCGCTACCACCACCACCGCCGCCGCCAGCTATAAGTAAATATCCCGCGCTATTGGCCACAGCACTGTAACCACCGCCGCCGCCTCCCAGAGTGGAACTGGCAGACCCAGCGCCGCCGACATAAATATTTAATATACTCCCGGGTGTTACAGTTAAAGTACCCTGAACAAAACCTCCGGCTCCGCCAGGACCTCCATTTTTTCCACTGACAATTGCCCCGCCGGCGCCGGCGCCACCCCAGGCCTTGACCGTAATGCTGTTTACTCCGACCGGCACTGTCCATGTAGCAGAATTTGTTGGCGTGTTAAAGGCCGCACCATAGCTTCCCGCCGCGGTTTGCCGGCCGTTGTAGGCCAAAGCACCGTAAGCATAAAAGGTGGCAGGAGAATTTTGATTGTTATATTCCGTAGCAATCCAATCGGCGGAACGGGCAATTCCCGAAATACGAACTTCATCAATAATTCCATTCCAATTCCTTCCGGAAAAAGCATTGGTCGCGCCTATGAGCAGACTCCCTACCGCGGTGGCCATGCTTCCGGAAATCGCGGTGGTACTGGTTTGCTGTCCATCGATATATAATCGCATAGTGGTACCATCATAGGTTCCAACTACATAATGGAATTGCCCAATTGTCGGGGCAGTAGAGACAACTTGATAATCAGATCCACCGGAAGCAATATTAAAATCTAAATTGCCGCTATCTACCCTTAATTCGTATCCAAAATAAGGCGACGATGATTGCACTTTTCCAACTATGGCATTAAAGGAATTGGGGTATGAGGTGGCATTAACCCAAGCCGAAACCGTGGCATTGGTCACGTTATCTACGGCTTGGTCACCCATGCTTATTTGGGTATTTGAACCGTTAAATGAGCCGGCACCATCGATTTTTCCCGCAATAGGACTAACATTTGTGCTGGTTCCATTAACGCCATTAGAGGTTGAGTCACTGGCAGTTAAAACTGTGCCATTCGGCAAGTGCCAAATGCCTTTGTAATTACTATCCCAGGTGCCGGTAATGTTTCCAGATGTTTCTGCCGGCGCGTTGGCGTTATCGAAGTATTCATAAATGGTTGTATCTTTGGTCGGCGACAAGGACGGAATTTTAACCCAGGCAACAAGATTACCGGTGGATGAAGAGTAATTTTCTATTTCGTAGTTGAGTAAACTGGTCCCAGAAGAATCGGTAAATAAAATGTCCGCGCCGGTAGACGATGCTACGTCGCCCCCATAGCTAGTGTACTCAAGCTGAGGATCAGTAACGGAAACCAGCACGGGAAAATTGGACAGCGGTGTGGTCGTGCCTGTGGCAGTGTTAACCTTGGTGTGGTCGATAGTTATTGGTTTACGATACAGCCAGGAAGCATTATACCAAGAAGTCCCGGCGCCACGGTTGGAATAAGCAATGTCCGGAGTAGTAGCCGCGCGGTTTTGAACTCCAATGGATCCATAGGAGTAAAAGGTAGCGGGAGAATTTTGATTATTATATTCGGTGGCGATCCAATCGGCCGAACGGGCCGTGTTAGACAATCTCACTTCATCCAAACTTCCATTGAAGGTGCTTAGGTTAACATTCACGTCGGTAGTGGGGTAGTTGTACCCCATATACATAGTTTGTCCAGAATCGGTAGATCTAGTACCTGAACCGTTCCCACTGGCGGTCAAAGTTTGTAGAACTCCATTCAAATAAATTTTTTGATTGGCTTTGGTGAGACTACCGTCGCCTACAATTACTACATAGTACCAAGTATTCAAATTGAGCGGGGCTATTCCCGCGGCCATATTCGTGGTCCCGGCATATTCTATGAAACGCAAACCTTTACTTCCTAAAGTTGGCGTGGTTGACGCTACGTTATCAATCGCCCAACCTGCATTACCGCCATTATTATCTTTAGCCAGCACCATTTCATCCTGTGTGGTCGGTAAATTAATCCAAAAACTATAGGTTGCGGTACTTGTTGCTAAATCTGTTAACGATGCATTGCTTCCTGCGCTAATATATTGCGAACTGCCACTAGCAAAATTAGCCGCACCGCCTATTTGACCACTGGTTGCAGTGGTTCCATGAATTGTCCCGTTATTAACCCCAGTAGAATCGTTCGCAGATAAAGCGCTGCCATTTGGAAAATGCCAAATTGCTTTATAATTGGTATCCCAGGTTCCGGTTTTATTTCCCGTTGTCTCGGCCGGAGCATTAGCATTGCCAAAATATTCGTAGATGGTGGTGTCTTGGGTGGAAGAAAGCGAAGGAATTTTGACCCAAGCAATCAGCTGGCCGGTGGAAGAGGAATAATTTTCGATTTCGTAGTTTAGCAAGGTTACGCCATCGCCGGACACAAACAAAATATCCGCGCCAGTGGAAGAAGCTACGTCACCGCCGTAAGTGGTATATTCTAATTGTGGATCGGTCACGGAAATAAGTACCGGAAAGTTAGATAGCGGCGTAGTCGTACCAGTGGCAGTATTAACTTTGGTGTGGTCAATGGTAATAGGCTTACGGTACGACCAACCAGAATTGTACCAACCGGCCTGAGCGGTCGGAGTACTATTGCGCAAAGTAAAATAAGCCGCCGCCGCTCCCACAATTAAAACCACCGCCAGGATCATGGGCAGGTAGCGGGAAAAAAAATTACTTTGGTTCAGGGTATTCATAGGTTTTACCTAGGTTGTACTACTGCCCGGCTGCTGGTGCATCTGCGGGAGCTGGCGCGGCTGGGGCGTCTGTAGGGGCTGGGGCCGGGGCTACAGTGGGCGAAGGAGTGGAAGCATCGGTCGGCGCGGGGGTAGGCGTGGCGGCGGGAGCGGGTGCCGAGGCGTCAGCTGTGGTTGGAATGGGTGCGGTGTTATCGGAAACTACGGTGGAAGTGCCGGCAACGGTTCCATCTGTGGGAGCAGGAGTGGGTTGTGTCTGAGTATCATCTGCCGGCGAGTTATTATTGTTATCGTTATTATTACCAGTTACTGAAAGGTTATTATCGGAGGTCGAAGGGGTAGTGCTGGGTTGCTCAATCACGAACCAATCAAAGCTAATATCTTCCGGAGCCGACTCGTTAATTACAATACTAAATCCATTGACCGTCTTTTTAGCGACGGCAAAGACTACCGGAACATCATCGGGACTGACTATCACTTTAGGTACCGAATCATAGGGCATATTAAAGGTAACATTGGTTTCATTATTGCCGGCTTTTATCACCGCGGTGCCGGCGGTATCGTTCCCCACTATTATATGGCCGGTAAAGGTGGCCATGCCCACACTATTAATAGAGAATAAGGAAGATGAACCGTTGGTGACGGTTAAGAGATTAGTCGTGCTGGAGGCGTTGGCCAAAATGGAAACGGCGCCGCTGGATGCCACCAGGAAACGGTTGACTTCGTTTTGTTGGAGCTGCAAAATATTGCCTACGCCGTCTTGGTCGAGAATAAACGAGGCGGGTGAAGCTGAGGCAATGGAGCCAGTTTGACCGGTCAGTTGGTTAGCGGCGCTGGAGCCGATCACAAAAGTGTTGTTAATATTTTGGTAACCCGGCCGGATGAAGGCCAAAACCGTGCCGCCAATCGGCGAGCTGGTGCCAATACCTTGCAGCGTCGAGGTAGCAGCCAAGGGGTCAAAGTCAGCCAAAGCCTGGCCAATGATCATGCCGCTGCGGGTGGCTTTCATGGCGTAGCCCGGGAATTGGGCGGAAGAAGTTAAGTAATCGCCAACCTGAATGGGACCATTTTCGTTGGTGACTTTGGTCAGAATGTGGCCGAGCATACCAATATCTACCCAGTTGCCGCCGAATTGGCGGTCGTCATTGGGATTGTTGTAGCCGGTACCTTTGTTGGTTACGACACCAATCAAATTACTATCATACGAACTGGTCGCCAGCATGGCGGTACCGGCGTCGCTGAACGGACTGGTGGTGGAGGTGTCGACGGTCATAACCGTACCGACGTCCGGCGTTGTGGTGGTAGTCTGATAGAAGTATTCGGAATAGTCAGCGGTATTGCCGGTGGAATTAAAACGGAAAGTGGTGCCGCGGCTGCGCAGCCAGATTCTGCCGTCGGTGGTGCCGACCAGGCCGTCATCGCCAATGGTAAAGTTGCCATCGGTGCCGAGCGCCGAGGCAATGGAAGTGCTGGCCGAAGTGGCGTAATTAACCACGTCGCTAACGGTGTTAACTCCAAAAATTTGTACTCCGCTGCCATTTTGAATTTGCAGGGCGGTGGTGGAAGATATATTTTGGACGAAGCTGCCGTACGGGGTAATTTGAATCATGTTGGCGCCGGTGGTGGAAGCTACACTGAACAAAGTTTTAGCGGTGCCCGCGCTTTGCAAGAACAAGAGAGCCGTGGGCGAGGTGGTACCAATCCCAACATTGCCGACAGGGTTAACAAAGAGCTGCGAACCGCCGCCGCCGCTATCTACACTGAAGCCGCCGCCTATGCCGCTAATATGGGTTTCTTCGTTGCCATCCATAAACAAGACCTGGGACATAATGCCGTTCTGAGAGTCACGGAAATATAAAGCTTGGTTATTTTCCAACCCAATACCTCCGCCAACTACTTGCAGGGCTATTCCGGAAGCAATGGTGCTGGTGCCGATCCCTACGTTGCCCGGACCCAATATGATATTCCCGCCGGTATTGCCGCCGCTTAAAGTTAAGTTGGAACTGCCGGCAGCCTGGATGGTTACAGGAATATTACCGGCGCCGCTAATGCCCGGGGCATACGCGCCGGTAATGGTGTTTCCACTAATGCTAATACCGTTATTACTGCCGCCGGCATAGAACGAACCTGCTACCGCTAAGTTATAGGCGCTAACATTATTTGTTCCAATCCCGACGTTTCCAGAAAAGTAACCACTACCAACAACCGCCAAATTCTGACCGGGAGTGGTAGTGCCAATACCCACATTGCCGTTAGCCAGGACGGTTAAGTAAGAAGCGTTGGAAGAAGAAGCGACGGTAAAGACAGGCAGAGTGGCGTTAGTCGAAGAACCTTCCACCACTAAGTTGGCGGTGGGAGTGGAAGAGTTGATGCCAAGTTCATATCCGGTGTTGTTGTACAGGGCGTTGCCGTTCTGGGTAAAGTAGTTGGTGCCGCCGCCGCTAAAGCCCAAGGTAGAGGTAGCCACCCACTTGGTGCCGGTACCGGTGGTTTGTAGCAGCATGCCCAGGGTGCCGGAAGCGTTGGTGGAATCAAACAATGCGCCAGTCAGCTGCATGTTGCCGGCTATGCTTAGCAGTTGGGACGGGGTAGCGGTGCCAATACCGACATTGCCGGCTTGAGTAACTCTAATAACTTCGGTAGAGCTGGCGCCTAAAGATAAATCGTGGCCGGAAATTCCAAAGACCTGGAACGGACTACCAGTAATGATAGATTGCCCCAAAGTCCCGTAACCGCCGCCGATCACGTTACCGAATTGAGCAATCACGCCGGTGGTGTTAAGAGCGTTTCTAACATCTAAAATTGCGGTCGGAGCGGTAAAGTTAACTCCAATTCCCACATTGCCGGCAGGAGAAATTACCATACGGCCTCCGGCAGTGCCGGCGTTGGTGGTGTTAAAAACCAACATACCGCTGTTATCGGCTCCGCTTCGTTCGCCGCCTATAAAGCCAATGCTGTTGACCGTACCGGTAGCACCCTGGATCATGAAACTGAAAGCCGGTCCAAAGGTGTCTTGAAGAGTGTCGGTGGGATTATTGGCTAAATAATTTATAGTGCCAATAGCTCCCAAAGTGGCAGAGGTATCACGCTCTATTTGAGCCACGCCCCCGGATTGGTTGCCGACTACGTAGAGAAGTTTTTGGGGAGTGGAAGTCCCAATCCCCACATTCCCTCCCGCAGTCACAGTAAAGTATTGGGCTCCGGTGGAAGAAGCTACGGCCAAAATAGGAAGCGTTGGATTGGTGGACGATCCTTCCACCACTAAGTTGGCAGTTGGAGTAGAAGAATTAATGCCAATTTCGTAACCGGTATTGTTGTAAATAGCACTACCGTTTTGGGTAA
>CAWBGV010000024.1:0-53627 GCA_963788395.1 Candidatus Doudnaibacteriota bacterium | reverse complement strand
ATTTCAGCCCCGAGACCAATCTGTTCGAGGAGCTCGAGCGGGTGTTCCGCGATTACGGCGAATCCGGCACCGGCACCACCCGGCACTACGTCCACGACGACGATGAGGCCAAACTGTATGGCGGCGAGCCGGGCACGTTCACCGACTGGGGCCCGCTGCCGGAAAAGTCAGACCTGCTATTTTATGAAGGTCTCCATGGCGCCGTCGTCACCGAGAAGGTCAACATCGCCCAGCATGCCGATCTCAAGATCGGCGTGGTCCCCGTCATCAACCTGGAATGGATCGAGAAGCTGCATCGCGACCGCAGCGACCGCGGCTACAGCCAGGAGGCAGTGACCGATACCATTCTGCGGCGGATGCCGGATTACGTGAACTACATCTGTCCGCAGTTCGCCGAGACCGACATCAACTTCCAGCGCGTGCCGACGGTGGATACGTCCAATCCCTTCATCGCGCGCTGGATCCCGACGCCGGACGAATCGATGGTGGTGATCCGGCTGAAGAATCCGCGCGGCATCGATTTTCCCTATCTGCTGTCGATGATTCCCAACAGCTTCATGTCACGCGCCAATTCGATCGTGATCCATGGCGCCAAGCTCGACCTCGCGATGCAGCTCATCCTCACCCCCCTGATCCTGCAACTGATGGAACGCAAGAGGCGCACGGTATGAGTGTTCATGCACTGACATCTCGCGACCGCCCGGATGTGTCGCATGCCGAAATGGCCAACGCGATCCGGTTTCTGGCCATCGATGCGGTCGAGCAGGCGAAATCGGGTCATCCGGGCATGCCGATGGGCATGGCCGACGTCGCCACCGTGCTGTTCTCGCGCTTCCTCAATTCGATCCGGCCGATCCGGCCTGGCCGGATCGCGACCGTTTCGTGCTGTCCGCCGGTCACGGCTCGATGCTGCTCTATGCGCTGTTGCATCTGACCGGCTACGAAGGCGTGACGCTGGACGAGCTCAGGGCTTTCCGGCAGTGGGGGTCGAAGACGCCGGGCCATCCCGAATATGGCCATACGCCGGGGGTCGAGACCACCACCGGCCCGCTCGGGCAGGGCATCGCGACCGCGGTCGGCATGGCGCTCGCCGAGCGGCTGATGAACGCCCGCTTCGGCGACGATCTCGTCGATCACTATACCTATGTGATCGCGGGCGACGGCTGCCTGATGGAAGGCCTCAGCCACGAGGCGATTTCGCTCGCCGGGCACCTCCGGCTCAAGCGGCTGATCGTGCTGTTCGACGACAACCAGATTTCGATCGACGGATCGACCTCGCTGTGCTGTTCGGATGACCAATTGACGCGGTTCCAGGCCTCGGGCTGGTCGACCTGCCGCATCGACGGGCACGATCCCGAAGCCATCGCTGCGGCGATCGAGAGCGCGCGCAACAACGATCGGCCGACGCTGATCGCCTGCCGCACCGTGATCGGCTTCGGCGCACCGAACCGACAGGGCAGCGAAAAAGCCCACGGCGCGCCACTTGGCGCCGACGAGGTCGCCAACACCCGCGCCGCCTTGGACTGGCCCTATCCGCCATTCGAGATTCCCGGACCCATGCGCCGAGCAATGGCGCAAGATCGGCGCGCGGGGGCAGGCGGCCCGGCGAAGCTGGATCGAGCGGACCCGGCGCTCATCACCACTCGCGCGGCGCTCGCCGTTTCACGATGCGCTGAACCGGAAACTGCCCGGCGGCTACAGCGCCGCCATGGACCAGCTTCGGACCCGGTTCGGCACGCGAGCGGCCCGCCATCGCCACCCGGCAGGCCTCGCAACTGGTGCTCGACGCGATCGCGGAAGCCTTGCCGAACCTGCTGGGCGGCTCGGCCGATCTCACCCATTCCAATCTGACCCGCGCCAAGACGCAGCGACCGGTGCGGCCGGATTTCTTCGAAGGCGACTACGTTCATTACGGCGTCCGCGAGCATGCGATGGCGGCGGCGATGAACGGCATCGCGCTGCACGGCGGATTCATTCCCTATGGCGGCACGTTTCTTACCTTCGCCGACTACAGCCGTCCGGCGATCCGGCTTGCGGCGCTGATGGGAATCCGGGTCATCCATGTGATGACGCACGATTCCATCGGGCTCGGCGAGGACGGGCCGACCCATCAGCCGGTCGAGCATCTCGCCGCGTTGCGGGCGATCCCCGGCCTGCTGGTGTTTCGGCCCGGCGACGCCGTCGAGACCGCCGAGGCCTGGGACTGTGCGCTGCGGGCGGAGACCATCCGTCGGTGCTGTGTCTGTCGCGGCAGGCGTTGCCAGCCTTTCGCGACGCGAATGCAACCGCCAATCAGGTGTCGCTATGGCGCCTATGTGGTGGTCGAACCGGACGAGGGCCGCGACGTTACCCTGATCGCGACGGGCTCCGAGGTCGCGATTGCCCTGAAGGCCGCGGATCTGCTGGCGCAGGACAACGTCCGCGCGGCGGTGGTTTCGGCGCCGTGTTTCGATCTGTTCCGCCGGCAATCGCGCGAATACCGCACCGCCGTTCTGGGCAGCGCTCCGCGAGTCGGTGTCGAGGCTGCGGTCGAGGGCGACTGGATGCGCTGGCTCGGCGATGACGGCGAATTCGTCGGCATGACCGGCTTCGGCGCATCCGCGCCGGCGGAGGTGCTGTATCGCGAATTCGGTATCACCGCCGACGCTGTCGCGGAGCCGCGGCGCGGCGTTGCATGTCGCGATGAGGATGCCTTGACGCTTCATCCACGCCTTGACCGGAGAGCGCCATGGCGCGAATTACCCTGAGGCAATTGCTGGACCATGCCGCCGAGCATGACTATGGCGTACCGGCGTTCAACATCAACAACATGGAGCAGGGTCTGGCGATCATGGAAGCGGCGGCGGCCGTCGATGCGCCCGTCATCATCCAGGCCTCGCGCGGCGCGCGCTCCTACGCCAACGATATCATGCTGTCGAAGATGATCGACGCGCTCGAGCAAATGTATCCGCAGATTCCACTCTGCCTGCATCAGGACCATGGCAACGAGGAGGCCACCTGCGCCACGGCGCTCAACACGGCTTTACCTCTGTCATGATGGACGGCTCGCTCAAGGCCGATGCCAAGACGGCCGCGGATTATGACTACAATGTCGACATCACCCGCCGCGTGGTCGAGATGGCGCACTGGATCGGCGCCTCGGTGGAGGGCGAACTCGGGGTGCTCGGCTCGCTCGAGCATGGCGGCGGCGAACAGGAAGACGGCCACGGCGTCGAAGGCAAGGTCAGCCACGACCAGTTGCTGACCGATCCGGACCAGGCGGTCGACTTCGTTCGCGCCACCGGGGTCGATGCGCTGGCGATCGCGATGGGCACCTCGCATGGCGCCTACAAATTCTCGCGCAAGCCGGACGGCGAGATCCTGGCGATGAAGGTGGTCGAGGAAATCCACCGCCGGCTGCCGAACACGCATCTGGTGATGCATGGCTCGTCCTCGGTGCCGCAGCCTTGCAGGACCTGTTCAACCAGTTTGGCGGCGAGATGCCGCAGACCTGGGGCGTGCCGGTCGAGGAGATCGTCCGCGGCATCAGGCACGGCGTCCGCAAGGTCAATATCGACACCGACTGCCGGCTGGCGATGACGGCAGCCTTCCGCAAGGTCGCGACCGCAGACCAGGAGCGAATTCGACCCGCGCAAATTCCTCAAGCCGGCGATGGACGCGATGCGCGAGCTCTGCCGGGAGCGGTTCGAGCAGTTCGGCACCGCCGGCCACGCCGCAAGATCAAGGTGATCCCGCTTGCGGAGATGGCGAGGCGCTATCGGTCCGGCGCGCTCGATCCGCGTATCGGCGATGGCGCGTGCCGCCGAATGACCCCGCTGCCGTCAACCGGATCAGCCGCGCACACCGCGAGGAGCCTCCATGAACGAACAATCGATGACCGTCCGCGGCAAGGATCGCTACAAATCCGGTGTCATGGAATACAAGAAGATGGGCTATTGGGAGCCCGACTACGATCCCAAGGACACCGACATCATCGCGCTGTTCCGGGTGACCCCGCAGGACGGCGTCGATCCGATCGAGGCGTCGGCGGCGGTCGCCGGCGAATCGTCGACCGCGACCTGGACCGTGGTGTGGACCGACCGGCTGACGGCGGCGGAAAAATACCGCGCCAAATGCTACCGCGTCGATCCCGTGCCGAATTCGCCGGGGCAATATTTCGCCTATATCGCCTACGATCTCGATCTGTTCGAGAACGGATCGATCGCCAATCTGTCGGCCTCGATCATCGGCAACGTGTTCGGCTTCAAGCCGCTGAAGGCGCTGCGGCTCGAGGACATGCGGCTGCCGGTGGCCTATGTGAAGACCTTCCAGGGGCCGGCGACCGGCATCGTGGTCGAGCGCGAGCGGCATGGACAAGTTCGGCCGCCCGCTGCTCGGCGCCACCGTGAAGCCGAAGCTCGGCCTTTCCGGGCCGCAACTACGGCCGCGTGGTCTACGAGGCGCTGAAGGGCGGGCTCGATTTCACCAAGGACGACGAGAACATCAACTCGCAGCCCTTCATGCACTGGCGCGAGCGGTATCTCTACTGCATGGAGGCGGTCAACAAGGCGCAGGCGGCGTCCGGCGAGATCAAGGGCACCTATCTCAACGTCACCGCCGGCACCATGGAGGACATGTACGAGCGCGCCGAGTTCGCCAGGGAGCTCGGCTCCGTCATCATCATGATCGACCTGGTGATCGGCTATACCGCGATCCAGTCGATGGCGAAATGGGCCCGCCGCAACGACATGATCCTGCACCTGCACCGCGCCGGGCATTCGACCTATACGCGGCAGCGCAACCACGGCGTCTCGTTCCGCGTGATCGCGAAATGGATGCGGCTTGCCGGCGTCGATCACATCCATGCCGGCACCGTGGTCGGCAAGCTCGAAGGCGATCCGGCCACCACGCGCGGCTATTACGACATCTGCCGCGAGGACTTCAATCCGATGAAACTCGAGCACGGCGTATTCTTCGACCAGCGCTGGGCCAGCCTCAACAAGATGATGCCGGTGGCGTCCGGCGGCATCCATGCCGGCCAGATGCATCAGTTGCTCGATCATCTCGGCGAGGACGTGGTGCTGCAGTTCGGCGGCGGCACCATCGGCCATCCCATGGGCATCCAGGCCGGCGCCACCGCCAACCGGGTGGCGCTGGAGGCGATGATCCTCGCCCGCAACGAAGGCCGCGACTATCTGCACGAAGGGCCGGAGATTCTCGCCAAGGCGGCGCAGACCTGCACGCCGCTGAAGTCGGCGCTCGAGGTCTGGAAGGACGTCACCTTCAACTACGAATCCACCGACATGCCGGACTATGCCCCCACCGCCAGCGTCTCGATGTAAGGAGCAGGACCATGCGCGTCACCCAAGGCTGCTTTTCGTTCCTGCCGGATCTCACCGACGAGCAGATCTCCCGGCAGGTGCAGTATTGCCTCGACAATGGCTGGGCGGTGAATATCGAATTCACCGACGATCCGCACCCCGCAACACTATTGGGAGATGTGGGGGCTGCCGATGTTCGACCTGCGGGATGCCGCCGGCGTGTGATGGAGCTTGACGATGCCGCAAGGTCTATGGCGACCGCTACATCCGGATGTCGGCGTTCAATTCCAGCCGGCTGGGAGTCGATCCGGTTCTCCTTCATCGTCAACCGGCCGAAAGACGAGCCCGGCTTCCATCTCGAACGCCACGAGGTTTATGGCCGCAATCGAATGGTTCGTGGTCTGTTGCACCACTCGCGCCCGGCAGTGCGGATAGGTTAAGCGTCTGCCCTTCAATTGTTGACTGACCTGCGGCAGACATCGTAAAACCCGCCACCGGCGACTTACTTGTAAACTGAAGGGTGAACGTGAGGGTTTGGCCCGCCGACAACTTTGAGCATCGTTCCCGAGATATCCGCAGCAGTTAGCACGGGCGTGATCTTCGGAATCGTGCCTACGTCAGACGGTAGGAGGGTAACCACAATTTGCGTATTATTTGCGCCGACTGCGGTCGGAACGCGGATTTCATTCCAAAACACTGTTGGGTTTGGCGGAAAAGTCGAGTTTGTAATTGTAATAGTAAAAGTAAGATCTGGCTGGCTAAGCTCGGCGGCGCGGGGCGTGACTGAGATTTGTGGTGGGTCAGCAGCTTCGACGCAATCGGTTGTGCCCAGCAAGAGAACGAAGGTGATAAAGACAATAAGAAGGCGGGATTTAGTCTTGGCCATGCGCTCACCCGGTTATCTGAACGTAACAGTCTGGGTCATAGCATTGACGATGTCAGCCGCCTGCTGCGAAGTGACACCATAATCGGAAAGGGGATCGTCTTGAGAGAGTTGAATAATTAGTACACTTGTTCTATCAGATGACATCACGTAGGCTTGCGACAGAGGACCGCCGTCCCACTCTACGGGAACGCCACCGGTTAATAGAAGAACTTCGCGACCGTCTTGCAGGGTCGTGAGAGTGTAGACGCCACTAGAGGAGAGTACGTTGGACGTATCGATATTCTGTGCGAACCACAGCGGAAGCGAGGAGGTCCCGTCGCCCGCTGCTAAAGTCATTATAAATACGGGGAGTTGTACGCCCCCCTTTGTTGGGATATCCAAAGCAACCGAGCCTCCCGAAATGCTGCTGACTGTCGGTTTCGGTGTATTTGAGAGATAAGGAAAGTCGAAGGAGACGGGAGCGCTCGGTAACGAGTAGGAGTTCCAGACTTGTATGGTGAAGACAGGAGATAGCACACGCTTAAGTAGCCCTTTGAACGCAGCTGACACTTGTAGTTGAATTGTTCCCGGAACGGATTCATTGACAGTGACCTGTAACGTATAAACCCCGGCGCCGGAATCATGCATGACACCGAGAATCGTAGGTAAAGTACCGGTGGCTCCGAGACGAAGTAGATTAGCGCTGTCTGAAATTAGCGTTGGATCGGTGATCAGAACAGTCACTGTGACGACAGTCGGAGTATTTACAGCTATTAACGTTGGGCTTGTGCTCGGCGTTCCTATAGTCGGTACCGTTGTAGCGTGAGGGACTGCGTCAGAACCTGTCGCTTGCGATGTGTGAACCAGAGGCGGCGCATGCGACAGGACGTTTTGAGGGCTGCCATGTGGTTCGGCTGAGAGCAGCCAGACACCACCGAGGGCAAGGACCACTGAAGCGAGTATTCCGAAAATGATTGGAGTTTTCATATTCTTGAACTCCTTAAAGCGATGTTGCGAAGTGGGAGCGCCGATGCTGCTCACACTCAACATTTACGGCTGTTAATGTAGCCTAAGCGTATCACCTGTTCTGGGCCGCGTCAATCCTTTCCGGCAGCCCCGATCAAGAGGGTTATATAGCTCAAGTGAGCTACTCACGTGCCCTTTCTATCGCGTGGGGAAGATCGATATAACCTTGCCGTTTGTTGCAGATGTGTATGGTTCGAGTCGCTGGTAATAAGTCCGCTGACTACGCCATTTGGACGATTTGAGGGATACCGAAGTCCTGATACTGTTCCAGAGGGCAATAACACTACGCACCTAAGCTCTTTTGTCGCTCTTCTGGTGGCGGTCTCGTTGAGATGTACGTACGGCCAAGTACCGCCCTCGGACGCCTTCCAAGTTCGCTACGCTTCCAATCTCGATAAGGGTGACGCCTTCATTAACATCACCAACGTTGGCGCGCTCGGAGGCAACCCGGTTTCAGGCTCGCTCTGTGCCAATGTCTACACTTTCGTACGGAGTTGCTACCGGTTACACCGTACCTGCTAGCCAAACCAAACAGTGTCCGCGAACGCAACAATTGTTTTCAATGGGGTGTACGTGCAGCAGTCCGGGACTCTTACGATTAACAGTAATGTCCCTACCGCCGCTTTTAGTCTGACGCCGCCGGTACCAGGATTTCCGACTTCAGGGCCATTTCCAGTTTCACGTACCGTCCCAGTAAACACCTATACGGTCGCGTTTAACCCTGTCGCTGGTTATAAACGCCGCCGCCGCAGACGCAGACCCTCACAGAAGGAGCAGTGATAGCATTTTCAGGTGTCTACACAAAAATTACGTTGACCAGCATTAGCGGTTGGGACTGGGGAAACTTAGTTCAATCCGCGCAGTGGCAAGGGCAGCCGGATGTCGGCGCGGTAGGAGGCCCGAAAACACCCGGCAAATACTACCTTTTCTATGCCGTAGATGTCTGCCAAACGTCGAGCCCTTGCAAAGGTACGTCAAAAATTTCAAGTGGAGGAGTGAGTGTCAAGCCGAACTGGATACTGGAGGGGACCGGATTCTGTCCTCCTGAGGGATGCGGTCAATCGATGGGCAGTCTATCTTTTTCGAATTCCTCGATTACCGTCCCTCCGTCTTCTATTACATGCTGGAAGAATACCCGAATAGAATTTATCCCCTCATTCGCAGCAAGCTGTTTGTTTTCAATTCAATCACAAGAATGTGGTTCTTCTATGGTTTCTGTCACCATAACGGCACCTGATGGCTCCAGCGCCACGCTGCCATTACCGAATCCAGGTGGCGTAGTCGAAACGATCTATGGACGCGGCTATGGGCAGTGCACGTGGTATGTTGCAAACCAACTGCTCGCCCAGGGTCGCCCCATTCCTGTCCCAGCCTATTACACTGTCGGGCCGATCACAGCGACCTATATTCCGAACCAATGGGACGTTGTGGATTTCACTGAAGAGCACACAGCAATTATTATTTCGACGGTCACTACAAAGACGGTACCGCCCAATCCGGCACCTGGTGTCCCCTACACCACGACGTATAGTTTTACGATTGGCGAGATGAATGCCTCACCGGCTTGGGGAGAACAAGCGTCAACTGTTGCGAGTACTTTCATGGTTACGACGTCCGCCGCTGGCGTTAAACAGATCAAAGCGGGAGGTGGCATTCACTCCCAATTCAGCGCTACGAAAGTCGCGACGGGTTATTATCGGTGAGCGCGGCAGGGAGTGCCCCTCGAATCGAGAATTACCTGTCTTCGTTCGGCACAAGCCTGCTTAGCCACTCATCGCGACACGCTGTGTAATCGTCTTTACTCATGCCAACGGAGGGGTTATGGACAGTACAGTATGTGGCTGGCACCGGTAAACCCAACGGATCCTCTGGATCCTCGGGCTGCGGTAAAGCGGTCGTGGTTTGCACGCCGGTTTTGAGATTGATTTCCGTGCGGCTAGTGACGTCTCCGTCGCCATTAGTATTTCCGAAGAGAATCAGCGTGTCGGTCGCGTCGTCCAGTAGCGCAATACCGTCACCAAATCCGTCATCGGTGCGGTAGGCAGAACTCGGGTCATCGGCGACCGTATCATCTATGAAGTGCAGAGTCCTAGCATCGATGTCATATATTGCTTGAAACTCACTGTTTAGAACGCCGCTAGGCCCCTCTCCTGCATCAAACCATAATAGTAAGTGACTAAGAATCGATATCGTAAAGAAACACAAGAGTGTGCTTTACGTGTTGGTATGTGCGAGGGAGTGCAGAGTTCGGAATTGTGACGACTGATCGCGCACCCGAGCGTAGATCTACAACATGGATGCTAGTAGCGCCAGCGTCTTCAAAGTCCACATAGTATAATTGTTGACATGTAGAAGTGAACGTTACGTCATAACTGTAACTCTCTTGTGAGTTGTCTAGATCCGTGATCAGTAACTTATGAATGGGCTCGAGAAACACGGCTGGCGGATTCACTATGCGGTTGTCGTCCGGCTCATCGCTGATAGGCGGCGTGACGGTATATTTACCGCACTGATATTTGCCCGGTATCGTCTGCTGATCCGCAGTGCCCACATCGATAATGTCGCGATACGGATCATTCGAATTCTGCGCGGGCTCTAGTACATTAGCTTGGGACTGAACAGGTTGAGGCTGACTTGTCGCCGCTAGGTGTGAAGGAGTAGGAACGGTAGAGGCCGGATGAGTCGAAGTGCATCCGAAGGCCATTAAAGTAATCATAGAGAGCAGGATAATTCTATTTACACTTGTGTGCTGCATATTTGTGTGTGTTAAGTGTTAGTGCCGGGATTACTTATATTGAAGATGCACGGCTAGTGTCCTGAGTTGGAAATACGTTGACAAAGTCTTTCGACTTTTCCCAAGATCAGATCCGCGTCCGCAGTCCACACGAAGGGCTTGGGATTTTGGTTGCGGTGGTCCAAGGTCGCTCAAGGAGGTATTTGCGACCTACTTGTGCAAGTCAGCCCATGCGGGGGTTGAGGTTTCCTGGTGTTCGGCAATACGATAAAATCTGCGTACAAATTCCGGACATTGGTACAACCACCCGTCAGAGCATAAGGCCCACGACTTAATTTTTCCGTTGTATGAACCGTTATAATAGGCTGGGACGTTATCGAAAGTATCAAGAACACATCCCGCAGATTGATTGGCGCTGCTGCATGCCGGATGCACGTCGGCGTCACATGACTGTGTTTGGGCCGGCGAAGATCCGGCGCTACCCAATATCAGAAAAACAAGGAGTCCGCGACACATGATATCACCTGCCCATCCCTCTTCGATTCAGAATGCCCGAAACGTCGCCAGAATCTGAGGCAGTGCCTTGAAGATGTCAGTCTCGCTAACTGACTCATTGAGTATCTCAGCCTGGGAATCAGCTTCGCCAAATATGTACTGATGTGTCTGCCCAACGAGCGCGGGCGCTGGTTCGCCGCCAGTTTGAATCAATGCCCAAGCATCGGGAGTATAAATAAAAATTGAAAACACTACGGTGCCGTCCGGAAACGCAAAATCAACACTCTTGATGTCCTCGCCGTCGGTCGGGTTCTCGGTTGTATGAAGATTCCATGCCGAAGGTACCTGTATAGAAAAGAGTCGCTGGGAGTCTGTAAGTGGCACCCAGCCTGCGGTCGAGACAGGAGCATCTATGCCAAACTGGAAAGTGCTCTGGGCGCGGCTGAGGGTCCCAGTGAATGCGGCGGATACTGCGAGCTGAACCGTACCAACCCGATAAGTCGAAAACAGGGTTGTTGTCGTGAGCGAGAATATGTTATCGTCGGCAGTCAGGTCGCCATTGACGCCGGCATCGTTCAAAGTCGCAATAACAGTCGGAGCCCCCGATGGCGGCATGTAGACTAGGTTGACGCTGTTCCTAATAACAGCGGGATCTGTAATCTGTGCCGTAACCGTCACTGGACTTGAAGCCCCTGCTGTAATACTCGGTGGTGATATGCTAACCCAATCAATGGAGTGCGTGACGGTGGCGGTGGCGGTCGGCGTGTTGATTGAGATCAACGTCGGGTCTGTGGTAGGTGTTCCAATAGCTGGTGTCGTCGTCGCGCTAGGAGTAGCGTCCGATCCTGTTAGTCGCGATTCATAAGTATGACTAGTTACTGGCGTAAGCTGCGAAGTCACGCTTTGAGGGCCACCATGAGGCGCCGCAACAAGCAGGTAAATACTTCCGGTTAGAAGAACAACCAGGGCGACGCTTCCGAGGACAAGTGGAGTTTTCATACTTTCGAACTCCTTTTGCGGAGCGGGGGCGCGCCGATTGCTGCCCGCAGCCAACATTAATTCTGTTAATGTGGCCTAAGCGTAGCACCAGAAAAAGGCTGCGTCAAACAGATTTTATTTGGTACCTAGCTCAATCGGGCTATACGGTTAAGGTCGGCGGCTCGCGAGAACTTCCTACGAACCCATTGGCGGGGCTGCTCAAAAAGGACTATCGCAAGACAGGATATACTTCTTCTGGCTACGCCATCTGAAGAGTATTCCTTACAAGGCCGGTCCTGATACTGTTCCAGAGAGGCAATAACACTACGCACCCAAGCTCTTTTATTGTTCTTCTGGTGGCGGTCTCGTTGAGATGTGCGTACGGCCAAGTCCCGCCCTCGGATGCCTTCCAAGTACGCTACGCTTCCAATCTCGATAAGGGGGACTTGGCCATTACCAGAGTAATTAACGCTCCGCCGGCGCTGGCCTGCCGGGCAACTCGGTAGTTTCGTACCAACTGTTTGCACAAGATAACCAAACGCGTTTAGAATTACGGTTTAACTTTACTCAAGCTTTCCCGTCGGATAATCCAGACCTGGCGCCCGAAAATTTTGCCGAAGGCTGGAATTCTACGGCCGATGGACTGAAAAAATTTGCGGAAGCACAATAGCTGATCAGCTGATTCGCTAAAATGAAAGGGGGTGAGAATTATGATTATAGTCAATGATATTTTTGTCAGTAAACCGGGAAATGCCTCTAAGCTGGCCAAATTATTTAAAGAAGTTATGGCCAGCGACAAAAATTTTATCCGGGTGATGACCGACATGACCGGCCAGTACAACCGGGTGATTATGGTATCCCAGTACGAAAATTTAAGCGAGTACGAAGCGGCGTTTGAAGCCCATAAGAATCCTACTCCGGAAATGCAGGAGTCCATGGCGAAAATGAAAGGGTACACGGAAATGTACCTGACCGGGAACCGTGAAATCTATCAAGTTATGTAAAGCGTACTTAGATACCAAGCCTTGGCCGCTACAGCGATAACTTAGTGGTTTACGCGACCCTGCAAAGTGTTGATAGTAATTAATTTATAGATAATATAAAAACAGGCGGAGACAAGTGTCTCCGCCTGTTGCTTATTGAATTTCTTTTAATGTATATCCTCCTATGTAAGTCGGCGACATCGGGAGATCGAGGCACGGATAGGCGTCTCCCGAATATGTGATTGTAACCCTGGTTAGGTATACGCTCACCACCTGATTGGTATTCGTCGTCGCCTGCTGCAGTAGCGGCAACAGCTGGAGGCCGCCAATCTGCAGGGTCAGATTTTGAACGCCGTTCGTGAGCTGAAGGTCGTTGCGGATGGTTTGAGTTGCTCCCGAGCTGGTCGCCAGCGTCAGCAGGATGGTGGCGACGTTGCTCTGGCTGGTCGTAATCCCCATGGTGTAGGGGATTGACTTGATCCCTAACGTCGACTGAATCGGACCGGCGCTGCCCAGCCTGATGCTGGGTACGTTGGCCGAAACGTTGACGGTCAGGTTCTCTGACCTGATAAAATTGTAACCGGCACTGTTGCGGCCCTTGGCAAAGACCGTGATGTACCAATCGCCGGTGGTGGTGGCGTCGCATTCAAACGAATTAATATGCTGAGGATCGTTTGAGGCAGCGCCATTGGCAACGACCATACTCCCATTAGCCGGGGTGCACACCGCGCCGAGTAGATACTCGGAGATAGGCATCAGCTGGTCATTATCTACTACAAAATAACTGAAGTAGATTTTGCCGCCCAGCGGGACAACCAGTTGCCAGGGCACCGCAACCAATTGAGTTTGGCTGTCGGCCAGGTAGAGCTGGAACGTCAGGTGGTTGAACAGGTAGATGGGATCGTTGTTTTTTCCCAAAACTGGCACATTGCCGTTAGCGGCTAAAGTGTAAATTCCGGGAATGCTGGTGCTGGTTTGCCAGATGTAATCGCTATTTCCCCGAGCCGGTTCGCCGGTTAGGACGGGCAAGATTTCCGTGCCCGTGGGCCCGTATAAGTGGGCTTCCATGGTCACAGGAGCCGAAGAGGCGAACAAGGTGAAACCCTGGGTAGTATCGACCGGGAAAGTGTATTGGTTGAGACCCGATCCCAGCGTGTACGAGGTGATAAACTTTGCGCTCGATTGTACGCTCCGGTCCTGTCCGAACAAGGCAGAACTGGCCAAGAGTACTATCAAGATTTTTTGTCCGTTTTTCATTTTTGACCTCCGATTTTTACGAACATGAGTTTGTCGCCATCCAGGCCTGCGGGGATGACCAGTACTGCACTGTCCCCATCCTGGAAAAGTTTTGCTTCTGCGGCAAAAGTTTCGCTGGCCGCCGCGCCGCCGCGAACCAGGCCGAACGCTCTGCTGACTTCTCTTGGAACATTAATGACCTGATACTTTGAACCGTCAACAGTGAGTGTTAGTATCGGACCAGGATCGAGTGAGAGACCATGGCCGTGCCATTTCCACGCAAAGGTGCCGGCAGGCGGAATCAGCGTTAGCGGAGTCGCTTCCTGCCACTCCTTTAAAGCGGCGGGGGCAAGAGTTTTTGTATTCAGATCAACAACTGCGGGCGTGTCTGAATAATTTTTGGCGCTAAAGTCGCTTTCTGTATCGGCGTCGTAGGAATAGGGGTAAGCGTTAATCAGCAGCCTGTTCCGACTACGCCTTAAGAAGCAACTAACCAGTGGCTGAATTTCGTCGTGCCCCCAAATAAAAGGGTCGTGACGAATAGTTGCGACAGTCGTGCCGTTGGGAGTCGTTTGTCCGCATCCCATTGAAACTATCGCGAGAAGGATCCACAGTACCGTAATCAATTTCATGGTGTCTCCTAGTTTCCTATGGGACGGGTTACAACCCAAATGGCCAACAACACGGTGTCGTTGGCATGAATGTTGGCGGCGACCTGGTTTTGCGACACACCGACTATGTCTAAGTGGTGCGCGTGAATACCGCGGTGCTGCTGGTAGCCGGCAGGGTTGGCGCTGTTCTCATCAACAATAAAATCGTTGGTCAGAAACTGGCCGGCCGGACGAGTTATGGGAATTACTATCTTCACATTCTGACAGAGGTCAACCGCGGTGCCCGCGACCGTAGTCCAACCGCAAACTTGTTGGACAATGGCCTTGGTGTCGGCGGTTTGGCCCACAAAATTGTACAACGCTGCACCCAAGGAGGGGGTGATAAGCGGGAACCCCGCGGTTTGTTGCGAGGTGATATTAACGCTTCCTTGTCCCCAGTTCGCATCGCCCGAGTAGGCAAAGTAGGGGATGGGAATGTTTCCCGGAACGTTCATCCACCGCTGGTGCGGCAGACTTGGCCAAAGCGAAGCAGTAACGCCTTGCCTGACCGATGGGCGCAAGCCCTGGATAATACCGGGTTGATTGCCCAGGTAGGCCAGGACGGCGTCCAAAATTGTGGTGTTGAGCGGGCCAAGTTTCCCCAAGTTGGTCTTGTCAGTGGCGCCAGCCGAATCAAAGTAGTAATCCGCGAGCGGACTGCCTAGAAATGGCGCGGCGATGGCGCTGACCGAAATGGGACAAGGTAGTGGTTGAGCCGAGGCTTGTCCAAAGGCGTACTCATAGGTCAAGCAGCCGGCGGAGTGACAAACGAAATGCGAGTTCCAAATTCCGGTTTGGGCCGAAAAATTGGCTAACTGCTGACGCATGTCTGCCCCTCGGGCGGAGATAGTCTGATCCTGGAGGTTAAGCAGGTAGACCGGATTGCCATAAGGAATGAACGAACTAGCCAGACCAGTAAAACTGGCCGGGCTGCCGCCGAGACCGTGGATGGCGAACACCGGTTGGGGCGAGCCTACGCGAATGCTCGCATAAGCAATCGAAGTACAGGCCCCTTCCGTATAGTTGACAATCTCCACCGAGTTGTATCCGGGAGTTAAAGTCCCTCCAAAATTTTGGGCCCAGTGAAGAATGCTGGCGGGGATTTGTGTGGTCAGACTGTCCCCAGCTTTCGTTCTGCGTAGAGGTTAGTTCAAACACCTCGTTGGAGTTGATCCGTATGGCCAACTCTTGGCCGACGCCTAAAGCGTAAAACATTACATCCAGCTGGGCGGTGACTAATTCCGGATTTCCAGGATAAGCCACTACGCCACCGTTGGGAGGCTGCCAAACCGGCATTTTTTCCCTTCCGATGGGTATGGAAACGTACGGATTGGAACCGCCCACAATACACCAGTTGAGCGCTCCGTTGATTCCGGCATACGCTGAGTCGGAACCGGCGGCTACGTACATGTTCGGTGTGGGGATCTGATAGGCTTGTGGCGATGGAGCGACTCCATCGTAAGGATCGCCGGGGTCTACCGGCGGGTTAGTATCACCTCCCGGGTTGGACAAAAGAGTTTGTCCAACTGCGTTGTGGTTGCTGAGGGTCAGGGTTAGTAGGGCCAGCAGTGCTGCCCCTCCGAAGAATGTTGCAAACTTCATACAGTTCTCCCATGTTTTGGTCAAGGGTTTTAACTGTGGCAGCAGTCAGTGGTTATGGGTGTGCCGAACGGGACCTACCGCGGCAAAAAATCCTCTTCACAATTGTTAAGGAGAAACAAAAAAACCGTTAGTTTTAACGGTTTTTTGTTTCATATCAATATACCTAAATCTTAGGCTAATGTCAAGGCTTTTACGGTCTTAAATAAGATAGAAAATGGCATAGAAATTGTCGATACATATTTTAAAAAAAGTTTTGAGGAAAATAAATAGCATTGTACAAAATAAAATTTCATTTTATTTCATCAAAATATTTTTCTGGTTACTTAACGCTTAAAATATTGCCGGCGAAATTATACCCGAAAGGTCTTTGTAGTAGTTAGCGAAAGGTCGATCTGAAGAAAAAATAATTTTTTCAAGGAACCAAATACATGAGATCAAAAAAGATAGCCGTTCTGTTCAGCGTTCTCGGTTTAGCGGCTGGCACGATTGCCACCATTGGGTTTCAAACCCATGCCGCGACCACGACTACTACCGGCACCACCACTACCACTCAAACTAGCCGGCATACCCAGGCTTTCACTCCTCCGGCTGCCGCCGGAGCAGTCACCGCGGTTAATGGCAACACCATCACTATGACGGATAAGAAGACCGGTACTACCTATACGGTTGACGCTACCAATGCCACGATAGAAAAGTTTACTGCGCCGTCCACCAGCGGCCAGACGAACCAACCGCGCCCAACGCCCACCACTATTCCTGTTTCCAGCATCGCTGTTGGTGACAACATTATGGTCCAGGGTACCGTTTCGGGTACGACCATTACCGCCACTAAAATAACTGACGGTATGTTTATGGGTGGCCACTTCGGTGGCCGCGGTATGCAGGGAGCCATGGGAACTGTTTCTGCCATTAATGGCAAGACTATTACCTTAACCGGTAAAAATGGAACCACGTATACAGTTAATGCTTCCGGCGCCAATGTCGAGAAAGTTTCCTCTTCCTCTGTTTCCAATATTCAAGTCGGCGATAGCTTAAACGTCCAAGGGACAACCTCGGGCACTACGGTAACTGCCAAGAATATTGTAGATGGAGCCATGTTCCAAAAACCTACGCCAACTAACTAAAAGGATTTAATTTTGGAACACCCACAGTTGCAAAATTAAGGGAGTTATGACCCCGGACCGTTTGCAAGTATGAAAAAAGCTTTGGATTCACTCCAAAGCTTTTTTGATTAGAAAGTAGGCTCATTTTGTCAAAATCTGCTAAACTAGGTATAATTATTTGTAAGCCTAGTCGAATTGATTATGAATAAAAAGCTCCTGGTTTCTATTGTTTTGGTAATTGTAATTGTTATGGCCGCGATCGCGAGTTTTAAGCTCTATGGAGGCAATTTGGGTACCCTCCAAACATTTTCTTGCCCCGGATTAGCCGAGACTGGTTTTAGTTTTAAATATCCGCTGCCCGCGCTTTGGAGCGTCCATACCCAAGTCCACCAAGAACCTCCTACCAACAACCAAGCCTGCGTCTTAACTTTCTCCCAAATTGGAATTAACCGTGCGCCGGTTTTAGTTACGGTCCAGGTTATTTATTACGACCAGTCTCCGAACTTAAACAGTCCGGGCTTTTCTAAAAACAATCAAAAGGTGGTCTATCGGCGTTTGCCGCCTTCGGTGAACCCGCGCTTGGCTGCCGACCCCACCCAATTGCCGTACGATTTTTATAATACCAATTACGAAGTTCAAATTGCGATTAGTGGCGCCGCCAATAACACCAGTTTTCCGGTAACCGATTTTTGGAATCATGTGGTAGATACGTTTACTTTTTTTCATTAGTCTTGGTTTATGGCCTTGGCACTTATTTTGGTGGTGTTGATTATTGCGCTGACGTTTGCCTATGGATCTTTAGTAGGCGCGCCGTGGTTTCCGACGCGGGCAGTGGATGTGAGCAGTTTTTTAGAACTGGCCCAATTGCGTCCCGGAGAGATTTTTTACGATCTGGGCTGCGGCGACGGCCGGCTGTTGGCTGCCGCCAGCCAGGCGGGGGCGACGGCTATTGGGTTGGAAGTTTCTTTGTTGCCGTTGGGCTTGGCGTGGTGGAGAAAGTTGCGACAAGCGCGTACGGCGACCGGCAGTATGCGTTTAAGATTTCGGGATTTTTGGGCCAGCGATTTTAAGGACGCCGATGTTGTCTACTTTTTTTTGATGCCGAAAAAAACCGCCCAGCTTCAGCAAAAGCTGGAACGGGAATTAAAACCCGGCGCGCGGGTGATTAGTTATTACTGGCCGCTGCCCGGCTGGCCGATTCAGCGGCAGTTAGTGGCACCGACCGGAGCTAAGTTGTATTTGCAATTACGATAGCTCGCTGGAGTAAGCTAGTTGGAAACATCAGTTTATCAAAATAAACTGATGTTTTTAAATATTTGTGTTTACTCTCTCGATTATAGAGTTTGTCATTGCGAGGAGTGACAAAAACTTTATTTTATCTTTAAAGAAACTTCAGTCCTCTTATGGTATGGTACTAAAACTGACTATTAATATACCCATATGAAAAAAATACTTTTGGTATTTATTACGTCAATTTGGATAGTAATTCCTCAGGTCTCCCAAGCCGCTGCTCCGCAAACTTTTTTAGGTACAGTCACGGCCATTAATCCGGGTGTAAACGGCAGTCAAATTACCCTGGCTACGGTTAGCGCTGCGATTTATTTTATCCAGACTTGGGACGCAACTCTGATTCGCAAAAACGGAACCGCCATGCAGGTTGGCGATATTATAGTAGGGGACAAGCTTCAAATCACGGGTTTGGGACAGGGGGGAAATATTATATTAGCTACGTTAATTCGCGACCTCTCTTTGTATCCGCACCGCGGAACTTTTACCGGGAAAATTGTAACTATTAATCCGTGGGCAGCTACGTTGTCTATGCTGAGTAAGCAATGGGGGTTTCAAACTATTCAAACCAATATGCTGACAGTTTTCCAGCAAAATAGTACGAGCGTGGGGTTAAAAGATTTAGAGCCGGGGATGAATGTTACGGTCAAAGGTGTTTGGGATAGAACTTACGCTACGGTGAATGCTACGTTGGTACAGGCTAAAATTAGAATGATCGCTATTTATTTTACTGGAGCTCTAAGAATGCGCGGAGCTGATGCGCTGACTGTAGCTGGAAGTAATAATGCAATTTATGGGGTAGATATTAGCCACGCTCAAATTTTAGATGGCAAGGGCCAACCTATTTTATTCAGTCAGTTGCCCATGGACGGGGGAGTAAGGGTATGGGGAAAACATCTTTCCGGCAGTGTGCAAGTGGTGGCGAGCAAAGTTAGGGAACAATAATATTCTGAGCTGTTTCTAGCTCTTATTTGGGGGCCGCGAAGACAGGTCAGTTTTTTGCAATGTCATTGCGAGGAGCTGTTCGTATTTCCCTTGACGACGACCTGTCCGCCGCAGTCCGCCTATGGCGGACGGAGGCGGAAGCATTCTCTGCTCGACATACGGGGTTTAGATTGCCGCGCTCGGATGGCGTATCCGCCTCTGGCGGACACTCGCTCGCAATGACAATTTGCAGTTGATACCCCGTCAGCTTGCTGCGGGGTAGTTTATTCAATCATAATATGCACATTGGGCTGGTCGCGGGTGACTCGGATCCATAGGGCGGTGATGGCGCCGAAAAAAACCAAAGCCGCGGCAAAGTAAAAGACCGTGGCGTAGCCGGCAACCTCGGCTTTTAAAATAATTAATTGAATAAAAGTTTGGTAATTCAGCGGGTTGGCATTTTGCAAAATGCTGTCGCGGCCGAGAATCAAAACGTTGTGATTAGTCGCGTTGTTCAAAATGGTACCGAATATCGCGATGCCAAAGGCGCCGGCAATGTTGCGGACCAAAGCCAAAATAGAAGAGGCGATGCCGATTTCGTGCGGGTCAACCACCTGGGCTACAATATTGGTGCGCTGGGCCATGCCAAAACCCAGGCCAAAGGCCATAATTGCCAACGGGATAATAATATCTATCGCGCTGGAGCGGGGATCTAAATACACCGAAAATAAATAAATACCAATTGCCGCCACCAGGGTGCTGGCCGCAATAACGTACTGCGGTTTAACCCGGCCAATCAAGCTGCCGCCAATCGGGGCGGCCAGCATCAAAGCCGCGGCCATGGGAATAAACAGGTAGCCGCTTTGGGTGGCGTTATAGCCCATAAAAGTTTGGGCAAAAATGGGAATTAAAAAGACGCTGCCCATCATTCCCATAAAGACAATAAAGTTGTTGGCCAGGGTGTTGACAAAGGCTGGAATTTTGAAGAATTTTAAGTCGACAATCGGCTCTTTGGCATGATGTTCTACCAGCACAAAAATATAGGTAAACAAAACCGTGGCAAAATAGCAGAGCCAGGAATACAGCGCGGTCCAGCCCCAGGTGGTGCCCTGGTCCAGCACCAGCACCAGGGCGCTTAAGGCAATGCCCAAAGTTATGGCCCCCCACCAATCAAAGTAGGTTGTTTTTACTTCCGATACCGATTCTTGCACAAAGGTGATGGCCATAAACAGGCCGATGATCCCCACAGGTAAGTTGACTAAAAATACCGAGCGCCAGCCAAAGTTATCTATTAATGGTCCGCCAATTAAGGGGCCGAACACGGCGGCGGCGGCAAAGGAAGACGACCAAATGCCCAAAGCCTGGGCGCGTTCTTTGCCTTCTTTAAAGGTGACGGCCAAAATGGCCATGGCAGTGGGGTAGTCGGCGGAGCCGGCAATGGACTGGATAACCCGGAAGACAATCATGGAGCTCAGGTTCCAGGACAGTCCGGCCAGAACCGAGCCAAAAATAAAAATAGAAAATCCTAAGATGTAAACTTTTTTGCGGCCAATGGTATCGCCCAATTTTCCCCAAATAGGCACGAAGATGGCGTTGGCTAAAATGTAAGCGGTGGCGATCCAGCCGGCGGCGCTGACCGAGATGCTAAAGTCGGTGATAATTTTAGGCAATGCCAAATTAACAATGGTCTGGTCCAGCCGGCCCAAAAATGTTCCAATAATTACAGTTAAAAGCACCCACCATTTCAGGGAGGAGTTTTCGGTGGGTGTGGTTTGTTCGGTTGTAATTGTTTGGGCGTCCGGCATGGAAGTGTTTTATTTGAACTTGACAGGCTAATTGTTTGTATAGATCGTCAGCTTGGCCGACATCCCATTTTTGAGCTGCGGGTACTGGTTGACGTCGTACCGGACTTTGACGTTAAACTGCTGGGTGACGCGTTCATCGGAAATGTTAAAGACAACGCTGGACTGGTTGGCCATGGGGCTGATTTCGTCGACTACGCCCTGGAATTTTTGGGACCCGAAGGCGTCGACGGTAAAGCTGGCTTCTTGTCCAACGGCAATGCGGTCAAGGCCTTTGTTTTCATCAATAGTGCCGATGACCCGCAACTGGGTCGGGTCGATCATGGTGACAACGGTCTGGCCGGGGCTGTAGACGGTGCCGACGTTGTTTTGGACGGAGGTAATAACTCCGGCGACGGTGGTTTTAATTAATTCGGTACCAACTAAAGCCACCACGGTATTGGCGGGGACTTGGTCGCCTTCGTTAACGTAAATGTTTTGCAAAATTCCGGTAGTGGTGGGGGAGAGGTTAATAGTCGGGGCGATAATTTGGGAGGTGTCGATACCTACGCGGGTCTGCGAGCTTTGCCAGTATAACCAGCCGCCGGCAATGATCAACACCAGGACGATTACTCCGGCGCTGCGTACCCATTTATTTTGCAAAATTGACTGCTGTGCCGGTGCGGCGGCAGTGGTTTGTTGTTCGGATGTTTGGTTAGCCATAAGTATCTTATTACTAATTACTAGTTCTCAATTATGAATCTTTAATCCCTCCCCCTAGTTCCTATCTACTGTCCAAAACTGACAATTTGATCTCCTTCGTTTAAACCCGAGGTGATTTCGGTCATTCCGTTTAATCCGCTGATTCCGGTTTGGATTTGAACCTGCTGGGGCTGGCCGCTGGGAGTCTGTTTTAATACGTAGGTCTGGTTGTTTTGGGTGATGACGGCGGTTTGGGGAATGGCCAAGACGCCATTTTTGGTTTGGTTGGTAATGGTAATGTTGGCGGCCATGCCGGTTTTGATGCGGCTGTCGTTGTTATTAAATTGTAAGGTGACTTTATAAGACTGGACGTTGTTGATGGTGGTGGCGGCGGGGTCGATATCTATAACGGTGGCGGGGAAGTTGGTTTGGTCGCCATAAGCGTCTAAGGTGACTTGAGCGGGATCGCTGACTTTGATTTTGCTTAAGTCGTTTTGGGAAACGTAGGCGTCAATTTGAAATTGGTTGCCGGAAATCATTTTGATTTCAGGAGTGCCGGGACTGGCGGTCTGGCCGATTTTGGCGTCGACTTCGGTAATGGTGCCGGCCAGCGGCGCGGTGATAAACGAGTAGCCGTAATTATTTTGGGCGGTTTCTAAGGCGGCCTGGGCGGTGCCAACCTGGGCCTGGGCTGCGGCGACGTCTTCGGGTCGGGCGGCGGCCTGGGTCAGTGCTAAGCTGGCTTGGGCTTGGGTTAGGGCGGCCTGGGCGGAGTTAACGGCGTCCCGGGCGGCGTTCATGGCCTGGCTCTGGGTTTGGAGGGCGGCTTGGTAGGCGTTGGAATTGGCTACGTAAGCCGCGGCATAGGTATTGGGAATGCTAACAGTCCAGGTGTCGCTTAAGGAAGGCATGGCGCTGAATTGGATATATAAACCTTTGGTGCCTAAGGCGGCGGGCTGGGTCCGAACCGGGCCGCTGCCGCTTTCTAAGCCGCTATAGGTAAAGCTTTCTCCGCCGCCGGTGGCGTAGAGGGTGATGTTGTAAGTGCCTTGCTGGGTGCCGGTGTAGGTACCGGTGATGGTGGCGGTGACGGCATCGGAGTTGCCGGAACCGGGGACGGCGCTTAAGGGGGTGTTGAGGAGGGTAATGTAAGCGTTATTAACGGCGGTGGTCTGCTGGGCCTGGGTGGTGGCCAGGGTGGTGGTGGCGTTGCTTAAGGCGGTTTGGGCGGCGGTGACGGCGGCCTGGGCAACCTGAATTTGGGCGCTGGTGGCGCCGTCTAAGGTTTTTTGGTAACTGGCCTGGGCGGCGTCTAAGGCGGCGGTGGCCTGGGCTATGCCGGCTTGGGCGCTTTTGGGATCTAATTCGGCCAAGGTTTCGTCTTGGGTGACTTGCTGGCCGACAACCACGGGAACTTGGCTGACGGTGCCGCCAATTTGGAAAGACAGGGTTAAGTCTTGGGCGGCGTCAACGCTGCCGTTGGCGGTTACGCCTTCGGTCAGGTTGGTTTTGGTAACGCTGACCAAGGTGTAATGGGGGCGCTGAGTCAGGCTGTGTTCTATGTAGACGCTAACCCCGGCAATTATTATGACGGCTATGAGTATGGACCAGGTATATTTATTCATAAGGGGGGTTATTGGGACTGCGTCATTTTGTGTAAAAGATGCAGCATGGTTAATTGTTCGTGAGATGTAAGTGATTGAAGCAAGGTTTTCATGCGCCGACAGTATTCTTTAAGGCTTTTGTTCATGATGGCGGCGCCTTTTTTGGTGAGCTGTAAATGGACGTTGCGCCGGCTTTTGGGATCGCGCTGGCGGCTAACCAGCTGGAGCCTAACCAGGCGGTCTATAAGTACGGTGGCGGAAGGGGGAGTGATGGCTAAAAAGACGGACAGGTCCTTCATGGAGGCGCCGTTTTTTTCGGCTAAAAAACGCAAAGCTTCCATTTGGGCAACGGTCAGCTCCTGGAGCGGCCCGCTGCTGGCTTTGTGTTTCAGTTTTCTTCCTATGGCAAAGAATTTGGAGGTAATGGTATCTATTTCCGCCGAAACCATATTATTAGACTGTCTAAGTATTAGATAGATGAATAATATAACTTTGGTAAAAACCTGTCAAGTCCCTCGAAGGCGGATTTACCTCCGGTACGACATCCGACGACGAAGCAATCTATGCCAGGATTTTGACCTGAGCTCTTTTTTCGCAACGAATTTCTGAAAGTCTCGCAGCCGCAACCCACAAAAAAGACGAGCCGGGACATCTGTGTGGATGTCCCAACTCGTTGGAGGAGGATACTTTCTTTTTGCCATAGGCACAGTGCAAGAAAGTGAACGGCTGTGCCAAAAGTTGGTTAGACGCGATGGCGGCGAACAAAAGCCAGGCCCAGAAGCCCAAACAATCCGCCGGTGTAGAGCGCGATGGTCAAACGACCGGCAATTTTCATTCCTATGGCTCCTAAGTTTTTTTTCGTAAGACTCGGTATGTCTTTTAGCTATTTCGCACGGTCGCGATAGGGTTGAATTGAGCGGAGAGGTTACCGTCCCGTGTAATGCTTGCCGTCGAATGCGCTCCATTTTTCCACTAAGGAAAGTGGGCCTCCTATCAACAAGCTAGCCAGATAGTTCAACAAATAGATACAAACTTTTTTCACAATTCCTCCGTTCTTACTAATACTAATTAGTGCTTTATTGTATCTTTATTATTTCTTTAAAGTCAAGTACTGCGATTTTTGGGTTTTATCCAATTTTTTAAAATAAATCGGGGAGCCATGGCTCCCCGTAAGGTTAGTATTTAGAGTGGTCATGCATCTGCAGCCAGGCATTGTTTTTTTCTGTTTCCTTTTTTGACCTGATCGGTCGCAGTATGTACTTTATGCAAAGACCAGCCAAAACAATGGCAAAAACAATTACTATCGTGTACAAATACTTTTCGTTCATTGTCTCTCCTTTGCAATGAGTATACATCAATTATGCTGTATGTCAACGGTACAAATTTAAATAAAAAGTGCGAGCCTTGACTATAAGGATAAATTAATTTATGATTGTGGGCTGATCTTAAAACAATCGGTTCAATTATTGTAGGAGGATAAAGTGTACAAAGAGACGAGCAAGTTTGTTGTACTGGATGTGCGCAACCAGTATTCCCTAGTTATTTGGGGCGTTGTTCTACTTTTTTTGGCAGGTTTTTCCATCAGACTCGCACTCCTGTTTATAAAAGGGATTGGAGACTTAGTAATGGTAGAACCAACCAATGTAGCATTGTCACTAGCAAGCTATGGCACGTACGCTGATGCATATGGTCCACATGTCGGACCTACTGGTCATTGTATGCCTCTGCACCCATTTTTTATAGCAATGTTGATTAAATTGTTTGGTACTGGGCACCTGGCTTCTTTTTTTGTTTCTTGGAGTGCCTGTGCCGCAAGCGCTGGTGGCTATGCTTTATTGCCCGTTCTTGCGCTGAGTTGTAGGTTGCCTGTAAGCACAGGTTTAATAGCGGGTTGTGTAGGTGCTTTGATGCCAGTCAACTACTGGTTTCAAGCCTTCGGTGTTTTTGACGCTCCATTTACATTCTTAGCGTTAATTCTCCTTTGCTGTCTCATTAGTTATTTTTGGACCAGGAAACTATTCTCAATGCGTAATGGTTTTTTGGCAGGAATACTAATCGGCTTAACGTGCTTGCTGAATGCTGCTACCTTTCCAGTATTGTTCGTCTGGTTTGGATTGGGACTCATGCTCTATCAAGAAGAGAGGCGTCACTTTTTGAAGTTCCTTGCAGGAGCCTCGTTAGCCACAATTTTAGTATTAACACCATGGACAATAAGAAATTACATTGTTTTTAGAAGTTTAATTGTGACTCGGACAAACTTCGGGTTGGAGTTGATGGTTTCTAATAACAATTTCATGACGGCTGACCTTGAAAAGAACATTGGACTTGATGCTTTTAAATTATTTCACCCCTTCTTTAGTTCAGCAGAGAGAGATAAGGTTCATAAATGGGGTGAAGTGGTCTACAACTTGCAAAAAAAACAGGAGGCTCTGCAGTGGATTCGTTCCCACCCAAAAACTTTCTTGCGGTTGTCTGCCAATCGGATTTTTCTTTTTTGGTTTCCTCACATGCGACGGATTTGGCAAACAATTTTTGAAGGAAGCATCAGTATCTTAGGAATTGGAGGAAGTGTTGTACTACTGCTCAAAAGAAAATATATAGTTGGGTTGCTATTGGGTACTGCCATAGTCATCTACCCCCTCGTCTACTATGTTATCCAGGTTTCTCCCCGCTACCGTTTCCCTATAGAAGGCCTATTGTTGTTTCTTGCGACTGTCGCAGTGTGCGACGGCGTAAAGAGATTTACAAGAGTTGGTGTTTAGAGCCCCACCGTAGAAGTGTAATTCCAAACAGTCAAGAGTTAAATGCTTGCGACTGTTTGGATTTTTTTATATTTATTCACAAAGACTTGTTGAAACGTACACAGAGGTAGTATTACGAGTCGAAAATGTGAGAAAAAGGATAAAAACCTCTATGTTTAAAGCAAAAATTTTGTTCACTCCCCTTGACTTATTTTAAATTATTCCTTATAGTTAAACCGGTTCAGGAAAAACGCTAGGCATTCCATATAGGGATGCTTTTTGTGTTACGGAGATTCTTTCCGTAATGCCTTGATTACCCAACCTTAGGAGGAAATGAATGTGTAAGAAGTTTCTCGCGGCAGTGCTTTTCGGAGTGCTTGCTTTTTCAATGTCAGCGGCGGCGAGTATCATCGTCATCGAGAACAGCGCAACCCAAATCGCCCCGAATGAATGGGGTTATAACTATTCTGCGTTTCTAACGCAGGACGAGCGGGCAGACCGGTAGCCACTAATGGCGCTACGTGTCCTGGACCTGGGGGCCCTGTGCAGTGCAATCCAGCTGGTACCTTTTTTACCATCTACGACATCGGTAACTTTGCCGGCGTCAGCGGGATGGCCACAGATTGGGGATACACTGAGCAATTGGTCGGGACTACTCCCGGCACAATCAACGGGACTTCCTTCGATAGTCCCATTGTGATGAACGTTACATTTGATTACACCGGCGCAGTCGTGCAGGGCGGCGCGAACGGTGTAACCTTTTCCGGTTTCCAGGTTGACTCCTTATCCGATGTGCTTACGAATGGTACGTTTACCAGTCAGGCCACGAAGGACATAGGATCCGATGCTGGAACGACCGATAGTACAGTTGGTCCAGTGCCAGTGCCGGGGACTATACCGGAACCCACCACCACATTGTTAGTCGGCGGAGGGCTGCTGGCGGTCTCGTTATTTAGGCGCCGGAAAACTTCGAAGCACTAACCCAAGATTAACAACCTTGACGGGCGGTTTCGCACTTGCGAACCGCCCGATATTTTTTATTTTTTGATTATTCCAAATTTTTTTGTTAGGATAGAGTATCATTTTAAGACAGTTGTTGGGTGTTAAATTCGCAAGTTTTTAGCAGGAGGAGTGAATTGTCACAAGAGAAAGATCAAGCTCGCCTAGTGTCCTTAGAAGGCCTGCGAGGTTTCGCTGCCCTAGCAGTCTTCATGGTTCATTTTAATGTAATGTTTGGTGACTCGGGATCTGGTAATTTATGGTTTCGATTCTTCCAGAGTGCAGGGTGTTAGGAAATACGGGGGTAGATATATTTTTCGGCATCAGTGGATTTTTGCTTTATGGAATAGTGTTAGAAAAGCGTCAGAATTATAGGCAGTACTTAAAACGACGCATCCATCGGCTATATCCAACATTTCTGGTTGTTCTCGCAATTTATGTCGGGATATCTGTGGTGATACCACAGTACTCAAAGTTACCTCACTCAATATACCAAGCGGTTATTTATGTGGCTGAGAATGTTTGTATGCTCCCCGGCATATTTAACATAACGCCCATAATAACAGTGTCTTGGTCATTAAGTTATGAGTTGTTCTTTTACCTCACTATCCCGCTTGGGTTTTCATTCCTGGGCATGTGTCGCCTGTCGAGTAAGCAAAGGCTGTATTTTTGGTTAAGTTTGTTTACGGTGCTAACGTTTTGGCCCAGTATCACTTGCTGAGGTATCCTCGCCTTATTACCTTTGTCACGGGGATTATTGTGTTCGAGGTAACCAAACAGACTGCATTAAAGTGCTACATGAATAAGTGGGGAGAGTATCTGTCTATAATGCTCCTGGTCGCTTTTGCCTTCATCTATGGCGGAGCCTGGACTGGTATTTCCATGAGCTTTCCACTTAACTTGATGATATTTTTGGGATTATTGTATGCGCTTAACTTCAAAGGAATTCTGCACAAAACATTTTCAACGGCGGCTTTAAGGAGTATGGGTAATATAAGTTATTCGTATTATGATCCCACGGATTGGTGCTGAACGGTCTAAGGTGGTTAGTTAGTTTTCATAATGCCACCAATTCACTTCAATTCTTCGCGCTGTTTTTTATTGGAGTGGCCATGACGATCACCACTGGGGCGGCTGTATACCTTTGTGTTGAAAAGCCTCTTTCTTTAACAAATAAAGGGAAGGTGAACACACAAGCTAAGATGGCAGCTTCGGTATGACAGGGATTCCGTTATTCCCTGTCTTTTTTATTTAGTCTGAATTTTAAGATTAAAAAAGCTCATATTATTAAAGAATTTTTGAGTAACTAACCAACATAAACGCTTTTAACATTTCTTTACTTTTTTCTTGACTTATTTTTATTAAATCCTTATAGTTAGATTAGACCTAGGCGCAACTTCGCCTACTTAATAGCACTTCGTAATTTGGGGTGCTTTTTGTTTTCCGGGGGTTTCGGTTAGGCCTAGACTCGGTTTACATGGAGGATCAATGAGCTACAAAAGGGCAACCCCATGGGTTGCTTGCCTGCTTGCTTTTGTGTTTGCGGAAGCATTTTCTCCGCAAGGCAAATCAGCCACCATTTTTATCACAGAAACGGGTTTTTTGGGTAGTACAGTGACTTACGACGCGTTTCTTGATCAAGGAAGTTCGATCGTCAGCGGCTCCTATTTCAACGATTTACGATTGCGCCCTCTGCGTTGTTTCGGGAGACGTCATACCTGCTGGTTGGACAGCCACCTCAGCATTGCTGGGGCTGATGCCGCCAACAACGGCGCCGGTGGATAGTCCGACTATACAGAACATGACATTTACTCGGGGAGGTTCCCAGGTTGACGGCGGATCCACGGGGGTTGATTTGGGCCTTTTCGTTATTCAGAGCCCGGACAGTTCTACCCTAACGCTCCAAAACTACACGGCCACCGACAGAAGGACGTCTGACTTAACTGCTCAAGCAAACATTGGCACCACCGAAGTGCCAACTGCGCCGGTAACAAGTACACCAGAAGTGGCAACTGCGGGTTTGATCGGCAGCGGCCTGTTTGGTATGGGGCTGATGTTTCGGCGGAGGCGAAGCATCGCTTAGCAAAAGGGGGGCGGGCATAAATTGTCCCACCCCCACCTTATTTAAAAATTAAGTATTTAATCAATAATTAAAAATGTTTATGGCCAGAAAAGTAAAGTTTAAAATACATCCTGTTCGGGATATTAAAGAATTTCAACCGGTACAGCGCAGAAGGTTTTCTATGAATTGGAAAATTAAAGCTGTTGTAAGTTCGTTCTTACTTTTAGCAATATGTGCTTTTTCAATCAGTCAGTTTCCTACCCACACAGCAGCAGCTAGCGGTAGTGCTACTTTAAATGTTGTCACTATTGTGAACAATAATTATGGTGGTACCGATCAGTCATCGAATTTTTTGACTACTGTTACCGGTACGGATGTGTCGCAAAGTAATTTTAATGGAAGCAGTTCGGGTGTTACTGTTACCTTAGATCCAGGACCTTATTCAGTTTCAGTAACTCACATCCCAGGTTATTTTTTTGCACCATCCAATGGTATTAATTGCTCCGGTAGTATTACCAAGGGACAGTCAGTAACCTGCACAATGATCGCTCAAGATGAACAGCCCACGCTAACAGTAATTAAGCATGTTATTAATCATGGGGGAGATAAAGTTGCTAGCGAATTTGAAATGAATGTTAGTGGCGCAGGTATTACGAATGAACCTTTCCAGGAGCGAAGATGGTACTCAAGTATCAATTAGCGCCGGGCCTTATAATGTCAGCGACTCATAGCGAAGGCTATATTGAAAGTCTCTCAGCCGGTTGTTCCGGTAGATTGAATATAGGCGAAGATGTAACTTGTACTATTACTAATGAACAGCCTATCCCTGTCGCTCCACTAACAGTTAACCTTACAAACAATGGCGGCTCGCGGTTTCTTCGGATTTTAACCTTTTGGTGACCGATAGTACCACTACTGTTTTCAACGGTGCAGCCGCCGATACGTCAACAATACAATGTCAATGTTGGTGATAATTATGCGGTAACCGAATCGACCACTTCTAACTCTTCTAATTACAACATTAACCTTGATTCTGGCTGTAGCGGTACCGTTGCCGACACTAGTGCTATTACTTGTAATATAACGAACACATTTGTTCCTACACCTACTCCTATTCCGCCATCTCCACTTCTAGCCATTTTGAACCAACTCCTCCTCCTGCCAGCGCTCAAGTTAACGTAGTTGTAGTTGTCCAAAACGATGATAATGGCACCAAAGGACCTTCCGATTTTACCATCGATCCTACAGGCACCAATCCTTCACTGGCTTCATTTCCGGGTTCAGGTTCTGGCACCGGAGTCAAATTTGACCCCGGAGACTACAGCATTTCTCCGCCATATCCGTTTGTGGATTACACTTTCTTTAAATCCGCCGATTGCGCTGGAACTTTAGTAGATAACGACAGTAAAACTTGTACAATTACCTTTAACGATATTTCTCCTCAGCTCGAAGTTGTTACTAACGTTGTTGGTGGCACTAACGTTCCTTCTGATTTTACGGTAGATATTACCGGTACTCACGTATCTCAGCCTACCCTTCCGGGTGATTCCGATGGAAAAATAGTTACTTTATTTGCTGGCTCCTATAGTGTAGACGAAGCTGATAGTTTAGGTTATACCAAAACCCTTTCCCCAGGTTGCAGCGGGACTATAAACCCGGGAGACGTAGTAACTTGCACCATAACCAATACTGCACCAAGCGGCGGTGATAATGGGGAGGGAGGCGATGAAGGAAATGGTTCCGCGGATTTAACTATAACCAAGGTCGCCGATAAAACTGCAGTAAATGTTGGTGATACAATAAACTATACATTGGTGGTCACTAATAATGGTCCAGATGACGCAACAACTGTTGATGCAAATGATGTATTACCTTCGGTTTTAACGTTCTACTCTTCTTCTTCAACCCAAGGCAGTTACGCAACAAGCACTAATCTTTGGACTATAGGTGATTTGCCGCATGGTGATTCTGCGACAACAACGATCGCCGCCACTGTTAATGCCAATCCTGATGATAATACGATCACTAATGTTGCCACTGTTTCCGCTGACCAGACCGATATAGATACAGATAACAATACTGCTACTTCCACAGTCACGGTAAACACAGGCTCTGGTGATGATCTGGAAATATTTGATGAAGAGGTGACCGGAGTTGGTTTGCATTCCGTGACAATAACCTGGCAAACTAGTCATTTGGCAACTAGTCGCGTAATTTATGATACCGTTTCCCACCCTTCTGTATTATCCGCTTCGCCTCCTAACTATGGATATGCATTTTCTACAGTTGAGGATAGCACCAAGGTAATTGAAACATTTGGTGACATGAACAGGTTTGGATTTGACACTGATTATTATTTCCGTCCGGTATCACATGGGTCTCCCGAAGTTGAAGGCGCCGAAATTGACGCGGGCACCCAGAGTGCAAGCAATGGCGGAGGCGGTGGTTTTTCGGGCTCAAATGGCGGAGGCGGTGGATTTTGTTTAGGTAATTGTGGTACCGGAGGCTCTTCAGGTTCAGGCTCTGGTGGAGTACCAGAAGTTTTGGGAGCTACTACCCATGTGCCAGCCTCGTTCCTATCTCCAACCCCGGCGCCTACGCCCACCGGTGAGGTTTTGGGGGCTTCTACTACTCGGTTGCCGCGGACTGGGATTCCGGGGGAAGAGGTGTTGAGTGTGGCTATGCTGAGTTTGGCCGGAGCTTATGGCGCGCTGCGCAAGAGAAAATAATTTTTTATAAAACCCCGTCCGATGTTCGGGCGGGGTTTTTATTGTATAATGGGAGAGTAGTAGCTAATTTTTTATGAGTATTTTGTTGTTCAAAAAAATAGTGTTTTTCTTCTTGTTAGCCGCGGGTATTTTTATCGTTCTTTTTACATTGCTTAACTGGAACTACATGTGGCAAAATATTCGGTACGATTTTACACGTCATCTCAAAATTACAACTACCACAGCTGTGGCCGCTCGGGGTGCGCCGAACATGCTGTTTGTGCCGTCACTGGGGATTTCCGCGCCTATTATATACGCCACAGCCACAACCGAAAGCGTCTGGCAGGCAGATTTGCTCAGCGGGGTTGTGCACTATCCGGGCACGGCCTACCGGGCCAGCTTGGGAATTGTTATATTTTTGGCCACAGTTCAGACTACATTTGGTCCCATGGCCACTACAAAACCATTTTTGCCCTGCTGCCCAAAATTGCTTTGGGCGATCAAATCATAATTTCCAACGACGCCGGAACCGTATTTACCTATACCGTCACCGGCACCCAAATAGTATCTCCATCTAACACTCAGTATCTCCAGCAAAACCTAAACCAAAAAATGCTCACCCTCCAGACCTCGTATCCCGTAGGTACAGCTTTAGAACGATATTTAGTTTTTGCCGATTTAAAATAAAAAATTTTCCATTTTTTCCGCCTTTCTTCAGGCGGTTTTTTGTTGTCGCTAACAGGTTATCCACTAATTTATTTTTTCACTAACTTAAATTTAAAACTTCTTCAGCATGAATCATTTAAAGTACATTCATGTCGGAAACTTTTGAACTCAGCTTGTTTTCAACCAACAGGACTCTGCCGCCAGTTACAGAATTAATTAACATAGTTTTGGCCCACGCCATTAAGCTGAACGCTTCCGATATCCATTTCCACCCGACCCGCAGTGGATTGGTGATTAGATTGCGTATTGATGGCTTGCTATACGCGGCAGGGGATTTATCCAAAGAATTACAGCAGGAAATAATTACCCGGATTAAAATTCTTTCCGGTTTGCGGACCGATGAACACCAAGCCCCGCAGGATGGCCGCTTTCGTTTCGATTCGCCGGATCACGGCGCGGTAGATGTTCGCGTTTCGATTATGCCCACTTTTTACGGCGAAAACGCCGTCTTGCGCTTACTTGCCGATTCCTTGGAGTACCAGAGTTTGGAACAATTGGGTTTTTCTTCGGTTAATCAGCAAAAAATTTTGGTCGCGCTGCGGCGTTCCCACGGCGCAATTTTAGTCACCGGGCCAACCGGCAGCGGTAAAACCACCACCATTTATACCTTATTGAAAATGCTTAATACTCCCGAAGTTTCAATTATTACAGTAGAAGATCCAATTGAATATTCCCTGGCCGGAATCCAGCAGGTCCAAGCCAACGCCCGGAGCGGCTTAAACTTTGCTCAGGGCTTGCGCAGTATTTTACGGCAGGATCCCAACATTATTATGGTCGGCGAAATTCGCGATACCGAAACCGCGACCATCGCCATGCAGGCGGCCTTAACCGGACACTTATTAATTTCTACCCTGCACACCAGCAACGCCGCAACTACCTTACCCCGTTTGTTGGACATGGGCATTAAACCGTACATTTTAGCCGCCACTATTCATTTAATAATCAGCCAGCGTTTAGTCCGGAAGCTCTGCCCGCGCTGTAGGCAGTGGCAGGAACTGGGTTCGCGGGAGCGGGAAGCGTTGGCCGAGCTGCTGCCGCTTTCGGTGGCCGCCACTCATAAAAAATTCGGCCAAAGCGGAGGCTGCAAGGCCTGCCATCACAGCGGGTTCTTGGGGCGCATTGCCGTACAGGAAATTTTGTGCATCAGCCCCGTTATGAGGCAGGCTATTTTAGCCGGAGCATCTGCCGCGGAGCTATCTCAGCTCGCCGCCGCAGAAGGCATGGTCAGTATGGAAGCCGACGGGCTGCGTAAAGCCGCGGCAGGTAAAACCTCATTGGCGGAAATCTTAAAATTACTGCAGGCATAAAAATTAAAAATAACCAGAGGATTATAAAACCATGAAATATTTATCTTCAAAAGAACAAATTTTGTTCATTAAGCGGATGGAATTTTTAATGAAAGCCGGCGTCCCGCTGCTGGATAGTTTGCAATTGGTACGCAGGCAAATAAAAAACAAATCTGCCCGTAACATGCTTGATCAGGTGATTGCCGATGTTTCCAATGGCCGCTATCTTTCTGCTGCGCTGCAAAAATTTCGGGCAACATTTGGAGAATTTACCATCAGTTTGCTGGCCATAGGGGAACAGGGGGGAATCTTAACCCAGAGCCTGCACTTTTTAGCCGAAGAAATGCAAAAAAAGCAATCACTGCGGCGAAAAATTTTAGGCGCGCTATTTTATCCAATTTTAATTATGGTTGCGACCTTGGGTTTAGTCGCCGCCCTGGTGACCGTAGTCTTCCCAAAAGTTCTGCCTATTTTTATTGGTATGAACGTACCTTTGCCGGTTACAACCCGTTTGCTTTTAGTTGTCAGTAATGCCTGCCTGCATGATTGGGGGATTTTGCTAGCAGCAGCAGCTTTGGCCACAACCGGTATGTTGTTCTTGCGCCGGCTGGCAGCGTACAAAAGGTTTATCCAGCGTTTTATTTTGCGGTTGCCGGTGGCAGGGCAACTACTGAGTTGTTACTACTTGGCCAATACCTGCAGAACTTTGGGGTTACTCTTGCAGGGCGGTATGGCCATAGACCAGGCTTTAGCCGCCACGGCGCGGTCTTTGGAAAATGGAGTTTATAAAGAACACATAGTGGGTCTGACCGCATTTGTCCAAAGCGGCGGGAGTATTGAGGAATACTTGCAAGTCCATCCGGCCGCCTGGCCGCCATGGTCTCCCAGGTAGTTGGGGTGGGAGACGACCGGCTATCTGGGGGACTGCTTCTTATATTTAGCCGGCAATTTTGAAAACGAATTAACCGAACTGACTAAAAATTTATCCAGCCTGATTGAACCGGTGCTTATGGTCTTAATGGGGGGCATAGTCGGTTTTGTGGCCATATCAATAATTACTCCGATGTATGCAATCACCCAAAAATTACATCCGTAGCGGATTTACTTTAATCGAAATGGTCGTAGTCATAGCTGTGTTCAGCGTTGTGGCTGCCGCCGGCCTAGTTTTTAGTTTTGATTTTTATAACAGTTATGTTTTTGGTACGGAACAAAATTTAGTCGTCGGTTTGCTGCAAAAAGCCCGGAGCGAATCTGTAGATAATCTTCAGCAACAGCCGCATGGCCTAAAAATAGAACCTGACAATTATGTTCTGTTCCGGGCCAGTCGTATGCCGCCCGGGTCCAGGGCGCCGACCAATCATACCCAGCCGCCCCCACCATCAGCAATACCGGTTTGGAGGTAGTGTTTCAAACTCTGTCCGGAGACTGCGCCGTGCCCGGCAGCGTTACCTTAACGGATGGCAAGCGAAAAATAATTATTTCGGTAAATAATGTTGGACAAATTAATTGGTAAGAATACGCGTACAGGTTTTACGCTGCTGGAGACTCTTTTATATATTGGGTTACTGGCCATTATTTTTGGGTTGTTGCTTTCGGTTGTTTACCAGGAGCTTTTAAGCAGCGAGCATCTGCGGCAAAAATGTTCGCGCAGGCTGAGGTAATTTTTTAGTTCATAAATTTTATTGGATTTTTAGTAATGCGCAATCATTTACTGTGTCCGGCACGCAGCTGCAAATTACTCCCTTTGCCACGACTGGGCAACCGCAAGTTTTTTCAGAGGCCAACGGTCATCTGCTGCTCAACGCCCTGCCGCTGAATGCCGATGATTTTGCTTTGCGAAATCTCAATACCAACCCCTCCCGGCTGGCCTGCATGTTAGTTTTGCGCTCCAGGATCTATCTTTTACTGCTTTACTCTCCCTTCATCAGTAATCTATCTACATATGCAACAAGGTTACATTGCCATACTTTCGGTAATAATTGTGTGTATTGCTGCTGTTAATCAGTTCGGCAATCAGTGCTTTGGGTTTTTTGGCGGCAAAGAAGCCCTGGATAACGAGTTTAAGCAATCAAGTTTTTACTTGGCCCAATCTTGCCTGCAGGAAGCGCGAAATAAATTTTTAGAGGACCCGCACTATTTGGGAAATGAAATTATAGGTATTAACCAGGCCAGTTGCCAGATTGAGCCGGTAGTTTTTGAAGCTGCTGTGGTGGTCGTGACTGCTACCGCGACCGCGCCAAGCTCGGGTCCCAACTCAGTTACACCAGGCTTCAGGCCAGCCTCAGCAGCGGGGATTTTTCTCTGATCTCGGGCAGGAACTGCCAAAATAAAAATAAAGGTCGGATATTTAGAGTTTAATATTTGCCATTTGGTTAAGCACCAGTGGCAAAAGAGAAAGGATGTATGAAAAAACACAAGCAACAGGAAGGGTTCACACTCATTGAAATTTTAGTTGTTATTGGCATTATTGCTATTTTGGCGGCCATTGTCTTGGTAGCGGTTAACCCGGCGCGCCAGTTTGCGCTGTCGCGCAATGCCCAGCGCGAAAGCGATGTGACCAGTATTTTAAACGCTATTGGCCAGCGCATGGCCGATAACAAAGGTGTCTTCGACGGCAGCTTTACTATCGACGGCCAAGCCTATACTTGCCGGCGCTTCCAACGGAACTTTTACCAATATTCATCGGCCGAAGGCATATTTAAGTTGCTTAACCCCAACTTATATAGCTCAATTGCCATACGATCCGTCTATTGGTTACCGGCATAATCCTACGGATTATGATACTGGTTATCAGATGAGCGTTACTTCCACCGGCCGCGTGACCATTTCCGCGCCTACTACCGAACCTTCGGTAGGGAATGATCCGATTATGGTAACAAGATAACTGAGTGTTCAAAATAAAGTCCAAGCTTTCATCCGGTTAAACAGCCTAACCGGATGAAGGTCTTTGGAAAGAATACAAGATGCTTGAGGATAAAATTTTTCACCCCCGCTTTGCGGCGGAGATCAGTGGGACATCCCAAAAGTATTTACGTCTTAGCAACCCCATTAGTTTTTGCCAAAATGGGTCTTAAAAAACCCGCCCGAAAGCCAAATCCCCCCAGTGGCTGTTTCGGACGGGTTTTTAAGTCCGAAAACCAATCTTAGGATGCGGCGGCTCCGGAGGATTTTTGAGTGGTTGGATTTCTTTAACAATTAAGGTTTATTTTTTAAATTTTTTTATTCGAAATTAAGAAGAAATTTATTCTTGAGGTCTCAAAACGCTCCTGTCCCCTTTGGCGTTCCCAAGCCCGTTGGGCCGTCGTATTTGGTTTTGGCGGCGCAGAGATAGCTGCTGCCACAGTCGCCGTTGGTACCCCCGACGACATCATGAAGATTTTGTTTGTTGCCTTGAACATACGGGAGGCTGTTCGCCAGTTGGGTATTTGATATGCTTCCAAGGGCGTATATGGCTGCAATCAGCGGCGCGGCCAGGCTGGTACCGCCGGCTTGCAGCCAACCATGCTTGGAATTGGGCGCGCTTTGGGTATAAATTGCAAAGCCCGTAGCCGGGTCGGCGACCGCGGAAACATCGGCCACGGTTCGTCCCGGGCATAGCTTGTCTGTTTGCCACACCGGTTTAGTCTCGTATTGGCTGCACCCGCTGCCGGCGCCGGACCAGGCATTTTCGTCTTTATAAATATTCCCATTCATAAACAACGAAGTACCGCCTACGGCTGTAACGTACGGTGAAGCCGCCGGGTATTGCGTTCCGTAACCATTATCGCCGGAACTGACCGTAATCGCCATGCCGGGATGGTTAAAAATTTTGTCGTAGGATGTCTGGCGGCGAATTCCGGGCCGCCCCAGGAGTTAGAAACCGCGGCCGCGTTTTGGCTCAGCGCAAAATTTTCCGCGGCCATTAAATTTTTCATTGTCGGTGACGTTGCTTCTACTAGTAAAATGCTGCAATTTTCGCACAAGCATGAACCGCTTCGGCATCCAGTGCGGTTTCCGTAACCAGCCGGTATTATACCCGGCCATTTGGGCCCAACTGGTTTGATTGACTTTTTGAAGGCAGGGGATTGCGGATTTTTTAATATCCGTTTGGCAAGGCGGCAATTCCGGCAATCCAAATTGCCGACTAAACACGGCCAGGTCGTTTTGGAAGGGGTTAATTGTTATAAGCGTCCACAATCGCCACCAAGGGCAAACCTTTGGCACGGCCGGATACGCCATAGGCAGCCCGCAGTTGTGCCGGGCCGAAGCCGTAAGGCGCGATCGTGATTTGCGGCTTATTTTTGCTATCGCTAATTACGTGCGCAAAGCAGGTAGCGCGACCTGTTGCGACTTTGACGGGACAGACTCGCTACGTGATGAATGACTGCGGCGGCCTGCGCCAAGCCCGGGGCGGTAATAACACATATAACAATTATGATTTTGTTAAGCATAGATGTTTTGAGTTTGTACGGCTTGGAGTCGCGCGGCCTGGAGCGGCGGACATTTTTTGTGACTCACATTTCGTTTTCCGCCAGAGGCGGATCAGAAATGTTCGGAACGAAAAAATGTCTGGCGCGGAAGGCCTGAGCGACTCAGCAAGTCACACAAAACTGTTTAATAATAATTAGTTATAGTATAAAAAATACCCCCTGAAGATACGCTAAAGAAAAGTTAAATTAAATAATGAATGTAGTTAGCACTTGACACCCCTGACTGCTAATGGTACGATATTTTTATCGGATTTTATTAGCGATTATTCTATGAATGAAACCCAGGAACTAACCAACCGTCAGGCTAAAATATTGGCTGCAATTGTCAAGGAAAATTGCGATACGTCCCAGCCGGTATCCAGCCAGGAAATCGTGGAAAAGTATGAACTGGGAGTTAGCCCGGCTACTATCCGCAACGAAATGGCGGCTTTAGAAAAATCCGGCTATATTGCCCAGCCTCATACCTCGGCCGGCCGCGTGCCAACCGATAAGGGTTTTCGGTATTTTGTAAATCAATTAATGGATCGGGTCAAGTTGTCCGTCAAAGAACAAGAGCTGCTTAAGCGCGAATTGGTTAAACTGCAAATGGCGCACGTTGAAATGGGCCGCCGCCTGGCGAAATTACTTTCCGAACACACCCAGCAAGCCTCGTTTACGCTGTTGCCCGAAGAAGTTTCGACCGTTGGCCTGTCTAACCTGCTTTCCAATCCCGCCTTGCCGGCCGAGGATGCCAAAGAAATTGCCAAATTTTTTGATGAAATAGACGACCATGCCGAACAGATGATCGCCGAATATGGCGGCAAAGGCGCGGAAGCTCGGATTGGGAAAGAAATCATGCTGTCCAAAAAAAGCGATTACTCGATGATAGTCTCCGGCCTGCAGCTGCCTTCCGGGAAAAAAGGCGTGATTGGCTTAATTGGCCCCAAGAGCATGAAGTACGAAAAAAATCTCTCGCTCATGGAATATATTGCTAAGTTGTTGGGCGGCGGAGCGGCAATTTTCATGCTATTTTTCATTAAATAAAATTTAACAGTTAATAATAAATTTTACTTAATATCTATGTCCGAGGAACCTCAAGATGACCAATTAAATATCCCGAGTACTGATGTTTCTATTGAACAGATCCAACGCGATCTCAACGAAGCCATTAACGGGTGGAAACGCACAGCGGCTGACTTTGATAATTATCGCCGGCGCAAAGAGGCTGAAAATAAAGAATTGGTAGAATTTGCGCGGGAAGTAACAGTGGCTAAGCTCTTGCCGGCATTGGACAGTTTAGAACAGGCGCTTCGCCATATGCCGTCGGTTAGCGGCAAGATGCAAGAAACAAGTGACAAGTTTGTTGGGGACTATAAAAACTGGCAGACCGGCGTTAATGGAATTATTTTGCAATTAGATAAGACTTTGGAAGAATTGGGCGTTAAAAAAATTCAGGCTCTGGGCAAAAAATTTGATCCGAATTTTCACGAAGCGGTCAGGGAAGTGGAATCGGAAGCCCCAGACGGCACCGTGGTGGATGAATTACAAACGGGATTCGAACTCAACGGCAAAGTTATTCGGCCGAGCCAGGTAATTATTAGTAAAAAGAAACTGTAACAAGCAAGCAGAAAGGAATCTATGACGATTCAAGAAATGTTCGAGGTCGGAGAAATTATGGAGTCGGAAGATAAAGCCAAGAGCATAAAAGTTTTGGATGGCAGTGACTGTGTCATTACCGGCAAAGTGCTCAACAAACACAAAATTATTCTCCACTTAAAGCGGATTTCGGATGATTCCGAGGGTAACGTTTTTGTCAGGCTAAAAGACGAGTTTGATAAGCAGTTTGATACTTCCAAAAAGTTATTAGCCAGCAAAAATATAATAGGTTTAACCTTAGATCAGTTTAGGACTTTTAGCATAGAGGAGCTTTAAGTAAAAATTATGCCGGATAAATCTCAAAAATCCATCATAAATTTTGAAAACGCTACTGTGCGGCGAGTTTGGGTTGTAAAAGACGAAAAATGGTATTTTAGCATTATGGATGTGGTAGCGATTTTAACTGGTAGCAGCATACCCCGCAGATACTGGTCGGATTTAAAAAAAGTCTTAAACTAGAGGGAAGTCAAGTGTACGAGAAAATCGTACAGTTGAAAATTAGAGCGGAAGACATTATTCATATGGAATGGAGCGGACTGACCCCCCTTTTTTTGTTTATGAGAAAGACAAACACGAAAAATTTTTTTACAATAATTTTAAAATCTGCTTCCGCGACAAATCAAAACGAGAATAAAGAGATTTTTTATTATAAAGAAGATAACACGAAAGGATAATATTTTATGTCAAAAATCATAGGGATCGATTTAGGAACATCTAACAGCGCCGCGGCGGTTATGGAAGGCGGCAAGCCGGTGATTATTCCGGCGGCTGAAGGCGCTTCTTTAGGCGGTAAGGCTTTTCCGTCGTACGTGGCTTTTACCAAAGAGGGGCAACTGTTGGTAGGGGAGCCGGCGCGCCGGCAGGCGGTGACCAATCCGGAAGGGACTGTTTACGAAGCCAAGCGCAAAATGGGCACCAACTTTCGCTACACCATTAACGGTAAAGAATATTCACCGGAACAAATCAGCGCTTTTATCTTACAAAAAATCAAGAAAGACGCGGAAACCTTTTTAGGGGCGCCGGTAGCTAAAGCGGTGATTACTGTCCCGGCCTATTTTGACGATGCCCAGAGCCAGGCCACCAAGAACGCCGGCGAAATTGCCGGACTGGAAGTTGTGCGCGTTATTAACGAGCCGACCGCGGCAGCCTTTGCTTATGGGCTCGATAAAAGCACCTCAAAAGACCAAAAAATATTAGTGTTTGATTTGGGCGGCGGAACGCTCGGACGTGACCATCATGGATTTTAGCGAAGTCGATAACCAAGCCACGTTTGAAGTCAAATCCACTACCGGCGATACCCAGCTGGGCGGTAAAGATATGGACAAAGCTTTAATTGATTATATTGTTGATACCTTTAAAAAGGAAAACAATATGGATCTTAATCAGGATAAAATGGCCATCAACCGCGTGCGCGAAGCCGCGGAAAAAGCCAAAATTGAACTTTCCACTACTTTGGAAACCGATATCAACCTGCCTTTTATTACGGCCGACGCCAACGGACCCAAGCATCTGCAAATGAAGATTACCCGCGCTAAACTGGAAGAGCTTATAAAGCCGATTGTTGAAAGCATGCGCCATCCGGTGGAGCAAGCTATTTCCGACGCCAAGCTGACTCCGCAGCAAATAGATAAAATAATTTTAATCGGCGGCCCGACCCGCATGCCGGCGGTTAAAAAGTTTGTGGAAGAGTATATTGGCAAGCAGGTGGAAGGCGGCATTGACCCGATGGAAGCCGTAGCCAAGGGCGCGGCCATCCAGGCCGGCATTTTGGGCGGGGACGTGCAAGGCAAAGAAATTTTATTGCTCGATGTCACACCGTTGACTTTGGGGATTGAAACTGCCGGCGGCGTGCGGACGCCCATGATCGAACGCAATACGACGCGTGCCGACTTCTAAAAGCCAAACATTTTCTACTTTTGCCGACAACCAGACTTCGGTGGAAGTCCACGTGCTGCAGGGCGAGCGCGAATTTGCCAAAGACAACAAATCTCTCGGGAAGTTTATATTTAGACGGCATCCCTCCGGCGCCGCGCGGCGTTCCCCAGATTGAAGTGACCTTTGATATCGATGCCAACGGAATTTTAAGCGTCAAAGCTAAAGACAAGGCCACCAACAAAGAAAGCCATATTACCATTCAGGGTTCATCCAACCTCAGTAAAGACGAAATCGAACGGATGAAAAAAGAAGCCGAGGCCCACGCCGAAGAAGATCGCAAGCGCAAAGAAACTGTGGATATGCGCAACCAGGCCGATACTCTGATTGGTATTTCCGAAAAGACGTTAAAAGACGCGAGCGATAAAATTAAACCAGAAGACAAGACCGCGGTTGAGGAAAAAATTAAAGCCTTAAAAGATATAAAAGATAAAGACGATGCGGATGCAATTAAAAAAGCGACCGACGAACTTTCCGCTGCTATCCAAAAAGTAGGCGCGGCTATGTATGAGACCAGTGATAAGGCCCAGCGGCAAGCCAACCTGAGTCGGGACAAACCGGCCCGCAACCAGGCAATAATCCCGGCCCCAGTAGTGGTCCGGTAGATGCGGAATTTAAAGAAGTAAAATAACTTATGTCTTTTAAAACCTTTTGCGTGCTGCTGTTTATTTTTTTGATCGGGGTCTCTTGCTACATCAAGTACTTGGCTCAAGGCAATCCCAATAGCAGTTTTAACCAGTCTACCCGCTACACCCTGGCAGATACCAGCTGGTCCGGAGCCTGTTTGGGCTGCACCAGGCCGGTGATGCGCGCAATTGGTACCTCAAAGGCAGCAATCCTATTACTTTTATTGTAGTCCAAACTCCCGGCACTACTTTAGATGTTGATCTGAACAATAGTGTACTGCAAAATTTTCAGAATGAAGTCCAGCAATTGACCGGCCGTCCGGTGACTATGGTTACCGGCGATGACGCGCCAACCGGGCCGCTGACCGACGCGCAATTACTTGCGTTAGTGGGAGAATATCACCGTCAGGCGGCTCTGGGCAGCCCGGAAATATTTTTAGTCTACGCCCAGTCGTTCAGTTCCCCCAATAATACGGTCAGCCGGACGTACCAGGAATATGGAATTGTGTTGTCCGACCAGCAACTGCTGGCCGCGACCGGCGGGGGTGCTGCGGCTATGGCCCAAGATCAGACCGCGGCGCTGCTGCATGAGTTTGGGACGCAATTGGGATTGCCAACAAGTTCCGACCCCAGTTGTATCATGGACCCGCTGGTGGAAACGCCGGCGCATCTTTCGGTAGTTCCGGCTGATTATTGTCAGGCGGAACTTAATGAAGTTGCGCAGTTGAAAAATTAAATTACGGAGAATTTATGTCTCAAGAAAATACACCGGCCGAAGGCGGTCAACAAGTTCAAATTAAAATGAGTGATGAAGTGGCTAAGGGTGTGTACTCCAACATGGTTCAGGTTGGGTTTACTCATTCCGGGGAAGAATTTGTGCTCGATTTTTTTCAACTAGTACCTCCGCTGCCCCAGGCCGTGGCCAGGGTAATTCTGTCGCCCAGCCACGCCAAGCGCATACTCGGAATGCTGCAGGAGAATTTGCAGCGGTACGAAGATAAATACGGCACCATCAGTTTAGCGGTCGTGCCCGACCAGAAGATTGGATTTAAGACAGAGTAGTGGGGTAGATTTTATCTTACTATCATCTTATCATTTTATTATGCCAAGTCAGGGTGATAAAATGATAAGATGTTAAAATGACAGTGTATCTATGGCAAAAAATTATTATGACATTTTAGGCGTACCAAAAACTTCCAGCGATGATGAAATCAAACGCGCCTACCGCAAGCTGGCCCACCAATATCATCCCGACAAAGGCGCGGGGAATGAGGAAAAGTTCAAGCAAGTCAACGAAGCTTACCAGGTCTTGGGCAGTCCGGAAAAACGCCAGCAGTATGATACTTACGGCCAAACGTTCGACCAAGCCCAGCGCGGCGGTTTTGGCGGCAATCCGTTTGAAGGTTTTAGCGGCGGCGGCCAGGGCTGGGATTTTAATGGCGCCAATTTTGATTTTGGTTCAGATTTAGGAGATATTTTTGGCGACCTATTCGGCAACCGCCAGCAATCAGGACGCAGGAATCGTGGGATAGATTTGGAAATGGGGCTGAACCTGACTTTTGAAGAGGCGGTTTTTGGCACGGAAAAAAACGTGACCCTGGAAAAGCGCGATATTTGCCAGACCTGCAAAGGCAGCGGGGCTGAGCCAGGCAGCAAAGTGGTGACTTGTCCCAAGTGCCACGGCCAGGGCCAGATTCGGACTACGCGCAGGACAATTTTTGGCAACATAGCATCAGCCACCATCTGTGACCGTTGCCAGGGCACGGGCAAAGTTCCGGAAGTTGCCTGCAAGACTTGCGGCGGCAGCGGTAGTTTGCGTCAAGAAAAAACGTTACGAGTAACTATTCCGGCCGGCATCGATAACGGCCAGCGTATTCGCGTGGCTGGAGAAGGTGAAGCTGGCTATCGCGGATCTCAGCCCGGGGATTTGTTTTTAGTCATGCGCGTGGCCCCTTCTCAGGAGTTTACTCGCGACGGTTTTAATTTACTGAAAGAGCTGCCGATTAGTTTTACTCAAGCGTCGCTGGGTGCCAAGATCAATACCAAGACTTTGGACGGCGACATTGAATTAAAAATTCCGGCCGGTACTCAATCCGGCACGGTCTTGAAAATCAAAGATAAAGGCGTGCCTATTATTAATCAATCCGGCCGCGGTGACTTATTGGTTACGGTCCGGGTTGTGGTTCCTAAAAAACTTTCCAAACGGGAAAAAGAGCTCTTGCGCGAACTGGCCCAGGAGCGGGGAGAAACCGTAGAAGTTGACAGTGGTTTTTGGGATAACGTTAAAGACAGTTTTAGGTAATATTGGCAAATCCGAAATACGAAGCACGAAACAAATTTTAATATTTTAATTTATTAATTATTTCGGATTTCGGATTTTGCGCTTTATCCTAAGCTTTTTTGCTTCCAACCCTGCTTCATGCTATAATACATAAAACTTCTTTCAGCGACTTGAAGTGAACATACAGCGAAACCAAAGTACAATCCATGAATATTCCGGTCAGTGAAACTACTCAACTTATCCATAATTTCAACTGGCGCCAGCCATCCTGGGACCTGTTTATCTTATTGGGATGGGTGCTGGCTTCGGTACTCTACGCCTTTACCGCCGGCCGCGGCCGGATTATTAATATCTTGATGAGTTTGTACATTTCCAAGCTGCTGGTTATAGAGGCGCCGTTTTTAACCGACACGATTACCAAAAATTTACCTTCGTCTTTAAACGCGCTTCAGCAGTTGGCGGCTTTTGTGCTGATTTTTTTAGTGGTTTTTATGATGCTGGGCCGGTACGCTTTTCGGACATCGGCAGATGGTCGGCAGGCCCTGGCCATGGTGTTTGGACTGGTATTTGCTTTTTTACAAATTGGGTTATTAATCAATACTATTTTAACGTATTTGCCCGCAGGCACGGTTCAAAATTTTAGCCCGCTTATCCAGACTTTATTTATAAAGGATCCTGCTAGTTTTGTCTGGCTCCTGGCGCCATTAGTCTTCCTGGTCATTTTGGGCCAGCGAGTGGCGGACCCAAGCGAAATTTAATATATGAAACACACTATCCTCATTATCGATGACGATACCCTGATCCTTAACACTTTGCGTCAAAAGTTCGATACCTGGGAAATGGATGTCTACGCGGCTAGTACTCCCCATGAAGCGATAGAAATTTTGGGTAAAATTACGCCGGAGGTCGTCTTGCTCGATTTATTGCTGACCAAAGATGACGGCAGCCAGGAAATTTTAGATTATATCAAAAGCCAGCCCCGGCTGCAGAATGTAGCGGTGCTGATTTTAACGAATTTAGATAAGCCGGAACTAAAAAAATTAATGCTCGGCCAGGGCGTTAAAGAATATTTGATTAAAGGCAGTTTGAATTTGGACGATTTGCAGGAAAAGGTTCTGGGATACTTGGAAGTCTAGTCACCGGCGGAAGCAATCTCAATTCGGGATAATGACAATTTTTTTTTGGCGATAACAATAAACGTTTATTTAACACTGTGCTGCCACCTGGCAAAAATTCCAGTCGAAATCATTCGATGGGTTTTTTGTTTTAGGCAGAGTTCTCCAAATTCTACTGTCCCACCCAGCGGCGCAGTGGCGTCCTCTAAAATGTTGTTTAAAGCCAGCGCCGAAGAGTTAGTGGCGTAGCCGTTGATAACCAGAAATTTGGCTTCGGCCGAGAGCAGTTTAATACAATCAGAAAGCAGCCGCGGTAAGTCTTTGTTGAACTTCCAGGTCTTGCCGGTAGGGGAATGGCCAAAAGCCGGAGGGTCCATAATAATCCCGTCGTAGCGAGCGCCGCGTTTGAGTTCGCGCTGCACAAATTTGGCGGCATCGTCCAGTATCCAGCGGACCGAATCGGCCGGCAGGCGGTTTAAGGCCTGGTTTTCTTTGGCCCAGCCAATGGCAGGCTTGCTGGCATCTACGTGGGTCACAAAACAACCCGCCTTAGCCAAGACCACTGTCGCCCCGCCAGTGTAAGCAAACAAATTTAGGATTTTGAATTTGGTATTTTGAGATTTACTTGATAGTGGTAATTTGTCATTTGAAATTTTATGCAACATCCATTCCCACTGGGCCGCTTGTTCGGCAAATAAGCCGGTGTGTTTAAACGGCGAAAGTTTTAAAATAAATTTGACGTCGCGAAATTGTATGAGCCAAGGTTTGGGAGGTATTTTATTTATTTTCCAATTGTCCGACCCGCTCTGAAATGCGGCCCAGTTTTGCTCCCAGGCATTCTCGGGCAGCGACTTGGGCCAAATAATCTGGGGATCCGGCCGCTGTAAAATAACCCGGCCCCAGCGCTCCAGGCGATAGCCGGCGCCGGTATCTAGTAGTTCGTAGTCAGGAAAATCGTGAAAGGTTTGTAGGAGCATGGGAAAATATGAGGTATGAAGCATGAAGCATACAACATGAAGTATGGAGCATGCTGGGGGGTGTTAGGTTTTATGACGAAATTATTGTGGGGTTATGTTGGTCAGGCTAAAGTTGGTTAAGCTGCCGCTGTAGCTGACGTTGACTTTTTTGCCAATGAGCGAACTAAAGTCCCGGCTGGTGCGGAGATAAAACGTGTGGTCGGGCGTGACCAGCATCAGGTTGCCTTTGGCCGGATTATTGGATTGTTCCAGTGTGCCTTGCCAGATTTGGCCGGTGGCAGGCGGCATCATTTTGCCGGCCGCTTTAGCCGGCGCCATAGTAATGGTTGAATGACCCTGCGTCAGCGCAGTCTGCATGGAACCGTTTTGAGCACTATTTTTTTGATCGGCGGTACTGTTAGTTTTAGCATGCCGCGTGGCAATGTAACCGCCTACTACGATTACAACAACCACTACAATTATCGGCCAATATTTTTGGATGTATTGTTTACTGGTCATATAGTTATGGTTAATTATCTTAAGTGTAGACTTTTTAAACGTTTTGTCAAAATCGTTTTTGGAGTGGAAATTTGCAATAAGTGTTATTTTGAATATTTTTTCAAAAAATCCTCACGGGAAATGTAAGCTTCGCCGATATCACTTGGATCGCCGGGGAAACTTTCGGCTTTACGTTTTTCATCCAAGTTGCCTTTATAAGTAAAACCAATTCTAGTAAGTAGCCCGGGATTGGCGGCAACAATCCATGAAACCGCTCCAATGGTTTCTACTTTAGCCAACTTTGGATCGTTCTGCAATTTTTGTGCCAAAATCGGCAACCCTTCCCTTAAAAGCTTTAGCTGCTCTTGCAGGCTTAATGTTTTAGCAGGGCTGACGTGCAAGTAAAGCTCTGTGTCTTTGTTGATGCTGTAATGCAGAAGCTCGTTTATTGTTTCGTCGCTGCGATTTTGGATGTAATCACGGATACTCTGCTCTAGCTCCCGTGGTGAAAAATTCGTTTGCACAAACTCGTGCAGGTTGCGGGCGATAGCCAGGGCACTCTCGCGCAAATTACCTTCCGGTGCTTGTGCCATTGCTCGGTCTATTAACTGATTAAGCTGCTCGTCCTTGCCTTTGATAATAAACCGTGCGGCAAATAAGGCATGATCCCGAATATATTGTTTGTGATCTGTGACTTCCTCAGGAATAGTTTCTAAAGCATCAGTCATTTCCCGCTCCCAGGTCCTAAGAGGTAGAATATCCTCAATTGAAATTTCTCGTCCTAAACCTTCATGCATAAAGTTAGTCGCTTATTAGCTGATTTTTTAAGACAGCTTCCATTAATTTTTTGTGGCCGTAAAATATAGGCTCTGGCAGTTTGTTTATACTAAACCATTCCCAAGCCTCGCATTTGTCCGGTTCGGTATTTTTAGGTTCACCGTGCACGCCTTTGGCTAAAAAAACTATATGTATCCAATGTTCTTCATCTGAATTTTTATCGCCTGAACGAGGGTCATTCGTAATGTTGATAAATTCCAAATTATCCACTATAAGTCCAGTCTCTTCCAATAATTCCCGTTTGGCTCCAGCCATCATTGACTCTCCCAACTCCAAATGGCCTCCAGGCAAGCCCCATTGTCCGTGGCCAACTTTTACTAATCGTTTTCCAAACAATATTTTGTCGTCATTTTTTACAACAATGACTACGCCTACCCCAATAGAATTTTTCGACATAAAAATTTAATCTAATTTTTTTGAAAGCATTAAAATACGCTTTCCAAATCCACCATTCTTTTGGCGCTTCTCTTTTTGAATAGCAGCCAAATTTTCTTTAGAAATTCCTTTTAATGCCAATATACTTTCTACTAATTCCATCACATCAGCTAACTCTTCTTCAAGATTTCCGTGTTCTGCCGAGTGTTGCAATTCAATAGCTTCCTCAACAACTTTTCTAAGCAGGAACTCCTTAAATTCGTTGTCGTCTGTTAAAATTCGCATGGGCGGCTGCTTGCCAGTTTTTTGTTCGATAATCTGCGGAATATTATCCCTGACGAGCTTGGGGTATTCATTCTCTATGGGTAAATCGGTTGATGTAAAGTCCATAATTGTTAAACTTATTTTTTAGCAATAACAATAACCCAGTCGGTATCGCCCCTGGAGATAACTGTTTCATCCAAGATTTGCATGCCTAACTGGTCAAGATTATTTTTAATTTCTGCCACAGTAAAAAAACTAAAGAATCTTTCGTATTCGTAATTATAATCATTTTCCTTTACCATTTGTTCTTCTGGCTCGCCCTGCTTTAACCCTTTAACGGCCAGATATAAGCAGCCACCGGACTTCAGGCTGTTGTAAAAATTTTGAAGCACCCCCACTACTTCTGCCTTTGGAATGTGCAACAGCACGGCTTGGGCAAAGATGCCGTCGAATGTGCCGAGATTCAAAGGCTCTTTAATATCCTTTACGTAAAACGTCCCTTGGGGGCAGTAATTTTTGGCCAGCTTAACCATCTCTTCGGAAAAATCAATACCCACAGCCTCAAAGCCCTGTTCTATCAGATACTTAGTCTTCAAACCCGCACCGCAGCCGACATCTAAAATTTTATCTCCTTTTTTCAGATAACCTAAAAACTTAAGAGCAATCTCACTCCACCAGTCACTCTCCTTGTGGTCGTTAAACCAATCTTTGGCTATTTTATTATATGTGTCTTTAAGATTCATTGTAGTTAAAATAATAATCCAGAACTCCTAACTGTAGGGTAAAGATTTTTTCTGGAGTTTTAGTAAATATATCCTTTAATTCCGCCTTCTTAATCCATTTTATATTTTTAACTTCTTCCGCTTGCGCTATAGGCTCAGTATCATCAACTTCACAGAGGAATACAAAGCCGACCCAGGGTTTGCCACCCTTTATTTGCTGTTGGCAGCAAAAAGGAACAAAGGCGAAAGAGCCGTCATCTTTAGGGCTATGGATTTTAGTTTTAATATCAGGGGTTATCTTTGTTATTTTTAAACCAGTTTCTTCCAATACTTCTCGCTTCAAAGCATCATAAACGTTTTCGTATTCGTCTATCCACCCTGCTGGTATTTCTAAAGTGCCAGAATAGATAGGGTCTCGTTCTGGCTTCCAACGTGTTTGCACTAATATTTCTTTCTCGCCTTTATGCAGTCTTTCAATAATTGCCGATACTACAGGAATATTAACTTTTACATTTTCTACTTGGGTCATAAAATTATTGTGGTTTTTCTATATACCTTACATGAACTTCATTTTCCGGCTTCCATGCGGGAGCGGTTACTAATGTCATTTTCATTTTGCCAATATAATAAATTTTAGTCATGGGCGGCGCAACTATGGCGTCTGTGGCCTTAACAGGAACAGCTTCGCCGTTCAAATAAAATGTTCCTTCACCCTCGATGATGTAGTAAATAAACGTGCTCTCTTTGTCGTAAAATTCTTGAAAATGGCCTTCTTCCACTTCAACATACACTAGGCCAGCTTCTTGTCGGTCCACTTGGTAAACCCATAAATTAATACCATGTTTAGATTTTGGAACCGCTTGCTCCCTTGTCAGTTTCATATAATTATTTGCTGCTCATTAATTTATTGATTGCATCTTCGAACATCGGTCTTGCCAACTCTTTAGCTTTTTCCGATGTTATTCTATCAAACATCCGTTCAAGGATGAGAAGAATAACCTGACCTCGGAGAAGAAGACACTCCAAGAGCAAATTGCCCGTCTTGAACATAACCAGAAAGCTTGGCTCGAACCCTACCGGCAGTGGCTGGAAGAGGCGCAAACGCTGGGCGAAATAACGCTTTCACCCGACCTAACGCACAAAAAATCCTTTGCCCAAAAAATCTTCGGCTTGAACCTGTTTTTAAAAAACCGTGAACTGCAGTTTGTCCCACAGAATCAATGGTTTTACCTGCAGGAGGCTTTGCAAAAAGTTGGAAAAGAACCTCTCTGTAATATCTTGGTGGGATGGGCGGGGATCGAACTCAGCCCAGTGTGATAAAGCATCAATCATTGAGCCAAAATTTTCTTTACTACTTTTATATAAACACCAATTTTTTAAAGAACTTTGCCAAATTTTGATTTGAAGGGTATACAAGATTTACTGAACTTATCAAACCTTTGAATTTACTAGACTTTCGTTTGGCAAGTTATATTTATCTTTATCACGCAGAAACACTTTATGCACCACATGCTTCTGAACCTCAAATAATTGGGCTAATTCGTCAAAAGTGAAGACTTTTGGATCAGCCTTCCTTAACAGCACCACTGCCATATTCCGACTAAGCTTTTGCTTGTGCATACATCCATATTAACATAACCGGTATACAAATGCAAGTCTAAATTGGCACCGGTTTCTCGACGGTTTGCGACTGTTCTGCCCGTATTCGCGCATTCTTTAAATTCATGTAGCAATTAATGCAATAACCTTTTGCGCCATGGGGCTTATCGGTTTTGCCGCAGTTTCCGCATTTGTCATAGCCCTTTGCCCACCTGATGACTGCTGTAACCCCCACATCCACAGCTCGATACTGTAAGGTCCGGCTTTGCGCCTCCCGGACACGGTCATAATTTTTTCCAATGTAAATTTGAGTAGTTTGCAATTTTTCGTGGCCTAAAAATACCTGCACGTCCTGAATATCTGCCCCGTTATTCCACATGGTTGATCCCGCTGTTTTTCTGGCCGTGTGTGGCGTGAATTTTTCCAAACCTGCCTTGAGGGCAATTCTCCGGAATACCCGCTGCACATCATTGGTTTGAAGTCGCGCTATGGGATAGCCGCTTTGGTGAGAAACGAACATAGCCTCATGCTTATCCTTTCGGTTAGGTAAATATTGTTGGATCCACCACAATGACCAGTCCTGAAATAGCACCTTTCGTTTTTTGTTACCCTTACCAATAATATATGCTGACTTGTCGCCCCATTCAATAGAATCCCTGTTTAGCGACAAAACCTCGGAAATACGCATGCCCGTGTCCAGCATGGCCGTAAACACGGCTTTAAAGCGGATGCCTTGCAAAGTGTCGGTATGAATGAAAGACATCGCCCTATCCAATTCGCTCTGTCTTAAATACCTCACTTCCGGCCGTGGCTTTCTTGGCAGCTCAATCTCGCGCCAAGGCATAACTGGTAAATGCATTTTTTCTGCTGCGTGTTTTATAACCGACCGAACCAGCATCACCACCTTATTCAAATAACCCGGCTTAGCACCCCGATCCAAAAAATCCTTTTTTAAATTCAGGACATGCTCGAGCGTAACCTCGGTAACTGGGACATCTCCCAAAATGCTTGGCAATAAGTTCCAATGTTCTGGTATAAGTTTTGAGCGTGGTTTTGGCAATGGCTTCGGATCTGCCATATTGGCACCAATAGAGAAACTCTTGGCCGGCCTCGCTGAAAGTTTTTGTAGGCTTGGACATCGAATATATCCTTCCAAAAGTTTCTGCAACGAAAGACCTTGATGGGGTTTTCGTAAACTGTCTATTTGAATTTGGCTCATCTGTTTGTTGAGGAGTCATGAATCTATTATGAACGAACGTTCACTAAGAAACAAGGCTTTAAATTTATTAGAGGTTCCTAAAATTAGCACATCTTTATCCACAGGCTTAAAAGAAAAATAAAATTTTCTACCTCACGACCCGAGGTTAACAAATTCATTTTTAAGCCACTTGTGGTGAGTTCGGTGTGCGGAGTTCCTAAACGAAAAATCCACTCTTTTACTCCCCAGCTTGCGCTGATAGGTTTCAAAAAGTGGATTTCTCGTATTATAACGAAAAACACCAATATTGCAACGCCTTGTGCCTGCAAGCCTTAACAAGGGTTATAATCTATGCAATTTGGCGTATGTTACCTTGCGGTTAGAAAGCTGTCAAATCGAAAAAGGCGGCTCCTTGTGCAGAGCCGCCCGGCAACGTAAAATACGTTAAGCCTAGACTAAATGATTGTGAGTCGTTTTCAAGCTGACCATTCGGTGGTAGATTCCATCGGTGTCAGTCATGAGATCGTGGTGTGTCCCTTCGGTTTCCTTACAGCCGTTGTTCATGACCACGATTTTGTCCGCGCCCCAAATGGTAGGCATCCGGTGGGCAATCACGATTGATGTAACCCCTCTCAGCACTTCCTTAAGTTCGTGCTGAATGTCCTGTTCGGTTAAGGCGTCTACGGAACTGGTTGCCTCATCCAGAATCAGGAACCTGCGGCCGCTGACAATGGCGCGGGCCAAAGCCATGCGCTGCTTTTGGCCGCCCGACAGCTTCATTCCTTTCTCGCCGACTTTGGTCTTAAAACCATCGGGCAGGGATTCAATGAACTGCTGAAGCCCGGCTTGCCTGGCTGCTTTGGTCACCTCTTGATCTGTCGCCTCCTGCTGTGAGAATCGAATGTTTTGCTCGATATCGCTATCGAATATAAACACCTCGTCTCCCTGTGGCACGTAAGCAAACAATGATCGAAGCTTTTCCAATGGCCACTGCTTGATAGGTATACCGCCAATGAGAATTTCGCCATCCGTGACTCCAAATAACCGGATCAGCAATCTTCTTAAAGTGGTCTTGCCGGAGCCAGACGGTCCAACAACAGCAACCTCCTCGCCGTCGTTGATCATCAAGCTCATGTTACGGACTGCCTCCTTGGCGTGGCCAGGATAGCAGAAAGTGACACCGCGGAATTGGACAGTCAGGTGTTCAGGGATTTCAAGATCGTGCCGAACTTCGGGGCCGTCAACAATTTCCGGCCGCTGCTTGCTGAGATTGTGCAGGCGGTTGATACCTTCGCTGCATTCGCCGACACGCTGCATCATTAGTCTGG
>CAWBGV010000023.1:0-21870 GCA_963788395.1 Candidatus Doudnaibacteriota bacterium | reverse complement strand
GGGAAATCGATCCTTCGATATCGCCCGCGCTGCAGGAAATCATTTACCGGGCACTGGAACGCGATCCCAAAAACCGCTACGGGAGTGCCCGTGAGTTCGCCTGGGACCTTGAGCATCAGGACCAGGTCGGTGTGGCGGACCGGCTCGAATTGAAGGACTGGAAGCAACGGAAATCGCACTGGCCGAAGAGGATTCTGAACTACGCGTTGCTGGCGTTGATTCCGATCGCTGTATTCTCCCTGCTGCTCTGGGTGGCGCGGAAGACGTAGTAAAAAAGGCTGAACTGTCCAATAAATAACTGGACACATCGTGGCGCGGACGATCGTTTTCCGTCGTCCGCGTTTGCCTCGTAACCGGAAGAAGGCAGGCCACGGAGGAACGATGGCCTGCCCCTCGCCTGACCGGAAGAGTGTCCAGTTATTTGTTGGACACTATACTAAATGTCGTAATACAAAGAGAATTCGTAAGGATGCGGCCGCAGTCTTACTGCCTCGGCTTCGTTCTTGCGTTTGTACTCGATGAACGTCTCAAGAAGTTCCTCGGTGAATACATCGCCCTTGAGCAGGAACTGGTGGTCCTCTTCGAGGCAATTCAGCGCTTCTTCCAGCGATCCCGGCATCGACGGCACCGACTTCATCTCTTCCGGCGATAGATCGTAGATATCCTTATCGAGCGGCTCACCTGGCTCAATCCGGTTCAACACGCCATCGAGGCCAGCCATCAGCAGCGCCGAAAACGCCAGATACGGATTGGCGGAAGGGTCCGGCGGGCGGAACTCCACGCGTTTCGCCTTGGGGCTTGCCGAATACATCGGAATGCGGCATGCCGCCGAGCGATTGCGGCGCGAATAGGCCAGGTTGACCGGCGCCTCGTAGCCGGGAACCAGCCGCTTGTAGCTGTTCGTCGTCGGGGCGATGATCGCCGAAAGCGCGCGCGCATGCTTCAACAGGCCCCCGATATAGTGCAACGCCATCTGGCTGAGGCCGGCATAACCGTCGCCCGCAAACAGCGGCTTGCCCGCCTTCCAGATTGATTGATGCACATGCATTCCGCTGCCGTTATCGCCGAAAATCGGTTTCGGCATGAACGTCACAGTCTTGCCATACTGGTTGGCCACGTTGCGGACGATGTATTTGTACAGCGTCATGTTGTCGGCCGATTTGACCAGCGTGTTGAAGCGCTGATCGATCTCCGACTGCCCGGCGGTGGCGACTTCATGATGATGGCATTCGATATCGAGGCCGCAGCGTTCCATGGTGGCGACCATCTCCGACCGCAGGTCCTGGTGGTGATCGGTCGGGGGGACCGGGAAATAGCCTTCTTTGTAGCGCGGACGATAACCCAGGTTGTCGTTCTCACGCCCCGAGTTCCAGCGGCCTTCGTTGGCGTCGATGAAGTAAAAACCCGAGTGCGGCGTTCTGGTCGAAACGAATGTTGTCGAAGATGAAAAACTCGGCTTCGGCGCCGAAAAACGCCGTGTCGCCGGCGCCTGAATTCTTCAGATAAAGCTCGGCTTTTTTCGCAATCCAGCGGGGATCGCGCTCGTAGTTCTGCTTGGTCAGGGGATCGCGCACATCGCCGATCATCACCAGGGTCGGAGTCTCCATGAACGGATCCATGAAGGCCGTCTCCGAATCCGGAATGAGGAGCATGTCGCTTTCATTGATCGCCGCCCACCCGCGGATGCTCGACCCATCGATCCCGAAGCCCTCCGTGAACGAGCTCTCGCTCAGCTCACCGATCGGGTACGAAATATGGTGCTGGAGACCCGGGATATCGCAAAAACGGACATCGACCTGTCTGGCGCCATTCTCTTTCGCGTATTGCAGCACTTCTGCTGGTGTCATATTTCCTCCGCGGTCACACTTTTACAGAAAACTCAGTTTATCCTGCCTGTGTTTATTTTGCCTGACAGAGTATCGTGGTTATCGAGGGGTCTGGAGGGTCTGGAGGATCGGAATGGGTAAACTCGAAGGCAAAATCGCATTGATCACCGGTGGATCTACCGGCATCGGGCTCGCATCCGCGGTGCTGTTTCAACAGGAAGGCGCGCGGGTCATTGTGACCGGCCGGAACAAAGACGCGATCGCGGCGGCCGGGCAGCAGTTGGGTCCGGGCGCCCTGGCAATCGTTTCCGATACGAGCAAGCTCACGGACATCGCGAGTCTGATCGATCAAATCCGCCAGAAATTCGGGCGCATCGACATCGTGTTCGCGAACGCCGGCATCGCCCGATTCCAGCCTTTCGGCGAGATACAGGAAGCGGATTTCGAAGAGCATTTCGCCGTCAACGTCAAAGGCCTTTACTTCACGGTCCAGGCAGCGCTCCCCCTCATACCTTCGGGCGGATCGATTCTTCTGACAGCTTCCGTTGTCAGCAAGAAGGGCTTCGCCGGTACATCGGTTTATGCTGCGACGAAGGCCGCGGTGAGGTCGTTCGGCCGGACACTGGCGACGGAATTGGCGCCGCGCGGCATCAGGGTCAATACTCTGAGCCCCGGCCCGGTGACCACGCCGTTGTTCGGCAAAATGGGGCTTTCCGAGGCGGCTGTCGAGCAGATGCTGCAAAATATGGCACAAGGCATTGCCCTGAAGCGGATGGGTAAGGTGGAAGAAATCGCCCGCGCCGCGCTTTTCCTTGTATCGGACGACGCTTCGCTGGTTGTGGGCGCCGAATTGTTTGCCGATGGCGGCCGCGCGGAACTTTGATCCTATCGGGAGGCTGGTGCGGCTGCTGCAGGCGGTATGCCGAATTTGATCGGCGGCACCAGCTTCGTTGGGTCCATGCCCACCGGAATCGCCAGGTCGACGAACCCGGTCACCATCTCCTCCCAGGTTTGCTCCCCCCAGAAAACCTCTTTTGTGGCATCGGGGTTGGCTGGATTGTTTGGAGAGTTATCGTAGAACGCCGTCATGTGAATCAACGTACCCTTCGGCAACTTGATCGGGTTCGCCAATTCATAAGCAATCTGCCAGTTGAAGTCGTATTTCGGCACCTTCAGCAGAGTCTCCGTCTCACCCGTCGGATACGTAACCTCAAACTCGAAGCCCTTACCCCGGAAGTGCATGTGAGGAATGATCGTTTGCAACGTCGCGTCCTGCTGAAGTGTGAGCCGGGCATCTACGCGATGGTTCGGGTCCCCCGGCGGAATTCTGAGCGACATATTAACGTCCATGGCATTCACGACTCGCTCCTGTGGCGGCTCTTTCGCAAAGATGATACCCACTTTGCTTCGGTCGAACCCTTCGTTTCCATTGGTAGCGTAGTGGATCGAAAAGATAATGTCGGAACCCGCCGGTATGAGACGCGCCTGCCCAGGTCCCGTCTTGTAAACCGTACCACCAGGAAGGTATAACCCAATTTCCTCGACTGCGCCTCCCCCTGGGGCGGCAAAAATGCCGATCAAATGCCCTATGTCGTTCTGAGGTGGTCTATTTTGCTGCGGCGGCCGCTCCTTTTCGACAAAGGGCTCGCCTGGTTTCGCGTCGGCGTCGAAGTCCGAGCCTTTCGGACGCGCGTACAGCACTATATGGTGAACCAATGCAGTGTTGCCTGGGCGCACTTCGACTTCTTTCACCCATCTGTCTTCGGTGAACCCGGTATGCACAACAAAATTAGCGTACGGGATGGTCCCGCGTGCCGGCACCTTGAAGTCGGCCCCCATATCGAGCACCAGGTCTGGCTTTCCGATTGTCCAGCCGTCCGAAAACTGTACCGGAGCCGGTGCATCGCCGGGATTCCCTTCCGGTGCGCCGGTGTCGGCCCAGGCCGTCAACGTGTCGATCTCGCTTTGCTTCAGTGATCGGTCGTTGGAAAACTTCCCGTAGTGCGGATCCGCCGACCAGGGCGGCATCTTCTTTGATAAAACAGCCTGCCTGATGGCTTTGGCCCAGGGCCGTGAATCCTTATACGACATGAGCGACATCGGCGCGACTTCGCCGGGCCGATGGCATTCCTGGCAATGCGTCTGCAGCACGGGAACAACGTCTTTGTAATACGTTGGTGTTTCGGCGGCCGCAAGACCCGCAACAAGGGCACCCGTCAGAAGCAGGCGCATCATCGCCCTCCAGGCGTGTCCTTACAAAAACCGGACTGCACGGCTGTCATCGTATAATCGCTGCTCGATGTTGTCAATCTCGCGCGGACCTGTCGCTGGACAACAATAGATAAACGCTTCATTGCTCATCGCAAAGGACTTCTGATACAGTTCCCGAATGCGAAAGAGTGCATTTTCCGACGGCCGCAAGGTGTTCACGGCGTCCCGCCGAAGAAACCGCGGCGACTGCCAAAGAGAAACGGAATAAGCAATAATTCCGGCGTCTGACGACTATGCGAAATCACCTCGTCCTCTCATTTATCGGTTTGGCCTTCATGGCCCTGCCTCTCCGGGCCCAAGTCCGTCCCGACCAGCCGGTGCCCGTTCGCGCCAGGATTTCGAGCGCGCCGGACGGCAAGCCGGACTTTACCGGCGTCTGGGCCGGTCCCGGGTTCGCTCATAAAGTGGGTCCTGGCGACACCGACAGTCTCGGCGTCCTGCGCTTTGACCCAAAAAATTGGGCTCCGTTCAAGCCGGGAGGGGAGGCCAGGTTCCTGCAGCCGGCGAACGGCGACATACGGCATGACGATCCCACCGCGGTCTGCCTGCCGGACGGCCACCCGCGGGAAGTGTTGGCACCCTATGCGACGCAGATCTACCAGACTCCCGGCCAGATTATCTTCTTCTATGAGTACATGCACTTCTTCCGCATCATCCCGACGGACGGTCGGCCCCACGGCACGGATCCGGATTTGACATACGAAGGGGACGCGGTCGCCAATTGGGAAGGCGATACGCTCGTAATCGACACGATCGGCCTGAAATCCTGGCTCCTGGACGCTCCCGCGGCACCGGGCGACATCGATAAATTCACCCATTACCACAGCGACAAATTGCATACCATCGAACGGATCAGGTACAACGATCCGATGACTGCGTCGTATGAAATCACGATCGACGATCCCGAGATTTTCACGAAGCCCTGGTCGCAGATGTTCGGCATGAAGCTTCATCCCACATGGAATTTACTCGAACAGGTTTGCGAAGAGAACAATCGTTGCGAAAACGGGAAGTGTAGTCCCGCCGACGTACAACAAAAGTCCAGGTAAGGCTTCAGCCCAGCCGCGCGCGAAGCTCTTCCACCGGGGGCCAATCCTGCGAGTGAAGCGCGCGATGGCAGTTCGCGCATACGAGCGCGATATCGTCGACGGTCGTGTCCAGGTCGCCGGTCGACTCGAGGCGTTGAGAGCGCTCGCCGGTCGTGAATTTCAATATCGTCTACCTGAACGACGCGCCCCTGGCCTCCGTCCGCGTCGTTGAAGACGGATCTGCAAACCTCGCATTCAAGCCTGCCCGCACGCCGTCTCAGGGCTTGGCTCCGCTTGGCCACAAGCAATTTGGAATTACGTTCCAGAAGCAGATGAAGTCGCACTCTGATCCATCCCGCGTACCCGAAATGCTGTAAGACCGATCGCTCCAGTTCGCTTTCGATCATCGGGAACCCCTTGAGCGCAAGCCAACCCCTCCACTTCGCTTCGAGAGCCTCGGCGGCATCTTCTCCAATCGTGACACCGCCATATTCCGTGTCCCAATTCACGCCGCCGAGAGGGCCCTCACTGAGTCGGGTGCGCGGCAAGACGCTTTCCGGATCGAGGATCGTGTCGAAGTCGACCATATTATAAGTGATGCGTTTCGAGCCATCTTCCCAGTTAGTGTCTTCAAAACAGTCTGAAGCAGCCACGCCGGAGGCGATCACCCCCGTTGGATTCTGGCCGACCTTGCCGAGAAAAATGCGGTCTCCGGCGACGATACAGGTCCTTCCGCCGGTGCTCCAGCGAATGTGCACCACTCCGCCCCGCCGGGTGGTTGCGGAGTTAATGCCGTTGTTCGGCCACTTGAACGCGGTGAGCGGGTTCCAGCTGAACAAGTAAGTCGGCATCGTCGTTCGTGTCTGTTCCCTCTCCGGTTCCGTCGCGGGACTGTCGGCCCCCCGATGCGACAACCGAGCGCGATGGTTCTTGCCCGCCCCTTCCCTACCTTAGCTGACGGGTAGGCGTGATCGGTTCTCCCAGAATCACCTCTGCAAGCTTCCGGCGGATACCCCTCAGAGTTCCCCGAGAATCCTGCCGGGATTTTATATCGGACAGAACATCGGTGATTTCAATGCCGACCTCGAAATGACCGTTTTTCCCAATGCAATGGCGCACTTCGCCCACTACCAGAGTGGACGCCATTTCGACGAAAATCATCGTTCCGCTATCGACGCTTTGCGGGATCCTCAGCCGCAGGCCCGATAAGGAAACGTCGACCACCACCCCCGGCACGGATCGCTCGCCTTCGCCCGACAAAGCGATGACAGCGCCTGGCAGCTGGACGGGGAGCCTTGGCTCCCGGCGGCCTTCGTTCTCGGAGTTCAAAGCGATACAAGCCCGATACCAGGTGTCTTTCCTCGTGCAATAGACGACCTCGCCGGAAATGGTGACACGGCCTAATATCGCGCTGACACGTGAGGCAGGCTCAATCCGACTCGTTCGCGCGAATGTGCATTTGGCCGCGCTCGATACCGAGGAGCCCGCACGCAAGGGGGGGCTCGCTCGTTCCCGTCAGATGCACCAATACATCAGGGCCAAAAATCCGGCCGGACTCGATGCCGAGCATAGGACCTTCGATCTAATCGGCGATAAATACAACGGTCTGGACCATAATTCTCCGAATAAAGAGTTTATTATACATCTTTTTTGGCTTATGTTTTTGCCCGATCCCCGGACCACAACCGGGCGTGCCCGTAACCTTATACTTGAGAGGAAATTGAAATCGGGTTTGCCCCGCCGAGGAGTTCATGGCCGTACTGATCGATGCAATCAACATCAAGCGAAGGACCGTATTCGAGCACGAAAACACTCCGTTCTACTGCCTGGAAGCGGAGGTGAACACGCCCACCGCTCGCGGTGGCCAGACCCTGGTCCGCCTGAAGATCCGCAACCTGCTCACGAGCGCGGTCTTCGAGAGAACATTCAAGGCGGGTGAAAAGTTCAAGGAGCCGGATCTCCAGTTGGTCCCGGCATCCTATCTATACAGCGATCGCGACGGCTCTCACTTTCTCGACCAGGAAAGCTTTGAGACCCTCACTCTTACGGAAGAGATGCTCGGGAATGCGTTGGACCTACTGACCGAAGGCGCCCTGATTCAGTTGCACAAATACAACGGCAATCCCATAGGTTTACAGTTGCCCGCCTTCGTTGAGCTGGCCGTTGCCTTCACGGAGCCAGGGGTTCGCGGCGATTCGTCCAGCGGCAGTGTCACCAAGCCCGCCCGGCTGGAGACCGGCCTCGAGATTCGTGTTCCCCTCTTCATCAAGCAAGGGGAAAAAGTAAAAGTCTCGACTGAAAACCGCGAGTTTGCCGGGCGCGCCTGAGCCGGGGAATCAGGCCGCTTCGCGGTCTGCAAGCCGGGTGTTCAACCGGGCAACTTTAAGGTCCCAAACCAGGCCGACGCGCTTCAGGATGTTGGCCAGAATCCACGAGTGATCGATCTCGTACCACGCGAGCCCGTGACGGATCGAGGTGGGATGCGCATGGTGGTTATTGTGCCAGCCTTCGCCGAATGTCAGCGCGGCAACCCACCAGTTGTTGCGGGAATCGTCACGCGTGGCAAAACGGCGTCCGCCCCACATGTGGGTTGCGGAATTGACGAGCCAGGTAGCGTGCAGGCCGAAAACAACCCTGACGCAGATGCCCCAAAGCATCATGGGCAAGCCACCGATGGCAAGCAGAATGAGCCAAGTACCACCATCGGAATCCAGTGCCAGTTGTTTAACCAGACGTAGAAACGGTGCTTTGCCAGATCGGGAGCGAACTTCGACATCAGCTTCGTGTTGTTGTGATTGCCCTCGCCGAACATGATCCAGCCCATATGCGCCCAGAAAAAGCCCTCGCGCGGCGAATGCGGGTCGCCCTGCTGATCGGATTTCTGATGGTGAACACGATGCACGGCCACCCAGAAAATCGGCCCGCCTTCGAGAGTCAACGCACCGCAAACAGCAAAGAAGTATTCCAGCCACAATGGGCATTTGTACCCCCGGTGCGTATGCAGACGGTGGTATCCATGCTGATTCCGAGGCCGGTACAGACCCAGTAGAGGAAGACCGCAACCCAGAAACTACGCCAATTGAACATAAACAACGCCGCGATCGCGCCGACGTGAAAGAGGCCCATCGCAATCGTCGTCGTCCAGTTCAAACCCTTGCGGCGGGGAAGGCTGAAGACTTCCGCCCCAGCCTGGGATCCTGATGTGAGCATGCAATTGCAGACTATCAGGAATCGCAACTGTGCTTTGTAAGACTTCTGTCGCCGATTTTGTGAGGTTAAATCTGTCGATAACTTACGTTACTACTTCGTGATCGTTCCACAGGCTATACGATCGCCCGCGTTACCTGCCGGGTCGCTCTTCATATCGTCGGCCTTGGCATGTATCATAAGGGCCGTTCCGCTCCCGGTAAAGATGGAATTGGCGCCATCCCCCAGGGTCACGCGCGGGTCGTCAACGGTCACTTTAGCGGTGCCGTCGGGCTTGACCGTGAAGTTCTTCATGTCCCCGGCGTGGGGACCTTCGGGGTTCTCCAGACCACTGTTCTCTGTTCTCTGTTCTCTGTTCTCTGTTCTCTGTCTGTGTTTTTTATCCCTGTTCCTGTTCCCCGTCCCTGCTCCCTGTTCCCTGTTCCTTTCCCACTGAAGCGTCATCCTGAGCGAAGCATTTTTCAGCGGAGCCGAAGGACCTGCTTCTGCTTTTTGTGACCCTCCACCCTCCCACTAAAATGAGTGCCCCATCCTTCGCCTTCATTTCGGCGAAGGGTGGGATAGCACGAACCACGACTCACGGGTCCCGTATCGGGGCTTGGCTTTAGTCGTGCCGAAAAAGGCCATATATAATACGCAAACTGACGAGTAAGTATACATAAAAAAAAAAAAAAAAACCTTTTACGTATTGCTGGTAATAGTTGATACTCAAACTCGATTCGGTGTAAGACCTGGGACTGCTGTAAATCTCTCTCTTGAAATAGCGCTCGTTTGTGGACGGTTATATTCAAGTTGCATATCTTCACGGGCGTCAGGAGCATTTATATACTTTGTAATAGTTGTTGTTTCCCTAAATAACGCTTACGGGTGCTCGCGCGTAATCGAGCTTCATGTAGTTGTCTCGATTATTAGCTAAATCCATATCTCCTGCCGTAGGAAATTTAAATCCAGCCGAAGCAGATGTAGCAAGTAGTTTTAGCTCGAAATCCGGCAAAACGGAATTGTTTACAGGCATTGATGTTGGAGCGAAAAAGGTAGGTCTGATTTCTCCTTTTTACTCGATCTGTTAGATATTTTATAACACTAGGGATACTCGATATTTTGTTGAGCAAATATAGATTACCGGACGAAAAGCACCTCCCGGATTAATTCTGGGAAGAACAACAGGTCTTGGAATTCTGCTGAGAGGCAGGAAATCATCACGACTTGCATGGGAGGACGAAATTCTTTGTTTACGGACTGAGTTCGAGAAGAATACTTTTCCGTAAGCGAATTGTTTGTTATAATCTCTATTCTGGAACAAAACAGCATTTTCCTGCAAACTTGGAATATGCTCGATTGACTTTTGCACTTCGCCTTGGTCCACCTTCCAAAATTTTCTGCTCCAGATGAAGCGCGGCGGCCCCTTTTTAATCCCAGGGTAAATTGGGACTTCGATCGCACTGCGAGGTGTCTTGAGACCAGCTCCAGGGATATAGCTTGACATACTAAATTACTATATTGAATTACTATATTGAAATATTTTATTATTTCTTTAGACATTTTCATAATTATCTTTTAAAAATTCTTTTTCTTGAAGGTAAAAAATTTTTATTGGAGCGAACATTTGAAGTGCTCACAGCCCCGCTCACCCCTTTAACAGGAACTTTATCACCGACAAGATAAGATGCGAAAGTAGTCGTTGGGTCTCCATAATTAGTTTTACAAAAGCATTGACCATTATTACTTTGAAAAGTTGTTATTGTTTGCATTTATGAATCCAGGGACGCCAATTCCCATTATTAGTTCTGTTCGTCATGCAAAAGTCCCTACAAGGCATCTTCAGATCCTATAGTGACACTGTGAGAACTTCCACTTGTGTCGTTATCAGTAATATAGAGATTTGGATAGGTCAACCAATTCTTTCCGTCGGCAGAAAGAACACTCATGTTAGTTCCCATTTGAGAAGTCATAAATTGAGGGTAGCAATCACAACGCTTGTATATTGAATCATATTGCACTGTACATTTTCACCATTTAGCTGATTACAAAGAGCTTTACAATCATCAAGTGTAGGGAGATTAACTGGCTAGAATTTAAAATCCCTGTAAAAGTTCCGTATTATTTGCAACGAGAGCTCCGTTTTGATTATCCCAAACTACGGGTCCTTTTGCACCGCAATTAGCATTTGAACCACCTTTAGGTAGGACCACCCCCATTTTGAGTATTGCAAGTAGTTATTTGGCCTTTGTAAACAAAAATAAAAATTATACTACAACAAGCCCAATGACTAATATCGAACATAAGATTATCCAAAAAATCGCAGCCGTTCCCATTTTTGAAATTATATTTCAAAAAATAATTATGGCTTTTCAGATATTTTCAATATTTTCCATATATCAATAAGATCTTTCAGAACGTCCCAGAATATCTGAGAATATCTGCTTTTTCCCGCTCACTCTTGTCTGTAGGAAGCGGGATAAGGTCTCCTTCGTCGCGAAGATGCTACCAAGGGAATCGACAAAATCTTCTGTATAAGGATTCTTTATAAAAGGCAACACATTTACAAAATAATGTGTATTGAGTTCATGTATCTATTTTTGTATTTTTTGGAAAGAAATATTGCGAAATTTTCACCAATAAATGTTCCTTAAACTTTTTTCTTAACTTTTTATAAAATCATTGGTGATATCTCGAAATGTCTTTTAATTTTGATGGTAACGAAATAGAATTTAGCTTATTTAGTGGTGATCCCGGAAGGTTTTAGCTGGACGTGGAATGGTAATAAAGTGATTTTACAAGATATAATATGTGATATTATTGATGCAGATTTAGAAGACACAAGAAAAAAAGTTTTATTTCAATTTCAGCAAGTTTTAGAAATGAGACATAATGAGACATAAACCCGAATGGTCTCTTATTATTGATAAAAAAGGCAATGTTAAGTTACCTGACACTTTACCTCGAGAACTTTTTGAAACTTTAAAAGCCATTTTGAATACCATTTTGAATAAAAGTGGAATTGAATATAATGTCAAATGGCCCGGTAAATAGTTCTACTTTTTTGGTTAAAAAATCATCTTTAGCAAATGAGCTCAATCAATCTTTTTACGAGTTTAAATTTTTATGTTTCTGGTCCATATAATATCATTGTTATCGCAATAAACAACTACAGGAGTAACTGGAGTAACTGTTTTCTCTTCCAAAGCAACACCTATTACTTTAATGGTATACCATACTTTATATGTTTGTATCGACCTATTATGACCTATTATGATCTTTTCTCGTGCATTTTTTAACAATAAATGTAAATATTGGTGTGAAAAACGACTCATTACACAAACTTTACTTTTATATAACCGTCGTTATCAAGTGTATATTTTTCCAAAAGTTTTTTCATTTTTAAAGCATCGTGTAAACAGCACTGTCTATCTATTCCATCTGAATCAGGAGGTAATTCAGCCATTTGAGGGCACAAGTAATAATTATGAATAAGTAATCCGGGGAGAGGATATTTATATGTAGTTTCAAACGTATTGTCAAAAGAACAAAATATTTCTTTACCTGCGTTGTTGAATTTCCTAACTTCTCTTGACATATATTCTAAAAAGCCGTTTTTATCATAGCTTCCCGTTTCAGGCCCGTAACTTCCGTTGAAAGCAATGTATATAAAATTAGAGGTATTTTCTAGTTTTGGTCTATGTGTTGTTTTTGTTGATTTTATATTTCCGAAAGTACCTGCATCGACTAGATTATTCGTAATAAAAGAAGTCGCAAGGCACCAATTTTTATTTTTGAATATTTCTCTTGTAGCGGCGTTAAACCAGCTTGAATGCATAAAGATAAATGCAATTCTAACATCTCTCGGGATTCTTTTTGTAATTTTTAATATTTTATTCATATTCTTAACATTATTATCAAAACAAGAGCAAAATCTAAGCAATAAACATCCCAAAGCTCCATTTTCATGAAAATATTTTATTCCTCCCACTTCTTCTCCGTCGTGCATAGTACCGTTCCAAAATTCATCCCATACCGCAAGAGAAGCGGATATAGATTTTGAATCGGTAAAAGTCTGTGGAGCGTAAAGATTAAATACGAAATTTGGATTTTGGGACTTTGTTAAATTTATAAAATTATGAAATAGCGAAGCAGGAGGATTGTAATTAAATGTTAAACACAACGTCATAGAGTTAAAAACTGACGCGTAATAGGAAAGCTTTTCATCTACACTTTTAGCTTCTTGTGGATAAAAAACACCTTCTTTCCTCCATTTTTCATATGCAAACCCAGCCATACCATAATGGATTAAGCCGTTAAGATTTTTAGGCTTTTTGATATTTTGACTTGTGGCATTTTGATTGGCTTTTTTACCTGTTTTTGTAGTTTTCGCTAGTTTTGAATTTTTCATTTCGTGCGTTTTATTTATAATCTCTATAAATGCTTTTTCAATTTTTTAAGATTATTTCCTTTTAATATATTAATGCCTAGATTAAAACCTAACATTCCTCCGAAGAGTACTCTCCCAATTACAACTGGGTATAGGATACAATTTTATAGAGATATAACCTCTACAAAAAGGGAGCTAGGCCTCAGCGCTTAAGTAAACTCAAGCTTTTACAATGGGTTAAAGTCTTATCAAAACGTTTCTGGCACCGTTATGGTCTCTATCCATTTTTACTTTGCATTTGGAACATTTAAAGATTTTTGAGTCTCCCAAGGAATTATTACATTTACCGCACCGACCGCAAGTTTTGCTAGTGTAGTCTTCAGTAACAGGTCTAACGTTTACATTCTCATATTCACTTGCTTGTTCAGTAAATGTTGTCTAAACCGAAAATGACTAAGGGTACCCATTTTTCGCACGGTTTTGTTTCCAATTTTTCGATTACCTCTCCTGATCATTTGACTGGACTCAAACTTTGGTAGAACTATCTCTTCAAAATTTTCACATAACCATTTAGCACATTTGCGGTGTAAATCATTGGTTAAATTATAAATCTTGAGTCTAATTCTTTTGATCTTTCTTTTCAGAATTAATCGTTCTCTTGCTTTAACTTCGGTACACTTAGAAATCATTTTGTCAATCTTTAGCAAAAGTCTAAAAACACGATTATCACTGCCGACTCCCCATTCAGTAATAAAACCTTTGGGGTCGTAACAAGTCGCAAAAGTACGTACACCTGGATCTATAGAGACTACTTTACCCGGTTGACTCTCCCGGGATAAAGCATGTGTTTTTGAAACAGGAATACAAATCCAATAATTGTTTAAACTATTTTTACTAGCCGTAAGTCGTGTTCTAGTTTTGGCATTTCTTCTGAAGTTTTTATTTTGCCTAAAAAAGAGAAAAATCCACTCGTAGTCGGGGTCCAATATGCTCTCCTAATGTATAGTGACTGATTGTTATCTTTTTTACTTCTAAATTTGAACGATCTTAACGTTTTAAAAGTTGCATTTTTAGCCTTAACTAAATCCCGAATAGTTGTGCATCTTATCTCGCTAGGAATTCCTTTTAGCCATTCATTTTTTTCCATTGCAGTTTTGATAAGAGCAATAAGATCTTTTTCAGTTACATTTACTTCTTTAGCATTTACTTTTTCAACGCAATAATTGTAAATCCATCGAGAAGCTCCTAACCAATTTTCAATTTTCTGACGTTCTTCTAAATTAGGGTAAAGCCTGATTTTTTTAACTTTTAAATCTCCTTTGATTGAATCATTTTCGAAGTCTAAATTTTTAAGTAGCGCATTTTTTAGCAAGTTTACAGGGGTACAGCTTTTAAACTTATTAATCTCGAACCAAGATTTTAAACCGTGTTTTTTCAAAGCCTTCCCAAATTTTTCAGATTTAAAATTCTTCAAATTTTTCGTGTCTGGCTCCCACAAATTTTCTGAAAATTTTTTTGCTTCCGAACACCAAAATTCTTTATACAAAGTAGACTCTAAAAATTCGTGTTTCTTCTTATTGTAGTTGTACTCATCTTTTGCTTTTTCAGCTATATCAACATAATACTGTTTAGTTTTCTTTTTCAAAGTATCCCATTTTTTCTTAACTAGTTTTGTCAGGTCGGAAGCCTTTAGTTTAGGATTTCTCTTTTTGTAATGAGACTTTTTCTCTTTTACAAAAAACGAATAAGCTGTACCTGGTGGAGGTCCCAGATATTTTTTGGATTTTTTCTTTCCCATTTTATTTAGAAAAATATTTCTTTAAACCTTTTAATGAAACCCATTACAATTCTGATTGTCGTTTTGGCCTTGGTATGTCTATATATGTTTTGCAAAAAAAGCGAAAATTACAAATTTCTAGGTGGGATGTATAAGCCGATTCAAGGTGGATATACTGCCGAACTAAACGAAGAATGCCTACAGTTACAGAGTGGGCAACAATGCATGATGGCTGATGGTACTTCTGGAAATTGTGTTAGCTCAGGGCATTGTGTTGCTAATATGTTGATCGATTTGAACATTGAAGACGAAGATGTTAAAAAGCCGTACTGCACTGAACCCGTATTCAAGGAAGGTTGCGATAGATTTGCAAAATGTAAACTTCTAAAAGGGGATATTACTGCGGGACAACTGAAAGCTGAAGCAGATGACTGTCGTTCGTGGTTTTCGCCTTTATAAAAAAATGAAAAAAAATGTAAATGTAAAGTTGAAAAATGTAATCTTTTAAAGATGGAAAAACCGAAGATCACAATAATTAAATTGAGCTTTAAAAATAATCTAGAAGCTCACCACATCAATTTATTGAAAACACATTTTACTGAGACTGTTAAATTCAGAGAATATATTTATAAAAATTATGTCAATGGAGTTTGCTCAAGCTAAAATAAGTATACAAAACACTTAATAAACCCACCAAAGGCACTTGGAATAGAAGCGATGAACCTCGTCAATATGATGTACAAAGCAATCGTATAATTATTACCTCTAAATATGGATATGCAGAAGAAACGAAAAATTTAATGGTTAATCTCTTGGGGCTCGAAATTGTATTTTATGAAGCTATTTACTTAAGCAATGTCGGCTTTAATATCAACTTTGAAAAATTTAATTTATTTACACAATCCCTATTAAAAAATGGCATAAGAACTTTAATTAAGGAAAATACCCCAAAAGAACTCGGGTATTACAGACCTCTATATCTTAAAATTGACTTTGACTCAATAAATAGACCGTTGAGATGGACCCGTGACAATCATAAGTGTTTTGAAAAACCTTTTCAGCTCGTCGTGAAACAGCTCTTGCTTATTGCGAAGTATGTTCCTCAATTACATTTGAACAAAAACGTTTTATTGGAAATACTAATTCCTATGCTGGCAAATATGGAACAAGAAAAATACATTAACAAAAGAGGGACTAGAGGAACTAGTAAGCATAAAAAAGGTGAAGTAATAAATTGGGTACATCAAATGACATTCCATAGCAACGGAAATATTTCAACGAACGGAATTTTAAACGTCGTTATGATTAATTAGTATTTTTTACTGTGCCTGTGGTATGAAAAAAGATGCTAGAAGGCCCTGATTATCCTCCCTATTATCCTGTTTAGTTATGATTTCACTAATCAGAGATTTCACAATAGTCATTATTACAATTTGATGCTGTTTTAACTTTATAAATTAAACGTAGATTTTTTAATTTGTACGATTTTAAAGTTTTGAGTGCATCTGTGAGTCATCGTTTTTGTAAAATATAATTCATGGAAGGTTTTTTGTGAACTAGCCCATCAACTGCCATTACATTTTCAACAATATTTTTGGGTTTTTTATATGCAACAATAAAATACATTACATCTGGAATTTTTTGTTTTATTGTTCTGAAAGCTTTTTTACACGCGGAACAATTAACATTTTCATACACATAGCTTACTAAAAGTTCTCTACAATATTTACAATCTCCGCCTTGAACTTCCATTACATTCACGGAATAAATACGAAAAGGCGAAGTTGTCATTTATAATAGCAAAAATAACTTTTAAGTCTTTTTAACACTTTTAGTATAAAGCTTCGGCAATTCATATCGTAAGATTTCTTACATCTGTCAATAGACTTCCATATTCTCTACCTTTATTTTTAGTTAGATAACCCATAAAAGCAACTAAATAGGGTTTGAGATCTAGACAGTCCAATAGCAAAAGAAGTTCAATTTCGAGATTTTCACTCAAATTAGTATTCATATAGTCAATTCCAGCTTGAGTAAATTCATATGTCACTTGTCTATCGGTATCAGTTTCGCTATGGACGATTTTATTAAGACATAACTCGGCAAAAGTAAAAGTCAACATATCTCGTAACAACTCGATCATATCAGCGCTTACTTCAACATTACTTGTAAGAAAAATACACTGTAGGTTGTTGAGTTCGTCAATAGTTTCTTTAATAAAGAAAGAGCTTGAAACAATATTGGTACATGTCAATTCATATTCCGCATTTTTGAACAAAACATAAATTGAAAGAGACATTTGGAGAATATACTTTAGGGGATTTCTAAAAATATTTTTAGAAATTTTAAATAGATTTTTAAAAATGAAAAAGTATTTAAAAAATTAGAAATTGAAAATTATTTAAAAAATTTGAAAAGATATACAACAATTGGAAGAGATTGGTCCACTATTCAACATGTAGAAAATGTTGATGAACTATACAAGAATTTGCAATATATAGAAATCGTTATGCTTTTGGATATATTAAAACTCCTACTGAAAAAATACAACTAGCCTCTATTTTAGAAGATGGAGATCTAATTCAATATATTGATAACCCTTCAGAACAACAATTAGCTGCAATAAAAACAACACCCGAAGCAATTCAATTTATTAAAAATCCAACTGATAAAGTTACTAAAGAATCAAACACATACTTATTGGAAAACTTATTACGAGGGTACGATTTCATTTGAAGATTTTATAAAAGCAAAAAATACTGAAATTTAAGTCTAACTATTTTCCATTTTACAACAAATGGAAAGACCTAAACTGCCAACCCCTACATTAGAGGATTATGAGCACGATAAATATGTTACTACCCCTGAAAATCTTATACATACTATAAATAAGTATGGAGTAGCGATAATAGACAATGTTTTAGATAAAGAAGAATGCAAAGCCTTGCTAAAAGGGTTTTGGGAATTTCTTAGTCATATTTCTCAAACGTGGGAGGTTCCAATCGAAAAAGATAATCCTGAATCATGGACTGGCTTTAGTAAACTACTTCCATTACATAGTCAATTACTTCAATACTACTCAATAGGCCAATCTCAGTTTATTTGGGACATTCGCCAAAACGAAAAGGTCCTAAAAATCTTTTCTGAGCTATGGTGTGTTCCAGTTGAAGATTTACTCGTTTCTTTTGATGGGGCTAGTTTTCATATGCCACCTGAAATAACTAAAAAGGGTAATTTCAAAGGAAATGTTTGGATGCATACGGACCAGTCTCCTTTAAGGGCAGGGTTTGAGTGTGTACAAGCTTGGGTTACAGCTTTAGACGTAAATCCAGGAGATGCTACTTTAACAGTATTAGAAGGGTCTAATAGATTTCATGACCATATTTCTAAACGGTATAAGTCGAAAGAAAGAAAAAATTGGTATAAATTAACTAACCAAGAACAATACGATTATTTCATTAAAAAGCTAAAGTGCAAAAGGGTTTGTATAAAGTGTCCTGCTGGCTCTATGGTTTTTTGGGATAGTAGGACTATGCATGCCGGGCAAGAAAGTTTATTAAAACGTAAAAAACAAAATTTTAGATGTATTGCATATCTTTGTTATACTCCAAGGGAGCTTGCCTCCGCAGCTGATATAAGAAAGAAAATTAAAGCTTTTGAAGAGTTACGAACAACTTCCCACTGGCCTCATAAGCTTACACTATTTGCGACGAAGCCTAGATTATATCCAGGGATGAAACTACCTGAAATAACACCAATTGAGGCCCCTGTATTAACTGAAATTGGTTATATACTTGCTGGTTATTGAGAATTGAAAACTGACCACGCGTGGCTGTTTTTATAAAACTGACCACGCGTGGCTGTTTTTATAAAACTGAGTTATTTATTCAATTATAATAAATAATGGTGAAATGTATTTGCAAAACTTTAAAAGGGACGAGGTGTAAAAAGACAATAACAAAAGGATCCAAATTTTGCTATATACATAAGAAAAAGTGTCCTCAAGTTATGAAGTCAATTTCAAAAAAGACATATTTTATCGTTTACGATACAAATCATAGCGGTCCTCAAGCTCTAATCAAAACTAAAAAAGAAGCTGAAAATATCGCTTCCGACCCTGAGAATATGAATATTTTTGCTTTGATGACAACTGATCTTCTCAAGTTTAAAGATTTGCAGTCTGTTGATCAAAACTGTTTCGCAGAAATAAAACAAAGTGCAAAACCATGGGAAATTACTAATGTAAAAGCAAAAATTGTTAAGAGTGAGCTTAAACTTTTTAAAAAATGAAACAATTAACTAAAAAGGAAAATTTGCAATAGATATTACAAATGTCTTCTGATGAACTGTCTTCCGAAGAACCTACGTGCGAATGTTATGGCTGTATTGAACCTGGGCACTATTTTACGCCGTGTTGCCATGCAAGACTTTGTGATACACACGAAGAAGAGCTAATGATAGAAAGCTGTTCAAACGAAAAATGCCCTAATGACGTTGAAGAGTATTGCAAGGAGTGTTTCGATTTGAATTCAGTGTCAAATAGATGTCATAATTGTAATCATACGTGGTGCGATAACAAGTCGTGTGGTCAAGGAGAACACGATTGTCCTCGAGACGATGAAATGTTTTGTACGGCATGTAAGAAGCTTACAGATGGAGGAGCTTGCGACGATGGAACAACCTGTGCATATTGTAACTCTCCTTATTGTGAGAATTGCCTTGGATATGTTTGTAATGGCTGTGCATGTTGTTCTGACTGCGAAGGAAAGTTAAAAATTTACCCTAAAGAATTATGTAAGCGATGTACAAAAAATGAAAAAAAATAAAACTAAAAAGAAATAAATCAAATTAAAAGTTTAATTAAAGTTAGTAAATGTCATACTCTTGGGAAGGGCGTTGTTATCAACAAAAATATGGAAATCAAGAACTAACTAATATTTGTCTTTCTTTGACATTTCCAGAAACTAAGTATGCAAGCCATGTCGATACAATCCAAAACATTATCGGAAGTAAAATTTTAGCAGTTGAAAAAGATTACGATGAAGTTTGGGAGTATCACCACATAACTCTAACTGTTCAAAGATGAATATCGCGATGAAGTTATCACTGAAGTAAATAAATATTTTAGATATATGTGAGCGCGCCGTTTTTTAAAAACACGTGTTTCAAAAAAAACTGATTTTATTGATAAACCCAATAAAATAATTGAAAATGGCAACTTTGCAGTCTTATTACCAAATATAGAGACTATGCGAATTCTTTACTATCAGTCTTCACTATCAGAAGCAAATAGGAAAAAACTCGAAGAACAGCTAGCAACACCTTTTTCATCGACAGATTTGAATTTCTTTTGTAGATTATGGCCCTATGGGAGTCGTTGTTGAATCTAAAGGTCAAGCTCTTTATTGTTTAGGTGCCGACTAGTCTAGAATTGAACACGTCATCGATATGATTATAGACATCGATAGACACTGAACATTTCTATAATGATCCTCTCCCCGCTAACTTTGACAAACCTGCTGATCGAACAGATTGTGCTTAAAAGAATTTTTAATAATCTTAATATGCTTATTTAAATAGCTTTTTACTTTTTTAAAAGTAAAAACAAACTCGCACTTACCATCTTTCTCAAGTTCATCCTGGAGCTCTTTAATATGGGCATAGACTTCTTTTATAAACGCATTTCTTTTTCGTCGTGTACTTTTGGCATTATTTCTATCAATTTTAACATTGTGCTTCTTCTAAACTTGTATTTTCTGGCTATTATTTTTCTATCTTCTTTTGTCATTGGGAGTGGTACCGCTAAATTATTTTGATTTTCTGAAAAAAGTCACGCCCGGATAGTGCGGATTAAGCTATCAAGTACCTTCAGACATACGAATATTATATCCATTACCTTAGTCTGTTATATAGTCTCTTACTGAAAGTCTTTCTAAAAATAGAGCTACATTTTCAATTTGAAAAATTTCATAACAGGTCGGATGGTTCAACAAAAAACAGAGATATTAGTGTCGATCTTACCGTGTCGATCTTAGTGTCGAGGTGGAAAACAAAAAAGTCTCCGATCTCCATTTTAAACAGCATTTACTTTTCCTTTTCATCATTCTTTTCATTTTTAAAAATTTTGTCACTTATATCTTTAATATTTTCTGCGATTTCATCTTTGCGACCCATAATTTCGTCGAAACATTTCTTTACAAGATTCTCCAGCCTTTAGCATAGCGTTTGAAAATTCAGCCTGGAAAGCTTCGTTATTTTGAAACATTTCAAGTGCAGCCATTTTATCATCGTACGACATATTGTCCATCATTTCTTTATCGGCTTTTTCAGACTCAATGATATCGCTAAAATAATAATTATACCAAATGTAGTGAAGTTCGTAGGGGTCTGAGCCGTAAAGTATCCAACAATAGTTTTCTTTCACTTTCCGTTGCTGTTAGCCCATCGAGAAATCTGCAATAAGCTAAATGCAGATCTTCATCATCTGCATTATTATAATCATTTACGGTAACTAGCTTTTCTAGAATCGATTCCATGTCGTAAAATGAAATAAGAGCTTCTCTTTGGACGTCGCTTAATGTTCCAACCAGATTTAAAATTCGGTCTAAATTGGATTTTTTAATAAAGTCAAAGTCGACCTGGTGAGTTTGTACTTGTTGACATTGACTCCATCATAACAGTTGAAATTGGATTTAGGCCATTTTTTAAAGAGTTAGATCTAGCCCCGCAAACATATTTTTTAAGATATTTTGGAGAATAGGTTTTGTCATATATTTTGAAATCTTTAATTTAAAATATCTTAATAAAAAAACCTTGTAAAATGGAGCATGGGGAACCTGCACATACAAATACCTCATGACATGACGAATTGCGGTTTCCTTCAAATATACACAGATAACTTTGTGTCACTACCTTATATGGTCCAAGACTTAAAACAGTTGTTTTTGTTACAGGTGAAAAATCCTATCTCAAGAAATGGGGTATGTATAATGACGACTGTTTTCAAAGAACAAGCCAGAATAAATTTATAAATGTACTAAAAACCTATCCAATTCCTTTTGATAGTGTTAAATTGATTTTTCAACACGCTAAAGACAAAGTACTCAATGCTAAAATTGAAAATGGCACCATCGAAATTGTAGGTGATACGGGAGTTCTATTTTCAATGCCTGTTGGAGAGGGAGATCCCGAGCTTCACCAAGAAATTGTTTTGTCAGGCTCTAAATTTTGGCTAACTGCTAATGGGCTTAGCTTTGTTTGATTGCTTCACCAGACCATGTACAATAGGGGTCTCCATTGCCATAAACCCAGTTCCTATCAGCTGCAGGATTACTCTAGATCACCAGTAGAATAACCCCAATGAGGGCCGTGGTTTGAGGATGCCATTGGTTA
>CAWBGV010000022.1:0-58389 GCA_963788395.1 Candidatus Doudnaibacteriota bacterium | reverse complement strand
ACTGGGCAAATTATGTCGTAAGATCGCTTCAACGCTCGGGATTCAAGGATGACGACGTTCAGGAGCACTTCCACCAGCTTGTCGTCAAATTGCTCGTCTCCCCAGGTCGGCTGTTCCGAGGGTGGGAACCGCAAAGGCACGGCCCTCTTCAGAACCGTTTCCGCCGAAGCGTTTGGAACGGCATCAGGAACGCCCAAGAGAAGACCCGGAACCGACGACGATGGATGGTCGCCGCCGATCCTAGCGTCATGGCAGCCCAGTATGCGGGGCGGCAGCCCTATTCAGACTTGATTGACCAGTTTCGCAGCCTCGTTGCCCAAAGGCTGGGGAAGCTGGCGGCGGCGATCCTTGACGCACGGTTGACTGGCGAGGATTCCAAAGACTTGGTGGGAAAGGCCGACTTTGGCACGCCAAGTGCTTATTTAATAAAGCAGGAAATTCGGGGCATCAAAGAACTCGCCTACGAATTCGCACAGCAGACCGGCGATCACGTTTTCCTGAACAGGCTCGCCACTGCGATGGATTCGGAAAGGCAAACCGTGGAAAAACGGAAAGCCACCGTCGCCGCACGATAGTTTTCCTGTACATTGGGCGGGATATATCCTGGGCCTTTTGAGACACGCAACCACAACGCCAACCTGCCCCAGCCCGTCAGAGAACGGTCGCTTGTAGGTTTTCTCCGAAACGGTAAAATGGGGGTTTCTGATTCGCTGGTCGATCCCCAGCACCGGAGCATGAAGTGGAACTGCGAGGCACAACTCGAAAGCTGATGGCCGAGACGGAGCAGGCGACCGGCTGCCAAGTCGTCGTGACGGTCGATGCCAGCCTCACGATGATGTCGGGCGTCCTGATGGCGACTTCAGATCGCCCCGGCCATATTGTTCGCATCCACCCGAAGGCCCCGGCTGCCGTCGATTATTATATTGTCTACTACTGCGGTATGATCCAGCGGTTCTTCGAGAACCCGCCCGAAGAGCGATTCTTCTTCGGCGTGGGGGAAAAAGGACGCTATCAGTTTCGCAAGATGCTCGAACGTATGCCCAGCTTCAAGCGGCTGAACGACGCTGCCATCTTCGCCATGTGCGAGCAACTGCTCAACGGAATTATGACCCACTTGCGTTCCATTCCGCTCGGGCTGCGACTCGACAACTGGATTTTCAACGAACATCCCGAACTCTTGGAAATGCAGCGGGCTGCCATTCAGCCCCAACTCCAAGAGAACAGCGGCTCAACCGGCGAGAAGTTCCGCAGTGTGTGTCCTCCGCAAGTCTTCGATGCCACAATGGCAATCAATGCGGCCTTCGCTCAGTTCTGGGCCGAGAAGTGGAGCCAGCCCGAACTGGCGTTGCCCTACAAGGCCAGTGGCTATGCGGCGGCTGGTGAGAAGCTGCTGAAGATCCTCCATGATCTGCCGGATTCAGGCAGGACGGACAAAGCGTTGATTGATGCGTGGGGAGCGGAATTGAAGTTGACCAACGGGTATGTTTGGGTGCCTTATCCAGGCCCGCAGCACGCATAGGATTCCTTCATGGCCGAATACAACTTCAACATCCCGCTGCAAACCTTCGATGCTTCGCTGCTGCCGTCTGGCTCTCCCGCCAAGGGATCGAAGGACTTTGCCGCAGCCGTCCACCACTTTCTGCAAGAAACAGTTTGCGGGCTTCCAGGGTGACGCACGCATCGTGGTGTCCGAAGATTCCATTCTTGTGGAATGGACACCGCCGCCGTCCGTGAAAGACCCGATTGAAGCGGCGGTGATAAAACTGGAAAGCGGGGAAATGATCCCTGCCATCGTGATGCTGGAGCTTCTGCGGGAAAGACACCCCAATGATCTTCGGCTTCTCTACAACCTGGGGTTGGCCTACAGCAACTTCGGTCGGCTGGATGAAGCCAAGGCGATACTGAACGAGTCGATTCGGTTTCATCCCCGCCACGTCGATTCCCGTGTTGCCTTGGGAGTCACCTATGCCAAGGAAGGCAACAACCAGGAAGCGGTGAAGATATTGGAGGAGGCGGCTTCCGCCGAACCGAACAATCCTTGGGCACAACGCAACCTCGGCGGCTGCCTGCTTGCCTTGAGGGAAGTTGACCGTGCCATCTCCTGCCTTCTGCGGGCGACCCAACTGAATCCCAAAGACCAGCAAGCGTTTTTCGGATTGGGTGAGGCGTATCGGGTTGCCGAGCGGCTCGAAGATGCCGACACGGCTTACCGGCAGGTGGTGGCCATTGACGAGTTCAATGACATGGCCAAGCTGGCAAAACAACAGTTGTCAGCCCTCGCCCGTGTCGGCTTCATGATGAAGGGCGGTACAACGGGTCGCCCTGACGCCGTGATGTACTGCCTTTCGGCCTTGGAACATTTTGCGACTCTGTCCGACGAAGAAGTGCAAAGGATCACGTTCGAGATCGGTATGCTCGGCACGAAGGGGTTCGAGATCAACGATCCTGTTCAACAGTATCAGCTTCGGTCGATGCCCGGCAAGTTCAGCGGGCTGCAAATGGTGAGCATCATGTACGTGGGCTTCAAGCGAATCGCCCCGGAATGTGCTGCCAGCTTCGATCTCTCGAACGAGTACGCCGTGGCACTGAAGATGTTCGAGCAGAGACGAGCGTAGAGAAGATTGCTGTCGGCTCGTTTCTCCATTGCCCGCCGAATACGTAAGTCATCTTGCACACCCAGAATTCTACGCCAATTCCTCTTCCCACGGCTAGACCGCATGCACTTTCCGATGATCTTGCTGCTCGCGATGGCTGCGGCTCAGGGGGATGTCGATAAACAGCCCAACCATTTTGACTGGGATGGCCACCCGGTCGTTGTCTTCCAGTGCGACTTTACGCAATACCCTCCAAAGGCCAACATTGAGTTTTCCACCACGGCGTGCGACTGCTCCATCGCTTTTGACAGGCATCCTCATCTTCGCCTGACCACCGGCGAGAAGAGCCGCTTTGCGATGAAGTTCAATCTTCCCGAAGTTCCCAAAGCGGCTTTTCTGAACGTCGAACATCTTGCCAGTGCCGATAACGAAGGAAAATGCGTCTCCCCGGTTTCCATCATCATCAATGGCAAACCGCTGGTCGAAGAGTGGAACGTCGGCCAGGGGAAGCGTTGCGAGAACCGCTGGTCATTGGGCGACAAGCTCCAGAAGGGCGACAACACGGTTGAGTGGCGGGCCGGGAAATTACGGACCCATTACTGGCTGTATGAAGCCGAGGTGGAGGTTGCTTTCGGCGGCCCTGTGGAGGTTCGCTTCTCAAGCCCCAAGGCCGAGCACGCCTTGTTCTGGGAGGGGCGGTTCGAGTCAGTGCTCCTACAACGCATTCGCCACCGTTCTCGACCACTACTACGGCGTTGAGGGCTGGAACGATCAGCGGGATTCCTTCGAGAAACGGGTCTTCGTTGCGGCTCTGGAGAAATCCGGGCTGGGAGGATACTACGGCTGGGCTCCGTGGACCAGCTACATGGCCCAAGCCGGAACAATCCAATGGAATGGGCATCCCGTAACTGACTTGAAGGCTGAACGATTCTCGTTGAAACCGAAGGCGATCCTGACGCCGCAGGGTAGGGAAATGATCGTTCGATACGAGCAGGGTGAGAAGGCGAAGCTGGTCAAGAAACTCCTTGCTCGGCTGGAAAAAGGGCCGGTCATCATCTGGACGCCTTATGCCGCAGCAATGGGAGGCGGCAAGCCCTGGCAGCATGTGCGTTCGGTCGATGCCGCCACCGATGCCGTCCGCTTCAGTCCCAATATGACGCACAGCGTGGTCGTCAATCTGGAAGGGGGCAAGGTCAAGGTCTATGACAACTCGTGGCAGTGGGGCGTCTGGATCGTGAAGCCTGAGACGATTGTCGCCACGGCAGCCGCCATGACCGCCTCTGTGCGAGTGGACAGAGGCGGAGGCAATACGCTGCTCGGCAAAGGCTTCGGTGGCGTGGCGAACGACGAATACAACGTGGTGTTCTGGAAGGAATGAGCCGCCGAGTGCCGCCATCGGATGAATCTGTCGGATGGTGGCATAGCTGGCGGCAAAAGGTTCAGAGTGAACCTTTCCGCCGAGGCGAACTTGTCAATTGACCAGTTGCCCAGCCAACTGGTTGCAAAATCCTCGTTTGCAGCGAGTTGTTGCCCTTCGCCAGTTGATGCCATTTCCGTCCGCACGCCGCTGATCCTGGTGTGATGTCCGTCGCCTGACGTTGCTTCCGAGCGGCTCTTCGCCCGTCCCAAAAGGTAGCAAAATACTTTGGCTACCTTTTCCCCGGCTCTAGACAAGCACACCCACCGCCACCGCCGACCGCAAAGCAATATCACGCTCAAGACCAGGAAATAGCTCAGCAGCCGCCGACGAAAGCAAAAATAAAAAATGTAGAACCGTTTCGCAATAATTCACGAAAGTGGACGGCGGTATACTACACTCGTGAAAACCGCCGCACAAAATGTTTTTTCGTCTTGCAATTGTCTCTATTTTTTGGTATATTTTAATCACAACGATAACAACTTCATAACTATCTCAACTTTCTAACTGGCGGGCGGCACGAAGCCGCAAGCGTCTGGCCTTTCTGGCCCAACCTCGGTGGCCGCACGGAGCGGTCGGCTGGGACTCGACCGTGGTGATGTCCCGCCATCGTTTGGTTGGACAATTTCCTCGGTCGTTACTCTGTTAGTGCGTAATTCAACAAAAAGGAAACAAATTATGAAGAATACTGATGAATCGCAGATCGAGTCTTGCCGCAATGAAAACGACATTTTTGAAGCCTATCGGGAACTCCACGACAAGGTGTGGTGGAACCGGCACCAAAACTGGCTGCACCGGATCAAGACTGGAGAGGAAACGTTGACCAAAGACAAAAAGCCGACCCTTGCCAGGGCGAACAAAGCCGCACGTCGGATTGAGAAGAAGTACGGCAAGAAGAACCTCGGCTGGGACGACTTTGAATGGGGTCTGTTGAGTGGCAAACTATCCGCATTGTCCTGGGTCTTGGGCTCGACGTGGGAAGATTCGTTGGACACGTAGTAGGAGATGTATATTCACCCCCGAAAATAATTGCGGATTGTCCGAGATTTTTTTCGGGGAATTACTCTATCTAATGTATGGCAACAAATTACTACACGATGAATCAAGCGGCTACGGCACTTGGCGTGACCTACCGCAAATTATACTGGCACCTGCGGGAAGGCAATCTGCCCTACGAATGCCAGCCGATTGGGCAGCACAGCCCACTTTGGTCGGAGAAGAAACTCGATGCTCTGCGGCATTGGTTTGCCGACCAGGGGCTGCTGCCAGGACAGGAAACTATTTTAGACAAGACGGAGAATAATCATGAAAACTGAAATGAGAGAAGAACCGACATGGGCGGCCTGCAAGGCGGCCTTACGCAAGTTGGACAAATCGAGGAAAGCTGGCGGTATGATTCTGTGGCAGGATGCTGACAACATCTCTACGTTGCGACGACTGGCCCAAAGAAACCCGGACGCATCGCTGGATACCCTTGCCGAGGAAAACATTGCCGCTTGGGAGATACTCTGATGAGGCTGCTGCCAGGATAAGAAACAACGAGTTAGTCCCTCGGTTGTCTGGGCGGGGCCACCTTGCTGGTTGCAGGGTGGTTCCCAGCCCGGTAATACCAGGGACTGAGGCAGGACGCCATTGACCATCAAGACTAACAATCGAGGGACAAATGAATGTACTACGACCACGTTATGATTGTATTCCGAACGAATTGAAGACACGCAACCAGTGGGTATGCTGGCTGTTGAAGAAAGTTGAACAGACCAACGGCAAGCCACCGAAGAAGCCGTTCACGAAAATCCCCATCTGCCCAATGACCGGCACGAATGCCAGCACGACGGAGCCGACTACCTGGGCAGATTTTGGCACGGCTTGCACGTTCTACCAAGATTTTGTTGACGACGGCGGCAGCCACGGTTTGGGATTCATCCTTCGGGATGACCTGATCGGCGTTGATCTTGACGGCTGCCGAGATGCTGGAACGGGTGAAATCGCTGAATGGGCAACGAAGATCATCGACCTGCTGGGCAGCTACACGGAGATTTCTCCGAGTGGAACTGGCATCCGAATTTTCTGCAAAGGGCAGCCACAACCCAAGGGGAGCAATCGCCGCAAGGGCGACATCGAAATCTACGACTGCAACAGCCCAAGATATTTGACCGTTACCGGCTGGCATTTGGACGGAACGCCGACGACCATAGAGCCACGGCAGGTTGAATTGGAGCGGCTGTACGAGCAGGTATTCGGTGAGGAAGAAGACCGCAAGCCGCAAGCTCAGCCCCCACAATCCGCTTCGCCCTCGATGGAAACCATCCTTGAAAGGGCGATGGCAGCGAGAAATGGCGGCAAGTTCACCAAGCTCTGGAAGGGCGATTGGGAGGGTGATTACAACAGCCAAAGTGAAGCCGACCTTGCCCTGGCGTCGATGCTGGCCTTCTACGTCGGCTCCAATGAAGACCTGCTGGATGAAATGTTTCGGCAGTCGGGGCTGTATCGGGACAAATGGGATTGGGATGACTACCGAGGTCAGGTGATCGCCAAGGCTTTGGATCGAGATGAGTTTTATTCTTGGGCGTTTCGCCAGCCGTGGAACAACTCGCAAAGGACATTGCTGCCAAGGGTGCCGCACCCGTCGTCAACAACAAGAAGGAAGCCAAGAATCAGACCCAGCGGTTGATGGAGATTGCCGAGGCTGGCGAATTGTGGAGAACGCCCGATTATCAGGGATGCGTGAGCCCAATTTTCTTTCATCCGAACAGACTGGGCTGCTACGGGTTATCCCCTACCAGTACGTCACAAAACAAAGGTTGGAAGTCTAATTGTGCTACCTGGCTTTTGACCTTTTCGGGAATATATCTCCGGCGATTTTTCGGCCATCGATGATTTGAGCGCCTATAGGGACAGGGAGGAACTATAACAATAATTATCACAATAACTAAAACAAGGCTTATATACAGTATATCAGATAAAAAACATTATTGTTATAGTTAAAGTTAAAGCCTCTATTCTTCTCCTTTGTCATAACGATTTTTGGCCCACCAGGCCAAAGCGTCTTTAACCACCGGTTCTGAAATCACATTACCTTCTCCACCGGCTTCCACCAACACTGTACTTACTATTCGAGGATCTTCGTAAGGGGCATAGGCAGTAAACCAGGCGTGTGTTTTAGTGGGATCACTGCCGTCAAATTGTGAAGTACCAGTTTTGCCGGCGGAAGTGATAGGCAAACTTTTAAGCGGCGTAGCAGTTCCGGCCGTGACTGTCTGGCGCATCCCCTGCTGAACGATTTGAATATTTTGGGAAGAAGCGATATTCGAAACCAAGACTTTGGGCTGGATTTGGAACACCGTTTCATCCGCCGGGATCAATTACCCGATTGGCGATTTCCGGCACATATCCGGTGCCGCCGTTGGCGACTATTGCCGTCCATTCAGCCACCTGCAGCGGAGTGACCAACAAATCGCCCTGGCCAATCCCCATGTGGTAGGTGTCGCCCAAATACCATTTCCCCAGCAGCGGGTCGTTGTTGTAGTACTGCATCTTCCAGGCCCTGGCCCGGCACTAAACCGGAAGCTTCTCCCGGCAGGTCAATCCCCAGCGGTTTGCCCAGGCCGAATTTACGGAAGTAAGCGGCCAAACGATCCGGACCCAAGCCCGGCATGGATCCATTCGGCGAACCGCCCGCCACCTCATAGAAAAAAATATCACTGCTTAAAGCAATAGCGCTGCGGACATTCATTTCGCCTAAACCGCCCGGTTTCCAGCCATGAAATTGATAGCTGGGGCCGCCGAATTGATTCGGCACAATCAGGTCTCCGGTATCGTCTACCAAAGTTTCCGGCGTAATCACCCCGTCCTGCAAGCCGGCCGTGGCAGTCATGAGTTTAGAAGTCGAGCCCGGAGGATAGGTGCCGGCAATGGCCCGGTCAAACAGCGGCAGACGCGGATCATTTAACAATGTATTGTACTGCTGCTGGGTGATTCCCTGAGCGAACATGTTATCGTCATAGCCCGGTATGCTCACGAGGGCCAATACTTGCCCGTTGCGGGGATCAATCGCGACCGCCGCGGCTTTACGATTAGGATTATTATCGGCTAAATCGTGATACAGCCGATCCTGCAGACCCTGATCAATATTCAAGACCAACTGGTCGCCGGGCGTCGGTTCGTCTTGACCGATAGTACTGAGCAGGTGACCGGAGGCATCCACTTCAACTTCGTTGGCGCCATTTTGGCCGTGGAGGTACTGCTCGTACTGCTCTTCAATACCGGCTTTCCCGATAAAATCATTGGGATCGTATTTGCTGGCATCTAAACCGGCTAAATCCCCCGGCGAAACTAAACCGGTATAGCCGAGGATGTTGGAAAACGCCTGCGGGTCAGGATACCGCCCAATCGGCACGCTTTGAATATCAAAACCGGCAAAATCTCCGGCTTTCGTTTCAAAGAGAATACTTTGCTGCTGGGTTAAGCCCTGCTGCAGCACGACCGGCTGGAACGAAGAGCGATCAAGCGTTTGTAACTGAGCAGCTAAACTATTTTTGTCTAAGGAAAAGTCCGCCGCTAATTCGGTCAGTTCGGCGTCCAGGCCGCTCTTAGGTAAATCCAGAGGCACGGCGACTAAATTATAACTGGCGGTATTTTGGACTAAGACTTGGCTGTTGCGGTCCAAAATCAGCCCGCGGGGCGCCAAGACCGTAATACTGCGGATGCGGTTATTGTCAGATAAGGCCCGGAATGAAGCGCCGTTAACTATCTGTAAATTAAAAATTTTAGCGGTGAGCGCCACAAAACACACGGCCAGCACCAGCCACAAGACCAGGGGTTGGCGGTGCTCGCGATCATCGCCGGCAAACCCTTCCACGTAGCTTTGGCTATCCAAAGCCGACTCTTCCCACTCCAAGCCGCGTTTATGTTTTTTATCTGTATACGAAGTATAGACCTCGAAAGGATTTTTCATAATAACTCCTGAGGTTACGGTACATAACTCTTGCGCCGCTCCAGATTATTATTGAAGGCATCCAGCCCCCGGACGACGAGCGACACCGGATATAAGAGAATCAGGTTATAAACCAGCTCCGCAAAAAAATGGCGGCGCACCAGGTCGAACTCCAAGCCCCACCCCACCCAGCCCAAGCGCAGCGCCAGCAGGTTATAAAGTACCGCCACAATTTGCTGGCCAAAAAACTTAAGGCTACAATTAAAAATGTGTACTTCCAATCCAGTTCATAAACGGCAACTTCGTGAATAAATTGATACAGAATGTAGCCCAGCAAGACAAACGCCAGGGTGTAACCACCAACCAGCAGGCCATTGTAAAAATCCACGAACAGACCCGAAACCAGGGCGATAAAAATCACGTGCTCGTTATTCCGCTGGAGCGCATACAGGACAACGAACAAGAACAACAAGTTGGGTATGGCGCCCCCGATCCGCAGCAGCGGAAACAATCCGTAATTTACGGCCACGAGTAAAATAATAGCGATGGTGTAAATAAGATATTTCATTTAACCACAAAAGTGAATTGCAAATTGGAAAAATCGATTGGACTAATGACCGTGGCTTGTTTGAATAAACTGTTGGGGTTGGAGATAATATCGCCGACTTGGCCAATCAGAATGTTCTTGGGAATTTGCTGGTTAATTCCGGCCGTCACGACCAGCCAGCCTTTTTGAACTTCGTCGTCCTGGGACAAACGATCCAGAATCAGGCCGCTGCCGAACGAACCGCGAATAATGCCGGTGGCCGAAGTTTGGCTAATCAGCGCGTCGGCTAAAAAATTAGAATCGGTAATCAAAAGCGCGGTACTGCTGCCGCCGGAACGCTGATGATTTTTCCGACTAAATATCCTTGCGAGATGAGCGCCTGCCCCACGGCAACGCCTTGGGAAGTGCCGCAATCTAAGACCAGCGTGTCACTGACATTTTCCGGATTTTCGGCCAGGACTGAACAGGGCTGTAAATTAAGCTGGCTCGAGGTCACAAACCCCAGTTCATTGCGCAAGGCCTCGTTTTCAGTTTCCGACTGATTAAAATCGGCTAACTGCTGCTGAAGCTGTAAAATTTGAGTGCTTAAAACCGCGTTTTCCTGCGTAATCTGATGCAGGCGGTAAATAGTGGAAAAAAACCAACCACTGGAGTGCTTAAACTTCTGACAAAAGATATGGCCGGTCGCGGTACTTCCGAAAAAGCGGTGCGCACCGGCGACAACAAACCTTTAATTTGTAAAATTGCCAAAAGCGCCACAATGACTATCGCGGCCGCCAGTGCTGCAAACGTTTTAGTATAGATAAAGCGCATAATATAATACGAATGGCGCGAATCGAATTCGTATTATTCGTACTATATTATCTGGGAATTCTTCCAAACTCTGTAAGGACCAATACTTCTTTTAGCATCTCTAAATCTTCCACGACTACGCCGGTACCGCGAACCACGCAGGTTAAGGGGTCTTCGGCGATCATGATTGGCATTTGGGTTGATTGGTGAACGAGCTTATCTAAATTGCGCAACAAAGCTCCGCCGCCGGCCAATACAATCCCGCGGTGCATAATATCGGAAATTATTTCGGGAGGGATTTCTTCCACCACATTTTTAATATTGTTGACGATGATCCTGAGGCTATGCATTAAAGCTTCCCGGACTTGGGTGTCGGAAATGGTGACTTCTTTAGGTAAGCCGGTGACTAAATCGCGGCCGCGCATTTGGGCGTAGAGGGGTTCTTCTAAGGCAAAGGCGCTGCCAACGCGGATTTTAACGTCTTCAGCCGTGCGCTCGCCGATTAATAAATTAAAATTTTCTCTGGCGTACTGGATAATATTTTCGTTCATCTCATCGCCGGCTACGCGGATGCTCCGGGAAACAACTATGCCGCCCAAAGAAATGACGGCGATCTCCGCGGTGCCGCCGCCAATATCTACAATCATCGATCCGGCAGCATCTTGGACGTCAAGCGAGCGCCAATAGCGGCCGCCATAGGCTCCTCGATTAAGTAAGCCTGGCTGGCGCCGGCGTTCATCGCCGCGTCCTGAACGGCGCGCTTTTCGACTTCGGTGACTCCGGAGGGAATGCCAATAACTACGCGCGGTCGGCGAAGAAAGGTATAGGTTTGGACGTGGACTTTGTCTATAAAATAACGCAGCATTTGTTCGGTAACTTCAAAATCCGAAATGACGCCGTCCACCAAGGGACGGGTGGCGACGATGTGGGGCGGCGTGCGCCCGACCATGCGCCGGGCTTCGTTGCCGATAGCTAAAATTTGCTTGGTCCGCTGGTTAACCGCCACGACCGACGGTTCATTAATAACAATCCCCTTGCCTTTAACGTACACAAGGGTGTTGGCGGTACCTAAATCTATACCAATGTCTTTGGAAAATCTGCGATAGACGTTGTCGAAACATGAAAAAATTCCAAACAACCAATTCCAAATTTCAAATGATGTCAAAACTTAGGAATTGGCTGGTTGGAATTGGTTTGACATATATACGACCGGCATTTACCTCTGTCATTGCGAGGAGGAATCACAGCAAGCAGTGTCGATTTATATTTTTTGAAATTTGAAATTAATTTTGTTTTAAGTAACTGGCTAATTCGTCCGCCTTAACTAGTTTTGATTCTGTCTCGCTTCTTTTCTTAACTTCCACGCTCCCCTGCTCCAGTGTTTTTCCCGAGATGACCAACCGAAACGGGATGCCGATTAAGTCACTGTCGGCAAATTTGGCGCCGGCGCTGGCTTCTCTGTCATCATACAGGACTTCCACGCCCGCCGCAAGCAAATCATTGTAAACTCCTTCAGCCGCCTGTCTAATTTCTGATTTTTCGATATTTAAGGCTAAAAGATGCACCTGAAAAGGGGCAACCGCTTGAGGCCAGATAATGCCTTTATCATCATGAAATTTTTCAACAATCACACCCATCAGCCGGGTCGTGCCGATTCCGTAACACCCCATAATTACTGGCTGTTGTTTGCCTTCTTGGTCAGTGTAATTAAGGTTAAAAGCGGCAGAATATTTTGTTTCCAGCTTAAAAATATTACCGACTTCCGAGGCTTTAGCTTCTCTGAATTCAGAACCGCCGCACTGAGTACAAGTCATGTTAGGTTCAAAGATTTCTTTATTTTTGGCCAAGCCGCATTTTTTACAAATGTAAATAGTGTCTTCGCCATTTTCAATTTCAACCTGGAATTCGTGAGAAAATTTGCTGAAGGTGCCACCGGAGGCTTCGGTATAAATCGCGTCAAGACCCAAACGCTTGAAAGTATTTTGATAGGCCGGGACCATAACGGTCTCATAGTACTTGGCTAAATCCTCGGAAGTCGCATGAAAACTGTACAGATCTTTCATGCGAAATTCGCGGCCGCGCAATAGGCCGGACTTGGCCCGGGCTTCATCGCGGAATTTAGTTTGGAGTTGGTAGACGGCAATCGGCAGATCTTTATAGGAGCTGATTACCGACAACGCCAAAGGCGTGACGATTTCTTCGTGCGTCGGGCCGAGCGCGTATTCGTAGCCATGCTGAGATTTTAATTTAAACAAAATATCTAAACCGCTCCAGCGGCCGGTGGTGACCCAATTTTCTTTGGGTTGCAGTGAGGGCATAAACACTTCCTGGCCCCCGGCGTTATTCATTTCTTCACGCACGATGGCTTCGATTTTAGAAAGCACGCGCCAGCCCAAAGGTAAATACGAATACACGCCAGCCATAACTTTTTGGACAAAACCGGCCTGCTCCAGCAAAAGTGCATTAATCGAAACATCTTCCGCGGGTTTGGTTTTACTGGTCTTTAAAAAATAATTTAATTGCTTCATAGGCTATCTATAAAAAATATCTTTAATTGTCACGACCACCATCAACAACAGTAAGAGCACAAATCCAACGGTGTTAAACCATTGCTCTACGTTCTGATTATTGCGTTTGCGGCGGATTTTCTCAATCAACAAGAACAGGATGCGGCCGCCGTCGAGCGCCGGGAAGGGTAAAATATTCAGTACCGCTAGATTCAAAGAAATAACCGCTGCAAACTCCAATAAATAATTAAAGCCTAAGCGTTCCACCTGGCCCGTTAATTGCGCGATTTTTACCGGACCGCTAATACTCTCGATCCCCTGACGCGTAGTGAATAATTGCCACAGCCCCACAAAAATTCCCTCTAACTGATAGCCGGTTGTTTTTAGGCCTTCCCAAATTGCCGAGTACCAGGGAAACGAAAGATTTCCCAAAAGGGCCAAGCCAATGCCGGTGGGGCCCTGGCGGACCCGGGTTGGCCAACGAATTAACTTTGACATCTAAATCTTGACCACCGCGGTCCAAAACAAAATTAAACTGCTTGCCGGCATTTGAACGGATATAATTGCTGGCATCGTCACTGTTGGTAAACTGGCGGCCGTCAATCGAAACTATGGTATCGTTTTCCTCAACTCCGGCTTTGGCCGCCGGCTGGTCCGGCACTACTTCCAAGACCATCAAATGCGGATCGGTAAAACGGGCCTGCGCGGGCACACTGCTCAGACTATCTACGGCCGTGGGTGAACCAATCACAAAACCGACGGTGATTAAGATAAACGCCAACAGCACGTTCATTAATACTCCCGCCACCAAGGTCCAAAACCGCGCCCAAAACGGCTGGTTGATAAAACTGCGGGGGTCGTTCTCGTGCTCATTGTTTTCGCCGACGATGCGGACAAAGCCGCCCAGAGGAATCCAGTTAATGGAGTAGAGCGTGCTATTTGGATCAGTCGTCCCGCCATCAGCCGCCGGATTTTTATTCCCCCAGACCCATTTCCATTTAGCGTTGATTTTTTGAATGCCGGCAATGCGCGGCGGAAAACCAAATCCAAATTCTTCAATTTTCATTCCCGCCCGCTTGCCCACCCAAAAATGCCCGAATTCATGAACGAAGACGAGGACGGCGAGGAGGATTATAAATGTGATAATAGTTATGAACATTTTGATTCTTAAAAATACAGTTTAAAATCACAGTAAACAAAATTCAAAACATCAAATAAATCGCAATTTTCAAAAAAAGTAAAATATCAAACCTGCCTTGATTATTGTTATTTGAAATTTATTTGGTGCTTGTTTTTTTGGGATTTGATATTTTATACCGTCATTACGTCTTTTTCCTTAGCATCCGCCATGCCCTTAATCTCCTCATTATATTTATCTATAGATTCCTGCAACTTCCGTTGCCCGTGGGTTAAATCATCTTTCGAAATTTTTCCGTCGCCTTCCGCCCGCTTCATTTCCTTTATAACATCTTCGCGGACATTTCTGATGCCAATTTTAGCTTTCTCAGCAATTTGGCCCAACAACTTAACCATTTCTTTGCGGCGCTCCTCGTTCAGTGCGGGTAAAGTGATACGGATAACATTCCCGTCGTTGGAAGGATTAAAACCCAGGTTAGCCATTTGAATCCCCTTTTCAATAGCCTGCAACTGGCCTTTGTCCCAAGGGCTAATCGTCAAAGTTTTAGCGTCACTGACGGTGACCGAAGCTACGTGCTCCAGCGGCATTTTCGCGCCATACGATTCCACTTGAACCGTCGCCAGCAGAGCGGGGTTGGCGCGCCCGGTTCGCACACTGCCAAGTTCAAACTTAAAGTGATCCATCACTTTAGCAAAATCTTCTTTGTGAGAATTGATAATTTGGTCAATCATAGAATATATATCCAATAGGTCCTATGGGAGCTATTGCTGGTTAAAAACTCCCGCGTACATAATTTGGGGCAGCTGCGGGTCTATTAAAATATAGTTGATATATCCATTTGTGGCAACCTTTTGGGTTTGCCAGCTAGAACCCCCGTTTGTACTGCGATATACCGTAGCGTCCACCGAGGTCACAACTATATTACTGCTCTCGTTGGAAATCGCAATCGCGTGCGGGTCGCTGGCGCCCGGTTTAACCGGTAAAGTTACAAACGTCCAGGTTTTGCCGCCGTCAACGGTTTTGACCACGCCGCCGGAAGTCGTCAGATAGATTAAATTTGGGTCGATTAAATCTACATAGACCTGATGAAATGTTGCCACGGTGGTCTTGTTGGTATTAAACACATCACTTATATAAGTACCTCGGGTAATCGCTTGGGCAATATTTTGGAAGGTTGCGCCGCCATCGCTGCTCATTTGCAAACCCTGATTAGCCAACAGCACGTATATATTGCCACTCTGCCATAACACGCGGTTGACTTGGTTATTAAAATCTTTCAGCAGCTGCCAGGTGGTGCCGGCGTCGGAACTTTCCACAATAGTTCCCAAAGCTGTCCCAATCACCAACTGATTAACGTTGGCCGGATTTATAGCAATAGATCGCACCAGATTGTTAGCGCTGGCTTCGTTATAGACATCCTGCCAGGTTGCGCCGCCGTCGGTGGTCTTTACCACTTTCCCCTGCGAATTATAGAAGCCGGCCGCGTAAATAATATTGGAATTGGCCGGATCAACCGCAAAGTCATAGACTAAAATGTTCGACAGGATTTGACCCCAATGCGCCGCAGAATCAGTAGACTTATACAAACCGCCGTTATAACCGGCCGCAAAGACCGTTTGGTTATTAGATGGATCAAATGCCAGTTTGGAAACATTGAGCACATTTAAGCTGCTATTCGGCGGATTAATTAAGGCGTTACTAAACTGCCAATCCACACCTCCATTGACGCTTTTGGCAATACCTCCATACACGGCAGCTTGGGAAAGACTGCAGGAAGCCGAGAGCAGGACGGTTGCCAAAACCAGAATTGTTTTTTTCATGGGTCATGAAGGTTAAATACGTAACAAAAGACCTTGCAGAATTAATTTTTTGTTTTTATTGGTTTGCAAATCCTGCAGCGCCTGAGCCAGCGCCTGGAGACACAGATAGCCTCGCGGCTGGCCGCGCAGCTGCAGAGCTTCGTAGGCTTGCCAGTTCTGAAACAATTCGCGTAAATCTTCCGGTTCCTGTTCGGCCAACCCGGCAATGGCCAGTAAGCGGCCGGCCCGGCTGGTTTGCTTTAGTTGCCGATAGTTTTGCAACTGGTCCTGCTCTACCCGCGCCACTGCCGAATCCTGCGCGAGGCCAAGCAGCCGGCCCGGCGAACCCCGGCTCAGAGCCAAAAGATCCTCCGAAACGGAAAGGTTCTGCTCGGCCGCAAAACTTCGTAATTGATTGACCGAAAATTTACTGAAGTGTAAAACTTGGCAGCGCGACATAATAGTCGGCAACAACGGCTGGTCGGCACTCAGTATCAGGATAGTAGCCGGACTCGGTTCTTCCAAAGTCTTCAGCAGCGCGTTACTGCTTTGGGTATTCAGCCGGTGCGCCCGATCCATAAACGCGACACGGTGCGAAGCGCGCAGCGGCTTAAAGCGCACCTGGGCCATAAAATCCTGGACAGTTTCCATCGTAATTTCCCCCTCGCCGCTGAGAGGCAAAAAATCCAGATGATGCTGCAAATCAGCAGTTTGCAGAATCCTTTGAGCTAATTCGCGAGCCAACAGGCTTTTTCCTATTCCCGAAGGACCCAAGAATAAATAAGCGTGCGCTAACTGGCCAGCCGCTAGTTGCTTGGCCAGAATATTTTTTACTGCCGCGTGGCCATAAGTCTTCCAGGAAATATCCATGTCTTTATTATACTAAGAATTTCGCATTGCGGCAAAACAATTTGGGTATTATACCCGTCCCGGCGCTTTATTGGCTCACAACTACAGTGCCAACGGCTCCCGACGGCTCAAGACCGTTTATAACCTTATAAACGCCCGCTTGATTAAATTCGAACTTGTATTCTCCGCCGGGCTGGTCAGTAGCTTGATTTGGGTTGAAAGTTACGCCGGCGGGCGCCTGAGCCAGCGCGGGTAAAAACGTCCCGCTGCCTTTGTTGCGAAAAAATACGTAATCCCCTTTGTTGATTTGTAAGGTGGCCGGGCTGAAGGTGGAATTACTGTAATCCATTTCTACGACTTGAATGTTGGGACCGGCGTCTTCGCCTTCATTGCCGCTGCTGTAATGAGTAGTATTGCTTATGGTTGGGGTTAGACTGACCGCCGCAGTGCTGGTCGCGGGAGTTGGAGTGGGCGCGGCCAGAGTAACCATAACCGCAGCAGCAGACTTTCCGGCAGGCTCGTTCGGAGCAGGGGCGTTAGCCTGTTTATGGTAATAAAAGAATATCAGGCCGATAATAATGATAAGAATGATAATAACAATCGCAAATTTTTTACTCATAGATTTTTGGTTTAATGGTATACTATAATTATATAGGAGCCTAAGATACGAATCAACGAATGAAGAAGCATATTATTGGGGAATTCCCGACCAAAGCCAAAAAACGTGAACTCAAAAAAAGGCCGCGTATGCCCATGCACGGCAAAGCCCTGTTGCGCGGCGGCAAATTTGCCGGACGCAAACTTATTGTAAAAAAACCATGAGCTCCGACGAAACTCCCAAAGTTATTGCTATAGTCGGACCCACGGCTTCGGGCAAATCCGAGTTGGCCGTTGCTTTAGCCAAAAAATATAACGGCGAGATTATTTCCTGCGACAGCCGGCAGGTCTATCGCGGCCTGAATTTAGGCACCGGCAAAATCCCCGGCCAGTGGAAAAAACCTGTGGGCCAAAAAAATCGCGGCCGCGATTTTTCGGGTCGCTTGGGTTATTTTTATTATCGGGGCGTGGCGCATCATTGTATCGATTTTGTTGATCCAAAAAAACAATATTCCGTGGCCTTGTTCCAAAAGGCGGCACAAAAGGCTATCAGCGAGATAGTCGGCCGCGGCAAACTGCCTATTCTTTGCGGCGGCACGGGTTTGTGGATAGACGCGGTTATTTATAATCAAAGTATCCCCGAAGTTAAAGCCAATCCTGCGCTGCGCAGAAAATTAGAAAAATTGGACATTGAACAGCTGTATGAAAAGTTGAAGCAACTCGACCCTGACCGCGCGGCGGTGATTGACTGGCACAATAAGCGGCGCTTAATCCGGTCTCTGGAAATAGTTTTGACCACCGGCCGGCCGCTTCCAAAAATGAAAACGCAGCCTGGCTATGATGTTTTGTGGCTGGGGATTCAGCCGCCCCAAGATGCGCTCTATAAAAAAATTGACCTGCGCCTTAGTCAAAGAATAAAAAGCGGCATGATTGATGAGGTCCGCAGACTGCATCGCCAGGGACTGTCATGGAAGCGGCTGGAAGCTTTTGGGTTAGAATATAAATATCTGGCGCTGTTCTTGCAAAAAAAATTGAGCGAGAAGCAAATGCTGCAGCAGCTCTCGTTTGCAATCAAACATTACGCTAAACGGCAACTGACCTGGTGGAAACGCAACGCCGAAATCCACTGGATGCCTGATGGCAAAAAAGCAACCGAGTTGGTTGTAAAGTTTTTGGAATAGGCTATACTTCCTGGTAAGGAGGCGTAATGCCAAATTCCAACGAATTGAAATAGATTCTGGCTGCCAGCCAGGAGGCTGCAAGCACGGCAGCTGAGCAAGTCACAGTTACTATCCGGGACAGTAAACCTACCCAGGGAGCCTCGAGAAGACCAAGGCGGCCTTGCGATTGCAACGCCAGAGCGAGTAAAGGACTCTTTTTTGGCATGAAAAACTTAAAGACTTTGGAACAACTAGGCTACGGCGCGGCTAATGCGACCCCTCGCATTCGCGAAATCAAACCTCTTGCACCTGCGTTACGAACTATTGAGCCGAACGTCGAAGAAACAGCTACCTATGGTATAGATTATGGCCCTTTGGTCGCTCCTGAAAAACCTGACCATAAAAGAACCTAACCACAAATAACCGATTAGTCGCATCTGCGGCAAGTCGGTTTTTTTTATTTGCGACATACAGCTTGACAGGAGTAAGAAAATCAGGTATAATTAAAAGTTAAATTTTGATATGGGCAGTTTGGTTACAAAAGCTGTTTTTTTGTAGTTAAACTGCTCGTCTCAATTGTTGAGGCCTGTCCGCGCGTGACGTATCACGTATGACAACCGAAAAACATCGGTAGGCTTTAGGCTCCTAAAAAAGCAGAAAGTAGACCGAGGAGGATTTATGGCTCAAAAAAAGAGTGATTTTCGACGTGGGTGGGGAAAGATGACCGTGATTGTAAATGCGGTTATTGATGCCATACTCGCTACCGGTGGTGATGATGATGACGTGGCTCGGCTGGAGAGTTTAGCTCCAGAGATTGCCGCGCTTTCAATCGCTGCTCGGCCCCCGAAGCCGGAAGAAGTGGAAGCTGTCGAAGAACAGCCCGAATCCACGCTCAAGGAAGAAGTTGAAGACTTGGGGTGGATTGAACTCGACCCGGCCGTTTCGTTTCCGGATCGAATCACGGCTTGCGATTTCAAGGGCGGCGTCCATCGGAATATAACGGCGGGCAAGTCCAAACTGAAACGCAAGGTGCGTCGGCATATCGTGCTTTATTCCGGCCCTGGCTCCACTGAAAAAATGCGGCAGCGGATAAGGGCGAATGGCGACCGACCTGGCGACGTGGACGACGGCACTGGTATCGGCAAGACCTTTGCCCAACGGCAGGTAGGAAACCCGCTCGTTCTACTGGATGAGGATTCGGTCTGCCTCGATGGCTACGGCAACCAGTGTGCACCGGTGCTCAACCGCTGGGACAGGAAGCGCAAGTTCGACCTCCGTCGGCTGGCCGGTGGCTGGCGTGGCGGCTATCGTTTCCCCGCTGTCCGCGAGGAAGAGTTCTTGGACACTTAAGATCCTTGGCTCTTTTGGGAAGCTCTAAGACTCTTGGAACCTTGCAGTTTTTTTGCAAGGTTCCTTTTTTTGTTTGTAAGGAGATATCATGTTCCATTGTACAAGACTTATATACTTGACGCACTTGCCTTTTTATGTTAGACTTAAGCCAAAGTTTTTGAAGTACAAATTTAAGGAGTGCACACGTGCGTTTGAATATAACTGTTGTGCTGTTTTTCCTCACAGTGACATTAACTGTGCAGGCCTCGCCGCTTACCGCTACTGCGACCGTGGTTTCGCAAAATGACGGTACGTTTTTGTACACGTACAACATTGTGAACACGAACGCGGACGGAACCTATGTTCCGGGCCAAACCTGGGGATGGTTGGTCATTGGGGATTACGCTATTTTCCCGGATAACCCATCTGACCCGCACTATGGGTTAGGTGAATTCCCGGCCGATCCCAGTAACCCGTTCGAGCCAGACCTCGAGTTGGTCAGTGGGCCAGCTGGGACCTACATTAGTTCCACGGGGGGCTTCCATAACGGCCCCACACTCGGTCCAGTGCTCGCATTGTATGCGTTGGACGTCGGCCAGTCACTAACCTTTCAGGCCGTCTCCCACAGCCTGGTCACAAGCCAAGACTATTCCACCCTCGAGGGAACAGGCCAGCCGGCGGAATTCGACCCCATTACAGTGACGGTCGAAAACCCACAAGTCCCAGAACCGTCGACCCCAATTTTATTGATAATAGGGTTTGCGGGGCTCGCTTTTGTTCGTCGGCCTCTCGTCTAACTACAAAACGCCGCGGTTCCATATTTTGGAATCGACGGCGTTCTTTTTTTTATTTGCTTTTCATCAGCTTATCCCTCAATAACTTATTAATCACTTGCGGATTGCCTTTACCTTTGAGTTCCCGCATCGCTTGTCCGACTAAGAAGCCAAACGATTTTTCGTGGCCGCTCCTAAAATCTTCCACCGCTTTATGATTAGACGCTATCACCTTATTAATAGCTTCTAAAATTGCGCCTTCGTCGGAAGTCTGCGCCAGACCTAAATCTTGCACAATCGAAAGCGGCTCGCCGCCTTTTTCAAACATAACTTTAAAAACCTGCTTGGCGGCGCTGCCGGAAATTTTGCTTTCGTAGACTAACGTAATCAACTCCGCCATGTTTTCCGGCGTGACGTGGCTGTCCATAGGGTTTATCCCCTGTGCGTTGAGCAGCGCCGAAAAATCTTGCAAGCACCAGTTGGCCGCGGGCTTAATTAATGCCCCGCTTTTAACCGTACGTAACGGGTCTTGCTCTTCCCATTCCTGCAGTTCACTGACCACATCTTCAAAATAATAGGCCAATTCTTTCCAGTTCAATAAATTTTCCACGTCGGCATCCGGCAAACCAAATTCATCTTTAAACCGCACCCGTTTTTGCGCCGGCAATTCCGGTAACTCAGAACTAAGCTTGTCTAAATATTCTTGACTGAACTGCAAAATCGGTAAATCCGGTTCCGGAAAATAGCGGTAATCGTTGGCTTCTTCCTTAGACCGCTGCTCTACGGTCTCTCCCAACTTTTCATTCCAGCCCATAGTCACCTGTTTTGGAATTTTATCTTCTTTAAGGATTTCCGTCTGCCGGGCCAATTCGTAATTAATGGCCGACTCCGCGAATTTAAAAGAATTGATGTTTTTGACTTCGACTTTATATTTTGGCAGCGAAGTCTCGCCGGGCTTGCGCACCGAAATATTCGGTTCGCAGCGCATAGTCCCCTTTTCCATATCGCAATCCGAAGCGCCTAAGTAGCGGATAATGTTACGCAACTCCTGCAAAAATAACCGCGCTTCTTCGCCGCTTTCAATATCCGGCTCAGTTACAATTTCTAGGAGTGCGCAACCGGCACGATTATAATCAACCAACGAATACGGTAAACCTTCAGGATGGACATTTTTGCCGGCATCTTCTTCTGAAGTGAGCCCGGGTAATGCCGATGCGCTTTATTTTTCCGCCAATATTGACATCGAGAAAACCGTTTTTAGATATCGGTTGGTCGTATTGGGAAATTTGATAGCCTTTGGGCAGGTCGGGATAAAAATAATGCTTGCGGTCAAACTTGGAAAACTCATCTATCTCGCAATTCAAAGCCAACCCCACCAAAGCCGCCAAACGAATAGCTTCTTTATTGGCCACCGGCAAAGTCCCGGGCTGGGCCGTCACGACTTCGTCAATATTCGTGTTCGGCACCTTCTCGTCCGGATTATTCACCGCCGAAGAAAACATTTTGCTCTTTGTAGCAAGCTCGACGTGGATTTCAAAGCCAATCACAGGCTGGTATTCGGTTGAAATCGGAAATACTTTCATAATACAATATCAATGCTCAATATACAAATCCCAAATAAATCAACAATTATCAATTAATGACGGGATTGTCAATAACAAATTACTTATTCAGTATCGAGGAAAACATCTTTTTTAACTCAACCGCTTTGTTCATTAAACTGACACCTTCCGCTTTAAACATTTGCATCGTTTTGTATTGACCAACAGCCGCAACCAGTAAGCACTCTCTTTTGATTCCTTTCGACAATATTCTAATCTTCATCTGAAAATCTTTCTTCCCCAATGACTCATTCGCCTCAATATAATTACTTCCCGGCGAGCCCGAAGATCTGATAACTTGCTTAATGCACTCTATATTCATTATAGTTTTTGGAAGCTTCTTACATATAAAGCCACATCTAAAGCAAATTGGTACGTCCGTTCTTCAAGATCATAAGGTTTTTTCTTTTCATCAGGCATCACGTTCTTTTATTAAGTTCAGAATGTTATTTTAAACCCATTGTTTTATCTTTGAATTTTTGGAATTTATTTGAGCTTTTGACTTTTTGTGTTTTGAGATTTATTCCACCGGGTGCTTCTTGTGCCAATCTGTCAATTGCTGAAACGCGTAACCCGCATTAAATACCGTCTGTTCATCCCACTGCTTGCCGATAATCTGCATACCGACCGGCATATCTACGGTAGCTTCGCCGTCTTCCGGCTTGATGAATCCGCAGGGAATAGATACGGCAGGAAGGCCAGCGAGCGAGGAAGGAATGTTGAGCTGGTCGGAAATGTAACCAAACAGCGGATCTTCTTTGGCTTTGCCGATTTTGGGAGCAACGCTGGGCGTGGACGGGCAAATTAAGACGTCGACTTGTTTAAAGACGTCTTCGAATTCGCGGATAATCAGCCCGCGCACCTTTTGCGCTTTTTTGTAGTAAGCGTCGTAATAGCCGGCGGACAAAACGTAGGTGCCGGTCAATATTCTCCTTTTGGCTTCGTTGCCAAAACCTTCGGCGCGGGATTTTTCGTAAACTTCTAAAAGATTGTTGGCATTTTTGGTAGAGTGGCCATAGCGAATCCCGTCATAGCGCATTAAATTAGAACTAACTTCGCTCGGGCAGACAATAGCGTAGACTAACGATCCAAATTTAGTATTGGGCAAACTGACCTCAGTAATAATAGCTCCGGCTTTTTCCAACTCCCGTACTGCATCCATCACGCCTTGTCGAATACCATCCTGCAACCCTTCTATAAAATATTCTTTTGGAATGCCAATTCTTAAACCTTTGACGCTGGCAGATAGATGTTGAACATAAGGCGGTACTTCGCCATGGCCGGTAGTAGCATCTTTTAGGTCACGGCCAGACATGATTTCGGCCACGTGGGCTAAGTCTTTTACCGAGTGCGCCACCGCGCCCATACTGTCCAGAGAGGAAGCCATCGAAATAACGCCATAGCGACTCACGCGGCCATACGTAGGCTTCCAGCCGCTGAGCCCGCACAGCGATGCCGGCTGGCGAATACTGCCACCGGTTTCCGTGGCTAAAGCCCACGGGGCCAAGCCGGCACCGACCGCGGCGGTCCAACCGCCGGAAGAACCTCCGGGAATTCTGGTAACATCCCACGGATTGTGGGAGGGCCCGTACGCCGAAGTTTCCGTAGATGAACCGTGCGCAAATTCGTCCAAATTGGTTTTGCCCAGCAAAACCGATTTTTGTTCCTTAAGCTTAGAAATAACCGTCGAATCGTACGGCGGCAAGTAATGATCTAAAATCTTGCTCGATGCAGTAGTCCGGATACCTTGGGTGCAAAACAAATCTTTGGCCGCGTAAGGGATGCCGCACAAAAAAGCATTCTCGCCGGGAGTGCTGATCATAGCATCGGCCTCCCGCGCCGGGCCAGCGCCGCGTCTGTGGTCACGGTCAAATAGCTATTATACTTTTGGTCTTGCTCCCCAATGCGCGATAAAATATCCTCCGCCAGTTCGACTGACGAAATTTTCTTGCCGTCCAGCAGCTCGCGAAGTTCAGTTAATTCCAAATACTTTAATTCCATACTCGACTTTCCTTAACTGAAAGTTATAAAATGGCTTTCACCTTGTAAAACCCGTCTTTAATTTCCGGGGCCTGAGAAAGTATCAATTCACGGTTGGTGGCAACGAGAGGTTTATCGTCGCGCTGGACGTTAATCAGCCCCGTAACCTGAGTAACTTCTTCTAAACCTTCGGTGTCAACTTTTTTTAACTCGTCAACATATTCCAAAACAGCCGAAAGTTCTTTTTGGAACTTTTCGACTTCGTCGGCGGTCAAGGCAATCCGCGCCAATTGCGCAATTTTAACAACTTCCTCACGCGTAAGCATGAGGGAATTATAGCAGAAACGCAAGGAGAAGCAAACAATAGAATCGAATCTACGAATAACTGCGAATCTACAAATCTAGTCTACCCCATTCGTAGATTCAATTCTATTGTTGGCTTATATAGAAAAATATCGCCTTCAAAAATTGCCGCTGAATTTCGGTGCCCATGTGTTGAAACAGCTCATTACCGTCTTTGATAAAATCTATAAGCGGGTCTACCGAAGCGTAAGAAAACAAGTTGGCCTCTTCTTTTAAAATATCCATTAATTCCAAATGCGTTCCCCAATTATTATCAATTATTTCTAAAATCAGCTTCTGAGCAGCATCGTAGATTTCCGGTCGCTGCACCAAGGGCTGCTCGGCTTTGGTGAGGTAATCTATAAAGTGTCTGACAACCTCTTGGTGGTACTCCGGATTTTTTGCCCGGAGCACTTCGGCCATTTCTTTTTCGGTCACATCAATATTGAAGATAGTCTTTAATTCACTCTTGATGATATTGGAATCTTTAAGTTCAAAAATCGACCGCACCACCTCGCCAGTCGTATCCTGCAAAAATTGCCGGAACGCCGGTTCGTTGCCCAGCAAGCGGTCGCGCAATTTATACAACTGGTCGCGCTGATAATTAACTACGCGATCGTATTTATACAAATAAATGCGGCTGTCATAATTTTTACTCTCGATAAAATCCTGGGCCCGCTTAAAAGCCTCATCCAAGCCTTTACCGGAAATATACTCATCTTCGGGAATATCGTACTCTTCCATGACATCGATTATTTTCTCGCTGGCAAACAACTGAATAATTTCGTCTTCCATCGAGATCAGAAACTGAGATTCTCCCGGCTCTCCCTGCCGGCCGGCCCGGCCAATAAGCTGGCCGTCAATCCGCCGCGATTCGTGCCGTTCGGTGCCCAGTACAAACAGGCCCCCCAAGTCCTCCACGCCTTGGCCGAGCAAGATATCGGTCCCCCGGCCGGCCATGTTGGTTGCGACTGTAATTAAGCCTTCCTGGCCGGCTTTAGCGATCTTTTCGGCTTCGGCCCGGTTATCGGAAGCGGTCAACAATTGGAACGGCAGATTTTCTTTTTCTAAAATTTCGGCGATCGTGTGAGCAATTTCAACATTGCGCGCTCCAATCAATAAGGGCTGCCCTTGTTTGGTTATCTGGTGAATTTTCTTGACCATTCCCTCAAATTTGCCTTTTTGGGTTTTGAAAAACAAATCGTTATGGTCTACACGAATTACGGGTTTGTTGGTCGGAATTTGAATGACGTCTAAATTATAGACTTCATTAAATTCTTTACGGGCGTCCATAACCGTACCGCTCATGCCGGAAAGTTTTTCGTAGATGGGGAAAAAATTCTGGAAAGTGATCGTAGCCGCGGTCCGGTCCGAACCTTTAACTTTAACCTTTTCCTTGGCCTCAATTGCCTGGTGGACGCCGTCGGTAAATCGCCGGCCCGGCAAGACCCGGCCGGTAAATTCATCTACAATTTCTACGCCGCCTTTGGTAATAATATAATCCCGGTCGCGTTCAAAAACAACTTTGGCTTTTAAACAGACGTCTAAGTAAAATACGTACATCGGGTTGTCTTTGGAAAAGAGCGGCGCGCCCAGGATTTGCTCCACCCGATCCAACCCTTCGTTGGTCATGGCCACGTATTTATTTTTGTAATCAACAGTGTAATCTTTATTTTCCTCAAGCAGCGAAGCGACTTCGGTAAACTGATCATACAAATTACGTTCGTCTTTGGTCGGCTCGGCAATAATCAGCGGGGTGCGCGATTCATCTATGAGGATGCTGTCAATTTCATCAACAATGCCAAAAAACAGCGGGTGCTCAGGCCGCAAGACTCGGTCGCTCCGGGAATAAACTAAGTTATCCCGCAAAAAGTCGAAGCCAATTTCTTGGTTGGTCACGTAAGTAATATCGCAGGCATAGGCTTTGCGGCGCTCCTCATTTTTCATGGTCGAGGTCACGTACCCGACCGTCAAACCCAAAAAATTGTACAGCTTCCCCATCCACTTGGCATCGCGTTCGGCTAAATAGTCGTTGGTTGTAATTAAGTGCACTCCGTAACCGGCCAGCGCGTTTAAATAAACCGGCATGGTTTCGGTTAAGGTTTTACCTTCGCCCGCTTTCATTTCGGCCACTTTACCACTATGAATAACCAAGCCGCCTAAGATCTGGACCTCGTATGGCGACTGTCCGAGCAGCCGGCGCGCTACTTCGTTGACTACCGCAAAAGCCGGGACAGTCAACGTGTCCAGGCGCTTGCCTTTTTGTAAGTCTTGCCGGAACGCTTGCGTGGCCAGCTGCAGCTCTGTATCGGTCCAGTGCTCCAATTCCTTCCGCTCAGTTACAATATTCCTGACCTTGTATTCCAACTTCCGCCGCTCCTTTGCGTCTACATAGGCATTAACCGCGTTGCGCAGGTTTTCCAAATAGTTCATTGTTTTTGTTTCAGCTGATGACCTGTTTGCTTTAATTATACCATAAATAGGATCAAAAAAATACCGATAGTATTTTACAATACAAAAGGATACTGAGGGCTCTCCCTGTTTCCAATGGGAAAGATACTGAAATTCGGACATAGAACAGGCTGGGCATTAAAAACACGAGTCGCTACACTGTGAGTTATGACCATCACCATGAACGACTCATGTGCAGTTAGCATAAATCAAATGGAGGATTTTTTAAAGGGCAGCAGCCACTTACAGCTCCAGGCCCAGGGTAAACAGGAGGTCTATGACTGGATAGCCAAACAAACTAACCAGATTACATACTTTAAGCTGGGAAAAAAGGAAAAAGGAATTACCATTAACTACCTGGCGAAGATTACCGGCTATTCCAAGATTCAGATTAAAAACTGTTGGGCAGGAAGCGTGATAAGGGACAATTAAAATTAACCGTGTCTTCCGATTGGGGCAAAAGGAATATTTTTACCAAAGTTTACACCGAAGCCGACATTGAAACTTTGGCTGAAACCGACAATCTCCACAGACGGCCGACTGGGCAGGCTTTACAAAACATTTTTAAGCGGATGTTTAATTTGTTTAAGGATGAAAAGTTTGTCCGCCTGCAAAATATTTCTTTAGGCCACATTTACAATCTGCGTGGTACTGACAGGTATATCGGTAAAGCTTTGACTTACACTAAAAACGATCCCGTTACGGTTCCCATCGGGGAACGCAGGAAACCCCAGCCCTACGGCAAACCAGGCTATTTACGGGTAGATTCCGTGCATCAGGGGGATTTGGACAAGCAGAAAGGCGTATACCATATTAACCTGGTTGATGAAGTCACCCAATGGGAAATCGTAGTTTGCGTGGAGGGTATCAGCGAATACTTTTTAATACCGGCCCTGGAGAAAGCCTTAACCGAATTTCCCTTTAAAATTTTAAACTTCCATTCCGACAATAGCAGCGAATACATTAACTATCAGGTAGCGGACTTGCTGGAACGCTTAATAGTCAAACAAACCAAATCCAGAAGCAGACATAGCAACGACAACGGGCTGGCCGAAACCAAGAACAAGATTATCCGCAAGTGGAATGGTTACAGCTACATTCCTAAAAAGTTTGCTCCGGCTATTAACCAATGGTATACAAGCCACTTTAATACCTACCTGAATTTCCATCGACAGTGCGCCTACCCTACCACATACACCGATAACCAAGGCAAGCAGAAGAAAAAATACGAAATTTACCTCACGCCTTATGAAAAATTAAAAACATTGGAAAACTGGACACAATATCTTGCCCCAGGACGGACGCAAAAAGAGCTGGACGATATTTCCCTCGCGCTTTCAGACAACGAATTTGCCAAACAGATGAACGAGGCTAAGAGAGAAATCTGGAAAACCATTAAACACCATTAATCCTTAACAACTCACGGTGCGGCGTTTACTTTCAGTATATTCTCTTGACTGGAAAATACTCCAGATCAAATCATTTCTGACTCGCTGGAATAAAGACCCAAAATTCTTTGTATTATAGTCGGGAATCTAAATATCCATTATTTCCAGGCGGGCAGAATTAAGTTTGTGTCCCAGCCTGGGAATACTGCAAATAATAGCTGAAAATATAGAAAAGTGTTATACTAAAGACGAAATTATTAAAGTTTAATCCTATGATTGCGTTATATATAGTAATTATTTTAGCAATTATTGTAATATTGCCTTTAATGGCATTGTCCGTTCCAAAAACCAGGTCGACGAAGCCTGGAGCGATATCGACGTCCAGTTAAAGCGCCGGTACGATTTAATACCTAATTTGGTAGAAACAGTCAAAGGCTACGCTGCCCACGAATCCGGCGTATTCGAAAAAGTCACCCAGGCCCGCACGGCTGCGATGTCAGCCACGGGTTTAGATGATAAGCTGGCCAAAGAAAACGCATTGTCTGGTACCTTAAAAAGCTTGTTTGCGGTGCCGAAGCCTATCCGGACTTAAAGGCCAACCAAAACTTTATTCAGTTGCAGGGCGAACTGACGGACACCGAAGATAAAATCCAGGCCGCGCGCCGCTTTTACAACAGCACCGCCCGCGACTACAATACGAAAATCCAGCAATTCCCAGGCAATTTATTTGCCGGCATGTTTGGGTTTACCAAACGCCAATTCTTTTGGCATAGACGAAAGCGGGCCGGAGGCACAGCCGGTAAAAGTGCAATTTTAAATAGGGCTCATAGGTCCTATAGGACTTATATTTAAATATGCCCACAACCTATCAATACATTCAAAAAAACAAAACCGAAAGCTGGATTTTAATATTCAGCTTTTTGATCGTGATTAGCCTCTTGGGGTATTTATTTGCGGTCTACTTTCAAAGTCCGGATATTCTCTATTTTGCGGTTTTCTTTAGTTTGTTTGGGGCTTTATTTTCCTATTTTTTTGCCGACTCGGTGACTTTGGCGGTCTCAAAAGCCCAACCGGTCGAGCGTCAAAATAATCCCCAACTTTATAACATAGTAGAAAATCTTTGCATTACAGCCGGAATTCCCACGCCAAAAATTTATATCATCAACGACCCCGCGCCCAACGCCTTTGCCACCGGCCGCGATCCGAAACATGCGGTCATTTGTTATACCTCCGGTATTTTGCAAAGACTGGACAAAACTGAATTAGAAGGCGTCACCGCCCACGAACTTTCTCATATTGGGAATTATGATATCCGGCTCATGCATTGGTAGTCGTGCTGGTGGGAACCGTTACCCTTTTGGCCAATGTATTTTTGCGCGCCAGCCTGTTTGGCGGCATAGGCCAACGCCGCGGCAATAACAACAACGGCGCGGTCTCGGCATAATCTTACTGGCCATCGGATTGCTATTAGCCTTGCTGTCCCCAATTATCGCTACCCTGATTAAACTGGCCGTCTCCCGCCAGCGCGAATACCTGGCTGACGCCAGCGGCGCGCTGCTGACGCGCTACCCGGAAGGCTTAGCCAGCGCGCTGGAAAAAATCAGCAACAATTCTACGCCCCTGGCCGAGGCCAACAATGCCACCGCCCACTTGTATATAGTCAATCCCTTCCACGAAGACCGGGCCTACGCCACTTCCGATGATCCCAGTAAACCGCATGGCGCCAGAGGCTGGCTGGCTGGCCTCTTTAACACCCACCCGCCGATTGAGGACCGCATTAAAAGGTTGCGGGAAATGAATCTCTAAACCGCGGATATGACACTGCATCTGAGACTGCGCTGATTTTAAGCTGAAACAAAAAAAATCTAAAATAATAATTTCGAAATTACCTCACTCCGAAACCCGCGCGACTTTAGCCTTTGGGCCATTTTTTGTTTTTGTTTATTTTTGTCCGCGTCGTCGTAGGTCATATACTGCACCTCGTTATCTGCTGTTGACGGTTCTTTAACAGCATAACCCTCTTTTTTCAGCAGCCGCCGCGCGATTTTTAACTCTTCCGATATCGACAGGCCCTCGGATAATAACGCTTCGACTATTTCTGGCGGCAGCTTCTTTTCTAAAAATTTTTTCTTGATCCCATAATAGCCAAAGCTTTTATAAAGTTTTAAATTTTCTAAAAATATTTCGGCGTAACGCTGATCATCTAGGTATTTTTGGTCTTTCAATCGGTCAATTACCTGCGCAATCACGGCTTGAGTGTAACCCCGCTTCGACATTTTATCCAAAACTTCACCCACCGTTCGCAAGTGCAACGACAGTAAAAACACGGCATATTCGTAAGCCTTCTCAGAGTTGTCAGGTTCTTTAGTTTTTTCGGGTCTTTTCCAAGGCATGGATTTGAAACAAACTTTGGGATGATATTGTAATTTATAGGTGATGGCGGAAATAAATCGAATCTACGAATGGGGTACACTAGATTTGTAGATTCGCAGTTATTCGTAGATTCGAGCAATCTTTTAGCACTCTCTTGACACGACTGCTAATCCTGCTATACTTAGCATATTATGGTATAATTATAGTACAAATTAAGCAATTTGTACGCCTGACGTCACTTACAATGGATGAACGCGGGACTTTAAAAAACTTAAACATCAAAACTGCGAAAGCCAAACCTTCGTTGATTTGAACCAAAGGACCTTATGACTAACTTTACTTATATTCTGGAGCGATTATCGTCTAGGGCAAAGAATGCCTTAATTATGGCCCAATTGGTCTCTGAAGAGCTTCATCATGACCATATTGGAACCGAACACTTACTCTATGGGGTAATATCGGAAAAAAGCTCGTTTGCGGCCGAAATTCTAACTAAAACCAAACTTACTCCGGAAATTGTTAAACAGGAGCTAATTTTAGTGAACGCTAATAACAAAATTACTAACTGGAAACCGGTTCTTTCGGAGAATCTCAAGTCGGTTATTGAAAAATCCGCCATTGTTGCCAGCCAATACGGTTACCAATTCATTGGTACTGAACATTTTCTCTACGGATTATTGGCTAGTGGCCAAAACAAAGCCAAAGTAATTTTGGCTAAATTGGGGATTGATACCTACGAACTTGAGCAAAATTTAATTTCGGTCTTTGAAAATATCTCTAAGTTCCCGGAAATGCCCGACTCCCCCGCCGGAGCCGGCCAGCCGCAAATGGAAAACCTGCCGCCTGGCGCCCAGCGCATGGACGGTAAAAAGCAAAGCTTACTGGAATACTTTACTACCGATATCACCAAAAAGGCCAAAGATGGCTTGGTTGACCCGGTCATTGGCCGTAAACATGAAATAGAACGCTTAATTAGTATTTTAAACCGCCGCACTAAAAACAATCCCATCTTAATTGGCGAAGCGGGAGTGGGGAAAACTGCCATTGTCGAAGGTTTGGCTTTGGCAATTTCCAAACGCGAAGTCCCCGACTCCCTGCTCGACAAACGCATCTTAAGCCTGGATTTAGCTTTGATTGTAGCCGGCTCCATGTTCCGCGGTGAATTTGAAAACCGCTTAAAACAAATTATCGAAGAAGTCAAAGATAACAAAAATATTATTCTGTTTATAGATGAGTTGCACACCATGGTCGGCGCTGGTGCTACCACCGGTTCTTTGGACGCGGCTAATATTTTAAAACCTGCCCTGGCCCGGGGCGAACTGCGGGCGATTGGCGCGACTACGCTTTCGGAATATAAAAAGCATATCGAAACCGATGCCGCTTTAGAACGACGCTTCCAGCCAATTTTAGTCGATGAACCTTCGCAGGAAGAAGCTATCGAAATTTTAAAAGGTATTAAACCCAACTACGAGAAACATCATAACGTTACGATTACCGACGAAGCCATAAAATCCGCGGTTGAACTTTCTTCCCGCTATATTCAGGACCGTTTCTTGCCCGACAAAGCGGTAGATTTAATAGATGAAACTGCGGCTTTCCTGCGCAGCATTAATTCCAACAGTAAATTACTCCGGACTACCAAAAAAATCGAAAACGATTTAAGCGCGCTGGAAGAAGAAAAAACCAAGGCGGTGTTGGCCCAAGATTTTACGACCGCCCTGCATTTGCGGGCACAGGAAGAAAAATTGATGCGCCAGAAAAACGAACTCAGTAAAGGTTTGCAGGTCGAGAGCCAAACTCCGACTCATATTATCGGTTCGGAAGATATCGCCCACACCGTTTCAATGATGACCAAAATTCCTTTGGCCAAACTGGCCAAAACGGAAATCGGCCGTTTGGTTAATTTAGAAAAGACCTTAAAGGCCAAAATCATTGGGCAAAATGAAGCGGTGGAAGAAGTCGCCAAATCCATTCGCCGCAGCCGGGCCGGAATTACCGATCCGCGCCGCCCGCTGGGCTCGTTCATTTTCCTCGGTCCGACCGGAGTGGGTAAAACAGAAACGGCAAAAATTCTGGCTTCGGAAGTCTTTGAAGACGAAGATGCTTTAATCCGGGTTGACATGTCCGAGTTTATGGAGCGGCACAATGTTTCCCGTTTAATCGGTGCTCCGGCCGGATACGTTGGCTACGAAGAAGGCGGCCGGCTGACCGAAGCGGTTCGCCGCAAGCCGTACGCTGTAATTCTGTTCGATGAAATTGAGAAGGCTAACCCCGACGTCTTTAATATTTTGCTCCAAATCCTGGAAGACGGACAGCTGACCGACGCGTCCGGCAAGCGCGTTAACTTCCGCAATACGATTATTATTATGACCTCCAATCTGGGGATGCAGGAATTGACTAATCAAGCGGCTAAAATTGGTTTTGCCGAACGTGACGCAGAAATCGACCAAACTAAAAAACTGGAGCAGGAATACGAAAAAATTAAAGAAGGTGTCATGGAAACCTTAAAGCACCAATTCCGTCCGGAATTTTTAAACCGCATAGACAAAATCGTGGTCTACCGCCCGCTCGGCATGCAGGAGCTGAAAAAAATTACTCAATTGCAAATTCTGGAGCTGCAGCAACGGCTGCTGAAACAGCAAGTCCAGCTGAAAGTGACGCCTAAAGTCCTAGATTTTATTTCCGATAAAAGCTTTGACCCCAACCAGGGCGCGCGGTTTATCCGCAAGAATATTCAGAACTTGCTGGAAGATCCACTGGCTGAAAAGATTATCTCCGGCGCGGCCAAGGAAGGCTCACTGGTCACGGCGGATGTTAAAAAAGATAAGATCATGTTCACAGTCGTAAAAGCTGAACGACAGCTGGTCACGGCTTAAAAACTCCAAAAAAACAGGCCCGAGTGGCCTGTTTTTTTGTTGAGATAAAATTTAAATTTTCTTGAGGCCCGATATGATAGGATAGTTTAGCTATTAAACTATCTTTAATGTTTTTATCGGACATTTATCGAAATTTTATTAAACCGCTGGCTTTAGACGCTGGGCGGTACGTACTAGACATCTTATTTCCTATCATCTGCATCTTTTGCGAAAGCGAAGGAGAGTTTATCTGCGCTGATTGTGCCGCGAGACTCGAGCGAGCAGAGGCGCAATATTGCATGATCTGTCAAAAACCAGCGATTGCGGGCTTGACTCACCCCGGCTGCCGCCATCCCTTTGGAGTAGATAGGCTGGTGTGCATTTTGAATTACCACCATGAGCCGGTCAGGCAAGCAATTATTGGGGGCAAGTACCGCAATCTGCCGGGTATCTTTACCGCACTTGGACAAATGGCCGCCCGGCATTTAATCATTCATCCCCCGCTTGTCGACAAAAGCTTTATCCTCGTGCCTCTACCCCTCCACCCGCGCAAACAGCGCAAACGCGGTTTTAATCAAACTGAGATTATCTGTCAAAGTATAAGCAAAGAGCTGGGCTTGCCGGTAGTCCACGCCCTGAGCAGAAAAAAATTCACCAAACCCCAAAAAGATTTAAAACGCGCCCAGCGGATTTTAAATGTCCAAGATGCTTTTACCGCAGCCCACGGCGTTGCACCGCTCTGGCGCCGGCTTTTGTTTAATCAGCCGCACAGACCAGTGTCGCCCAACCTTATTAAAAGCAACAACATCATCCTCGTCGACGATGTCACCACCACCGGCAGCACCCTGACCGCCGCAGCAAAAGTATTAAAACGCAACGGAGCAAAGCAAGTCTGGTGCTTGGCGATTGCAAAAGATTAGTTGTTTCGGCCCCCACACTTTCACCCCACAGCGTCTTATTTCACTTTTGCTTTCCCAATCTTTTACAAATGTAATGTTTAGGAAATGAGTATACATATATGCGTACTGTATCCAAAAAAAATAAAACATTGAATATTCGTGCCACGATACCCGAACCCCAGAATTCTTTTACTTTATCTTCGGAGCAAGTAGCATGTTTAACGCGAATCTCGGAAGTGGCACTTGCTACTATTGCTGTGGCTGGTATTGTCACTTTAACAGTAGTTGCTCCTAATGTATTGCTTGCAGTTCAGGAGTTCCTTCTAAAAAAGCCAAAGTATAAACGATTGGATCCAAAAGCTATAAAAGAAAAAACCACCCGAACTTTTTATTATTTGAAAGACACAGGTCTTATCAAATTTCACAAAGATGGCACCGATTGGAAAATTCACCTCACCTCCGCCGGGAAAAATAAATTAAGTGCTCTTAAAAATGACATCAGATTTATCAAGCACTCTAAATCATGGGACCATAAATGGTGGGTAATTGTGGCCGATATCCCCACCCATGATTATCGCACAAGCGCAGACCTGTTCCGTAACAAACTTAAAAAACTGAACTTTTACCACTTGCAGCGTACCGTGTGGTTATTTCCATTCGACCCCAGAATAGAAATCCAAATACTTACTGAAAAATTCGGGATATCCAAGTTTGTGACACTTATTGAAGCCTGCCGCTTAGATATTGCAGACGAAAAAAAGGCCACGGCCTACATGAAAAGCCGGGACGTCTTTTAATACGATGTGCTTTTTCTCCCAAACTTTCACAATTGTGAAAGTTTGGGAGAAAAAAATATTCTGAAATAATTTATTATTTCAAATATAGGAAGACTCGGGTTGGGAATTGACTATTAATGGCCTCTAAATTTTCAATAAGAGCAGTTTGAATAAGAAGCGCTTGATCAATAAAAGGCTGCACGTGTATAGCCTGGGTTTTTCTTGAAGTCGGCGCAAGGACTCCAAACAACGTTGTAATGAAGCAAGGGACAAGATAAACCCAATGCGATCGGTCCTTCATCGAAAATTATTGGCGGTATCAAACGATTCTGCTTCTACCTTTATTTTCAATTTCTTTTAACATCTGTTCCCGTTCAAACCAACGGCTTCCAGCAATATATGATTCATTCGGGTCACCCAATAACGTTTCCTCTATAATTGGCATTTCCGCCATTCGGCTCGCATATTCAGGGTCACTCCGCATGTTATATTCGATTTGATGAAGTACTTCTTTCTCATGTTCTCACTCCCTCTGCTCCCAATATCTCTCGTCAAATGTTCCGTTAAAGTATTCTTTAAAATTATCCCGCCACATTGCCCGAAAGCCAGGGTTGTACATGAAGTAAAGATATTCATACTCGCGCATAACCTCGCGTTCTTCTTCTGATAAATTTTTATCTGCATTCCACATAAGGATGGATTATTTACACTTAGTATATTATAAACAATTAACCGCTCATTGACCAAATCCCTTATTTTCGATAAAATAGTAAGGAAGTTCATAAAGTTTCATCTGGAGAGGTCGCATAGAGGCCTAGTGCGCTGGTTTGCTAAACCGGTAAAGCTGTCAAAAGCTTTCGGGGGTTCGAATCCCCCCTCTCCGCCACGGGTCAATCAATCCTCACTGCGCTTCATCCGCCTCGGGCGGACTCCGCTTCGTTCGGATTGTTGCCCCTTTCCCTAATCCGCCTCGGGCGGCTCGGGGACCCCAATTGGCAACAACTTAGTTATTACTAGTACTTGGTTTACGAATTTTCCCTCTGGGAAAATTTGGGGAAATAGATTATAAATATTCTTTGTAACAAACCCGCTTGCGGCTCGTCCGCAAGCGGGTTTTTTTATGCTTAGAAACGGGCAAAAGTTGTAAGTAGGGTGATTTATTGACGTCAATTAGCATGAACAGTATGGTTTCAGGTTCCTTGCCTTTAAAAATCTATGCGTACTCTTAAATACAAAAGATTTTCTCAGATTATTGTAACCGGAATATGCCTGGCGCTTTTTTGTATGAGCTCCCCAGTCTTGGCCAAAACCAAGAACCCAAAGTATGAGCAACCTAAAAAAAGCTCGCACAATTATAGCGCCGCTCAAACCGAGAAAAATGCCATTACAGTCGCCGATATCAGCGCCGTGCCGGCTCAATTAACTACGCTGCCAGCTACATCTACCACCCTAACTATCACCGGAGCCAGCCAGCCCGCGGGTTCAGATTCGGGAGCTACCCAGACTTCCCAAGACCAAACACCGGATTCTACGGCTCAAGCCGCAGTAAACCCTACGCCCACTCCGACCGGATTAAGCATGCCCCAAATCATTACCACCCAAAGCTTGCTCAGTGACCCTAATACTTCTGTTGTAGCCGCAGACCCACCCATGCCGACTCCGGCCCCACCGTGGAATCTGTCCCTTCCGTGCCCATCACTCCCGCCCGGACCACTCCTAAAAACGCCCAACTGGCCTTTAATTTTTCCCTGCCCAAAACTGTTACCCAAACAGTCGTCTCGGCCGCAACACAAAATGTTTTTGTACCGCTCTTGAGCTTATGGGAACCGCTCCTGACTTATTCCCCCTACGTAAACAATTTTTTGAGCCCTCTCGCTACGCTGGAGCTTAATCTTTTGGCTTTCCTTTTGCTCCTCAGCGGCCTGCTTCTCTACAACTACAAGCGGGTAAAAAACCTCTTGCGCAAAAACCGTACCACTTCCGAATCGAGAGCATACTCATTTGAAAATTAACCGCCAAAGCGTTCATGAAAATAAAAATATTTGGCGCTTTTCTGATTTTGTTGGCCATTGTAATTTTTGCCTCAGTAGCCTATCGCAACAGCAAAAAGAGCGAGCAACCCGTAATATTTTCTCCCCCATTTATGCTCCAGGCGCTGTGGGGCGTGTACAAAAACGTCTACTGGGATGCCACTACCGGCCGAACCATAGACAAACAGAGCAACAATATTACCACCTCAGAAGGCCAGAGCTATACCATGCTGCGGGCCGTCTGGGAAAATGATAAGCCGACGTTCGATAAAACCTGGAGCTGGACTCAGGCCAATCTCCAGCATACCAACGACCACTTATTCGCCTGGCTCTATGGCACCCGGAGCGATGGCACTACCGGTATTTTAACCGACCAAAACGGCCAAAATTCCGCGGCCGATGCCGATAGCGATATCGCCCTGGCTTTGTTGTTTGCCTCCAGCCGCTGGCAAGACCCCAGTTACGCGGCGGCGGCCAAAAATATTATAAGTGATATTTGGGCTGACGAAGTTGTGGCCGTCAACAACGTCCCCTATTTGGTGGCCGATAATCTGGAAAAAAATTCATCGACAACGGTTTTAATCGACCCCTCCTATTTAGCTCCCTACAGTTACCGAATTTTCGCCCAAGTTGACTCCGCCCACGACTGGAACGCGCTGGTGCAAAGCTCCTACAGTATTATTCAGCAAAGCATGGCCTACCCGCTCGATAAAACTACCAGCGCTAATATCCCGCCGGATTGGGTGGCTCTCGACCGCCAAACCGGGCAGTTGGAAGCCCCTAATTCATCCAACGCTTCCACCACCACCGATTTTGGATACGACGCTCTCCGCGTTCCCTTCCGTCTGGCCCTCGACTACGCCTGGAATCATGATTCACAAGATCTTCAATTATTGGATGATATGGGTTTTTTGGGCCAGCAGTGGCAAGCTAACCAAAAATTAGACGTGACCTATGGCCATGATGGCAGCGTTGTTTCTGATCTGGAAGCGCCGGCCATGTATGGCGGCACGATCGGATACTTTATTGATGCCGACTCCAGCCAGGCCGCCAACGTTTATAAAAATAAACTGGAAACATTGTTTAGCCCGGATACAGAATCATGGAAACAGGCAATGAGTTACTACGACGACAACTGGGCTTGGTTCGGAATGGCGCTCTATAACAATCAACTGCCGAATTTGTACCAGCCAACACCGTCAATCTCCCCCAGTTCGTCTCCGACTTCATTCTTAAATGAAGATTAAAAAAACTAATATTTTTCAATTTGCAATTTAGATTTTAAATTATGGACATCTCCGATCCCCAAACCGATTTTCTTCAAACAAATATTGCCAAACGCTTTTTAGCCACGACTGCCATTATGGCGATTGTTTATTTTTTCCTGTTGGCCTTTTGGTTCCCAAAAGGCTACGCGCCGCTCTTCTATTTATTGATGGCCGGGGAAGTTTTTCACCTTTGGCAGGTCTTGGGATACTTGTACACAATTTGGAACACCAATTCGACGTTTCCCGTTGATCCGCTTCTGCGGCCGGTGGTGGACGTGTTTATTACCGTGGCCGGAGAGCCGGTCGAAATTGTCAGGCAAACTGCTTTGGCTGCCTTGCACATGAATTATCCCCAAGCCCCGCATTTATTTATTAAACGACGGGTATGCCGCAAAAAAAGATAACTGGCAAGAAATTCAGGAATTTGCCCGGCAACTGGGCATAGGCTGCATTACCCGCACCACCAACCAGGGAGCCAAAGCCGGCAATATTAATCACGCCCTCGCCCTGACCCACAGCCCGCTGGTGGCGATATTTGATGCGGACCAGGCGCCTCATCCGGACTTTTTAAAAAACCGTTCCATACTTTACCGATCGCCGCATGGCTTTTGTGCAATCCCCACAATATTATAAAAATTTTAGGTATAACGAAATCACCGGCGGCGCTTGGGAACAGCAGGAATTATTTTTTGGCGCTATTTGTAAAGGAAAAAATAGATTAAACGCCACCTTCATGTGCGGCACCAATATGGTGCTCAACCGCCAGGCTCTGGCAGACGTCGGGGGGATGTGTGAAACCAATATCGCCGAAGATTTTTTAACTTCTCTGTTCATCCATAAAAAAGGTTGGAAGTCGGTCTACGTGCCCGAAGTTTTAGCCGAAGGCTTGGCGCCGGAAGATTTCAGTTCCTATTACAAACAACAATTCCGCTGGGCCCGCGGCAGCTTGGAAGTAATGTTTAAATATAATCCTTTTTTCCAAAAAGGCTTGACCCTGGCTCAGAGAATTCAATATCTGGCTTCTTCCAGTTACTACTTTTCCGGCTTGATTGTGCTGATGAACGCGCTTCTGCCGATTATCTTTTTCTTCACGGGGAAAGTTCCGGTGAACGTTTCAACAATGGCCCTGGCCGCGGTGTTCTTACCTTATATTTTTATGAATATCGTGACCCTCTGGCTGTCCAGCAACGCTTCGTACACCTTCCGCGCGCTGTCGTTTTCTATGGGATCTTTTTCTTTACAGATTCAGGCACTCTGGGCTGTGCTGACCGGCAAAAAAAGTACTTTTAATGTGACTTCCAAGCAGCAATTAAGCGGAAATTTTTTATACTTGGTTACTCCTCATATGCTGTACTTTGTGCTGCTGGTGGTCGGCGTGGGAGTAGCTGTTTTACGCGAGGGAGTCAGCGCTGCGGTTATTGCCAACCTTTCTTGGGCTCTCTTTAACGCTGCAATATTTTATCCCTTTATTATAGCCGCCTCGCCCATGGGAGCCAGGCCGGAAACAGCAGCCGCCAAAACCCAGCAATTACCGGAAGCCGACTTAATTCCGGCCAATTACCCTGTCATGACGCGCGCCGCATCACGTCAAACACTGCAATGAGAGCTATGCAGCTAATCAGCTGACTCACAGCCCCATACCCCTTTTATCCTAACCCTTAGACTATGGCAACAACGACAGCCGCGCTTCCCCAACCGATAAATTTTACTGAGCCGAAGGCGCGCGCAAAAAGTAAAAGTACTGCTCTTTCGACAATTTTAATTTTAGGCGGCTTAATGCTGGGGGTTGTTTTGGCTTCCGTATTTTTATTTTCCCACCAAAGCCTGCGGTTGGATGAAGCCCAGAGCCTGTGGCAAAGCAGCCCGGGTTTTGTCCGGGCCCTGCAGATTGTGGCGGACGACGTCCATGTTCCACTCTATAACACCATGCTCCACTTTTGGCAGTGGGAGTTTGGCAACGGCGTAGCCTCGGCCCGGATCATGTCGCTGATATTTTTCTTAGCCACTATTCCGGCCATGTACGCTTTGGGCAAACTGGCCTATGGCCGGCCAGCCGGCCTGTTCGCGGCTATCCTGGTAGCGGTATCACCCTTCTTAAATTGGTACGGCAATGAGATTAAGATGTACAGCTTAATGACCTTGGTGGCCGTAGTCAACCAATATTACTTTTTGTCGCTCTATAAAAAACGGACGCCGGGAGCCTGGGTCGGCTACAGCCTGAGTTCGCTGGTTGGCATTTACACTCATTATTTCTTTTTCTTCGTCTTACTGACTCAGGCGATTTTCTTTTTTTTACGTTCTGATTTGTTCCCCAAAGGCACGTTTTTAAAACTCACCACGCTGGCCGTAGTCCTGGCGATTGCCTTTGCCCCCTGGGTCTGGCTGGTCTTTAAAGTTCAGGGCCCTCACTTAAGCGGCATTAATGGCGGCAGTTCGCCGGCCTTGGACAGGCCTTCAACCGTAGATTTATTTAACAGCTTTTCCGAATTCTTTTTTGGTTTCCAAAATGACCACCTCAACACCATTATTGTGTCGCTGTGGCCGCTTTCCGTCCTGCTGGGATTCTTAACCTTAAGCAAAACCCGAAAAATATCACCGGATACAGTTTATTTTTTTCTGGCCGCGTTCCTGCCGATTCTTCTGGCCTTTGTGGTGAGCGTGACCTGGCGGCCGCTCTACTGTGACCCGCTATCTCATTTTTACTATCCCCGCGCTCTATTTATTTATTACCTGGATCTTCTCGACCTACCCGCCTCAGTTAGCCACGACATTAAAAGTCTTATTTGTAGCCGGCATGGTTGCCACGCTTTGGTATCAAGGGGTCAGCGCCAGCAGCCCGATTAAAGAAAATTATGAAGGGGCTACTGATTATCTTAACGCTCACGCGACAGCGCAAGACGCCATAGTAGTGTCTGCGCCATTCACTATCTACCCCATTGAATACTACTATAAACTAACCGGCCCTGCTAATTACCGCGCCGGAGTGGGACCAACTGGCCAACCGGTCCCTGCCGCCTTTTACCGAACAAGGTTTAGTTAGTGAAGCCAATTCCCTGGAGAGCAGCTATCAAAATGCCTACATCATTCTCAGTTATAACCAAGGGTATGAGCAAGATATAAAACAATATTTTGACGATCATTTTCAGCTTCTAGCTTCCCAAAATTTTTCCGATGATTTGAATGTCTATGAATATAAATTGAGATATTAGAAAAAAGAGGGATTAGGAAATCCCTCCCCCTAACTAATGGAAAGGACCTTATGCTAGACCCCAAAAAATCATACCTGACTTTTTCCGAAAATTCTGAATTAGCATTTAATCCAGATATATTTTCCGGACGCCAAACTGCCAGCGCAAGCTATCCGTTTCCCAGCGGGTATCGGCCAAATATCTCGGCCTTTTTACCGGCCTACAATGAGGGAACCAATTTGCCCGAAGTAATCTATCGTTTAACCGAGGTGCTAGAACGCGTGGCCGGCAGTTACGAAATTATAGTGGTGAATGATGGCAGTACTGACGCTACGGCCACAATCGTGGCTGAGCTGCGGCGCGATAATCCCCGACTCAAGCTGATTAACCATTCCAAAAACCTGGGGTATGGGGCCGCAGTCAATACCGGTTTCCAGGCTGCTACTCTGGATTGGATATTTTTTACCGACAGCGACGGCCAGTTCGACGTGACCGAAATCCAGCGGCTGTTGCCACTGATGCCCCACTTTGATATTATTGCCGGCTACCGCATTCAACGCGCTGATCCGCTCTTCCGCAAATTCAACGCCTGGGCCTGGGGAACGCTGGTCAAAAATTTATTTGGACTAAAAAACGTCCGCGATATTGATTGCGCGTTTAAAATAGTCCGCCGCGAATTGTTTGAGCATTTTACGCTGCAAAGCAGCGGAGCCCTGATTTCTACCGAGTTGCTGGTCAAAGCCCAAAAAAACGGTTTTAAAATTGCCGAAATCGGCGTCCATCACTTTCCCCGCAAAACCGGCAAACAAACCGGAGCAAAAATAGCGGTAATCGCCAATGCCTTTAGAGAGTTGTTTGGATATTATTGGCTTTGGGAGAGGAAGGGGTATAGGTAGGCGGGGGGTAGTTGGTAGTGAGTAATTGGTAGGCGGGGGATAAATTATTCTAAATAAGCACAAATGTCTAATTTAGAAATTCCCAAATTGGGTTTTGGACATTATTTAGGGTACTTATCATGCCAGAGGCAGATTCGCCTTTGGCGGAGAATAATTAGTACAGTTAGTATAATTTTCCGTAGCCTACCCACTACTTACTTCCCCGTTCACCAGCTCGCGCCGCGGGCTAAGCTCAGGGCGTACGAGGCCCAGAAGGTGCCGGCGCTGGGGCCGCCGTTGCAGGTGCCGTCGCTGCCGCCGGGACCTTTGACCCACAAGTAAGCGTCAACCAAAGGATTACCGGTGTTGACTGTGGGTAATTGGCCTAATGCCCGTCCGGAAGGGTTGCACCAGGCATCATCAGGCGCCGGGCCATTTCCATTCCGGCCGGTATCGATGACAAAATGTTTTCCGCCGACCAAACTCGATATCGCCTGCCCATAACTAATATTATCCTGGGTCGTATAAAAGTTAGAAATGTTCAAGGCAAAACCATCAGCCTGGCTTATCCCGGCTTGCTCTAAGCGATTGGCCATATCGGAAGCATCTATCCAATCAGGATGGCCGGCGTCAATATAAACCGCCTGCCCATTGGCCTTAAACACTGAGACCGCGTCTTTCAGTAACCCGTACCGAGTCTGCAAGTCTGAAGATGATAAACAATCGGTCAGCGCTATTCCGTCGGGTTCTAAAATTACCACGGCTTTCCGGTGACCAATACCCGCGGCCAACTGACGAATCCAAGATCATATTCATCCGGAGAATTAGCCCCGCCCGATGAATATCCTCCGCAATCGCGGTCAGGTAAATTGTAAGCTACAAGCACGGGCAAGTCGCCTTGATCGTTAATAGTGGTAACAGTGTTATTGGCGTCGGATTGGACGTCGCTGTTCCAATCTCCAAACCATTCAGTTTCGGCGCCTTCGGCAACTTTTTTCATCAGCTCCGCGTCGCTGGGATCGCTGGCAGCCCAAGTATTAACTTGCTGCGCAGCGGCAGAATTGGGATTAACATACAGCGCGGCCCAGCAAACATATCGCCAGAATTGCTTTGGGCGGCGGCCGGGACTGCCGAAACATTTGGCGCAGCCGAAACGCTCGCAGCCGCAGGTGTTACGGTCTGGGAATCCCCTCCGGAACTTTGCACATAAATTTTAACGGAACTGACTCCAACTTCTATGCCCATGCTGTTCCGGGCAATGAATGTAACGGTATACTCCGCTTCCGTTCCAATTCCATTTAGATACTCCCACCGAAGCCTCTTTGTGCGGACTATCTGTGGTATTCGTTGGCATGCTATTGATATCACCATTATCCACCTGCCAAAACGCGGTATAATCGTTTACGTCCGCATTTTCCAGTACCACTTTAAAAGGCTGGGTGCCGGAAACTACGGCGCCGTCAGTCGGCCACCAGACATCCAGCTTACTATTCCCCAATGGCGTGGGCGTAGGAGTAGGTTGACTGGCCGCGTTGGTAGCTGTTTCAGACCCGCTCTCTGCAACCGCAGGCTGAGCCGTGGCCGTTGTGGTAACATCAGAGATCAAGGCCACCGCCGGTGAAGCCGAAGCGGCTGCCGGGGCTGGTTGTTGGCTTGAAGACGAAGTCCCGGAATTGATATTAATGACCAAAGTTTTTTGAGCGATGGTTTGGCCGCTCGTATCTTTGGCTACAAATCCAATGGTATATGGCCCGCTGCCATGCCAGGTCCAACCGCTTAAATCTACCGAAGCTTCCTTGTGGGGAGAGTTCGTAAAGTTATCAGGCATCAAATTTAATTGGCCGCCATCCACCTGCCAGTACATGGTGTATTGGTCAATGGACAGGTCAGTAAGCATAGCCTTAAACGGCTGGGTGCCGGAAACTACGGCGCCGTCAGTCGGCCACCAGACATCTACATCGCTGTCTCCCGAAGCGCTGACTATCGAGATGGTCGGAGTTTCCTTAAATACTGTCTTTTGCAACAGCCCAAAGGGAGCAAAGCTTAGTCCAACCATAACCAAAGCCAACAATCCTTTCATCAAAGTTGGACGTCCTTTGATGTAAGAGAACGAGAATGCCGGCGTCTTCATCCCCACTGTGGCGGGGACAGCTGTTTTTTGATTTACAAAAATTGCAAATTTCTTTTTTTGAGATTTAAACATTTTTTCTGCTTAGAATAAAATGTACGGCACGCTAAAAATCTCCCGTCTATTGACGGACAAAAAAATAAATTTCCCAAAATTTTGAGGGTTTTTATTTTGATTTCCCAAAATTTTCGCGTGGTTTAAGATTTAGGTATGGAGAGTATAGCAATTTCTGAGTCCGCCGTCGAGAGTTTTAGTCAACAATTTATCTTATTTGGTATAAACAAGGGCAGCTCGCCTGCGTTATAAACACCCGCAAACGCTTGTAATAGGATTGACACCATGCCAAATCTGTTTTGAGCCGGAACTATGATAAAATACATTTAGAGCGATTGAAACCCTACCAACTGGACTTTTAACCTAAAAACTGTTGTAATTTGTAACAAATGGAAATAAATCCCGTCTATACTTTTAGTTCGCAAAATCCTTCGGAATTCAAGGATATTTTAGAATCTTTGATTACCAAGGCCAAGGCCGGCCAGCAGGACTCGCTGGCTGAGCTGTATGATTGGTATTTTAAGAAAATCTACCGGTTCATTTTCTATCGTGTCGGCCACAAAGAAGTGGCGGAAGATTTAACCGAAGACGTTTTTGTAAAAGCTTTTGCCAAGATTAGTTCAGTATCCAACAACAGCTCGTTTGAAGGCTGGCTTTACCAAATTGCGCGAAATACGGTAATAGACTACTACCGTGAGAAAAAGATGATCATCGCCTTAGATGAGGTTGAAAACACTCTGGAGTACGAAAGCAATATTATAGATGTCTTAAGTCTTCAGGAGCAGCAAAAAATATTTCTTAAATACCTCAAACAACTGACTGACGAACAGCAATTGGTGATTAAACTCAAATTTTTGGAAAATCTAGATAATCCGGAAATTGCGGCGATCCTCGACAAAACCGAAGGCGCCATTCGCGTAATCCAGCACCGAGCCATTCAAAAACTGCAAGAGTTAATTAAAGGCAATACAATTTAGCATCGTAGTAAAAAATAATTTCGTAGATAATCTCAACATGGTACGTCAACTCGAAGACATTTTCGATCAGGCACTCGCGCAATTAAAAGCTGGCCACAGTATTGACCAGATAGTTTCGCAATGGCCCGGCCATGAAGCAGAATTGCGGGGTCTTTTAACCATCAGTTCCCAAATAGCTTCCATCCCCACCAACCCGGTGCCGCGTCCTCTGATGCAGCGCAAATACGCGGCGGCTAAAATCAGAACCGGAATGTGGTTTACCTGGCTGCATTTTTCCCGCGCTTTGAACATTAGCGTAGCCTTAATGTTGCTCATAGCCGGTCTGGCCGGAACAGCCTATGCCGCGTCAGTCTCTTTACCGGGACAAGTTTTATTTTCCTTAAAGAAAGAGGCGCAAAAAATTCAAGTCGCTTTAACGACAAATCCGGCTGCCCGGGCCAATTTGCAATTAGCAATTGCCCAGGAGCGGTTAAACGAGGCTGAGCAAGTCATTAACAGTCCGGATACAAACCCCGCGCAGGTCGCCGCCGCAGTCAATGAGGTCTCCGACCAAACCGCGGCCGCTGTCAGCGTGGTCAAAGATGCCGCATCAACCAACTCATTACAGGGCAATAATCCCCCGCTGCTGGCTTCTTTACAAAGCCTGACCCAACAGCAACAGGTTTTGGCAGCGCAGGTTAAAACCCAGAGCGGCTCATCCAGCCCCGCTACCCAAACGGCTCTGGCCAGCGCTCAGAGTACGGCCACTCAAGTTAATGAAATTGAAAGGATTATGGAAGTGGCGACTATCGATAGGGACGAAAACTTGACCAACTTAACGCAAAACCCCAATTCGGTGACAGTCTCCGGCACTATTACTCAGGCTAATCAAAATTCTCTGACCATAGAGAAAACTCAATTTTTCCTTTCGGCTAATACTTCTGTTCTAAATGAAGACACCACCACCCCGCCCGACTTAAGCTCTCTGGTTGGCGAACAGGCCACGGTAGTTGGAGCTCTGCAAAACAATGTTTTAATGGCCTTACAGGTCAGTATTTACCCTTCGCTCAGTAATATTCCTACGGCTACAAGCGCCAGCAGTTCCACCGCAACGCCGGTAACTATTTCGCCCGCCCCGTCGCCAGTATCCACGGCGAGTGGTATCCAAACGCAAACTATTAATCCAAATGCCGGAGAAGCCTCGCAAACTCCGGATAATGCCAGCGCGACGCCGCCCAATGACGACCAACCGCAACCGGTCGGGTCAGTAATTTTTGAAAACCCCGCGCCACAATTTGTACCTTAGTATTTTGAGACTAGGTTATTCACGGATCACGGATTACACGGATACACGGATTGGATAAACCAGATAGACTGTACCCTATCCGTGCAATCTTTGGTATCCGTGATCCGTGAACAACCTAAACTCAGGATATTATTCCTGTCCGTTGCCAGTAAGGTAACGGATCCGCCACAGTCGGTTAAGATGAAACAAAAATCAGTCAAGGCGGAATGTAACAATTCAAAAACGACCCTTTCTAGAGCGGGGTCGTTTTTGTATATTTTAAAAAGAAATGGTATAATAAATTCTATAGGGCGGGACCCTCTTTTAAAATCAAAGTGAGCGGAGGCGGAAAAACTGACAAGGTTTTTGGAGAGGTCGCATAGTGGTCTAGTGCGCTGGTCTTGTCCGCCTCAAAATAAAATAACTTATAGGCGGATCCGCCGTAGCTATCATTTAATTTTTTAGCAGCGGAGGCGGAAAAACCGCAAATGATCCTGGAGAGGTGCGAGAGTGGTTTAATCGGACAGTCTTGAAAACTGTTGTTCGCCGATGAGGCGAACCGAGGGTTCGAATCCCTCCCTCTCCGCCACGGGTCAATCAATCCTCACTCCATTCCGTCCGCGTCGGACGCGACTCCATTACGTTCGGATTGTTGCCCCTTTCCCCAATTTTCCCTATGATTTTTTTCTAGGGATGGAAAATTGGGGGCCCTGAAAAGGAAATAATCAATCCTCACTCCATTCCGTCCGCGTCGGACGCGACTCCATTACGTTCGGATTGTTGCCCCTTTCCCCAATCCGTCTCGGGCGGATCGGGGGCCCCGCAAGGAACAGCTTAGTTATTACTAGCAGTTGGTTTGCCAATTTTCCTTTAGGGAAAATTTGTGTATTGGGATATTTAGCTAACTTATTTTTATGCCCACGGTCCACAAAACTATAACCTGGCAGGCGCCTGAATTCCAATACTATCATAAAAATATTGGCTGGTATGTAACGGTAATTGCCATTATTATTTTAATAATAGCATTTTTCGTTCTGCAAAGTGATCTGTTCGCGGCAATCACGACGGGGATTTTGGGAATTTTTATCATCCTTTTTTCTTTTCATCGCCCGGCTATGGTCACGATTGAATTAACCCACCGCGGCATTTGGTATGGGACTATTTTTTACCCGTTTAAACAAATCAAACACTTTTGGATTGTCCATAACGACCATCACCGCACATTGAATATAGAAACCACTACCTACATGAACAACATGCTCATTTTAGAATTAGCCGGCCAAGACCCGGAAGATGTCCGGGAGTATTTGTTACCGTACTTACCCGAACACCATAGCACCCAGGAAACGTTTGCTCAAAGGATCAGCCACCGGCTTAAATTTTAGTTGTCTGCCGGCTTTTGCTGTCCTCATAGCTCAACTGGATAACCGCCTTTTCGGCGGCCCGCCGAGCAGGCGGGAGCGCAGCCCGCGTTTTCTCATGTCTCCATAGCTCAATGGATAGAGTACGGCCCTCCGAAGGCTGTGATAGAGGTTCAACTCCTCTTGGAGACACCAGAAAATACAGGATGTGCCAAACTATCAAAAAGGCATGGATATAAACTCTTCAATTACCGAACTCTCAAAGACCAAGCCGCTCGCCGCGGCTTTAAAAAAACTCGGAATATTTACCCTCCGAGATTTGCTTTTATATTTTCCCTATCGCTATCTTGACTTTAGTAAGCTGACTACGATTACACAAGCTGTGGCCGGCGAGCGCTGCAGCTTGCGGGTCAAAATTTTAGATATTTCCAGCCGGACATCTTTTCGTTCACATCTTTCCATGGCCGAAGCTGTAGTTTCGGACGAGACCGGATCGATGAAAGTGATTTGGTTTAATCAGCCGTATTTGGCAAAGACACTGCGCAAAGGCCAAGAAATTTTCTTATCGGGAACCCCGGAATACTACAATCTCAAATTACAACTAGCCAATCCTATCTACGAAGAGGTCTCCAATTTTTCCGTCCACACGGCGCGGCTCGTTCCCATGTACCATCTGACGGAAAAGATTTACCGCAGAACATTCCGTAACTTAATAGCCAGTATTTTAGAGCTGTCAAAAGAACTGTCTGATGACTTCCCCTTAGAAATTATCAAAAATCAGCACTTACCTACTCTGGAACAAACGGTCCGCAGCAGCCACTTCCCGGCCACCCATGAAGAAGCAGAACTGGCCAAAAAACGTTTAGCCTTTGAGGAAATTTTTTTAAACCAACTATTGGCGCAAAAATATAAATTGGAGCTGGCACGAAGGCAGAGCTATCAAATCCCCTTTAACCAGGACCTTGTTAAAGACTTTCTGGCCAGTTTACCCTTTCCATTGACCCCCGGACAAAAAAGAGCCGCTTGGGATATTCTTCAGGATCTGGAAAAATCGACGCCGATGAATAGATTGGTAGAAGGAGACGTTGGCAGCGGCAAAACCTTAGTCGCGCTGACCGCGGCGCTGGAAACAGCCGCTCAAAATTTGCAAGTCGCTTTTTTAGCCCCGACTGAAATCTTAGCCAACCAGCACTACCAAACTTTTATAAACGTGGTACCTAAAAATCGCGGCCGCGACTTGCTGGGCCATGGGTTATTGACTAATAATTATGCTTGTTTGAATGGGGAAGAAATTAAAAAAAACAAGCTGCAAAAATTAATTGCCGAGGGCATGCCGGGAATATTTATCGGCACGCACGCGCTCCTGGCTGAAAGGGTCAGCTTTAAAAACCTGGCCTTAACAATTGTAGATGAGCAACATCGTTTTGGAGTAGAACAGCGCGCCAAGCTTATTAAAAACAAAGGGAAGGTTCCTCATCTTCTCTCTTTAACTGCAACTCCTATACCCAGGACGCTGCAATTAGCATATTATGGAGAACTCGACATTAGTCAAATTAAATCCAAACCGGCCGGCCGCAAGCCAATTATTACGCGCTTTGTGCAAAAAAATGGCCGAGTCGCGGCTTATGAATTTATAAAAAAGCAGGTGAGCGAAGGTCGTCAAATATTTGTGGTAACTCCGCTAATTGAAGAAAGCGAACTGCTAGAGGTCAAATCGGCCAAAGCCGAATTTGAAGCTTTGCAGAAAATTTTTCCGCATTTTAAAATTGGGTTACTGCACGGCAAAATGAAGGGCAAGGACAAAGAACAAGTTATGGCCGATTTTCTAGCCAACACTATCCAAATTTTAGTTTCGACGTCTGTGGTAGAAGTTGGGGTAGATGTCCCCAATGCCAGCGTGATGCTTATAGAAGGCGCCGAGCGCTTCGGCTTGGCCCAGCTCCACCAATTCCGCGGCCGGGTCGGACGGGCTGAATACCAGAGCTATTGTTTGTTGTTTTCCGAAAATCAAAACCCAGAAGTTTTAGAACGGCTCACCGCCTTTACTAAAACCCAAGATGGTTTTGCCCTGGCCGAGCTCGACCTGAAACAGCGCGGCTTTGGCGAGCTTTACGGCGCCCAGCAGTCCGGCTGGAACTTTAAATACTTTAATCCATCCTACATTTCGCTAATTCAACCAGCCCGGGAAGAGGCTTTAAAAATCCTAAAAAAAGACCCAAGTTTAAAACAATATCCATCTTTAGCCGCAAAAATTGAAGGAAAAGTGGTTCATTTTGAATAATTGCTTTAAATAAGCACTTAATTCTAAATTTACAAACTTTACAGAATCGCCAAATTATGGTATTCTTTGAGCAAGAAAACAAAGGATGCTGTATATTCTTTGTTCTTCTAAATTTAATCACAAGGTGGAAATATATGACTTTAGCGATGATGAGGAGCTATATGGGCGATCAAGAAGCCCGAGGTTTCGTGTTGGCGAACCCAGAATTGTTCGCCGAATCCCTTCTTCTTTACGCAATGCATTACCCGGACGAGGTTCCCAACGAGATCGCGGGAAAAGCGTGGAAGGCATTTACCCAAACTGCTCGTGCCCGGAAGTTGTGTACGAGCCTTGAGGAGCAAGGGCGGCGGAAACCTGGAGAGTGCGACTCTGAAGAAACTGCAGAATTTTTTCTCGACGATTTCGTCGAGGAGCAACTCAAACATCGGGATCACCCACGTCGACCCCGAATGGAATTCCTCAGAGTCGCACGAAGTGCGGCAAATGATTCTCCATCTATGGAGGAATTCGCTGATGAATATATTTTTCATCAGCCTACGTTGTTCGTTGATTTATTTGAAGGAGAACCCATTACGAACATACATCCGGCCTAAAAGCATTCGCGGTTCTTTTCGCCCTGCTCGGCGGATTTTCAGTAGCACCACGAATGAGTTTAACCTCCCCCATCACGCTTTCGCTTAAAGCGTAGGTCGTCGGTCGACACCTAGCTTCAAAGCGGGCCGCAGGAACTGAACTCCCTGCGGCTTTTTTTATTGTAGACAAATAGCTCTATCTGTGCTAATATGCGTTTAAATATAAACGGGGGAAATACAGGGGTCTTGATTGAGAAGTATAGAAAAAACACAGAGGTAGAAAGTAGAAATGGGAAAAAAAGTAGAGCAAGAAATTACGAAAGGTTCCATTGTTTATTTTATGCCGAGCAGAGTTCCTGCAAGAGTAACTGAAATCGGCGAAGACGGCCGAATTTCCGGCCGCCCAGTCAATGAGAATAACCAACTTCGTTTCTGGCGCTTTCGCCAGTCCGATGTGACAGTGATTCCAGCTAGTCAAGCTGCCCAATTTGTTGACTTTGTGAGTTGTTTTAAGTGAGATTTTCGGTACTCCCACGCCGAGCCGAGGTTGTTTCCCTAACAGCCAAAGACCTATAATCTCAGCTTAAGATTACTCCAAGTTCTACCGGTGACGATGTTTATGGGAGAATATTTTCCCGGTAGTCGAGTGGGGTCGATTGGATTTTGGAATTTGGGGATAGGAAACCCAGAAACCACAATCTGATCGGCTCCTTTTTATATGCTCAAAATTGCCTGCGCCAGTGTCTTTACTGCTACAATCTCTGCTCCGGCAAATTTTGTAGTTAGTTTTGTCGCCGGGCAAATTATTCTTTTAAAGCCTAACTTTTGGGCTTCTTTGATTCTTTTTTCTAAATGAGGTACGTAGCGGACCTCACCGGACAGACCAAGCTCGCCAATTACCACCGTACCGTCCAAAACTATATCTTTCATGCTGGAGACAATGGCCAGAGCTACCGCCAGATCCGCGCTGGGTTCGGTAATTTTTATACCGCCGACGACGTTAATATAAATATCCTGATTGCTTAAATTTATGCCGGCGCGCTTGGAAATAATCGCGGTTAAAAGTTGGAGGCGGTTGGCATCAAAACCGGCAGTAGTGCGTTTGGGATAGCCAAAGTTGGTTACAGATGTTAAAGCCTGAATCTCCAAAAGCAACGCGCGGCTGCCCTCTACCACGGAAGTTATCACATTCCCGCTGGCTTTTATGGCGTCCTCCCCCAAAAATAATTGCGACGGATTTTTGACCTCAATCAGGCCCTGGCCTTGCATTTCAAACACCCCCACCTCGTTGGTAGTTCCAAACCGGTTTTTGACACAGCGTAATATCCGGAAGCTGGCAAAACGCTCCCCTTCCAAATATAAAACCGTATCCACCATGTGTTCCAGGGTTTTTGGGCCAGCTAAATACCCTTCTTTAGTTACATGGCCGATGATAATAAAAGAAACATGGAGCTGTTTAGCCAAACGCATTATCCGCTGAACAGAATACGTCACCTGCGCCACTCCGCCGGCCAGGCCGCTGGCTTGCTCAGCGTACATAGTCTGGACAGAATCTATTATGACCAACTTGGGTTGTTGGGCCTCTGCCGTGGCTAAAATCGACTCTAGATCTGTCTCGGCCAGCACCTGGAGATTGTGTTTTGGGTTAATCCGATTGGCGCGATATTTAATTTGATGGACCGATTCCTCGCCCGAAACATACAAAACCTCGCCGTCAGCCAAACGCATAGACAGCTGCAAAGCCAGCGTAGATTTTCCGATTCCCGGATCGCCGCCGAGCAAAACTAAGCTTCCCGGCACAATCCCGCCGCCAATAACATCATCAAACTCACCAATACCGGTAGCAAATCGTTGCCGTTCGGCCGCGTCGACCCCGCCCAACGCCACCGGTTGAGCGGCCGTAGCTACTCCCGCTCCCCGCTTCCCCGGCGAAGCCACAACTTTTTGCTCCACCAGCGTATTCCACTCCCCGCAATTCGAACACTTCCCCTGCCAGCGAGGGGTCTGGTGTCCGCAATTGGAACAAACAAAAATGGTTTGATTCTTAGCCATAAAATAGGTCCTATAGGTCCTATAGGACCTATTTCTAGTTACTCACATCTACGTAGTACAAATACCCATCCTGGGCGTTTTGGAAAAATAGTTTAGTGCCGTCGGTACTTAAGAACAAATCCTGGCCGTCTATATTTTGGCTGGAAGAGGGTTGGTAGGTTTCTTTGCTAAAATCATTAATGTTGATTTTATAGAAGGTGTCGGTAGTTAGTCCTTCGCCCGGAACCCCAGTGACCGGCACAGCAGCGTAAACGGTTTGACTATCGTTACCCCAAACGGCTTTATCTACCGTGGTATAAAAACCCAAATTTTGAACTGCTCCGGTGCTAAAATTATAAACCCACAACTGATAATTCCCCGTAGCCAAATCTTTTTTGGCGAACAAGAACTTTTGACTGTCCGGACTCCAGAGCACGCCGTAGTTGTAGCCGGTACTGACCACAGTCTGCCATTTAGTGCCGCCAACGTCGACCATATTTATATTATTGGTGTCGCCGCTGTTTTGGCTATGATAAAACAAAATGTTTTTACCGTCGGGAGAAACATGAATACTGTCATCGGTATCGTCTAAATTGGTAATCTCCTTGTAATTCGTAGTGTCGGGATTGGCAATGTTCAGCGTGGCTTGGCCGTTTTGGAGCCAGACAAAATAGATTTGGGTGCCGCTCGGCGCCCAATCAAAAGAAATTACTTGGGGCGGCAGGCCGGTATAGACTCCCGTGCTATTATTGAACGTACTCCATACGGTAGAGGTGCTGGTTTTAGATTCGGCAATAAAGTAGCTATTGCCTTGGGGCGGCCAATATATTTTAGTGATCCCGCTTTTAGGAGTAATATCTATACTTTTTACATTTACCAGCTGCAGCGGCGTACTGGTGTTGATATCGGCCTGGTAAAGATTGCCGCTGTTATCAAAATACGTCATCGAGCCGCCGTTATAAAACAGCACCGGCGAAACTACCTGGGTCTGGGTCAGCTGGACAAAGGGAGGCCCCGTGGGGGTGGGCGCCGGAGTAGGGCTAATGGCTACGGTGGTAGAACTGGCTGTAGTCGTAACCGCCGCCGGAGTACCTGATTTATGGTATTTGGCGTATATTAAAAATCCTAAAGTGCCGACGATCAAAAGAAAAATCGCTCCTAATATTGCAATGGCTTTTTTGTTCATTTTTTGTTTTTATCAAAAATTAATTGCGTAGTTATTATAGCACAAAATCAGTTCAAGTTTAATACGACGACCTTACTCTTGCGGAAAAGAGATGCCATTTGAGCAAAAACTCAGACCGTAGTTTTTGCCGGCTAAATTTTCATCTATCCCTCCTAAAACCGCTAAAGTCACATTCAGCTGGCAGGCCTGGCCTTCGGTAATCTGGAGCTTATCTAAAAAGGCCTGTTCTGCCGCTTGGCGAGCTTGCTCGACCGGTTCGGCCGAAATGGTTATGGTAAACGACTGCTCATTGGGAAAATAAGCAATTTCGTACTGGTTAGTACGCGCAAAAACTACGGTATCTGTGACCTGCTCGACCGGATGCTGGGTAATATCGGATATCTGAATTTGGCCGTTGGCCGTGGGGATACTTATCTGCGGCGTCGAGCTCGCCGTCTGTCCCCCGCCCGGCGCGGAAATTTGCCGGAACACAAAATAGAGACTAAACAGGAGCAGGAGGGTGATAACGGTGATTATTAGGAATTTATGTGATTTCATACAGGTAAAGATTAATTAGAAATTTTAAAATCCACAGGCCTTTGCTGTGTTCGCCCAGGGCCCCCAGTTGGTACCGTTGCTGGACAGCTGACAGGCTTCCGCTATGTTGGCAGCCGGATTTTCGGCTGCGGCCACGCACTGCTGGTACAACGCCTGATTAGTGACCTTGCAGTTTTTATTTTGAGCCGTAAACATTTGGTTAAAGGCGCTGGGGCATTTTAGGTTACCAATGGGATTGGCGCTGATGTTAATTTGGAATAACCCAAACGAGACGACGCTGCCATCGAGCGTGCAGATATCCACCGTGCTCGGCTGAGCCGCAATCCCGCCACTTTCATGCATGGCCACGTCGGCTGCCGCGCCGGCATTGGAACCAAAACAAGAGCTGCTCAAGGCCTGAATCGTAGCCGGCCCGCTGGCCGGCGGCTGACAACTGGATGCCCCGGCGCCGACGGGGGCGGAAGGTGTCGCTAAAGATGTGGACGATCCCCCTCCAATATAACTTGAGAGATTTAAAGCAGTGAAAGGTGAACAGATATCGCTACTTCCAGTAATAGCTCCGGTTAATTTAGCCCAAGCTCCCTGTTGAGTTGTGACGGCTATAACACGACTAGAAATAGAGCTATTACACACTATAACTCCTAATAATATGATTGATAAAAGTACAGCAAAAACATAAACCACATCGGCGACCAATATAGTAATACGCTGCCATAAAGTAGGCTTACGAAACCATTTACTACCGAAAGCAGAGGCAATATAATGAATATTTAAATAAATTAACGCCAACGGTGACCAAGGTGTAATTAAAGATCCGATAGCAATATCAAGAACATACCAGCTCAGACCATTTTGGACTATCCCTAATGGTTTTTCTCCAGATAAAGCGGCAGATGCGGCCCCGCCTATTCCTGCTGCCGCTGAACTAGACAGGTTTTTTGCGGCACCACCAATAATTTCTGTGCCGCGGGAGAGCTTTCCAAATTCCGCATTTTATCTGCCGCACGATTACCAACAAAATTATCACCCGCACCTTCTTGTCCGGGTTCCTTTTTTTACCTCCGGCGACTTCTTGCAATTCCTGAGCAACACTGTAATACCTTTCTGTCCAGTGAGCTTGGCTACTTCTTCGGCTACTCGTAATGTTTTTTGAACTCGTTGCAAGTTCCGCGCCAACGTAGCCTCCCCAGAGACATCTAATCGTCCTACGCTCTCGCCCCCTCCCCCCGCTTCTAAGTCTTCTTCAGTGGTAACACGCTTACCATCCTCTTTTAATGAACTAATTTGATCTTTGACCTGTTGGGCTTTACTAATTCCATCTACAATATCGCCTCGCCCTGCAAGCGTGGCCACTTCCTTAGCTAGTTGAAAAGCCTTATCGCCTTTGCCCATAGGACTTTGACCACCTAAATCAGCTTCCCGAATTTTGGCCAACAAAGGCGCATATTTAGCGGCGTCTGGCACAACTTGCAGAATTGCTTCCGGGACACTACCGAGCGGCGGCAGGCTTGATCGCTGGGGCGGTTGATCGGGCTGTTGCTCTCTGGAGGTACCGGGGCCTCCTGGGGCTGGCCGGCCTCAGACTTGGGAGATAGCTTGTGCCTCAGGAATGGCAGATGAAGCTGGTGGTGTAAAAGGTGGAGAAACAGGTTTCAGTAACAGAAGGAGTTTCCTCCGGTTGAACGCCAGGAGCTTCTTCATTGGATCGGAGAAGACTCAATTGCCTGAGCGGCGGCAACGATAGCTGGCGGCGTATTTGGTGAACCGTCAGCTAAAATCTTAATAGTCTGGTTTAAAGCCGTCTGGGCTTCAGTATTTAAATGCTGAGTATTGCCTGTACCCAGGGCTTCCAAAACATCTCCTCGAACTTTTACATTTGCGATTAATCCGGAATTTTTATAGACATGCTCTCCAATAATCTCTAAATTCTGCCGCCTAGTCAGCGGCGCGCTTGAGGTGGGAGCGGCGGACGTGCCTGATCCTGTTACAGTAGTAGCCGCTGCTTGTCCGGAACTATTACCAGAAGTTCGTGCCTGAACATTTACATCTACCGAAACTGGAGCTTGGGCGAGTTATCGTCGGAGAGCCGCCTTTAATGGCGCGGCGGCCGGTCCAGTCTGAGTGCTAATACTGGTACTTAACGATCCGTGCAATGCCGTCCGAGCCTCCTGGCTTAAGCTGGAAACATTTCCGGATTTAAAAGCCGAAAGCAACTCGCCGCGAACTTGAGTATTGACGACCGCGGAAGAATTTTTATCTAAATATTCCCCTACCAACTCCGCAGATTGTTGGAAGGTAGTGGGAACGCTCCTGTCTATTTGTGTTCCGCCGCCAGAAACAATTTCTTCCATTTGTTCAGGGCCGCCGGAATCTTCGGCAGACGTTGTGGCGGACGTCGGACGGGTATTATTTTGGTCTTGGCTTATTTATAGGTGCAGCTCCTTTTTTCTGGCCACCGGCCAAAGCACCCACGGTAGCGCTTTATGGCTCGCCCCGCGGGAATTTACTAAAAACACTATTTTTCTCCGGTCCTTTACTTTGCCCTTCACCCTTACCCCCTCCTCGCTTGCTCCTTTGTTTTTCTTTTGCTCCTCTTCGCGTTCTTGAGCAGATTGGTAATGGATTGATAGTTTACGATTTGCAGATGGATAATTTAAGCTAAAAAATTCCACATCCACCGAGCCGCCATTGGCCAGGACCCATAGTAATTACTAATAAAAAGTGATCGCACCATCATAAAAATTGGTTTTTTGAGGCGCGTATAATTGTCCGTTAATCCGCAATCCGACACTATCGTATACATCTAAGTGCTCACCGGTTATGCTAATTTTAGAATCATAGTGCCCGACTACATTTAAGCCGCTACCGGAATCTTCCATATCGGAATACGCACTTTAAAAAACGCCGAACGAATGCCGGCCGCTACTGGCTTACCAAATTCCACTGGCAAAAAGTGCGCCGGAATCCGTCCAGGAGTAGTCGTGGGATAGGTTCGTTTTAAAACATCATTAGCCATAAAAATCGGGTGGCTCAACAAAATCAACCACCAACCTTCCAACATCGTACCCTCCAAAGGCAGACACAGATGTGAAAAAATTGATGGTTGGATAACCTGCTAATTGCCTTTTTAATTCAACTGCTGCTGGCTTTCTTCTATCTCCAAAAGCTGTTTCGGGTCAGTTGTAATAATTTGATCTTCTACGTAGGAAGCATAAATCTTAATAGCCGCGTGCTTGAGCCCGGCAAAAAAGTTCCCTTCGCCGACTTCGCTTTCCAAACAACAAATATTTTTCCCCTTCCGTCAAAAAGAACGTCTCAGCGATTATATTGATCGCCGCCGGGCTTTGCTTGAGCAGTAATTGAATAGATGAGTTGGTGACTATGGGTTTTCCGTAGGGGACTCGACATAAAATCCGCCACATCCTGAGTAATAGTCGTCAATCCCAAGTAATATTTGCGCGCCCGTTTGGCCATGCCGAACACAAACCGCGCGCGCTGTCTTCGTGCTGCATTAAAATCCAGGCCTCATCTATGACC
>CAWBGV010000021.1:0-10116 GCA_963788395.1 Candidatus Doudnaibacteriota bacterium | reverse complement strand
ATTACAATCTGCCTATTGATCCGAAAAAATTCATCTGATTCGAGATTACTGCAAACAGGACACTTTCGTTATGGTGGAGATTTTTAGGATACTAAGTGATATAATAGATAAATAATATGCCCAATAAATATGGAGTTAAAAGAACTTACAAAAGAAGAATTTAAGAAGATCTTGGGAGATACAAAGATAACCAATGATAAGGTTATTCAAATTTTCGATATTATCTATTCCTCCACAAGCCATCAGAGCACCCCAACGGATATTGGCAGACGCTTAGGCGGTCAATCTTATCAAGTTCTGGGGACAGTAATGGCATTATTTGCAAAGAAAATTGATAAACGCGGATATAATATAAATTTTTCTGATAGCAAAAAAGAGAAGACGGGAATCCCATGTATTTTGATTTATTTTTTCGGGATGATCTGGATAAGAATAAGACTGAGGACGAACGTTTCTGGATTGTAGAAATGAAGCCAAATTTAGTTGAGGCTTTAAGAGAGCATAAATTGGTGATCGATTAGTCGGGAGCAACGGAGTAATTATAAATTTAAATAATTTTAATGGCTTAGCTCCATTGGATTTGACTCTTCGGATTTTATTAAAAAAAGACGTGCGCGATAAATTCTTTGAAATTTTGCTTTTGGATTAAAAATATGATCGAAAATCATGAACCATCTTCAAATTGAACTGCAACAATTTATAGAAAACACCAAGTGGACGTTCGCGGTTACTTACGCAAAAACTTGGCCGCACGAGTGGTAGTTACCAGCCGCGGACAGTCCCGCGATCTGCTGGATCATCCAGAGATGGTGGTGCGTGTCGGGCTTTTCGAGAACCCGAACGACAAACCGCCAGTTAATCTGGACAGGCTTATCAAGCACCACCTGGCCAATCGCTCCGTCGAGGTTCGCTAAGTCGAAAAGGGTAAAATCATGAGCATAAGTACTGAAATATCCAGAGACCGCTTTAAGGTTCCACCCTCCGTTCCTCCCGGACAACGAGTAGCCGAAGATCGCTCGCAAGCGGGCTGGCGGCTGATTATACCGGCAGACCAGCCGGTTACTAAGTGGTCGCCGACAAACTCCCACTCCACAGTGGCAGATCGCCGATGTTTGGGCACCAGCGTCATTAACCACCGCAACAACAACTCTGAAAGGAGAGCGTATGAGGACAGTGCCTCATTTTCCAGACGCATTTGAAGCAAACACTCAGCCAGGTTGCATGGTATCGTCTGATTCGCCGGGTATTCCCTTAGAGTCGGACGAGTCATATGAAGCCTTGGCGGCTCTGCTGAACGATCGTCAATTAGCAGCCGCCGCGAATCAGCCAAGGCCGCCGTGCTAGTCTGAATCTCTACAACGTGCATCTCAACCCAAACAGCGCAGGACCTGGAGGATCTTGCGCTGTTTAATATTTACACGTATTTTATTTTTTAAATTACGTTTTACTTCCTTTTATTTTCATCCAACGTCCGCCCTTGACTATCCTTCCACGAAATCCAGCCGTTGCTGGAACGGCCGGTTATAACATCCGCCGCAAGGCTTGGGCTGGTGAAGACTACATCTTGGGTTAGCTGGTAGGATTCGTCACTAACCTTTTTAAGCCTCCCATCATCTTCCCGGTTCATCAGTTGCCTAAGTTTAGAACCTCCTGTACCTTGCAAGGATGGGACTTCGGCTAAGCGCACGGTAGAACCCTTAAAGATTATAAATTCACCTGTGTCCAAAAGACTGCCTTTGGCTTCCGCGCCAGAGGCTTTTAAGTAATAGACTTCTTCCGCTTTGTGGGTATCGGCAAATACCGGCTCAAACAGCGTGAAGCCGAGAACTGCCATAACAAACTTAATACTTTCAAAATAACTGTCTGCTGCTGATTTTTTAAACTCTGATAATGTGTTCTCGTTACGGGAATTACCATTAGTCATAAGGTAACGGCCGGAGCTTTGGGCTTCCTGCACAGCTTTGTTCTCTAAATACCTGACATCCGCCTTATCTAAACTGCCAATAAAAATAATGGCTAAGTTCCAAAAATCCTTATTACTTTCATGGTTGGTTAACCGCTGGTAACAGGTTTCGGTTTCCCCAATGTAAACACTGGGCTTCGTCTCGTCCATATTCTCCCCAAACAAAAAATACAAGGACGGCAGATTGCTTTCCGGCCTGTCTTTAATCTGCTTGAGCTTAGCCCTGGGGATAATAATAGCCTTACCAACCCAGCCGTTGACTTCAATGATTTTAATGCCGTTGGGGTCACCGTCGGGCAACAATATGGTAAGGCCTTTTGTAGACATAAGGGTTTTTGGAACTGAAGAACACGGCCCAAGAGCCGGGTTCTTCTCGCTGGTTAATTTTTACTTTTTAACTAACTTTGAAAACTTCCCACTACTACTATTTTAATTTTACCGAGTAAAATTGACTACCGCTGGACTGGCCGATTTGTAAGGAGTCGCCCGGCTTCACCAGTCGGCACTTCAAAAACCATGTTGCCGGTTTGCGCTATGCCCGGCAGCATATTTCTGTAGGTTATCGAGTTATTCACATCCGCCTCGGCTGCCACCTCATATGAGCGGCCCTGGTTATCTACTATCAGGAAAGGGTCAGTGGGCAAAGCAAAGCTGTTGTTGGTAGTATTGGTAGCGGTTAAGTTTACTACCACGAATACGGAACCAGCGTCGGGGGTGCTGTTTTGGTAGCCGTCAGAAACTGAGGTTTCCTCTTTAGAACTTAAAACCGTAACTTTCAAATTTGGTAAATCCACTTCTTGACCGATGTTGGCCTGAGTGACTGCTGGCATTGTTATGGCTGTTGAGCTACCATTAACACTCACCGTCGCTGTCACTGGGGTCGGGGCAGACTGCGAGTTTGTCTGGGTAACCTGAATCTGGCTATACGCTTTTTTTACGGCGTTACTGACTTCCCAGACCGTGTAATACCGGCCGATAAAAAACCCTGCTACCAAACCTACTAACACCAGCACACTGATTCCCCAAACTGTTTTGAAGAAATTCATAATTTTAAATTCTTTCCGCTGGCCGGGACGCAAAAGGCCTTCCGAGCCAGCAAGCAACTCCTTTCGGAATTGCCCTATACCTTTCGGTATAGACATACGCAAATATGGCTGGTCAGAAGACCATTAGCATTTGCGTATGTTTAACTTTCACCATGCCCCTGCGACTTGAGCCGCTTAAGGGTTTAGGCTACTTTGATTAAGTTGTTAAAGTTAGTATATTACAATTTCCCCGTTATTTCAATCTCCATAATGAGCTGGCTGGGCTTCAAAAAGCCTTGGAATTACTTAATTTTTTGTTCGTCTTTTCCAAGGCACACGGTACCGTAAAGGCCATAGGAAGTCCAGTGTTGCAAGGCTAAAATATTATCGGCCGAGCGGCCAACGTTTTATTCACAAACTCATATTTTCTGCGCATATAATCCCGTAGTGACCCCTCGGTCCGCAAGGCACTTATATAACTCAGTCTGCCCGGCTCACTATAAAAGCGCGCCATGGTTATAGCCTCTTTACAGTCGTTAGTTACCAAGTAAAGCTCTATAACATGCTCTGAAGGGTCAAACTGCTTAACGTTCCAAGTAACCATATCTTTATCTTGCTCAAATGGCTGGCCGAATAAGTCCAGCAGCGCGGGCAAGTACTTGGGAAAATATTTTAAATCCATGAGGATGTAAAGACGGGGCGCTTCTACGCCCGCAACCGCGACTGTATGGTCTCCCACGCTAAACATTTGCAGATTGTCGTAATAGCCCCAGCGGTTGTATATCTTTTCCTTCAGACTATAGAGGCTTTCCTGTAGGCGGGAATAATTGAGGCTAAACTCCGGAATTTTTTGCCACTCTGGAATGCTGTTTAAATGATGAATCTGCCAAGGTCTTAGTTTCTCCCTGTCTTCTACGGTGCGCGCTGTAAATTCCAATTTACCGGCTTTAAGCCTTGCTGCCCGGTCTTCGCTGACATAGGGGCCATCCTTACCGCCGTAGTAATAACTTTGTGGTCCCGACTTCCCACTTTTCAGAAACCATACTAAAAAACTTGCTAATTTCCTAATGTTTTAAGAATTTTGTCATTTTTTTGCTGCACTAATCACTGGTATAATTGAGGAATGGATTACAAGATTAGAACGACAAAAACTAAGAGCAATAAATTAGCTGTCCAAGTCTACAAAATAGTTAACAGAAAAAGACAGATTTTAAAACATATTGGCAGTGGAAAAACGGCTAAAGAAATCAATGCGCTTAAACAACAGGCGGCAAACTGGATAAATCTGAACAGCCCACAGAAAAACCTGTTTAAGGACGAAGCCGATACCTATTTTAAAAGTTACAAATACCTGGGGTTTACTTACAAATATGCGTATGAATTTTTAGAACAGACCTTTTGTAAGTTTAATTTTCATTTACATACAAAAGCTTTAATCAAAGACTTGGCCATTGCCCATATTTTGGAACCATCCTCTAAAAGGCAGAATCTATTGAACTTAGAAGCATATTTCGGCATTAGGCATAATCTTAATTTACTTTACCGCCACTTAAGCAAATTCGATGAAAAATTAAAGGTTGCCATAGAACAGGAAGTTGTTGGTATTGCCAAAGAACATTTTAATTTTGATTTTTCATTTGTCCTTTACGATGTCACCACGCTATACTTTGAATCTTTTAAAAATGACGAATTCCGCGTTCCCGGGTTTTCCAAAGACAACAAACACAATCAGCCGCAGGTAGTTATTGGCCTAATGGTGACCAAAGACGGCTTCCCGGTGCATTATGAGATTTTTAAGGGCAATACCTTTGAGGGCAAAACTTTTTTACCCAATATCTTAAGTTTTAAAGAACAGTACAATATTGCTTCCATTACCGTCGTTGCGGATAGCGCCATGCTGTCAGAGCAAAATCTGGACGAATTAATTAACCATAAAATCAACTACATTATCGCTGCCAGACTGGGCAGCTTAAGCCAGCAATTAATGGAGAAAGTAGATCAACAACTGGAAAGGAAAGATTTAAACACAATCAGAATAGACAACCTCATAGTTGAATACAGACAGGCCAGATACAAAAAAGATTTAAAGGAAATGGAAAAACAACTGGAAAAGGCCAAAAAGTACGAGGGAGTTAAAACCACCAAAATTGCCAAATTGAAATTTTTACAAAATGACGCTACCACTTACAGTTTAAACAACAAACTTTTGGAAAAAACTAAACTACTATTAGGATTAAAGGGTTACATTACTAATTTAAATTTACCTGATAAAGATATTGTTGATTATTACCATAATTTATTTAAAATTGAAAACGCTTTTAGAATAGCCAAGTCGGACCTGGAAATCAGACCCATTTATCACTACAAGGAAAATGCCATTAAGAACCATGTTTTAATTTGTTTTATGTGTTTGGCGATGAGCATCTATTTGGAACTTAAAAATCAAAAATCCATTAAAGCCATTGTCAGGGCTTTAAAAGCTGTGACCGATGGAATCATCTTAAACACCAAAACAGGACAAATTCTTCACGACCGATCTGAGATTAAAGAGCCTTTGCTGCACTAAAAGTGGGAAGTCGGGATGAATCTGCCAAGGTCTTAGTTTCTCCCTGTCTTCTACGGTGCGCGCTGTAAATTCCAATTTACCGGCTTTAAGCCTTGCTGCCCGGTCTTCGCTGACATAGGGGCCATCCTTACCGCCGTAGTAATAACTTTGTGGTTGCTGGCCGCGGTTGTTAACTTCAAAGTCCTCGACGATTTGGCCGACTACCAAAGACAAACTGTCACAAATATCTTCGTGATCAGTATCCAGGAAATCGATCAGTTGGGTAATCAACTCTTGGACTCCGTCATGCGGAAATACAATGGTACCATCCTTAATTAATTTAATGACGGGCTGAATGCGAAATAACTTATCCTCTGTCACCTTAATCGGCACTACTTGGCTGTAGCCTTTGCCGAGCATGTGCTGATAATAAGTCAGCTGCATGCCGTTGGCTTCCAAAATGATTTTGGTTTTATTTTCTTCACCCGCGATTTTTAGCAGCCGCTCCATAGTGGCAATCGTTTGGTCAAAATCCATCCTACGGTTGATAATGTTCGGTAAGATGTATATCTTCAACTTGCCTCGTGCCACATAGACCTGCAGCGTAACCATGGCTGTATAATCGTTCCAAGTATTTAGCCCTACTGCAAAGTCTGTGCCGATCCGGGTATACAAATAGCCGTGGAAGATGTCTTTGGGCGGCAGCTGGCCGTAGAATTTGAATTGATCTGCTGTTATGAGTTTGCTGTCGCTTTCAATGATTTTCAGCAACATTTCCCGTTGCCAGGTGGCCTCATCACCAATTTTCTTTTTGAAAGCTTCAATTGATTCCGGCGTCGGATACATCCCCGGCCACAGGCACTTGCCGTTATCATCAATCAAAGGGTAGCGCCGGCAGACGCCAGGCCGAATGCCCTGTTCAATTTCCCTCATTAAAGTGCCGACCAGCGAGTATTCGTGAAGAAAATTGCCGAGTACCACGATTTTGGTTTGCGGCGTACCCAGCGGCATAACTTCGGAGAGGAAAAACTCCCAAAGCTTGCGCCTGGATTCCTTGGTGCGTGTGGATTTTAAATCTTCGATGTCGTCGAGAATTATTAAATCCGGCCGGTAGTGCTTGAAGATCTCGCCGCGAACGGACTGTTCTACCGATATCGGCTTAATTTTGGCTTCGTAGTTGCCAAAGACAATTGAAGACAGCCCAAACTCTTCGGCCTCTTCGACGAAAGGGCCGAGATCGTTTTTTAGCAGACTATTTTCCTTCAAGGCGTACATAATGTTGCGGTGATGCACCCGCACCTGCGGCACAGTCTGGCTGGCCAAAACGACGTTGTGGTAACGGCCGCTGACCACTGCCCAGATGGCAAAGGCGGTATTACAGATTGTACTTTTAGAAAAGTTCCTAGCTGCGGCAATAACCACCAAATCAAGACTCTTGTTTTCCATTAACGAAAACATCTCTTTTTGGAAGTCCGCCGTTGGGTAAGTCATTTTATCGCCGAAGTACAACAGAAAGAAAAACGGAAAACTATGCTTTGCGAATTTGCGGCGCAAAGTCCTGTTTTTCCTGATCATGCTAATAAGCATGTTATCAGGACTCCAATCTAATATTGATGACATATAATTATTAATTAGTTTGATTATTTATTTTGGTTTGCATATCCGGCGGCAGAGGCAGATTGAGCATCCGCAAGACTCTGCCCAGCGTCTCCCAGTCTTCCTCGGCCATCTCGTCCCGCGGTTGCTCCAGGGTGCCGGATAATTCCAGCTTGCTGGCATATTTGGGATGATGGGACTTAAGCCATAGCTGCACTGCCGGGAAGGACTCTTTGTTAATCAAAGAAACTAATTTTGACTCACTTAGTTCCGTGATAAAGGTTTCGCCTTCAACAATGGCGGCATCTGCCTCCTTTTTAAACTGCAAGTCTTCATCCCGCCATCTGTAATAAGTAGTGCGGCCGATGCCAGTTTGGTTTAGCGCAATGTGCACAATGGGCATTTGCTTAAGCTTTTCTAACAGCATGGCCTTTTCCTTTTTTTGCTTCTCAGCCATGGTTTTATCTCTCTTGGCTTTATTTTTCTGCATAGATCTTTTTTCCTTTCACGCCCATGAGTTTTTCTGCGCGCTTTTTTATAACTTCGGCGTACACCGGAGATTTTTCCATAATGTTGCATCTTCGGCTCAATTTGTGCGATGCAATTAAAGTGCTGCCACTCCGCCAAAGGGTTCTACTACGAGGTCACCTCGCTTGGTGAGAATCTTGATATATGGAATAAGGATTTCAACCGGTTTAGTGCCGGAACTACGCCCTGGCCGGAATTTTTTTCGTCAGAAGCGCGAAAGTCAATATGGTCGGTAGGACAAAACTGGCTGTTCTTTTTATAGCCCTCCCATTAAGAGTGGCCGGAAATGGCGTAGAGCGCTGTTTGGTATTCGTTATCCAATAGTTCGCCTTCGGACTCCAGATCGGGGCGCTTGTTATCGGTTGTCCCCACCATGGCTATATCGTGCTTTTCGTTGAAAAATTTAAATTTAGCCGAAAAACCCTGCACCCGATTCGGCAGATGCCAGACAATCATATTTTTTACCTTCCAATACTTTTCCATCTCGCCCCAAATCGTTTGGATATTTTTCCAATTCTCATAAACGATTATGGAAAAGTCGGGTTTGGCGATTTTGTGGATGCTGGACATCCATAATTCTGTAAAATTGTCCGGCAAAGTGTCGGTTCCCAAATATTTCCTGTCCCGCTTATACCCGAACCCTTCAGTGGCTTTGCTTTTCTTTTTTCCGGAATTATAGTCCAAAATATATGGGGGGTCGGTCATGCACATATCAGCCTTTTCTCCATTCATCAATTTCAGCATATCTGCTTCCACCATACTACTGCCACAACAAAGCCGGTGCGGCCCGATTTGCCAGACGTCACCTTTTTTTATTTCTATTTTTTTAATATCGAGCTTACGCAACTCCTTTTCCAAGTCAAATTTTTCCGGTTCCAGGTCAATGCTGAAAATATCATCCAGCTCGGTACCGGAAAACCCGATATCTTTTAAAAGATCCGAGTCAAACTCCGCCAGCAGCTTATAGTCCCAATCGCCCACATTGCGATTTAACCTAACGCATAATTCCTTTTCCCGTTCCAGGTCAGGAATATTTATCCAGACAACCGGCACTTTTTTGATGCCTAATTTTTTGGCGATTTTGGCACGGAAGTTGCCGCCAACGATTATGCCTCTGCGCGCGGGCGCAGAATTTGCCAGCAATGGATCAATTAAACCGAATTTTGTTATTGACTCTTCAAGCTGAATTTGCGCCTCTTTTGACCATGATCTTGGATTATAGTCAGGGTTACGGAGAGAAGACAATTCAACGTATTCTACCGTAATCGCTTCGTTTTAACTTGTGCTTTTTGCATATTATTATTTCCTTTCGTTAGTTTTATTATTTTTATTAATTCCTAATCCTGCTATTTGCAAAAGTAGGCTGACGTCTTGCGCAGAAACGTCTTTGGATAGGGCTTTGTTATATAGACCTTCTATTATCTCCGGAACCTGCTCTTTGAGCCATGCTACGGTGGCTTGATAGGCCAACGGCCAAAATTGGGTGTGGTTTTTCCAGTCCGTAAGCGAATCTGGTGACACTCCGATCGACCTCGCGAATTCGGCCTGGGTTTTAGGTTGCCGAAAACGCTTGGGAGTGCCGCTCCAGAAGGCAAATTGAATAAACTCTGCAATTCGCTGTATACCGGCAATGGCCGGCGGATTTTCGGATTGAATTGGATTCAAAATTTGCGTTTTGTTTTGTTCCATAGGTTTAAAATTAATGATTTTTTAAATAAAACGCCCGGGCGTACACCCATACTTTCGTATAGATGTGCGCCCGGGCGTTCCGGGTCCAAGCTCGATTAAATTTTATCTAAAATTTACCTGTTTTTATAGTACTCTTTAGATTGTTGCCTTGTCAAACGTAGCTGAATAGTCGGAGCGGCTATTCCTTTCACATAGGTAACCAACACAGGCCATTTGTAGCCACAAAACTGGCAAGTTATATAAGAAACACTACTACCGGTAGAATGGAATTCTATATCGGTATTAGAATTATCGCCGGACTCTATTTTGGCGGATGCGGTAAATGTTGTCGCCAATTCTTTGACCAACAATCTTTCCGCAATCTGGACATTTGAGTATTGTTTTTTCTTGGTTTGAATTTTCCATTTTTTTATCTCTCTAAATTTTTCTCTTATGTTGCATCGCCCTTAAGACTGCGTCTAAAGAGCCGACACCCAATTTATCTCTTAAGGTATCCAGGCGCATATTGCCGTTGACCTTATTAAGTACCGGGTAGTCATCCTGAATATTTTTTATTAATGTATCGCCGCGCTTTTCCCGGATTTCGCCGTCCTCATCGCGGGATCTGTTGTCTAAACCTTTCATAAAAAGTTCCTTTAAAATAAGTTAATATTTGGGATGACTGCGACCATCAACTTGCTATATGGTAATTATAAGTTGTTATATAGGTTCTGTCAATATTTCCAATAATACACTTGTTGAAGTTTAAAAATAATGCTAGAATAAAGTTA
>CAWBGV010000020.1:0-150378 GCA_963788395.1 Candidatus Doudnaibacteriota bacterium | reverse complement strand
TCCATAAAAATGCAACTATTTTCCTAAAATTCATGGGCTACACAACTATGAATTTTATGCATTTTTTTAAAGATCTATCCATGCCTGATATTTTAATTGACGAAAGCTCCCATTAGTGTTACGAATGATAAAAGAATAGCACGGTGTTATTTATTATATATCCATAGCACGATATTATTATTCATGTGACTGTTTTTTTGATTTTTTATGCGTATTGATTGTTGTAAATGTTTCGGGAAAGTCTTCCGGCGCTCTATAGTATTGTTTGTTGTATTCTACAGTTTATCGTTTGCATCACAAATATATGCAGGCGACATCCAGACGCTGGATGTTGTGGAGGTGACTGACTCTAGCGAAAAACAGAACGGTACAGCAGATTCGGCGACTGAAGGGAGCATCAATAGCGAGGATATACAATCCCGTCCCTACTATCGGCCTGGAGAATTATTGGAAGGAACACCGGGGCTGATCGTCACCCAGCACAGCGGGGAAGGAAAGGCCAACCAATACTTTCTCCGAGGCGTTAATCTTGATCACGGAACGGACTTGCGGATTACCGTTGACGGCATGGATGTCAACGAACGCACTAATGCGCACGGTCAGGGATATTCCGATCTGAATTTTATGATACCCGAACTCATCGACGACATGCAATATCGGAAAGGGCCCTATTATGCGGAGTATGGTGATTTTTCCTCTGTGGGCGCCATTGACATTCATTATGTGGATACGCTGAAGCAGGGAATCGCCAAGACAACCGTGGGATTTGATGGTTATGAGCGTGAACTTCTCGCCGACTCGGTAAAATTGGGAGGAGGAAATCTTCTGTGCGCGTTGGAATACCTTCATAATGACGGTCCGTGGAATAATACCGCGGATTTCCAGAAAGGGAACGCGGTATTGCGCTACACAACAGGTGAGTTTACCTTTACCGGAATGGCCTATGCAAGCCGGGGAGTAGCCACTAATCAGATTCCCGAACGCGCTGTAGATGAGGGCTTAATCTCGCGTTGGGGTACGATTGACCCAAGCGATTACACCTCCACCCAACGCTACAGCTTATCCGGGGCATGGAAGCACACTGGCGCTGATTCCGTTACCAAAGCCGATATGTATGTAATCGATAAAATGATGGTTTTATATTCAAACTTCACCTATTTTCTGGATGACCCCGTCCATGGGGATCAATTTGAGCAGTGGGATGATAGAATAACGGCCGCATTCAACATCAGTCATACCCGGATTGACAACTGGGGCGGACATGATGTGGAAAATAAAGTCGGGATACAATTGCAAAATGACAATATTCATAATGGTCTGAACCACACCGAAGATCGGCAACTTTTGACTGTTTGGAGGGACGACAAAGTAGGTGAATCCAGCGAAGCAATATATTTTCAAAATACTTTCCACTGGTTGGAAAAGTTTCGCACCGAAGCCGGTATCCGTGGTGATTTCTTGCAGATAAACGACGAAGCCAAAACCGCAAATTCCGGGAACACATCCGGCGCTATAGCAAGTCCCAAGTTAAACCTGATATTCGGTCCCTGGGCCAAAACAGAGTTCTATATCAACATGGGCGAAGGCTTTCACAGCAATGACGCCCGCAGTACTATCGATCACTCGGTTCCTTTGAGCGACCCTTCGGCGGGACCGAATCAGCCGGTAGAGCCGCTGGTGCGCTCCATGGGATATGAGGCCGGCATGAGCACTTCCATCATTCCGGGCCTTCAGAGTTCATTGACATTTTTTCAGTTGCATTTCGATTCGGAACTTGAGTGGGACGGAGATAAAGGTGAAACTTCACCGGGGCGTCCCAGCCTAAGGACGGGATTTGAATTTGCCAATTATTATACCCCGACCCCCTGGCTGACGATAGACCTGGATTATGCATACACCGTAGCACGTTCTCAGGGCCCGGAAGTTCCTGTAGCATACGGAAATCTCACCGTGTATGGAAATTACATACCCGGCGCGGTTGAGGGTGTGGGTTCCCTGGGTGTAACGATACACGATCTGGGCCCATATTTCGGATCCCTAAGGTTGCGCTATCTTGGAGGGTACCCTCTGGTAGAGGACGACAGCCAACATGAAGGATCTTCAACCTTGTTGTCAGCAGAAATAGGGTACAAGTTTTCCAGGCAACTGACAATAGTGCTGGAAGGGTCTAACCTGCTCAATGCCAGGGCCGATGACATTGCGTATTATTATACCTCCAGGCTGCCTGGGGAGCCCCTTGCGGGTGTCAATGATATACACTTTAAACCGGTAGAGCCGATTAACGCCCGCCTGAGTCTTATATATAATTTTTAGGAGTCGTAATAATTTACCGCTTAGACAGAGTTAATATGAATGAACAGCGTTTAGCTATTACATTGTCTTTAGTAATTCATGCCATTTTTCTGGTTTCGTTGCTGACGATAACGGCTAATGTGAATCCACATAAAGAAACCTTTTATGTCAACCTTACGCAAGCAGGAAGCATTGCCTTCGATAAGTAAAAAAGAAACAAAACAGATAACCCGATCTAAGACAGATCATGTGCAGAACATCAGCAAGCCGAAAGTCAAACCGGAAGTCAAACCGAAAGTCATGCCGGAATAAACCGGAAGTCATGCCGAAAGTCTTGGAAATTAAGCATCCTGACGGCGAATCCATCGTAAATGGGAAACCGGTTATGGCTGAAGTGCAAAAGGCGGAAAATCCGGCCCCGGCAAAAGGAGGATCTGAATCGTCGGAGTTAAAAGCAGCGCTCCCCGGACCATCGCTCCAAGGTACAGGAGAAACGGTTACTTCCCCCAAATTTGGTGTTGCTTATTTAAACAACCCGAAACCTGGGTACCCTGCATTTGCCAGGCGAATGGGAATGGAAGGGACTGTGATGTTGAAAGTACTTGTAAGCCGTCAGGGAACTGCACTTAAAATTGAGATAGCCCATTCTTCAGGGCATGAAATTTTGGACAAAGCTGCTGCCGAGCAGTGCGAAACTGGCACTTTGTTCCCGCGAGAAAGGGGAATTCCCCCATGGAGGAATGGGTGAAGGTGCCGGTGGCGTTTCGTTTGCGAACATAAAATAACAGTCCAAGTTTATCTGAATTTCGCCAAAATCAGTCTAAAGAATTATTATTAAAAGTATTGGATATTTCTTCAAAAGCCTATTCATTTTTTTCCGTAATAAACACACAATGTCGCAAACGACGTTTTTTTAGTTCATATATCGTCAGGAAGATTTCATTTTCCGCTGCCGTGACGGCGCATAAACCGGCGGTTTATTTTTTTCAAAAAGACCGGCTAGCAATGCGGCAAGCTCTCGCATGTGTGCCAGCGCTTCGTCACCGGCTCTATGGGGAATCTTACTAGGATAAAAGAATACCGTTTAATGCGGCAAAGAAAAGATGGGAATATGTCCTGATCTTGCCTTGGGGCGCGGCCCTGCGAATAACAGCATCTAATTGATCAAACAGCAGACGGTAGGTTTTGAGCACCCTTTCCAGGGAAGCCCCGGACGCGTGTCCCCGCGCGGCAATTTTTCTATTGACAATTCATTCCCTAAAGGATTATTTTAAAGTTAAGTTATAGAGTTGTCGACTTGTTAACTTAACCATCAATTTTCTGCTGTTTATTGTGAAATAGCTGTCAACCCGTTAATGGAACCGTCAATTTTCTGCTGTTCGTCGGTAAAAGGGATTATCGGAAGTTGCTGATTTTTTGTTGCTACGGTGATTATCATGCCTTTTTGGGGAGCACGCGTTTCAAGATACCATGAATTTATATTCTCTTATAAAGTAATTTCAGGCATTCACCTGCCTGTAGGAAGGAGTGCGGGTATCGTACAGCAGGTTTTGAAACATCGTTTCCAGTTTCTTCATGGTCTTGTAGGGTTTAACCAGCCACCACCTTTTGCCTTCCACGTTCATTTCGTTTTGCAGATTCGGTGGACACATAACCGCTGTCTAAAATGATAACTCCCCACAAGTCCTGATTCATTTCTTTGGCAGTTTGCCGTGGGAGCCATCCGCCGAGGTAATTCTGATGGCCAGTGTCTTCCCTTTAAAATCAGCAGTTAAATGCAACTTCATTCCGTAATACCAGCCTTTGCTACTTTTACTTAACGAGGCTAAATCTTTCATGGTCTTATGGTGGTCAACATTCTTCATCAGACAGACCGGAATATCGGTGGCATCAGTGAACTTAATAACGTGAGCCAGCTTGTATGCGCCATAACAAGGCCGATGATCCAGGGCTATGGGAGCCAAGCGGTTGACATTAACCACAAAGGATTTATAACTGCAGCGGGCCTCAACAGACAAGGCGTCGTAAACGGATTTTTTGGTAACAATGCCTTGCAGGTGCCAGAACAGGGACAGGGTTAAAGTTTCAGTAATAGTCAGCGATAATTTTCGACCGGTTGCTTTTGTATACTCTTTTAAATTACAATATGGAAGGAACAATGATACCAGCGCTTTGAGCTTTACAACAATTTTGTTTCCAGTTCATGGTTGCTGTATCTTTATTCTTCTATTGGGGCAGGCTTCTTGCCAAAAGCAAGGAAGGTCCCTAAGAAAAGTTGTATCAGATTACTGGGGAATTCAGGGTTTCGTAATTCAAAGTCTCCAGAGTGGTCGGCCTAATTTTATTGGCTAAGGGTTCCGTCGGAATGGTACTACAAGAAAACAAAAAAACCCGCTTGGGCGGGTTGGAGAAAGCTTATTACGCCGTCGTCTCTCTGTCATTGCAAGCGAGCGAGCTGTCCACTATGGTCAGACGAAGGTAGAAGCAATCTCTGGTTAAGCACCAAAAAATCAAAAGATCAATACTCAATGAAATACTAGGTTTTAGTTATTGAAATTTTATTTTTGGAATTTACCAAGTTGAGATTGCTTCGGCCACGCAAGACATTTCATATAACCAATCCGTGTATCCGTGTAACCCGTGATCCGTGAATAATACTAAAATTCCCAAACCCGAAACAGACTTACTCCTGCTAGTTCTTACTTACCAGATTGACTTTTTTAAAACTCACCTTAAATACCGGTTCATAATCATTTTGTTCCCCGTCTGTTACTTTGACGGTTTCGCCTTTCAGCAATGTCGAGATGGCCAGGTCGGTTAACAGCTCTTTATCTAATTCTAAATCTTTTTTTAGAGCTTCAAATTTTTGATATTGCTGCCCCAGTTCCGCCTTCACTTGGTCTTCGATTTGTTTTTTGCGCAATTTGTAGCCGCGAAGTTTTTCGGTGACGTCTTTATATTCTGCCGAAGCACTTACAGCGTCTTTATTATTGATTCTGGACATCCCGCCGCTCGGCTTTAGTCCCCTGGATGCGTTAGATACGTCTTGAATATTTTGCATGATATTTGTTAATTAGTCAGGTTTTATTTTTAGCAGAGAATGGTTTTATAGTGAATAGCGAATAGCGAACAGAAACTGCAGTACTATTGCCTATTCGCTATTCGCTATCTCAATATCTGCTTCACCTTCTGCACTACATCTTCCAATCCCCAGTTACTCTTGACTAAGTACTCCACCGCTCCCCTGCTGGTGGCTTCGTTGATTTGTTCGGGGTCGCTGAGGTTGCTTAAAATCAGTACGGGCACAGCATTCCCCCATTTATCTTCCCGCAATTTTTTAAGCATAGTTAAACCATCCATGCTGGGCATGACAATATCTAAAATTACCAGGGCCGGTTTGACTTTGCAAGCCATGTTCAAACCAGCCAACCCGTCTTTGGCTCCGTAGACCATAAAGCCTTCTCGCCGGAATTTGTCCGAAAGCACTGCGAGCAGGGCTTTTTCATCCTCCACGATTAAAATTTTACTGGCTTTTTTCATGCGCAAGTTGCGCGCCCCCCTTAAGGGCCATAGGTTCCGCGCGGACGCTCTTAACCGGAATGTCCACGTAAAATACGGTACCTTTATTTTTTTTCGAAGTAAATGTGACGCCGCCTTGGCAAAAATCCACAAATGATTTGACTATATATAATCCCAGACCGCTCCCTTCGGTATCGAGTTCAACGGCATTGTCGGCTCGAAAGAGTTTGGTAAAAACCTTGGATTGTTGATTTTTGGGAATGCCATAACCCGTATCGCTGACAGTTAGGTGCAGCAGTTCGCGGTTTTGGTGTTTTCTAAAAGAGGCCGCAATAGTCACTTTACCTTTGGCTGGCGTATATTTGACGGCGTTGCTGATTAAATTTTGCAGGATAATGCGAATAATTTTTTTATCAGCTTCTATAAGCGGGGTATTTTTTTCATATTTCTCGGTAATTTTTAAATTTTTCTGTTTTATCAGAGGCAAACATTCTTTTAAAACATCCCGGCCAACTCCCTCGACTTTAAAGGTGGAAAGTTTGATGGTAAAAGTCCCTAATTCCATGCGGGAAACGTTTAAGAAATCGTAAACTAAAGCCACCATTTTTTGATTGGCTTGAAAGATTTCCTGCAGATACTTTTTTTGACTGGGTTTAAGTTTGCCTAAATCTCCGGAAAGCAAGGCTTTCGCTATACCAGTTAATGGCCGAAAGCGGTGTCCGTAATTGGTGTGAAGCCAGGGAGATAAGCTCGCTTTTGGCCTTATCGATTTCCATTTCTTTGGTAATATCGCGAAATATTTGTATAGCTCCAATGATCGTTCCTTCAAATATAACGGGTGTGACCGTAACTGCGGCAGGAACCAGGGTGCCATTCTTTTGTTTATAGTAGACGCGGTGTTCGAGCGGGGCCTTGTTTTGATAGTGCTGGTGCAGTACTTGGTAGGTCGGCCTTTGGGTTATGGGAATTTCACGTCCCTGCTCGTCGTACAGGAGCTGGACATTATGCAGGACCTGTCCGAGTAATTCTCCTTTGGTCTGGCCCGAAATAATTTCTCCTGGCGGGTTAACTAAGATAACCTGCCCCGCGCTGTTTACGGCTAAAATCCCTTCACCGATACTAGAAAGCAGAGCTTCGTCTTTTGCGCGATCGCGCTGGAGCTCCTGTTCGATTAATTTCCGGTCAGTAATGTCTACAGAAATATTCAAGATTTGCCGGACGTGGCCTTGGGGGCTGAGTCCGAACACAATACTATAAGTATTCAACCAGCGCCAGCTCCCATCATTATGGCGCATGCGGTATTCAAATAAAACAATAGGATCTACGTCTTGATCTTTATTATGGATTTGATTTGCTGTCTCTAATGCCGCGTTATTTTGAATTAAGACCTTGGGAAGATCGTGCGGGTGGATGAGCTGGGTTACGGCAGAAAATGTCTGGCCCAAAAAGGCTTCCTTAGGGTACCCCAGGATTTTTTCCGAAGTATTGTTGGTGTAAATATAACGATCGCTTGGAATATCATAAACGGCAATAATCCCAGGGACGACGTTGGCAATTTGTTCTATAAAATGCTGGCTGTTGCGCAGTTTTTTTTCTGCTTCTTTGCGTTCCGTTATTTGGAGGTTTAAAATTTCGTTGGCTTGTACCAATTCTCCAGTTCTCTTTTTTACGGTCAATTCCAGGTGAGACTTGGCACGTCTGATTTTACTGTTGAGCCTGTTTATGGTAATCGCCTGCGCGGTAGAATTTCCTAATGCTTTACAGAGAGTTTCTTCTTCTGCCGTAAATGTATGGGTTTTTTTAAAGCACAATATAATAGTGCCATAAGTACTGTTTTTGTAAGTGGCGGGAATGGCCGCCAAGCTTTTCATGTATTGTTTTGCGTCTGCTTTGACCATGCCTTCTTTGACTACATCGGTAATTAACAGCGGATTTTTTTTATTTCTCTACGCGGTAATTTATTCCGTGTTTCCGGCGCGGGGTTGCCGGGGTATAAGGCATCTTCAGGACTCTTATATGCCAGTTCAAAATTTGTTTGGTAATTATCTCGAAACCAAGCGCAGCCAAAGTCGCCGCCTATTATTTTTAAACCCGTCTCAGTGAACCGTTTGATAATGGCTTTTTCCGTCACCTCATTTAATGACTCCAACGCCGTTTCATTTAATAAGGTTATTTTGTCAGAAAGTGTAAATTTCATATAAAGATATGGGGAAATCGAAATAATCCGTCCCCCCTTCTCGCCGTTAAACCGTCCGTAAAGTAACCTCCCGATGCCAATGGCCAAGATAGCTATGCGGGTCTTGTTCCCAGTTAATAGGAACTACGTTCCGTTGAGCACCTCGGATCAAAGGCTCCAGATAGTCTGACAACCGCAGCGACCGGCCGGTGGTGGTCTGGTAATCGGGGTTATCTTCTGCGAACGCATTGATCAGGGTTACTCTGCGGCAGAGTTCGGGATTGGTGGATTGTCTGCCGTGAAAGTAAGGGTCAACCAGGAATCGCCCGATTCCTTCCAAGGTATTTTGGAATTTTTCCTCGCTTAAGTGGTGCACGATCCGAGGCAGTACCACCCAAATGAGTTTGGGATCAAAATTTTCGGAGTCGGTAAAAAAAGATTCGAGCTCATTTTCTTGAATCGTAGTGCTGAGGTCCGGCAGATTCGGTTGATCTGCCAGGGCACCGCGATACTCAATCATCTTTTTCAGAACGGGGCCGATTTTTTGCGTCGCAGCAAAATGGCAATTTTTCGCAGTGCCTTAGTGATGGCGACGGTGCTTACGTCTAAAGCTTCGGACCACATACCGTAAAAGTATACATCCAGTAAGAGAGCAGTATCCCCTCCAATCCCCAATCCTGCCAGCAGCATACCATAGGTCAGATCCACCTCTGCACGAATGCTTTGACGAATCTGTTGGGCCATAGCTAGCAGCCGGTCTGTTTCCCACTCACTAAATAGAGTATTAGCTCTCACGTACTTGGCGCGAGTTAAGACACCCGCTTTAACCAAGTACCCAGGGGCCATGGCATAAGGCCTTAGATTCTTATTATCCCAGAACTTTCTTAAAACCTCTTGGGTTTGAGAGATTTCTGTCAGCGGAGCCAATTCGAGTCGCTGCCTTGGGAGATGGCTTGCTGGTATATTGTTCATCGCTCCTCCACTCCATTGTCTGTCTATTTAACGCTTGCATTATAAGTGAAATACATCATTCGGTCAAAGCAAAAAATAGTGGAATTTTTTGGACTTACAACGTCAGACGGGCGGAGTTGACACGTCTTACAGAGGATATTGTGTTAGTTTTAACATTGTATCTGCCCGCAACCTAACAACCAAGGAGGACTTTACTACAGGTGAAAAAGAATCTAAAGCTTATTAACCAGAGGTTCTCTCGTGAAATTACCGAACTTTCCAGAGGCAGCTTTTTCGCCGGCCAAGTAGCGCTGGATGCCCGTGCCGTGCAAGGCGTTGGTTTTGGAAAAGTTAAAGGATGGTGTAGCCCCTATGATTGGGTGACCGACGGCGATTTAAGATCGCAGCAGAGGTACTTGCAGCATCTTATAGCGCAATTCCCGTATTCGAAGTTTCTAGCCGAAGAGGATGAAGGCATGAATCAATTCACTTCGGTTCTTCTCCAGCAGGACAGCCTGGAAGAATTGTATCAGTTACGCCATTGCTGGATCATTGACCCCGTAGATGGTACTGAAGAATTCTACATCGGTTGTGCCGAATGGGCAGTCTCCGGAGCCTGGATGTCCGAGGGGTATTTACGGGGGGGAGCGGTTTACATCCCCGATATTAACGGCGGCATTCTCTGCGTTGGCGAAATAGGCAAAGGAATGATTTTTTTTGAGCACGGTTCCTCCACTCCCTGCGAGGGAAAAATCCGGCCAGTGGATTCGCTATGGCTGGATTATTTGGGAACTGCCCTGCCCGGCAAAAACCATCCAGACCACGCGCGGTTGAAATTTCCGTTTATACGACATGGGGTATCTTTGACTATTGAACCTGCGTACGCAAGTTTTTTGTACCGATTTGCGGAACGCGCCGCGCCTAAATCTATTGTTTCCTGCGCCGTGGGACTTGCCTACGTAGCTATGGGTAAAATACAGGCATTTGTACATCGTCCGTTGCCCTGGTATGACTTGGCGGGTGGAGTGGCTCTTATAGAAGCTGCGATTCAAACTGACGGCAGGAGACTTGATGCTAAAGTGCAGTATTATCAGATTACTCAAAAGGGTATTGAATTATTAAGTAAACCTAACCTGTTCGGAGAAACGGGAGTTATTGCTGGTAGCTTGCCGGTGGTAGATTGGCTCACAGATTTACTTGTAGAGCTTTACAGCACCTGATTTTAGGAGCCGACGCTGATGCGCCGGCTTTTTTTTACTTCCCATTCTTTATAAGCGCCGCTATACTGTAAGTGCTTGCCTGCGGCTGCGTCAGTTTTGGCGGGTAAGATCTCATTTTTAAAAGTACTTTTATTCAAGACCTGCTCAGTGAAAATAAAATATCCAGGGCGGTATTGGACCTGATGACCGATGGCATCACTGTGGTGGATGCCAGCGGTAGTTTGGTATACGCCAATCTTAAGGCCGCGCGACTGCTTGATTTTAATACCGTTGAAGAATTTTTGCAGGCTAATCCGCAAGAACTGCTAGAAAGATTCGTGATGTGGGATGAACACGGCCAGCTCCTTACGGCCTTTGAGCTTCCCAGCCGCCAGGCGCTGCAGGGCAAAGTCACCCCGGCAACCATAATTAAATTTAAAAAAAAATCTACCGAAGAAATTCAGTGGGCCAGTATTTTGGCTACCCCGATTTACGATGATGGCGGTCATGTCTCATTAGTCGTAACTGTCTTTAAAGATATTACTTTTGTCCGCCAAAAAGAAGAAGAACAGCAGCGCCGCAGAAAACGGCAGGAATTTTTATCGCAAGCCAGCGATTTACTCGCGGCCAGTTTAGATTACGAAACAACTTTAAAAAATATCACCTCATTGGTAGTGCCGGCTTTGGCCGATTGGGCGGCAGTCGACATGCTCGCTGCCGATAATACCGTCCGGCGCTTGGCCGTAGCTCATCAAGATCCCCTGAAAGTCCAGTGGGCCTTTGAACTCGAAAAACAATTTCCGGTAGACATGCAAGCCCCCACCGGGCTGCCTCAGGTTTTGCGCAGCGGCCTGCCGGAATTTTACCCTAAAATAACGGAAGAAATGCTCGTCCACGCCGCTAAAGACCAGGAAGAATTGGATCTTATAAAAAAAATCGGGTTTACATCGGTTATTATTATGCCGCTAAAAGTTTTTAATAACACGATTGGAGCCATCACCTTAGTCACGGCAGAATCGCAAGTGACTTTTACCGCGGAAGATTTAGTCTTGGCCGAAGAATTAGCCCGTCGGGCCGGTTTGGCCATAACCAACGCCCGTTTATTTAAACAAGTCCAGGACGCGGCCAAGCGTGAACATGAACAAGCGCTCATGCTTGATACCCTTTTGGCCAATGCCCCGGTAGGTTTTGTATTTTTAGATGTCCATTTTCAATACATTCGTGTCAATAAAGCATTGGCCGAAATTAACGGCCTAACTCCCGAAGCCCATACCGGTAAGAATATATTTGAGATTTTTCCCGAATTCGAAGATTTACTGCGTCCGGTTTTAGAACGGGTCTTATTGACTGGACAGCCAGAATTTAATGTTGAAATTTCCGGCCAAACCCGGGCTCAGCCCGGCATGCTCCGCCATTGGATTACCAATTATTATCCGGTCTTTACGGCTGAAGGAATAATTGCGGGAATTGGCGGGATTGTCAGCGAAATTACCCTGCAGCGGGCCGCTCAGCAAGAAATTCAATATCGAGCCAATTACGACATCTTAACCGGCTTGCCCAACCGAAAATCTTTCGAGGAAAAAGCGCTCAAATGCCTGCACACCGCCAAAGCTCGCCGTTCGAAAATGGCCATTTTGTTTGCCGATATGGACCGGCTGAAAAATATTAATGATACTCTGGGTCATGATGCCGGTGATGCCGTCTTAAAAGAAATTGCCGGCCGGGTCCGCGCCTGCTTGCGCAAGGAAGATATGGTCTCCCGCTGGGGCGGCGACGAGTTCGTTATTTTACTGCCCGAGATATTTGGCGCCGCCGACGCCGGCCGGGTGGCGGACAAAATCTTAGGAGCCATCCAGCCGGTTATGCGCATTGGCCCCGATATGCTCCACATTACCGCCAGCCTGGGGATTGCTTTGTTCCCGGCCGACGGAGAAGATGTCCCCAGCCTGCTCAAAAACGCCGACACTGCCCTCTACCGCGCCAAAGAGCTGGGGAAAAACCGCTATGAACTGTACAACCAATCCATGAATTTTAAAGCCTCGGAAAAATTGGCGCTGGAAAATGATTTGCGCCGGGCTTTAGAGCGGCACGAACTCTCGCTTTCGTACCAGCCGATCTTAGATTTAAAAACCAATAAAATTACCAGCATCGAAACGTTACTGCGCTGGCAGCACGGCAAATACGGTCAACTGCTCCCGGGTAAATTTTTGGATATTGCCGAAGAAATCGGTTTAATTGTACCGATTGGCCGCTGGGTCTTTGCTACGGCTTTTGGCGATCTGGTCGACTTTGTAAAGCAAGGGTTAGATGTAGAGCTTTCGGTCAACGTTTCCGCCCGGCAGTTTGGCCAGGAAAGCTTAGTCGATGAGATTCTCCTGGCTCTGGAACAAGCCGGCGCTGACGCTTCGCGGATCGAGCTGGAGATTACCGAAAGCGTGGCCATGGAAAATTTAGACCGCACCAAAAATAAGCTGGCGCAGCTTAAAGCTAAAGGCTTTGAAATAACCATTGATGATTTTGGTACCGGGTACTCATCACTCAATTATTTAAAACGTTTTCCCATCAATAAATTGAAAATCGATAAAAGTTTTGTCCGCCACATGATCACCGACGAGCAAGATACGAGTATTATTAAAGCTATTATTTCCATGGCCAAAAGCCTGAATCTGAAAGTCGTAGCCGAAGGGGTGGATATGGATATGCAAGTGGGCATTTTAAAATCCCTGGGCTGCGACGCCATTCAGGGATTTACCATTAGCAAAGCTTTAAAGAAAAAAGAGTTAATCGAATTTATCAAGTATCGCAACTCGTAAGCAATCTCTATTGTTGGAGCATATCGTATACCCGTAAGGTATCCTTAACTTTTTTTACTAATCCATCCAGCGACCAGTGGCTTTTGACAATATGCTCAATGACGCCTTTTTTGGCTTGTAGGATATCGGTAATCCGTTCAATTTCGCTTAAGTTGCTGATAATAATTACTGGAATATTTTCGGTGGCTTTATGTTCCCGGAGTTTTTTGAGCATAGTCACTCCGTCCATGGCCGGCATGACTATATCGAGCAAGATTAAGTCGGGTATGTTTTTTTGGGCCAGCTTTAAGCCTTCGATCCCGTCTTTGGCGGCTAAAGTTGAATATCCTTCTCTGGCAAGTTTATCTACTAAGACTTGCTGCAAAGCTCCTTCGTCTTCGACGACCAAAATAGTGCGTTTTTGCTTCATATAAGTGGAATTAGTTCTAAATAAAAGACGGTCTTGCCCGGAGCGCCTTTCCAAATGGTAATTATAGTATACCAAAAAAGCCCTCCCCTGCCTAACGCTAGCCGGGGTGGGTTGTTCCCAACTCAGGTGGTCGCGAAGCCAGACCGCTTTTTTTGCTGCGGAACTCGCCGCTATAAATTATTTTGATAAAAGTTGGCTCAGACAGTCCTGGCTTCAAAAATCGGCCTGCCTTCGCGACCTCCAAATAGGAGCTGGGAACCGTTGTTAGACCTCTAGCGCCGGCTCAGCGAGCTCGGAGTTTTTTTGTTTCTTGTTGGCTCTCCAGTGCTTAAAGCGCTGAATCGCTACATACACCAGCATGGCGTAAATTGTCCCAAGAACGATATCGAAGAAATAATGTTCGCCAAGGTACATGACCGCAAACCAGACGCTGAGTACATACAAGATTAAAATCGGAATCGTGCGCGGATATTTTTTTCCAATGTACAGAGCGGTAAAGAACGGGAAAGCGGCATGCAGCGAAGGCACGGCCGCGGTTAAATTGATGCCAAAAAATCCGTAGACATTCGGGACGGCCACATAATGGAAAAAGTGCCCTACAATTAAGTTGGTTAAGTGCTGGACCGGCGAAATGAGCCCCATTTGGGAAGCCATCCAAGGCGGGGCCGCGGGAAAAACTAAATAAGTTAAAAACGTCAGGTAAGAGAGCGCCACTATCCCAAGAATATATTCTTTAAAGTAAGCGCGATCGGTCATCCAAAACACAAAAGCGATCAGTTCGGGAATAACAAAGTGCATTAAATAAATAGTTACCGATGCGTAATCGTACCAATGAAAGTGATTGGGGGTATAAAGCCAGCGCTGCAAAACCGTTCCCGGAATCTTGCCAAAGAGCAGTAAATCAAACCTAGGCATCAGAGTATAGTGGACGGTATGGTTAATTTGGGGGATGAGACCGCGCAGATACTCGTAACTTAAAAGTAAAATGAGCGGAGGCGTCCAATCCCAAATAAAGCTCTTAATTTGGCCGGTAAAAATAACTACAATAAAAGCCAGACCATAAAATTGATCCGGGGTTAAAAAAACCTGGTGAGCTACTATAAAAATAGCCGCTGCTATCAGGGCTATCAATGATACGCCAAAGATAATTTTATCCCGCGTTCTTTTTTTTAACCAAAATTGCTCGAATTTGTGCCAAAGGCTGCTCATCAGGCGGAAATTTAAGGTGGGTTAGGAGCGTTATATAAGGTTTTACGAGGACCGCCTTAGTTTTGGTTCATTCGCTGGAGTTTAGGCTCGCAAGCCTAAAAATAGGCCATAACTTTTTGGTCTAATTGCTTTTTGGTGACCAATGACTGGCAAAGATTTTTTAACTTCGCCAGATCAGTATCGTCTAAGTGAATAGGTTTTTCTTGGGTTTCGAGCAAATAGACCAGAGATTCAATCTTGGTAGCTAAAACCGCGGCCCCATCTTTGCGGGCCGCAACCGGAGCTTTGGCTAAGGTCTTTAATTTTTGCTGAGAAGTTAAGATAATATCGGGCAAATCTAGGTATTTTATGACATTGAGAAAATCATCAAAATCGTAATGCATGCAAAGTGTTTAGTTAGTAAGGTATAAATGGTAAAGTAATAGTAGCATTAATAATAAATTGGCGGAAGTGAAATATTTTTTTAGCTTAGTCTGTAATAAATAGGTGCAAAGGAACAAAATTATGGTTATAACAGCAAAATTTAAGTTATTGGCAGTTTCGATAGTTACCGCGGTGGCGGGGTTCGGTATGGCGGTGCCGGCATTTGCCCAAACAGTGCCTGGACCGACGACAGATTCTTCATACAATTGGGCGGGATATGTTTCGCAGGGGGGAACTTTTACCGCTGTCAGTGGCACCTGGAACGTTCCGACGGTGAGTTCAACTAATTCCACGGCAGCAGACGCGGCCTGGGTCGGAATTGGCGGCGTTGGGGCCTCGGACTTAATTCAAACGGGGACCCAAGCTATTATTAATAACGGCCAAACTCAATATCAAGCCTGGTACGAAACTTTGCCGCAAACTTCGCAACCTTTACCGGTTACGATTAATCCGGGTGATTCGGTAACAGCGTCTATTACCCAGCAGTCTCCGGGTCAGTGGCTGATTAATTTTAGGGATAACAGCAATAACCAAAGCTACCAAGCTACGGTTACCTATAATTCTTCGGAAGCCTCGGCTGAATGGATAGAAGAGATGCCGGTGGGTAATACTGGTTTTATTCCGTTAGATAATTTTGGTACTGTTTCGTTTAGTAATGCCTCGACAATAGAAAATGGCGCAACCGAAAATCTGCAGCAATCGAACGCTCAAGTTATGAATATGTTAAATATGCAGGAGCAATCTTTATCTACGGTTTCTGCGCTCGGTGCAGACGGCGCCAGCTTCTCGGTTACCCGCACTTCGGCAGCTCCTTCTACCGGGTACGCGCTCGGTTCTGGCGTGGGCGGACGGCGCAGCCGCTTTAATTCAAACGGCTCTGGCGGCTTTGGTTTTCAGACAGGCTTTAGGCGCCAGACCAATTTCCAGATTCCGGGATTCAGCGGATTTAGCGGTTTCACTTTTCGCAGCAGTTTTCGTTAAGCAGTAAGATGAGTTAACAATATCCCCTGCCCTAGTACTAAATAACAGTTCAGGAACTTGAAATTTTTCAGTACTGGGGTAGGGTCAGGCAGGCTCGAGCCTTAAACAGAACCTTCCGGTGATTCTTCCGGAAGTTTTTGTTTGGAAATAAAAAAAGGAGCGCGAGGGCTCCTTGAGGCTACGTTTGGAGATACGACTTGAAAAATTCGATGAGTCGATCCAATCTTTTGGGTTTTGCTAAAAATACAGTATTCGCTTGTTGTAGCTCGATCATCATAGCGTCCGATACTCCTGCTCCGGACAAAACAATGATGGGCAGTTGTGCGTATTCAGCTTTCAACCGAAGGCTTTTGGCCAGCTCGAGTCCGTTTAATCCCGGCATTTCCAGGTCGGTGATTATGAGGTCAACCGGGTAGCGTTTCAGTTTAATTAAGGCATCGATGCCATCACGGGCTTCTATAATTTCTTTTACTTTCGGGATGGTTTGCTCAATGGCTCTTTTCAAAAGGCCGCGAAGCGGCTCTTCGTCATCTACTAACAAAATTCTCATGGTTCCTCCGTTGTTTGCGTTCGTTCAATTCACGCGGTTCCCTATTCTACCAGTTTTTTGAGTTCTTTGGGCTGGGGTTTGTCGGATCGTTTGAGTGATTCAAAGCTTGCGATTTTACCTTCGGCATCTACTGAGCCGGAAAAAATTTGCTCCTCAAAAATATTAAACGTTATAAAACGGCGGTCAGCCTCTTGGCTCAGCGTGTAAAAACGTTCCAGCGAGGCCTTGACCGCGATTTCTTCGGGAAAGCCGGTGACTATAAATTTTACCGGTTCACCCGGGACTAAAGGCTGATTACTGATTTTCATAATAAAAGGTAAGTTATGATTGTAGGTTTTGGTAACCGCCGCGGTATTCGTCGAGCAGGGCCATAAATATGGCAACAATGACCGGCCCAAACAGGAAACCAAGGAAGCCAAAAAGGGTTAATCCACCAAGCACGCTTAACAGTAATAACAGCGGCGGCAGCTGGGCGCGTGAGCCAATGAGTTTAGGGCCAAGGATGTTGCCAAGGGGTAAGTGAATAATAACCATCCAAACGGTTAAAATAATTGCCGCGCTGAGTGAGTTGAATAATAATAAATAAATTATGGCCGGGATGATGACTAGAAATATTCCAATATTGGGAATAAATGAACAGATAGCGGTAACCAACCCCCAAATGAGCGGCTGGGGTACGCCGGCCAGGAAATACCCGAAGGTGGCGGCTAGGCCTTGGAGCAGGGCCATCAAAAAATTTCCACGAACGACGCCGTTGAGCGCGCTAATGAGTTTATCCATCAATAAGTGTCGTTCTGATGAAGACAGGGGCAGCAGACCGCCGAGGTATTCTTTGATGGCGCGGTGGTCTTTGAGGAAGTAATAAATGCTAAAAAATAAGAGAAAAAAGGAAAACAGGAAGCCGGCGATGTTGGAAAGGATGCCGGCAATGTCGCTGCTGAGGCTCTGGGCCCAGGCGCTCATGCGGATCCAGGCGTCGTTAATCAAGTGCTGGGCCGTAGCCTGCCAGGCCGCCGGCAATTGACTAATCGCAAGTTGGCCGCTGGCCGTAGTCCCTTGGGTATAGTGTCCATAAAAACCAATGAGTTCGGTAACAGCTGCTTGGGTTAGAAAATATAACGGGACAAGAACAATAGTCAAAATGCAAATAACGGTCAGCATGGCGGCCAAAGATTCGTGTTTGAGTTTTTGGACAAAAAAAGTGTGCAGCGGTAAAAACAAAAAAGCCAATATCCCCGCTAAAGCCAACAACTGAAAAAACGGACGAAACATCACCATCACCAAAATAAAAAACAACAACAGCAAAATAAAAAATCCGGTAGTTTGAATAGTTTTGGTTTGAATGGCCATAGGTATTAGGTTAAAAGTAGTATAGCAAAAAAGCAATCATTTGTCGCTGAAGCCGTCTGTAGGTTCAAAAAAACTAATACGGCAAAAACTGCCGCTTGGCAGCAATTATTATCTGGTAGCAAAAGTATGTGGGATGCCGTTCAGCGGAGATTGTACAAGGAGAATAGGGGTAAGTACTTGATTGACAAAGCCTCTTAAAAATATATAGTTAAGGGGATTTTGGCAGGAGGTAAAAATTGAACGACGATGTGAAAAAACAGTTTAGTACCCAATTTTTAGGGGCGGTCGTCACCATTAAAGATGGTGACGGTACACCTATTAAAATGATCGCATTGAGTGGGTCTTGGAACTGCAAGAAAAATCATGCCAAGAAATTTGGTTGTAAGCCCCACGAAAAGGCACTCCTGGCTGAGTGGGTTCCTATGGGCATGCAGTACGCCCAAAGAAAACCAGGGAGACTACCAAAAGGCGAATTTTACTTGGCAGGGGCGGTGGGAATCGGACCCACGACGAAGGTTTTGGAGACCTTTGTGATACCACTTCACCACACCCCTATATAAATAATTGGCCACTGCAATTGGCAATATATAACAGCTATAGTATTGCAATTCCAATGGCCAATTCGGTTCTATTTAGTTTCTTTGTGTAAAGTTTTCTTTTTGCAGAATTTGCAGAATTTTTGAAGTTCCAGGCGTTTAGGAGTATTCTTTTTGTTCTTGCTGGTCTGGTAATTTAAATTATTGCAAACCGTGCACTGTAGATTAATAAGATTATCTTGGGACATAGAGGTAGGTAGTATGTATTAAGTATTATGTATTTGCAGCTATAGACTTTCCTGGGCGTCAGGAAAATCTTGGTTCAGGGTTATATTCCATGATCCATATGAAATATAATGGAGCCGAGAAGAGGAATCGAACCTCCAACCTACGGTTTACAAAACCGTTGCTCTGCCAATTGAGCTATCTCGGCCGAGAGGTCAAAACCGTTGCTCTACCAGATGCCTGTCCGCCGAAGTCAGACGGAGGCGGAAGCTAAGCCGGCGGGTCAGGCTGCCAACTTTTGGTATTTTACCATAGACCGCGGAAAAAAGCTAGAGCTGGGCTTACCACCCCGGCTAAAAATTAAAGCAATCATTTTTAGCCACCCTCCCCGCCTGCCTTCACCGTCCATGTTAGTAGGTTTAGATGGAGAATCTACACCTATCCATTCTAAATGTTATGCGCATGGCGGGCAGGCTATTATAGGAGGGGACGAGCTTGACGCGACAATAGCAGTCGGGGCAAGGTCAGGGGGGTAAGCCCAGAGACATTAGAAAACCCCTGTTCCCAGGGGTTTAATTAATTGCTCTACATGCTGCGTCTTCGATTTTTAGCTGAAGTCCGGCCGCCTTTTTTGCTGGCTCGGGACTTTGACCTGCTTTTGGAACTTGGCATTATTTATTCACCTCCCCCAAAAATTAATTCTTTTTACATCCAAAATTTTTAATCGTTTATCGCTTGCCGCCGATTTTTCCGCCTTTTCGGGCCGGCGATTTTTTTGTCCGCTTCTTCACTCCACTGCCCCCGCGCCGTTTGCCTCCGCCCGTCATCTTATTAACCGTAGCCCAAGCTCGCCGCGCCGCTTCTTTTCTGCTCGTCCCCCGTTTCTCATACCCCTTTTCTATATCGCGCGCTTGCCGCTTTTGCTTAGAAGTATATTTTGCTTTGCTTCCTCGTGGCATAAAATTTTCACCTCCCGTCAGATTCATTAATCCGTCTGTTGATGATGTATAGTGTGACGGTGTAAAATAAATAAACTTATGCTATAATACTTTACAGATTATTAAAAACCAGTTCCAAACTTAGTCGAGTAATTAAGCATATATACCACCATGAATTCAAAAGTCAAAGATATCAAACTTGCGGTCGAAGGACAGAAAAGATTAGCCTGGGCCGAACAGCAAATGCCGGTGCTAATGAAAATCCGCCAGGAATTTAAAAAGCAGCAGCCGTTTAAGGGAGTGACTCTGGCTGCCTGTTTGCATATCACCAAAGAGACGGGCGTGCTCCTGCGCACACTTAAAGCCGGTGGCGCTAAAGTAGTAGCGTGCGGCTCTAATCCCCTCTCAACCCAAGACGCGGTAGCCGCCGCGCTGGCCAAAGAAGGCATGTCGGTTTTTGCCTGGAAGCATCAATCCAACCAGGATTATTACAAATGTTTAAATTGGCTGCTGGACGCCAAGCCCAACGTGACTATGGATGATGGCGCCGACACCATTTCGCTCATCCACAGCAAGCGCCAGGAGCTGCTCAAATACATTTACGCCGGCTTGGAAGAGACTACGACCGGCGTCATTCGCTTGCGTTCCATGGCCAAAGACGGGGCGCTCAAATATCCGGTCATCGCCGTAAACGACACCCCCACCAAGCACATGTTCGATAACCATTACGGCACCGGCCAGAGTACTCTGGATGCTGTCTTGCGCGCTACGAACATTATGATGGCTGGAAAAATTGTGGTGGTTGCCGGTTACGGTTATTGCGGCAGCGGCGTGGCCAAGTCGGCCGACGGCATGGGCGCGCATGTGATTGTAACGGAAGTTGATCCGGTTAAAGCACTCAAAGCTAGTTTAGACGGCTATCAAGTTATGACCATGAGTGAAGCGGCTAAGATCGGCGAGGTATTTATTACGGTGACCGGCGATAAAGACGTAATTCGCGGCGCGCACGTTAAGCAGATGAAAGATGGCGCCATTGTTTGTAACAGCGGACATTTTAATGTGGAGATTAATTTGCCGGAAATAAAAGCTTTGGCTAAAAAGCAAAATATGATTAGTGATTCAGTAGAAGAGTATGTTATGGCTAACGGCCGCCGGATTTACGTGCTGGCCGAAGGCCGCTTAGTCAACCTGGCCGCGGCCGAAGGCCACCCTTCTGCGGTTATGGACATGTCGTTTGCCGACCAGGCTTTAAGCAGCCAATGGTTGGTCAAAAACTACAAAACTTTAAAACCGCAAGTCTACGATGTCCCTCCGGAAATTGACGAACGCGTAGCCAGCCTCAAGCTCGCCTCCATGAATATTAAAATCGATAAGTTAACCCCCGCACAACAACATTACCTAGCCAGCTGGCAAGAAGGAACCTAAAACAAAAAAAATCCGCCAAAAGGCGGATTTTTTGTGTATGAAAATTATATATGTAAACCCAACAAATTTTCCCAAAGGGAAAATTGGCAAACCAAGCACTGGTAATAACTAAGTTGTTCCCTTTCGGGGCCCCCGATCCGCCCGAGGCGGAGTGAGGGTAACTTGACCCGTGGTGGGCAGGATAGGATTCGAACCTATGAAGGCATAAAGCCAACTGATTTACAGTCAGTCGCGTTTGACCGCTTCGCTACCTGCCCAAATAATTTGCAAACTTCTTTCATAGTTTACCAGAAATCAAAAAAAAACTCAAGACACATCAATTTGAGAAATTTTAAGAACTGATCGACAGATACACAGTATATGGCCTTGACAATCAAGCTTTTTGTGACTAAAGTAAAGTACGCTTTTAGCGTAAATTCGAATGGAAAAGAGGGATTATGGTTAAGATTAGCTTGTGGGTGCAATGTGCGCTTTTAATGGAAGGATTAAAAGCCTTTATACGAACTAACCCGGAACTGGAAGTGGTCTCGGAATGCCTGGAGAGTGACCCTAAAACGATCATAGGTAAAACGACCGATGTCTTAATTATCTACTTGAATGAATACGGTCGCTTTTGGCGAAGGCAAGTTGGTAAGCTCCAAAGGCAACTGAGGGTGCCAATTATTTTGTTGACTAACCCATCTAGTGCTGACTTTGAAGATGCGTCATTAGACAACCTGAGGAATATAATGCGTGCTCTCAACCAACGTAACCCCGCAATTTTTTATGATGAGCATTACCGCTGCGCTATCGGGCGCACGGTACTATGATGTCGGAGTTAGGGTAAGGAAAATACGCTTCTTAGCTGCTGGTGAGCCTCCTGAGTCGGATGAACTTTTAACTCCTCGGGAACGGCAAGTAGTTCGGGAGATAGCCAATGGGAATAATACACAAGAGGTTGCAGATAGGCTGGGTTTGAGCACAAAGACGATAGACTCTCACCAAACCAACATTATGCACAAGCTCGATATCCACTCGAAAGCGGGGCTTGTCAGATATGCTTTTGAGCACGGATTGGCAAGAGTTCCAGGCTCAGAGTAAACTAAGTCTGAATTCAACTAATCAAAAACATCTCTGGGTAGCAAGCCATCAGTTTGCCGCCCATTTTTTATACAAAAACCTCCCACTTAAGCGGGAGGTTAAACAGAATTTGATTCTGGAGTGCCCGTACAACAAGGTGCGAACTGACTTTGTCCAAAACTGCTAACCTTGGCCACCTCAACCTGACCTTGCCCAAGGCGGGTTTTTAGCCGTAAAGGGGCGGACTTCTTTATTCCGTTTCACGCCTGGGCATAAATCGCCGCTATGCTACACCCTTGACCGCCAAAACGTTCCAGAGTTTTTTGCTTGCCATAATCAGTAAGCAAAAAGGAACTTTATGGAATATCAAATAAATATCAATTACCAGTTTACGGCAGAGAGCGACACCGAGGCTAAGGATAAAGCCAGTCAATATGTTAGCAGTAACTTAACAGTCAAACCTATGCCGGGAGGTGTATATAATCCTGCTCAAGTTGCTGAAAAATGCAAAAGTTTTAGGAAAGCTAAAAAAGAACACTTCTGCGTCTTTTTCCTGGATACCCAAAATCACATTACCGGGAAAGAGAGTATAAGCATTGGCACGTTAAACGCTAGCTTAATCCATCCTAGAGAAACCTTTAGGACGGCTATTCTAAAAAACTGCTGCTCTGTAATTGTTGTTCACAATCATCCAAGTGGCAGTTTAGAGCCGTCTGACGAAGACCTTGCGGTTACTAAGCGGCTAAAAGATGCCGGAAAGCTTCTCGGCATAGAAGTTTTGGACCACGTGATTGTAACTGCTGATTCTCACACAAGCTTAAGGGACAAAGGGCTAATGTAAATTAGCTCCAATAATTTTTGGTTGTATTACCCACTGCCCGGTCGTTCTGTCATAATCAGCCAAACTTTCCCCTCCAATATCTCCGTCATCATAATAATCAGTACCTGTTCATCATCACCCACAACGAGCAAACCCTTTGGATCGTTCACTAACTGATTTATCAGTGCGTCTTCCGCAGAATTAAAATCCTGATACTCGTCAATAATAAAATAGTTGCTCTCGTTAAGTTGGGGGTTTTCTACAAGTGCGTCTTTAGCACGCAAAATGAGATCGGCAAAACCAGCTGCATTATAAAATTGGCATAACTTAAAATAAAGTTCTTTTAATTTAGTCCATTCTTCGGATTGTTCATACTCGGCATTATATAACTGCTCCTCAAACTTTTTCCAAGCATAGTCATCTCTATCAAGTAGAGAATAAAACGCGATTGTGTCTCCCCATACAACATCTTTCCAGAATTGACCTATTATCCGAAAGTGTGGCTGAAATCGCCAACCCGCCGTACCATGATTTTGCTCAACGATACTCCTCGCAAATTTATGTAAGGTTGACGCAGTTATGCTACTTTTCTGCTCATCAGATAATTGCTCGTCGCCGTCAATATCATTTTGCAAATCCGCTACTAACTTTCTAACAAAACTTGTTACCAATACTTTCGCTTGAGCGTCTTGTTTATACCAATAGTTAATCCGATTCAAAAACAAATAGCTTTTCCCGGTTCCGGGACCGGAAACTATCAAAAACTTTACGGCTTTGTGTCGAGCGATGTCCGAAGCATTTTCGATCTCGGTATTCAGCACGCCCGTCATTATCTAAAGCGTCTAACTCATCGCGTAAAGTTTGTAGTTCAGATGTATCAAAAGGTGTGCCGTCATTGTTAATTAAATGCCTCATACATATTTATATTTCTCTTAAAACATTGGCGATTTTTTGCTCCATTATTCCAATCAGTTTTTTGTTGGATTCAACGATTTTCTGTTCTTCCTCAATTTTTGCCACAATTTGCTTTTGGGCTTCCAACGAAGGCAAAGGAAATTCAATCGTTACTAAGTTTCTGATTGGTAATTGTGGCTGTGCCGAGCCAGATTTTATCTTGAGAAATTGATCTTGAACAGATTTACTCCTGACAACATTCCAAAGAAATGATGGATCAATTTTATTGATGTTGGGTCTCAAAATAACCATTCCGGAATTGAGCCTAATCTGATCGTATTCAACAGAATTATCGTTTAAGGCACTATTTCCAACAGTTCCTCTCGTTGTGAGAACAACATCGTTTTTATGTAGTTTCCCTTTTCGTAGTTTTTCATCTCTCTCTTTTGAAATAAAATCAACATCATCGAAAACAAAACCAGTTTGCGTTACATTTTTTGTATTTAGAAAAACACAATAGCCGGAAGTTTTGAATTCGCTTTTGGGCGGATAATTTTCGCCTCTATCTCCATCAATAATCTCAACAACTTCGTCGTTGCCAAAATTAACAATTTCCGATTCTTTGTTAGCTTCAATCGTGGGTTTATAGTTTTCAACTACGGCCTGCGCCCCATCAATGACTTTTTGATAGTTTTCCAGCTCGGCGACAATTTGCTCTTGGACTTCAAGATGCGGGAGAGGGATTTTGATTTTAGCAATCTCACTCGTTTTTAAAGACGGATAAGCTTGATCAGGTGTTAATGTTTTTGCATCAATGCCAACTAATGAGTAATAAATATATTTACTAATGGTAAGCCCTTTCTTCGGAGTTATTGTCGCCAAATGGCTCGACACATAGCCATCAAACCCCATAACGACTCTGTGGTTCAGGAATGTAGAAGCGCCACTTTTAGGAAATAAAATTGTGCCTTTTTTAAATAATTTTAAATTAACAATACCTTCGGAATTTAACCAATCGCGTACATCATGTAAGTTATCAGATAGGTGAACAGCTCCAACATCGGATGTTCTAAAAAATGGATATTTACCGTTTTCAAATAATTTCTTGTCTTGCGGTGCAGAATTTCCGGCCGAGACTTCGCAAACCTCACCCAGTTCCACAATCGGCCATTTTTGATTGCCTATTTTTACCTTTTCTAAATAGGTACCACTATTTAAGCTAAAAAGTTTATCCTCTAAAATCTTTGTTTTCGCTACGGTGTAGTATTTTGAATTTTCAAATACTTTTTGCTTGTTATCTTGTAAAAGTTCCTTATACTTTTTGATAAAAGTTATCGCCTCCAGTAAATCGTTTTGATCAACTGGCGCGGGATTGGTGTTGAGAGAAAATCCGTGATTTTTACTTTTATAGAAAAGTATATTTTCTGGTTTCAGGGTTTTATCCAAAAATACAATGCTAGTTTTTACTCCGGAATATGGTTGAAAAACTTGAGACGGCAAAGACACTACGCACCAAAGGCCATTATCCAAAAATAACTTTCTGATTGCTTGATGTCCCTTGCTTCCGTCAAAAATAATTCCTTCCGGCACAATTACGCCCATCCGCCCATTGAAATTGAGGTGATGAACCATCCATTCGCAAAATAACACTTCGGTTTTATTGGAAGTGATAGCAAAGCGGGAATGTCGGCGTGCTCCGCCTTTCGGTGTAATAAATGGCGGATTGGCAACGATAATATCAAAAGAATGTTGCCAAAGATTTTCATTGAGAAGCGTGTCGTTTTCAGAAACATTAGGAACTTTCAAGCCATGAAGATAGAGGTTAGCCAGAGAAAATTTAACCATTAACGGCTCACTATCCCAGCCAAAAATTGTTTCGTTGTAAAGTGTTTTTATTTGTTCTGGATTTAACTTTAGTCTGCCTTTTTCGTCCGTGTATTTTTCTTTAAGATAGTTAAATGCCGCCACCAAAACCCTCCGTTCCACAAGCGGGATCGGCAATTTTTTCTCCGTTTTTGGGGTCAACAACTCTGACTATAAAATCTATGATATGGCGCGGGGTACGGAATTGTCCCAACTCATTTTGCGTGCCTAAAATAGGGAGTAAGCTCTCATAAAAATCTCCCAAATCCAGGCCGTCGGAAAATTTGTCATTCAAATAGGCCAAAAACGAACTCAAGACTTTTGGCTCAAGAATTTTTAAATAAGAGCGCTCAAAAACTTTTCTTGACCGTTGCTTCAATGTGCGGATTTTTATAAAGCGACTCCACAGCCTCGCGGCACTCTTTGACTAATTCCTCGCCGCTATGACGCATTAAAACGTCAAAATGATAACGTTCCCACTGACCGGTGAAAATCAATTCTTTGGAACCAATTCTTACAAGGTCATCATGTTTTTTGGACAACTGTTTTAAAAACAGAAATAGGGTAATCTGCTCAATTTGATCCGTTGGCATAGCTACCTTGCCGACAATAATCTGGCGGAGGTCGTCTATAATTTTTTTTAATTCCTGCGGTCTAGTTGACATATGGGATACTGGATTCTCTTATAAAGTTTAGATATTTTCTATTTCCTCTTTATTGACTCTGCCGATAGGAACACTACCGCCGAGCGTCTGGTTGTCAAGCACCGTGTATTTACCCTGCTCGAACGGCGGAACGATATTCCGGGCTAGTTAAATAACAGGAATAAATATTTTCGTAATAGTTAAGTTTCTCGTATGGTATGGAGGATTTATACCAATTTTAGCTCCTCAAACCCCTGATTTAAGCGGTCATATTTATCCGGCAATTTTTCTATTAACCCGGCGGCCTTTTTTAGAAAATCCGCCAGACCATTGCTGGACTGGTAAGCCTTGCGTAAAGATTCCAAAGAAAAATAGTATTTTGGTTTTTCCAATAATTTTTCCTGGGCAATTTTTTCCGTTGTATCCACGTCATCGTGTTTTAAGGCATCCAGAAAATCCGCGTCGGAAGACATGAGCTCTTTGACGGACTCTTCAAAACGATTCCGATAGGCTTCCCGGTCTACTTTCATACAGTCTTCGCCTATCTCTATTTTGTTATCCCGAACCAGAAAATCCGTGCCTATATAAATATAGTTGCCGTGCGCTACTGCAATTGGCAGTTCACTTTGTGTACCGCTAGCCGCTGAATCAGTTTCAGGCGTTGTATAATCCAAATCGGCAGACTCTTTGCTAACAGACTCTCCTTTGGTTAAAATTTCTTTTTGATTAATCTGTATACGGAGCGGCTCTTTGTAGTCGTATTTTTCTTCAAAATATTCACATACCGCAAAGTAATCAATTAAATAAAAATTGTCTTTTTCAATTGTCTGGGCGGTCAACTCATTTTTAAAATTATGTGGGCGCGTGCCGCGGCCTTTTATTTGCACAAAATCGCTTACAGAAAAAATTGGCTTCATTAGCACTACGTTCAAAAGATCTGTGCAATCATATCCGGTGGTCATCATATTGACTGTTACGGCCACTCTGGTATTACCTAATTGGTTATTCCTGAATTTTTTAGTTAAATCTTGGCTGCCCACGACATTGCTGGTAATCTGGCGCGCGAAAACCCCATTGAGCCCAGAATATTTTTGAGGCCATAGTTTATCGGCCGCTTCATTTAGTAAACGTTGGATTTTGGAAGCATGATTTTGAGAAATACAATAAATTATAGTTTTCCCTACTTCTTTGGTTACGGGATCCTTCTTTGCCGTATTCAAAAACTCTTCCACCAATAATCGGTTTAGGCTTTCAGAAAATACCTTCCGTTCTAACTGTCGGATTTTAAAAGTTTCCTCTATCTGCTGGCCGGTAATTTCATCCACGAAAGCGTCTGTCCAACCCTGCTCGGAAAGCATTTGATCCGTCTTTTCGGTTCGTTTATCAAAAATAACCGGATTTACTAAATAAGGGGGCTTATGTGATACTGCCTCTTTTAAATCAAAACGGAACGTGGGCTCGCCGGATTCACAGCCGAAAGTTTTATAGGTGTCCTGCAAAATTCTTTTTTCCAGTTTCCTGGGTCGGTGTCAACCAGTTTTTTCTCGTCTATGCCTTTGAGGTAATCTTTGGCGTTGCGGTTAGGCCGACTTTAGCGGCTTCAAAGTATTCAAAAATCGCCCGATTATTTCCATAAATACTGCGGTGGGCTTCGTCTGAAATAAGGAGGTCGAAATCAAATTGAGAAAAAAATTTTAGGTAGTTTTGGTTATACGACAGGCTTTGAATGGTGGCAATGACAACCTGATTCTGCAAAGCCTGTTCCTTATTCTCTTTAAAAATTCCAATATTATATTCTTTTAGGTAAGAGCTTATATTTTGGTTTGCCTGATCAGCCAGCTCAATCCGGTCAACTAAAAATAAGATTCTGGAAGCATTGCCGGTTTTTAGAAAAAGTTTGATAAGCGCCGCGGCTAGAAGAGTTTTACCAGTTCCAGTTGCCATTTCCAAAAGAAAACGCCTACCCCCATTATCAAAATTATTGGAAATTGTTTTTATTGCGTCTAACTGGTAATCCCGCAAATATTTTTTGTCTTCATTGGCAACCGCACCCTGACTTTGAACAATCCAGTCATTTTTAACTTCTATACCTCCCAACGGCATTGCTGACAAAGCTTGAAGGAGTTTAGTTAAGTCTTTTTGGGTGGGCAATTTTAGAATGATTTTTTCCGCGCTTTGGTTCAGATCCCAAAAGTAATGAACATCGCCATTGCTTAAAATTACAAAGCGGCACCGTTTGGCCTTAGCATAATTTTCCGCCTGGTATTTTCCATCCAAAGGATCTTTGCTCTGTGACTTTGCTTCAAGAACGGCCAAAGGGAAGCCTTTTGTATCCAATAGCAGGTAATCAATAAAACCTTTTTTGACGTGCTCAAAATTATCTCCAAGACTTTCCATTTTTACATCTCCCTCAACTTCAATATTTTTTGTCCCTGAATTATCATCAAAAAATCTCCAGCCAGATTCTTGGAGCAGACTATTTATTTTGATTCTTGCTTTCGCCTCTTTTTGCATAATTTATTTAATTAGATCCTCAATAGGCACGCCGAGGGCTTTTGCAACCCGTTCAATATTTTTTAACGCCATGTTTCTAGCGCCACGCTCAATGCCGCTGATATATGTCGGGTGAACGCCTAAAATTTTCGCAAGGCCTGCTTGCGACAAGCCTTTTTTAAGGCGTATTTCTTTCACCTTTTTGCCAAATTTAGCCGAAATATCGATCATAGATTATGGATTACGAACTTGCTTCATTGTAGCAAATATTTTAATATTGTTCTATATAGAATTATCATTCTACCCCTATGATTAACTACTTCCTCTACGCCCGCAAATCCACAGACGTTGAAGACAAGCAAGTCCGGTCTATTGAAGACCAGCTTGCTGTTTTGCGGGCATTGGCCAAACAGGAAGGACTTAATATAGTCCAAGAGTTCATCGAGAAGCAGTCGGCCAAACGTCCCGGCCGTCCCGTGTTCAACGAAATGCTTTTAAGCATAGAACGGGGCGACGCGCAAGGCATTGTTTGCTGGAAACTGGATCGCCTCGCCCGCAACCCCATAGATGGCGGGCAGATTAGCTGGTTCTTGCAAAAGGGTGTTATCCAGCACATCCAAACCCACGACCGGAGCTTTATCCTACCGATAACGTCCTTGTTATGGCCGTTGAACTCGGTATGGCTAATCAGTTTATTTTGGACTTAAGTGCGAACACCAAACGTGGCCTTTACGAGAAAGTCCGGCGCGGGGAGTGTCCTACCCAAGCGCCCACTGGCTATCTGAATGACAGCCGGATAAAGAGCATAGTCGTTGATCGCAAGCGGGCAAAAATCGTAAAGACGGCCTATGAACTTTATGTTCAAGGCAATTCCCGTTTGGAAGATATATCGTCGCTTTTTGCGAAGAACGAGATCTTTACACAGAGGCGGAAAATCCATAACGCGAGATCGAGTGGCGGTTATTCTCTCCAATCCTTTTTACTACGGCCACTTCCGCTATAACGGGGAATATATCAAGGGCAACACAAGCCCATTATCACGAAAAAGCTCTATGATCAAGTGCAGAGCTGTGCTTAAAGACCGAGGCAAGCCCCATAGAAGCCCAAGAACGAGCCACAGCCTTTGTGCGGGCTCTTTAAGTGTGGCGAATGTGGCCGGGCATAACCGCCGAGAATAAGCTAAAGCGGCAAGTAAACGGCAACCCACCATTATATTATTATCGCTGTACCAAAAAGAATACGGTTTGCTCCCAGCCCTATATCAGGGGCGAGGAGCTGGTCAGCCACTTTCAGATACCCTCAAAGAATTCGTCCTGCCACACGATGGGGCGGAGCTATAAAACTATGGCGGACAAGGATGAGAAAGCAGACGCCCAATATATCCACTAGCCGCGTGCCAAGCGATGAAAGATGAAGTTTTGGCTATTGAGGACAAAACTCCAACGCCTTCTTATCGCTATTTTGACCAAGATATTGAGCAGAAACATACCTCTGCGAGAAGGCAAATCTTCTCTCCTGCAAGAAGTCGTTGGAGGAGAAAATAGCCGATTTTCGACAGAGGTCTGTCGCTTGGCTCGAACCGCTCAAAAATGGGTGAAAGACGCAAAAACATTGGGCGAAATCACGCAATACGCCGAACTGCACCCCAAAAAATACTTTGCCCAAAAAATTTCGGCTCGCACCCCTATTTAAAAAATCAGAAAATTGAATTCTCCCACATTCACAACGAGCGTGCGATAGCCGCCGCCCATTCTAAACAAGGAAAAATCCCTTTAAGTTGTATTATGGAGCCGTTGATCGGAATTGAACCGATGACCTACTCCTTACCATGGAGTTGCTCTACCAACTGAGCTACAACGGCATAATGATTGCGGGTACGCGGATGTCAGGGATTTTATTTTGGCAAGGCTTTAATCCGGTCGGCGATCTCTTGAGTTTGGGGGGTAAGCTTTTTGGCGCTCAGGAGAACTTTTTTGGCCCGGGCCGGCTGGCCAAGTTTGAGATAGACGTTACTGAGAAAGATGTAATACTTAGGATTTGCCGGTTCCAGCTCAATAGCCTTTTCAAAGGCCGCCGCTGCCTCGGCCGGTTTCCCCAGGCTGTCCAAACCGTAGCCTAGGTTATAATAGCGGTTTGGATGGCTGGGATCAAGGGCCAGGGCGCGTTGGTAAAATTCCACTGCCTTTTCAAATTGCCCCAAACGTAACAAACAGTAAGCTAATTTAGCCTGATAATCCGGCATGTTGGGCCGGTGATTTGTTAAATACTGGTAAACATCTTTGGCATCCGTAAAATTTCCTTCGTCTGAATAGAATCGCCCCAGGCTGGCATAATGTTCCAAATTGTGCGGATCTTCTTTAATCAGCTTCAAAAAATATTGCTCATCTTGAGTCTCCAGTGGCGCGGCCACGGGCATAGTTCGGGGCAGCGCGGCCCTTTCGCGCTGCCCGAACAACTGTTTAATTTTATAGCCAGCCACGGCTGACGGTTTTAAATCTTTAGCCTCCAGCGCAAAATTCCAAATCTTGTTGGTCAAAATTTTAGCCCTGGTTTTTAATTGGGAAATCGCTACCGCGGGCAAACCTTTTTTGCGCAAACGTTTTTCCACCGGGATCTCCTGCTCCAGGTGTTCCGCTTCCAAGGCCTCTGGTAAATGGCGAAGGATTATCAGGACAATCCCCAAAATTGCAAATATCAAAAGTATATTTGGCAAAATTTGGTAAGGCACAAAAATGATCGCGGATACACAGAGAGCGAGGATGCCGCAATCAGGTATCGGAGCGTTGTTATTTAATTTCCCAGAACAAAACGCGAAAAGCGGCGGACTTGAACGTTCTCCCCCATCTTGGCCACAGCTTGAGCAATATAGTCTTTAATTTTGACGTCGGGATTTTTTACGTACGGCTGTTCCAGCAGGCAGACCTCCTCGTAAAATTTAACCAGCTTCCCTTCCAACATCTTGTTGATAACATCTTCCGGTTTACCTTTGGCCTGTTCTTTGTAAATTTCTTTTTCTTTTTCAATTACTTCCGGCGGCACGTCAGCCGAAGAAATATACAGCGGGTTGGCCGCGGCAATGTGCAGCGCTAAATCTTTAGCCAGATGCTTAAAGTCTTCGGTGCGGGCTACAAAATCCGTCTCACAGTTTAATTCTACCAGAGCCCCAATCCGATTACCAGGATGAATATAGCTTTCAATCATGCCTTCTTTAGTCGCCCGGTCGGATTTTTTCCCCAGTTTTAAAGCGCCTTTTTTGCGCAAAAATTCCACGGCTTTGTCTTTATCGTTTCCGGTCTCGGTCAGAGCCTCTTTAATGTCCATCATTCCTGCGCCAGTCAATTCCCGCAGTTCTTTGATAAGATCGTGTGTCATATATTTAGATATAGTTTGTTTATAAGATTTTAGGCAATTTGCGGTTTAGCTTCCGCCGGAATTGCCACCGGCGCGGCTGTTTTACTTTCATTGATGGCATCGGCGATGACGCCGCAAACCAGTTCTACCGCTTTGGTCGCGTCGTCGTTACAGGGAATCAGGTAGTCAATGCCGTCCGGGTTGCTGTTGGTGTCTACCAAGCCGATAATCTTAATTTTGCTTTTTTGAGCTTCCTTTATGGCGATGTCATCGTGTTTAACGTCGGTCACAAAAATCGCTTCCGGCAACTTGCGCATGTTTTGAATGCCTTCGAACAATTTTTTAAGCTTCTCGATTTCGCGCTCCATGAGCAGGCGTTCTTTTTTAGTGTACTTGGTCTGGAGTTCACCGCTGGCCTTCAAATTTTCCAGGCGTTCTAATTTTTCTGATGGTGCGCTGAATAGTGCGGTAGTTGGTAAAGGTGCCGCCCAACCAGCGGACGTTAATAGAACGGCATGCCGCAGGCCAAAAGCCGCTTTCTTGACGATTTCTTTCGATTGGCGTTTAGTGCCAATAAACAAAATCGTGCCGCCCTTACTGGAAATTTCGCCGGCAAATTTATGCCGCTTTTGATCCAGCGTACTTTTTAGTCTGTTCCAAATCCAAAATATGGATGTTGTTCCGGACAGTAAAAATATACGGCTTCATTTTTGGGTTCCACCGGCTGGTGGTGTGGCCAAAATGAGCGCCGCTTTTGAGCAACTCCAAAAGAGTGATATCTCGCATAGTTTTGTCCTTCTTGTTCGGCTCCGTAGGAGCCAAACCGTCTATTCCGCGCGCCTTTTCGGCGAGGATAACTGCGGAATATGTTAGATTATTGATAAGTAGTGCAATTATAGCAACTCTTGACGAAAAAGGCAAGGAGGGGTATAATAATTCACAGGGATAATGCCTATATGCGAATGTAATGCTAATCAATAAGCTTCATATTTATGAAACCTACAATTCACCCTCAATATTTCGTTGATGCCACTGTCACTTGCGCTTGCGGCAGTACGTTTACTGCCCCGGTTCGACGGTCAAAGATCATACCGAAATTTGCAGCCAGTGCCACCCGTTCTACACCGGCAAGCAAAAACTGCTCGATACTGCCGGTAATGTCGATCGCTTTAAAAAGCGCATCGCCACCGCCAGCCAGATTAAATCGACGGCTAAGCCTAAAAAAGAACGCAAAGCTAGAACTAAAAAATAGCTATCTTTTAAGCATATCCAAAAAACCATCCCCGTGTATTTGGGGGTGGTTTTGTGTTAAGGTTCGTAGAGCAAATAGCTAATACGCAATAGTGAACAGAACCCCCCGTATTATTGCCTATTCGCTAATCGCTATTCACTATTTATGGACTCTTCCTACAAAAAACTTCTCGATGAATACAATGCTTTAACCACGGAGCTTTCTTCCGGAGGCAGTGTTGATATTGCCAAACTGGGGCGCAGGCAATCGGAGTTGCTGCCGACGGTGGAAAAAATTCAACGGTTGGAGAAACTGGAAGAACAACTTACTGATAACAATAAATTGATAACTGATAACGATCCGGAAATCCGGTCTATGGCTTTAGACGAAGGGCGGCGGCTGGAAGTGGAAATTTTGAATTTGAAGAGCGGGATTGAAGAAGATTTGTTGCCGAGGGATCCAAACGACGATAAAGACGCGATTATCAGAAATTCGCGCCGGAGCCGGCGGCGATGAAGCCACGTTGTTCGCGGCGGAAATGTTCAGAGCCTTAGGTAAATACGCGGAAGAAAACCACTTTAAGCCTCATATTGTGTCTTCTTCCCGGTCAGACGCGGGCGGGTTTAAAGAAGTAATTTTTGAAGTCCACGGAACCGGCGCCTATGCTATTTTTAAATATGAATCCGGCGTTCATCGTGTTCAGCGCGTGCCGGAGACGGAAAAAAGCGGACGTGTGCATACTTCCACCATTACCGTGGCGGTGTTACCTAAGCTTGAAGAAAAAGATTACACTATTAATCCGAATGATCTAAAAATAGAAGCCACGACTTCCAGTGGGCATGGCGGCCAATCCGTTAATACCACCTATTCGGCAGTCCGGATCCTACACATCCCTACGGGAATCACTGCCCAGTGTCAGGACGAGCGGAGTTTTATGCAAAACAAAGAAAAAGCCATGGACGTAATTCGCGCCCGCGTAGCCGCGTATTCTGCGGACATTGAAAGTAAAAAAGTTCGCGACCTGACTAAATCCCAAATCGGTACCGGCGACCAGTACGAAAAGATCAGAACCTATAACTTCCCGCAAGACCGCGTTACCGACCATCGAATCAATCAGAATTTTAACCAGATTAATTTGATTATGGAAGGAAAGTTCGGAGAGATTACCGCGGCTTTGCAAAGAGCGGATTTGGCAGCTTTAAGAAAGAAGCTTTAAAAAATTAATGTCATTGACCAGAATTGGGCAAAATTGCAGAGAATTGACGGGATTGAAAAAAGTTACTATCAAAGATATAATTGCTAAGTATCCAGAGCTGGAAACAGAACTCCTTTTGGCGCATGTGTTAAAAAAGCCGAAGGAGTTTTTGTTTTTGCACCCGGAAGCTAGCTTGTCAGCTAATCAGCAAATCAGTGTATCAGCCTTAGTTAAAAGACGGGCTCGGGGTGAGCCGATGTCGTATGTTTTGGGATATAAGGATTTTTATGGTTTACGTTTTAGCGTAAATAAAAATGTCTTAATCCCCCGCCCGGAGACAGAATGGGTGGTGAAAATAGGGCATGAAGTTTTAAAAATGAAGCATGAAGCATCGAGCAAGGAGCATGCTATGGATGCTTCAAGTTTCATGTTTCATGCTTCATTGCTTCGGATTCTCGATGTTGGGACTGGTTCCGGGGCTATAATTGTCAGCTTGGCTCATACCCTGGCCAGAAAGGTACCCAGGTCCCCTTATGGAGTGGAATTGGCCGGTTCTGATGTCTCAAAAAAGGCTTTAAACGTAGCCAAAAGCAACGCTCGCCGCCTCCTTAGCCCAGGATCGCCCAAGTTTCGTTTTTATCATTCTAATTTGCTCAAAAACGTCCCGGGCGATTTTGATATTATTATTGCCAACCTTTCCTATGGTTGGCAGGGCTTTAGGAATCGTTTTTCTATGTCCGGGACGGGTTAAAATATGAACCGCACTCGGCGCTATTTGCCAAAGAAAAAGGATTATTGCTTATTCGACGGTTATTGGAACAAATTGCCTTAAAAAAGCGCCAACCCCGACTAGTTTATCTAGAATTTGATCCTAGGAAAAAACATCTTTGCAAAAACTAATAAAAAAAACTTTACCTCAAGGAAAGGTAAAGTTTTATAAAGATTTTAACGGCTGGTGGAGATACGCGGAAATTCAAATCGCTACTCCGTAAGTTTTTGAATGAACAGAGATAAATCCTCGCCAGGATTAACCCGAATGCGCGGGACTTCCATTAAATCTTCTAATTTACAAGCTGCTCTCGTGAACCGTGACTCCTACTTTAAAGCCAATTTTTTGGGCTTGGGTTAAATAAGGCGGAGGTGTAATGCCCATAGGGGAAGACGAGCACATTAGTATTGAGTCTCAGGTGGCTGGAGAGCGCGTTTTTACAACCTAACAGATTTGTGTAAATATAATCACCGGTAAATTTTGGATTAGATCCATCAAAATGGTTTTCGGTATGGCAGACAATTTCCATACCCTCAGATTGAGCCGTGGCCAGTTGGCTCCAACTGGCATAAGTATTAAAGCCGCTGGTGGTTCCGGGAAAATTGGTAATCACGGCAAAACTGCCAATAAAGCCATTAGCTTGCAGGATTGGAATCCCGTTGGTGAAAGCATCGGCATAGCCGTCGTCAAAACTAAAAATAACCGCCTTTTTAGGGATTGCAAACTTTCCAAGCTGGCTAAATACAGATCTTCTAAAGTAATGGATTGGTACCCTTGCTGCTTAAGCCACGCCACTTGCTGCTGAAAGCTTTGAGGATGACCGTTAAACCGACTTGAATAGCATCGGAGCCTGTTGGGGCAGTTCCGATATGATGATACATCAGTATTGGGACGGTCACGACCTTACCGCGACTTACAGCACCCGCGGGAATCGGCAGGGCTTTGCGGTCTTGAGCGGAAACCTTTGGTTTTTCCACTGTTGAAGCGTTCAAAAAATACGCCGGGGTGGTGGGATTGCTTAAGAGGATGTACAAGTTGTAGGCTAACAAGATGGAGGTCAGCAGCAAGAAGCCAATTACTGCAATCTCTAAAGTTTTGATGGTGCTGGAGGTTTTATTCATACGTGGGTAAAATGAAAAACCCCCGCGGTTTGGGCGGGGGTAAAAAATTAAGCTTTGTCCGGCTTAGTCTTTCCCTCGCCTTCAGCGGCAGCCGCTTCCGGTTTGTCTTCAGCCGCGCCTTCTACTTTGCTGACGTCTTCCACGACCGGGGTCAGTTCGGCTTCCACATCACGCGGAGCCTGAACTTTAGCGATCATTTCGTCGCCCGAGGTAATAATGGTGACTTTGCTCGGAGCCTTGATGTCTTTTACCGAAATAGTATCCTGGAACGATTTTAGAATCGAAATATCTATAACCAGATTGTGCGGCAAATCGGCCGGTAAACATTCAACCTGGACTTCGTTTAAGATTTTTACCAGTCGCCGCCCAGAGTCTTAACGGCCGGAGCTTCACCGGTAAATTCTAAACTGACCGGAGCTTTAAGCTTTTCGGTCATGCTAACTTCGTAAAAATCTACGTGAAGCGGCGTGGTGGTTAAATAGTGAGCCTGAACATCATGGATTAAAACCGGATGCTTTTTGCCGTCTTCGGTTGCTAAATCAACAATCGTACTTTCTCCGGCTTTTTTGAAGGCCTTCTCAAAATCCGAAAGAGTAATGGTTAAAGGGATTGTGGGGACATTGTGGCCGTACAAATACGGCCTGAATTTGTCCATGCTGGCGGAGCTTTTTAACATTCGTTTTTAAATCGCGGACCGCAGCCTTAATTTGAATCTTATCCATAACACTATCCTTAATAGATTTTGCCCATCTTTGGAGAGGTGGTAATACCACTTCAAATACTCACAAAATCTTTAATATTTGTTGAAGCTTATTATAGCAGTGTTAAGCGGTTTTGGCAAGCCTCTGCCTATTTTTTTGTGAAGGTAGCGATAAAATCGCCGTTAAATTTACGAAGCGCGCTGTGAATGCCGATTATTCGTTGACCGTAATTGGGCGCTTATTTTTAAACCGCGAAGAGTCGGTACTGGTTAAATCCGTAACCATGCCTACGCTATAAACCTCTGGTCCGCGAATATCGATATTAAACATGACCGAGCTTTTGCACTTGACGCGGATCGAGTGGATCAAGATTTTGGCTTCGCCGGAGATTTCGTTTTGCTCGCTATCTATAATTTCGATGCGGTCGGCGTTATATTTATGGAGCAAACCGGGCAGCGCAAAATAAACCCCAGCCACTCCATAATTTTTTTTAAATCGATGTGGTTATCCGCCATATAGTCTGCTTTAATTGGTTATGGAGCGTGTGGCATTCCCCTATTCTTAGATTATACCGCAAAAGTTTAAAATCTCAAAATTTTTGATTGTAAGGCAATGTTCTGAGTGATCCCCAGCGCGATCAACGCCCCAATAAGCGAACTTCCACCGGCACTCACAAACGGCAAAGGGATGCCGGTCAACGGGCAAAAGCCCCACGTTCATACCGACATTAATGACGACTTGGGAAAAAAACAAGAAAAATACACCGGCCGTTATGTACATACCTAAATCGTCTTTGGAACGTTTCATAATCAACAATAAGCGGGCCAAAATGAAAAAATACAGTCCTAAAAGCGCGATCATCTCCCACGAATCCGATTTCTTCGCTGCTGGCCGCAAAAATAAAATCCGTCTGGCGCTCGGGTAAAAACTTACTCTGGCTCTGCAGGCCTTTGCCTAATCCCCTGCCCCAGGCTTCACCGCTGCCAATTGCGATTGCGGCCTGGCGAACGTTATACCCTTTTCCCTGAGGATCCAGATTGGGATTCAAAAATACCAGTACCCGGTCGCGCTGAAAACTTTTTAGCCCGAACTTCCAAGTCAGGCCGCCGATGGCGCAAAAGGCCAAAACTAAAATTAAAATAAATTTTTTATTAATTGGGCTCATAAGCAAAACGCCGGCCCAAATGCAAAGAATAACAATAGTTGAACCCAGGTCAGGCTCGAGCAAGATGAGCCCCGCGGGTATAATGACATACAAAAAGGAAATAAAAATATTAGTCCAACTGTTAATACTCCCCCGGCGCAAATACAGTAACCTGCCCAACCCGAGGATAATAATGATTTTTACGAATTCGGCAGTTTGTAAGTTTAAGCCGCCCAGGCTGATCCAGCGCCTGCCCCCGCGGATGGCAGTACTAACACTCAGGACGTAGAAGAGCAATAGTACGGCTACTACGTAGGCTAAGCGGTTGGCTTTGGCCAGTTGGTGGTAATCCACCAGAGAAAAAAATATAAACGCTGCTAGTCCCAAAACAAAAAAAATCACCTGTTTCCAAAATATAGACGCGCTGGGATCGGAAAGGGTGGTACTATACAGCAGCGCCAAGCCGACTAAAATCAGCAAAAAAATGCCAATTTGCAAAGGCAGGTCAACATATTTAAAACGGCTAAAGAGAGAGCGAATGGAAAACATGAGTTAGGGGGTGGGCGTCGGGCGGCTGAGTTCGGCGGCGGGGTTTTGAATAGGGCTTACGGTAAGGTTGGAGGGATTCAGCACGTCGGTATCGGCCTGGACAAAAATTTTAGCCACATCGGTGCTGTAAATGCCCGGCCAAATTTGGACGTAAGCTCGCCGTTCGTTGGGTGCTACGGTGTCTTCTTCGCGGGAACTGCCGCCAATAATCTGCCCACTGGAATTATAAAGTACAAAGGTTAATTCAAGGGCACTGAGCGTGTATGAACTTTGGTTGGTCACATCGCCGCTAACCACGTATTCGGTCGGATTAATCTGGTTGGCTCCCGTAGGCAAGGAGGTGGTTAAGGTCACGGTGGGAATATTCAGCCGATTTTCCCATTGAATGGCTGTGGGAAAAGTTAAGGTGGCCGAAGCAATCGGCGTGCCCAGATTAATTTTGGGAACGACCACGAATTTATCGCTGTTCGGTAAAAGTTCTATAGGGTCGGTCTGGGAATAGACCGCTTGCTTTTCGGCGTTATAAAGCGTAAAGATGGCCGGCAAATTTTCGGCGGAAAGCGTTAAGTTGGGGTTAGTGATTTCGGCTATAACCGAAAAGTTATTATTGCCGGTCGAGGTCACCACCACTTGGGCCACTTTGGGTGGCAGCGGATTGGTAAACGACGGCTGGGCAACCACGGCGTAGGTTTGGTAATATTTTCTCCAATATCCGTGGGCCAAACCTTTAGCAATGAAATATCCCGGAATCAGCGCAATAAGACAACAAATTAAAATTATCTTAAAAGCGCTTGGATAGCCGGAAAATTTTTTCTGAACGCTTAACTCCGCTTCCTCGACTTCCAGCTCGATTTTGTCCGTTAGTAAAGACATTTTGTTTTAGATTTTTACCTCACCGTGATTATAGCAAAGATAGGAGAACTTTGGTATATTTAGAGTAGTATATAGTTTGTAGTGAGTAGTTTGTAGGCTTAACTGACTACCAACTAACAACTTCCCCATGCAATTTACCCATCTTCATTGCCACAGCCATTTTTCTTTGTTGGACGGACTATCGAAAATAGATCCGCTGGTTGAACGTGTTAAAGAATTGGGCATGCAAACCCTGGCACTTACCGACCATGGGGTTATGTACGGCACGATTGAGTTTTATAGTAGATGCCTGGAAAGCGGCATTCGACCAATTATCGGGCTCGAAGCCTATGTCGCGCCGCGAAGCCTGCGCGACAAGGACGGTAAAGTTGACGCCGATTATTTTCATTTAACCTTATTGGCAGAAAACCTGGAAGGCTACCAGAATTTGATGCAGCTGACGACGATTGCTCATCTGGAAGGGTTTTATTATAAACCAAGAATCGACTTAGAAGTTTTGCAGCAATATGGCTCGGGATTAATTTGTCTTTCTGGCTGCCAGCGGGGAGAAATCGCCAAAGCCGCGGTCGGCAAACCGGCCGCCGAAGCCCAAAAAGTTTTGGAAAAATATCTGGCAATCTTTGGTCCTGACCGTCTATTTATAGAGCTCCAGCGGAACGCCCAGGCCGCGGAGTGGCAAGAACGCGAGCAGGCGTTAAATCAAAAATTAATCGAACTGGCCAAAAAAAACCATTTGCCAATTGTGGCCACGGCCGATTGCCACTATATCTACCCCGAAGATAAAGAAGCTCAGGACGTTTTGCTGTGTATTGGCACCGGCAAAACCGTCCAGGATCCGGATCGCATGGATTTGCGGGGGTTTGATCTATCGCTTAAGTCTCCCGAGCAAATGGCCGAGTCGTTTAGCGATTTGCCGGAAGCAGTAGCTAATACTCAAAAAATTGCTGAACGCTGCCAGCTGGAAATCGCGCTCGACCAGCGGTATTTTCCGCGTGTGGAAATTCCGTCCGGCTTGAATTCCCAAGACTATCTTAAAAATCTGGTCCACGAAAAGGCGGTACCGCTGTACGGGAAAGACGGCGTTGTCCCCAAGGAAATTTTAGAGCGGATAGATTATGAATTAAATATTATTTGCAAAAAGGGTTTTGACACCTACTTTTTAATGGTGGCCGATTTAGTCCAGGGCGCGCATAATATTGGCGCGATCACCAACACTCGCGGCAGCGCGGCCGGCAGTATTGTGGGAAAAATTTTGGGGATTACCAACGTGGATCCGCTGTATTATGAGTTGCCGTTTGAACGGTTTTTAACCATGCATCGTCCCACGCCTCCCGATATTGACCTAGATATCGCCGATGACCGGCGGGATGAGGCCATTGAATACATTACCTCCCGCTACGGCAAGGACAAAGTCGCCCAAATTATTACGTTTGGGACAATGATGGCCCGAGCTGCCGTCCGAGATGTGGGCCGCGCCCTGGCCGTGCCTTACAGTAAGTGCGATCAGATCGCCAAGATGATCCCGATTGGTAAACAGGGATTCCACATGACGCTGGATAAAGCTTTAGAGTTAAATCCTGAGCTAAAAGAAATTTATACCCGCGATCCCGATACTAATCGGATCTTAACGATTGCGAAAAAATTAGAAGGTGGCGCCCGCCATGCTTCGGTACACGCGGCCGGAATTGTTATTACGCCGGAGCCGCTGACTACTTATATGCCCCTGCAAAAAGAACCGGACGGCGAGCGGATTATTACCCAATACGATATGTACGCTTTGGACGTCAACGCCAACAGTAAAGCCATCGGCGTGGTCAAAATGGACCTTTTGGGGATCCGTAATCTATCTATTTTAGAACGGGCGGTAAAAATTGCCGAACACCGCCATGGGGTAACCATAGATATTTACAATCTCCCCCATCCCGATCCTAAAACTTTTGAATTGCTGTCGCGCGGGCTGACGTTCGGCGTGTTCCAAATGGGATCTTCGGGTATGACTCGGTACTTGAAAGAGTTGCAGCCGAACACGATCTTTGATGTTATGGCCATGATCGCGCTGTATCGTCCGGGACCAATGCAGTTTATTCCTGATTATATTAGCCGCAAGAATAATCCTAAATTGATTAAATATTTAGATCCCGCGCTGGAGCGGATTTTAAGCCGGACTTATGGAGTGTTGGTTTATCAGGACGATTTGTTGACGATTGCCCATGACTTGGCCGGTTATACCTGGGAAGAGGTGGATAAATTCCGCAAAGCTGTGGGCAAAAAGATCCCGGAAGAAATGGCTAAACAGAAGGTGAAATTTATCGACGGTTGCATGAAGACCTCCGGCTGGGGCTACGAAAAAGCTCAGGAGGTCTGGGCCTGGATCGAGCCGTTCGCGGCCTACGGGTTTAATAAATCTCATTCCGCGTCTTACGCGGTGGTAAGCTATCAGACTGCCTTTATGAAGGCTAATTATCCGGTGGAATTTATGGCGGCGGTGATGACCGCGGAAAGCGGCGACGAGGATAAAATTTACGCCGCCGTGGAAGAATGCGGGAATTTGGGCATCCAAGTTTTGCCGCCCGACATTAACGAATCGCTCGGCGACTTTACGGTTGTAGATGAGAAGACCATCCGGTTTGGATTGAATGCCATTAAAAATTTAGGAAGCGATGTAGTGGCCAAGATAATAGAGCTTAGGGGGAAGGTGGCAGATGTGAAAAAAACATCTTCCCCCTTTTCATCTATAGAAGATTTTCTCCATTCGTGCCCATACGAAAAATCTTAATAAAAAATCTTGGGAAGCTTTGGTGAAAGCGGGCGCCCTGGACGCCTATGGTGAGCGGGGCAAACTGTTGGCCAATACGGAAGAGATTTTGGATTTTACCCGCGAGCATTTTAAAGATGAAAACAGCGGCCAGAATTCTTTGTTTGGAAAGTCGCTGCAAGTCGGAAAGTTAAAATTGCGCGATGTTGCACCGTCGACCAAAGATGAAAAATTGCTGTGGGAAAAAGAAATTTTAGGCTTTTACGTATCAGCTCATCCGCTCGATAATTACCGCCAGGTGCTGCAGGGATTTACCTGCGTGAAAGATTTAAAATTGGATCAATTGGGCGCTCATGTCATTATGGGCGGAATAATTTCGCGGCTCAAGCGGACGATGACCAAAAAAAACGACCCAATGGCTTTTTTTACGCTGCAAGATTTGACTGGCAGTGTTGAAGTTTTGGTATTTCCTAAGGCTATGGAAGCGGCTCTCCCCTATTTGGCAGCAGACAAAATTGTCCAAGTCTCCGGCCGGCTTTCTGATAAAGACGAGGAGTTTAAGTTGATTGCCGAGGAAATTAAAGAATTACCAAACGATGAACTGTACACAATGGCCCTTTCGGAAATGGAAAAAAATAAGAGTGTAATTTTGCACATGCAGTCCTTGGCCAATATGAGCGCGCTGAATACGATTAAAGATATCCTTCATAGTTTTCCAGGCAACGCCCAGGTCTATCTTTCGGTGGGGAGCGGTCCGGCAGCTAAAACCATTAAAACTCAGTCGAGCGTGCGCGTGAATAACGAACTGCTAAAATCGCTGCGCTCCCTTCCGGAAATTTCGATGGTGGATATAACATAAAAAAACCGCTTCGAGCCAGAATGGTCAAAGCGGTTATGAGCCGTTAGCAGTTTAAGCTTTTATCGGTTTCTTGTTTTTCAAAAAGTCTCGGCTCATCTGCCAAACTATAAAGCCAATAAAGACGATCGTGCTGGCGAAAGCCATGCTGGCGGTGATGTAATACTCTTGGTTGGAAATTTTGTTAATCGTCCAGGTCTCGATCGCAAAAAGGAAAAGAGACAGTACCCAGACCGTGAATATTACAATTGTACCCATCCTTCGAATTATCATCCGTTTGCCTCCTGTGAAATATTGTACTGCAAGTAATCTTTTCTATCAAGCATCTAAATAAAAAACCCACACACTGTGTGGGTTTGCCCGTATTTTCTCTTAGGTATGGCTATTTTCCTCTGTGGAAAACTGCCCTTGTCTTGGGGTAAAACTGTTGCTATACTTTCATTAGTTCTTCAGATGTCGATCTGGCCACCAACCAGGGAGTCTGAAACAAACAGTTATTAATCTTTAAGAGATTCTAGAGACTCTTGAAGGTGAAAAGGTTATTTGGGGAGCGCGGACTAAAACCACGCTATCTAAACAACAAACTGGGACGGAAACGTTTCGATCCACCTTCGGGTGGAATATCGAGACCCCAGGGTTTGGTCTATAGCTTTCATGCTGTAGACCGGACCCTGGGGTTTTTGTTCACTATAATTAAATAAATATAGAGAACAATCCGCCGAAGCTAACTAAACTTATCCTCAAACTTTTGAAGGTGTATTAAATATATTTTTTTGACAAACGTATTAGCGCCAGCGTAGGCGGATTCACAACTTTTTAAATAATATTAAACTAAAAACTTTTATGGACCAGCAACAAAAACTCCACAACATCCGCCATTCGCTGGCGCACATACTGGCCAGCGCCGTTTTAGAAATGTTCCCTAAAGCTCAATTAGGCGTGGGGCCGGTAATTGAAAATGGATTTTTTTATGATTTTTTGTTGCCGCGTCCTCTAACTCCGGAAGATTTGTCAAAACTGGAAAAACGCATGCGCGCTTTGGTCGAGTCAAAACTGGATTTTGAACGGATTGAAATGAGTACTGCCGAAGCAAAAGAGTTCTTTAGTAAAGCAGGCCAGCCTTTTAAAGTCCAATTAATTGAAGATATTGAAAAATTTGGAACAACAAAGGCGGATGAAATTTTAAATAGCGACAAGCGGCAAGAAACAAGAGACAAGTCGGAAATATCGGAAGTTGAGAAAGTTTCGTTGTACAAAACCGGAAAGTTTATAGATCTCTGCCGCGGTGGGCATGTAGAAAATACCTCGCAGATTAAAACTGATGCTTTTAAACTTGATAAAACTTCCGGCGCTTACTGGCGCGGCGACCAGGCTAATCCGCAGATGCAGCGGATTTATGGATTGGCGTTTTTAATGGCCGAAGATTTACAGGCACATCTCAAATTGTTAGAAGAAGCAGCTAAACGGGATCATAAACAATTGGGTCCGAAATTAGATCTATTTACATTTTCAGAATTGGTCGGCTCGGGCCTCCCGCTTTGGACTCCTAAAGGTACGCTGGTTCGTAACTTACTCGACGATTTTATCTGGGATCTGCGAAAAAAAATCGGTTACGAAAAAGTTGAAATTCCCCATATTACCAAACAGGACCTCTACGAAACCAGCGGACACTGGAGTAAATTTAAAGATGACCTGTTCAAAATCAATACCCGTGACGGACATGTGTTTGCGATGAAGCCAATGAACTGCCCACACCATACCCAAATTTACGCCCGAAAACCTTGGAGCTATCGGCACTTACCGCAACGCTATTCGAACACTACTATGGTCTACCGCGATGAGCAAAGCGGAGAACTTTCCGGACTTTCCCGTGTTTTAAGCATTACGCAGGATGATGCCCATGTTTTTTGCCGCTTCAACCAAGTCAAACAGGAGCTTGGGGCAATTTGGGACAAAGTTGTTGTACCGTTTTATAAATCTTTCGGTTTTGCATTAAAGTTGCGGCTGTCGCTGCATGATCCTAATACACCGGAAAAATATCTGGGCGACAAATCTCGATGGCAGCAGGCGGAAGGAGTTTTGCGGGAACTCGCGCAGGCACGAAACATGGAGTTCTTTGAAGCCCCCGGCGAAGCTGCTTTCTATGGTCCGAAACTGGATTTTATGGCCAAAGATTCTTTAGGCCGCGAATGGCAAGTCGCAACCATTCAATTAGATATGAACATGCCGGAACGCTTTGATCTGACATGTATCAATGAAGAGGGTCAAAAAGAAAGAGTTGTAATGCTCCATGCAGCTATTATGGGTTCAATTGAGAGGTTCCTCTCGATATTAATAGAGCATACTGCCGGCGCGTTTCCGGTCTGGCTCTCACCTGTCCAAGTTAGTATTTTACCCATTTCTAAAAAACAAAATGCCTACGCTAAAAAAGTCATGAAAGAATTAGCCGCGCTCAATCCGGAATTGCGCATTGAACTGGATGATCGGGACGAATCTGTAGGCAAAAAAATCCGCGAGGCCAGCATGCAAAAAATTCCCTATCAATTAATTTTAGGAGAAAAGGAAGTCAAAGCTAAAAGGATTGCCGTCCGCACCCGCGAAGGAAAAGATTTAGGCCAAATGGCGTTAAAAAAGTTCGCGGAAAAGATCCGACAGGAGATTGAAAAAAAGAAATAGCCGTCTTTTTAGAATTAATTATTTACCCATCTCAAAGGACCCTAAAATATTATAAGCTTTTGTCCGAAACTACAGTTTAGGTGAGCACGCGCGGGCCATCTTTGGTTATGGCAATGGTGTGTTCAAAATGGGCGGCTAGGCTGCCGTCGACGGTAGAAATGGTCCAGCCGTCGGGCCGGTACTGTAAAAAATATTCCCCTTCGCAGACCATGGGCTCTATAGCAATGACCATGCCTTCCTTCAAAAGCGGACCTTGGTGGGCCGAACCGTAGCACGGAATAGATGGATCTTCGTGCACGGCATATCCCACCCCGTGGCCGACTAAATCGCGCACCACGCTAAAACCCGCCGCCTCCACCATAGATTGAATGGCATGACTAATATCCCCCACCCGATTACCGGCCACCGCCTGATCAATGCTGGCATATAATGATTTTTTGGTGATTTCTATTAAACGCTGAGCCACGCCGGAAACCGGCCCTACCGGTACAGTAATGGCCATATCAGTGTACAGGCCCTTGTAAACCATTCCAATATCCAGGCTGATAATGTCGCCCAGTTTTAAAATATTGATTTTAGAAGGGATGCCATGGACAACTACATCATTAATAGAGGTACAGAGCGCCCCCGGAAAGGGATTTTTTTTTGGACCGTAGCCTTTAAAACTCGGCTTGCCGCCGGTTTCGGCAATAGCTTTTTCCGCGAATTCGTTGAGCCGCCAGGTTGAAACGCCTGGCTGGGCCAGTTTAGCCGTTTCGTTTAAAATTCCATGTAAAAGCTGACCGCCTTCGGCGATCAGTTCGATCTCTTCCTGAGTTTTAATGAGCCCGTTTTTCATAGTCCGCAACTTTTTTTAGTAATCGTTTTCGTGCCGCTGGAATTTCTCCACTGGTTGAAATTTTCATATAGGGATAGTGCTGTTTAAAATATTCTACCACTTCGGCGATATTTTTTTTGTAATAAGCCAGCCGGTTTTTGAGAGCTTTTTGATTATCGTCCGGCCGTTTAGAAAACTTCCCGCGAAAATAGCCGGTGCGCGCCGTCATCCGGCGAATGGTTTCTGCCAAAGGAATGGATAGATATATAAACACTACCCGGCTGCGCCGTTCTTGCTTCAGCCAGCGCGCCACCAGCTTGGCTTCCCCGACCATTTTTGGCGTTCCGTTAAAGAGGATGCCTTGCGTGGCCGCCGTGGCATGGATGCGGTCATGCAGCAGTTGCCTGACCAACTGTGTGGGCGTCAGTTTTCCGCTGTCTAAAGTTTTATCCAGCTGATACTTTTTTCGCAACTGCGGGTTATGTTCCAGTTCGCGCAATTCCTGGCCCATATCCAAATTATACAAATGATATTTTTTGACCAAGGCTTTACCATGGGTGGCTTTCCCCGCCGCTGGATCGCCGAGCAGAATGATATTGAGCGGTGGAGTTGGAGGCTGGGGGGTGGGTTGGCGTTTCATGCAAAAAATTAGTTAGGCTTGTTGACTCCCAATTTTTCGGCAATGGTTTGACTCACCTGCTCAATCGGGGGCAGGCCATCAATAGGGAAAAAGTGGGTTTTGGATTTTAAAAATTCCAGCACGGGCAAAGTATCTTCGTAATATTGCTGAAGGCGAAATTCGATGGCCTGGCGGGTATCATCAACGCGGTGCTGTTGCTCCGCCCGCAGCAACAATCGCTTGAGCGTTTCTTCTTTGGGGATATCTAAAAATACGGTCGCAAATTCCGTCCGGCCTTGCTGCAGCAAAAAATTCATTAAAAATTCCGCTTGACCGATCCGCCGGGGAATGCCGTCAAAAACCAGGCCTGTGGTTGGGGCAATTGTTTCCAATTTTGCTTGCGCCACTTTGAGTAATAAATCGTCTTGAAGCAACACGCCGCGGTCAATAAGATCTTTTACAGTCCGGCCGAGTTCAGTGTCCTGCTGTCCGGTTTCGCGCAATATGCCGCCCATATCCCAGTGGTAGAATCCCAGTGCGCCTGCTAGAATTTTAGCTTGCGTCCCTTTGCCGCTGCCCTGAGGGCCAATAAAAAAAATCGTGTTTAAGTTCATACCTCTGATTATTTTATCTTATTGTAGCCTTTTTTGCAACTAAAATTTTATTTTCTTGTGCTTTATGGTATAATAAAAAAAATTCTGCTGAGAAACCAAAATAAATGGATCACAGTCTATTCTATCAGATAACCTTAGTCTTACTGATCGCGGGGGTTATAGCCCTGGCGGTCAGTCTGCTAAAACAACCCAGTGTAATTGCTTTTATTCTCACCGGCATTATTGTCGGCTCTTTTGGTTACGGACAGATCCACGCCTCATCCGTTTTTACCGATTTAGGCCAGATTGGGATTACCCTGCTGCTGTTTATGGTCGGGCTGGAGCTCGATGTGCGGCGGATCCGGGAGTTGGGCAAAGTTGTCGTAGCTACCGCTATCGGGCAAATGCTGATCAGTTCTGTCTTGGCTTTCGGCTTGGCCCGGCTGCTGCATTTTAGTCCGGTGGCCGCATTTTTTATTGCGGTCGCTCTGACATTTTCTTCGACGATTATTGTCGTCAAGCTGCTGGCCGAAAAAGGACAGACCCAGAGTTTGCATGGCCGGATTGTGGTAGGCATTTCCATTTTACAGGACTTTGCGGCTTTAATAATTTTATTGTTTTTAGGCCAGTCCCAGGCTCCCGCGCTGGTCACCAGTCTGCCGGTCTGGCAGCAGTTGCTGATGACTTGTGTTAGGGCGTTGATTTTTTTTCTGGCCCTGGCCTGGATCAGCAAAAAAGTTTTGCCTTGGCTGCTAAAATATTTGGGAAAAAGCGACGAATTATTACTTTCGTTTTCTTTAGGCTGGGCGCTGGGCCTGGCGGCTTTTGCGGCGCTGCCTTGGGTCGGTTTCAGCTTTGAAATCGGCGGTTTTTTGGCCGGTCTGGCTTTGGCTAATTCGGAAGTTCATTGGGAAATCGCGGCCCGGGTCAAATCATCCGTGATTTCTTCATCATCATTTTCTTTATTGTCTTTGGCGCCCAATTGGTTTTTAGCAATTTTTTGCATGTGCTGCCTCTGGCCATTATCCTTTCGGCCTACATGTTGTTCGGCAACCCGCTCATAGTCATGCTCTTGCTCAGCAGCCAGGGATATAAACCCAAAACCGCGTTTAAGGTCGGCATGGCGGTTACTCCCATGTCGGAATTCAGCCTAATTTTAGTCGCCCTGGCTTATCGCGCCGGCACTATTGACCAGTCGGTAATCTCGCTGATTACTTTGGTGGGCTTGATTACGATTGCTTGTTCCTCATATGCATCACCTACTCCGACGCGATTTATGAATTCAGTAAACCGCTGCTGAAATTTTTAGACTGGCACAAAGGTCCAAAATTAGAACCAGAGGCACCGCTACTGCATCGGCATATTGTACTGGTTGGAGCGCACCGTTTGGGCCAGCACTTGGTGGCTAGTCTGGAAAAAATGCCCGAGCAGTTGGTGATTGTAGATATTAACCCGGAAGTTGTGGCTCAATACGAAGCCGCCGGCGTCCGGGCGGTTTGCGGGGATATCACCGAAAGTTATATTCAAGAACAGGTTAACTTGCCGCAAGCTCGGGTGGTGATTTCGACCATCCCCAATTTTCAGGATAACCTGGCTTTGCTGGAAGCGGTCAAGCGAAAATCAGCCAATCAGCGGATTAAGCCGCGGTTGATTTTTGCGGCCCAAAATGAATTTGAGGCCAAGCGGCTTTACGAACAGGAAATAGATTACGCCCTCTCTCCCCACTTTATCGGCGGCCAACATTTAGCCAAAATTTTGCGGGGCAAAGCCCTGCTCAGCGATTTAAAAAAACTCCGCCAGGACCACCTTAAAGTCCTATCCCAATAACAACCACTACTCGCTCCACTCACGGCCGTGAGTGGAGCGAGTAGTGGTTTAGGGCAGAATTGACGGAGGTGCGCTGTCAGGATACTATATAAGGTATGCTGAAACTTTATAACACATTCTCAAAAAAAGTCGAAGACATTCCCTTGGGGAACCGTTTGCATCTCTACACGTGCGGGCCGACCGTTTATAACTACGCGCACATAGGTAACTTGCGCAGTTATGTCATGGCCGATGTGCTCTATCGGACATTAAAATTCCAAGGCTATCGGCCGGTTTGGGTTATGAACATTACCGATATCGACGATAAAACTATCAAAGGCACGATTGCTAAATATGGACAGACCGCTACGGTGGAAAATTTGCGGGAGTATACCAAATTTTATTTGGACGCCTTTTTGGCCGACCTGGACGAAGTAAATATTATTAAAGATGATATTAGCTTTTACCGGGTTACCGATGTTATTCCCCAAATTCAGGAGTTTATTTTGATGTTACTGGACAAAGGGTATGCTTATACAGCCGCAGACGGCAGCACTTATTTTTCTATAAATACATACCAAAAAGATTTTGGTGATTATGGGGTGCTGGTTGGTCAAAAATTTTTGGAAGGGAAAAAAATCGGCGTCCGCGTAAAAGTTGATGAATACGAAAAGGACGATCTCAGCGACTTCGCGCTATGGAAAGCCTGGACAGCACCGCGGACGCGCAGATTTTTTGGGACCACCCGGTTTTAGGCAAAGGCCGCCCCGGTTGGCACATTGAGTGTTCAGCCATTAATTATCTTGCTTTTAAAGGTCAGCCGACTACTATTCACACCGGCGGCGTTGACTTGATTTTTCCTCACCATACCAACGAAATCGCCCAAAGCCAGCCGATCTACCGGCCATTCGTCAATTACTGGTACCACAATGAACACTTATTGGTTGACGGCGGCCGCATGGGTAAACGCTTTAATAATTTTTACACCATCACCGGCCTCAAGGCCAAAGGTTATTCGGGTCAGGATTTGCGATATTTTTATTTAGGTTCAAGTTTTACCAGCCAGCAAAATTTTACTTTTGAAGCCCTGGCCGCGGCCCGTGTAGCTAGAGAAAAACTCTTTAAGTCTGGGCAAAACGAGCCTCAAAATACTCAGGCTTTCCAAGCTGCGCTCAATGACAACTTAAATGCGCCGCAGGCCTTGGCAGCAGTTTGGGCGGGTAATGCTACTCGGGAGCAGATAGAATCTGTTTTGGGTTTTAAACCCGAGCAGGAGTTGGTTATACCTAAAGAAATTCAAAACTTGCTGGCCGAGCGGGCTGAAGCCAAACAGCAGAAAGATTTTAAAAAATCAGACGATGTACGTCTCCGTATTGAGAGGCTGGGTTACGAGATTATGGACACGCCTGAGGGCCAGAAAGTTAAAAAGAAGACGCAAATTTAACCCGCTAATAAGCGGGTTTTTTATCCCCTTTGTCCCCTGCCTGTGGATTTGCAAAGAGGCGGAAAAGACCTTAGAATGAAGATACTTTAAGCAAAAAATTTATGGCCGAAAATTCAACTATTGACCGTTTACCCCCTCAGAATCTAGAGGCCGAAGCCTCGGTTTTAGGCGCACTCATGCTGGACAAAGACGCGATTATTAACATTGCGGATTTGATCACGCCGGAAGATTTTTACGATTTCAAACACAAAATGGTCTACGAGGCCATGATCAGCCTGTTTGAGAAAAATATCTCAATTGATATTTTAACGGTCACTAATTTACTGGAAGAACGCAAGCAATTGGAAAGCATTGGCGGCTCCGGATTTTTAACCCAGCTGGTCAGCGGCGTGCCTACGGCCGCTCATGTGGTTAATTATGCTTCTATAGTCAGAAAAAAAGGAACCCTTCGCCGGTTAATTGGCGCTTCGGGCGAAATTACCAATTTGGCCTACAAGGAAGAGGGTGACGTAGAAACAATTTTGGACCAGGCCGAGCAAAAATTATTTACTATTTCCCAAAAACACCTTAAGCAAAATTTTGTTCCCATTACCTCGGTTTTGCACGCCACATTTGAACGTATTGACGAGTTACACCGGGACCAGGGCAAGCTCCGCGGCCTTTCGACTGGTTTTCACGATCTTGATGCCCGGCTGAGCGGTTTGCAAAAATCCGATTTGATTATTTTGGCGGCCCGGCCTTCTATGGGAAAAACTTCTCTAGCTTTGGATATTATGAGGCACGTGGGGGTGGATTTAAAAATCCCGGTTGGAATTTTTTCTTTGGAAATGAGCAAAGACCAGTTGGTTGACCGTTTACTTTCGTCACAAAGCAATGTGGATGGATTTCGCATCCGTACCGGCCGGTTAAACGATGAAGATTTCGAGCGTATTGGCGAAGCCATGGGATTATTGTCCGACGCGCCGATTTTTATAGATGACGCCGCCGGCAGCAATATTATGGAAGTCCGCACCAAAGCCCGCCGCTTGCAGGCCGAACACGGAGTTGGTTTAATCGTGGTTGATTATTTACAGCTGATGAGCGGCCATAATACCGATAATCGGGTCCAGGAAGTCAGTGAAATTTCGCGGTCACTCAAGATTTTGGCCCGCGAACTGAATGTGCCGGTATTGGCGCTGTCCCAGCTGTCCCGCCAAGTCGAAAATCGTCCCGATAAAGTCCCGCAGCTGGCTGATTTGCGCGAATCGGGTTCGATTGAGCAAGATGCCGACGTGGTGATGTTTATCTACCGGGAAGATATGTATAAAGGTAAAGATTCGCGCCGGCCCAACATTGCCGAAATTCACATTAAAAAACACCGTAACGGTCCGACCGGCCAGGTGGACTTATATTTTGACGCCGATAAAACTAGCTTTAAAAATTTAGACAAAACGTTTGATACCTCTCCGCAAGCGGTGATGGAAAGTATTACTCCGGAAGAGAATACTTGAGTGAATAGCGAATAGAGAAGACAACCAAGTCTATTTTCTATTGCCTATTCGCTGTTCGCTCATCGTTAATACTATGGCCAAACTCCCCCACTCATTAGAACGCTTAATAAACGAATTCTCCAAGCTTCCCGGTATTGGGCATAAGACTGCCCAGCGCTTGGCGTTTTATTTATTGAAGCGCGATCCCATTGACCTGGCCAACCTCTCCCAGGCCATCGCTCAATTGCGGACCAGCGTGGTTTTTTGTTCGGTCTGTCACATGATGGCCGAAAGTGACCCGTGTTCTATAGACGCCGATCCCCAACGCGACCATTCTATAATTTGCGTGGTAGAAGAAACTCTGGATGCCGTAGCTATAGACAAGACCAATGAATACAAAGGGGTGTTCCATGTATTAGGGGGAACTCTAAATCCGCTGGAAGGGATTGGTCCCGATAAGTTGGAAATTGATTCGCTTATTTTCCGCATCAAGGCGGCAACGCCGGTTATTACCGAAATTATTATTGCCACTAATCCTTCATTGGAGGGCGAAACGACCGCCATGCATCTTTCTAAAATGTTAAAAGTATATCCGGAGGTCAAAATCACCCGCATCGCCAGAGGCTTGCCAATGGGCGGCGATTTAGAGTATGCTGACGATATAACGTTAATGAGAGCCTTGGAAGGCAGGCGGGAATATTAGATAGTTAAGGTTTGAAAAAACATATGCCGAGCAAAGCTGCAGGAAAACTTTGCATACATATGCCAAAATTTAGAAATAAAAACTCTAAAACCCAAAAAAATGGAGGGTTTACGCTAATAGAGTTATTGGTGGTAATTTCCATTATCGGCTTTTTGGCGTCGATTGTAGTATCAACTACGCATCAAGCTGCTCTGAAGGCTCAGGATCAAAAAGTTATTGGCGATTTAAACCAAATGGCAAATGCTTTTGAGCTTTATTACTCAGATAATGGTTATTATCCCTTATATTATTACGGCGATACGTCACCGGCGGATTTCCCATCTAATACCCCCGACTACAATGCTACTCTTGGGCCCGCAATGCAACCGTACGTAGCCGCTTTGCCTCAACCCCCGGGGAAATTACCACCGTACGATTATCGGATTTTTGACCAAGCTATCCAGACCGAGGTTCCTTTTACTTATTATTTAGGAAACGGCGAGTGTCTGATTGTTCCTATTGGTACTTACATGATGTATGGGACTCTGAATTATGTTTCTGATAACCCGCTATGCGGTCAACCGAGCCAGTCTCCTCTTTGCCCAAATGGCAATAGCAATAATTATTTTATACTCGGAGGCCCGTACTCATATACTTCGTGTTAAAAAAATCCCGACCAGGTCGGGATTTTTTTTAGGCTTTGGTGATTTCAATTTCAGTATAGTGCTGGCGCGCGCCGATTTTTCGGCGGTACTTGCTTTTAGCTTTATACTTTAAGACGTGGATTTTTTTGCCGCGCGCTTGTTTGATAATTTTACCTTCGACAATCGCGCCGGTTATGGTTGGCTTGCCGACTTTTAAGTCGTCATTGGTGGTTGAAAGTAAGACTTCGTTAAATTTGACGATCTCTCCGGCTTCTCCGGCCAGTTTTTCGACCTGGATTTTATCGCCTACGGAAACAAGGTACTGTTTGCCGCCGGTTTGAATAATTGCTGCCATAGTAGTTAGCTTTTTAGCTTATTAGGTAGTAGCTTGTTAGGAGGGTGTTAGTAGCTTCACTTGTCTAAAGAAGCTAATAAGCTACAACCTACTTCCTAACAAAATAGCTACATTAGTTTATCAGAATCATCCTTTTTCGTCAACTCCTGCTGGACTTGGAAGTCGAACAAATCCGGAATATGGGGATGCTTTCTTTTGTACAAAACCACTACGGTTATGGCCAAAATTAGCATGACTAAAAATAGGAGGGTCAACGCAATGAGTTTGCCGAAAGATTGCAAAAACACCGCCGTAAAGCCAAAAATAATTGAAATCGCGTATAAGATAAGTACTGTTTGTTTTTGTGAGAATCCCACATCTAACAGCCGATGGTGCAGATGCTGGCGGTCAGCATGAAAGGGGCTGGTGCCGTACCACATGCGGCGGACGATGACCCACGCGACATCGAGAATGGGAATGCCCATAACCAGCAGCGCCGTGGCGATTTTTCCACCAAGAATAATAGACAGTACTCCCAGCATAAAACCGCAAAAGGTGCTGCCGCCTTCTCCCAGGAAAATCGAGGCCGGATTGAATGCGTAAAATAAGTAGCCGGCCAAACTGCCGCAAAAAATAATTGCAATCGTTGCCGTAATCGGCTGGTTTAGTTTGGGCATCAGCGACAGCGTAAATAAAGTCGCACTGCCGATTAAGGTGATGCCGCTGCAGAGGCCATCCAGCCCGTCTAAAAATTTAGTGGTAAAAATCATGCCCATCATCCAGACCCACATAAAAATTCCGGAGAACGGCAAACCTAAAATAATATAATTTAGGCGGATGGGATGACCAAAGGGGTTAGACAAAAAAGTAATTCCCACTCCAATCCCCGACCAGATTACAATTAACGAGGCCAAAGCCGGGAATAACCATAAAATTTTGGGCGGCAAGTTGTATTTATCATCATAAAAGCCGCCTAAAATTAAGACTAATCCACCGCCAATAATTGCTAAGAAAAATTTAAGCGGTACAACATGGTAATTAACATGAGTAAGAGCTAAATATAAAAACAGCGGCAGCAAGAAAGACGCGTAAATGGCAACACCTCCCAGCAGGGGCATGGGCCGGGGGTGAATTTTACGCGGAACATTAGCCACGTCGATTAGGCCAAAACGCACGGCCAGTTTTTTAACGAGCGGTGTAATGAGAAGTGAAAGTAGGGCGGCGATGAGGAAGTAGAGAATGTAGGGCATAGGTAGGGGTTGGTGGGAAGGGTCAGAGGCTTTATTGACCCCTAATCCCTAGTTCCACAATTATCCATGCATTTCCTTCATGGTCAACCCCGTATTTTCTCCTTTACGGGCTTTTGGGGTGACCCAAAATTCTAAATAGGCGCCGAACATCAGCCGGGTTTGGGCCTCAATTGCCGGCAAGCTGCCAAAAATAACTGACGTCAGGGGAACCAAAAACCACTGCAGGTACATCATGATGCTGCGCCAAATGCTGTATTTTTTCGGCCGCGGCGGCAACAAAATTAAATTTATATATACGCTAAAAATTAAAAAGCCCGTAGCGATGGTCATCAGGGTTTTAGTTGTCAGCGGCAAATTATAGGCAATGACGCTGCCCTGGAAACCATTACCTCCTAATAAAAGCGGCAGCCATCCCAGAGAGGAAATTAAAATGCTAGCCGTGGCCCAATTAAAGTTTCCTTCTATATATTGGTAGAGCTTGTACGTTTTATCCCACAGGCTGGCCTGACTTTTTAATAATTGCGGCAGTAAATGAGGATAGTATTCAACGTTGTAAGCCCAGCGGCGTTTTTGTTTGTATTGATTCACCAGAGTTTGCCAGGTGGTGTCGGCCAGGCAGGTATCTAAAGAAATAGGAATAAATAAAGGGATGACGTGGTAATCTCCTTTGTAATGCAAGTAGCACTGCCAGTAAATATAACCATCTTCGTTGACAATATCTTTTTTCCAAAAGCCGACTTCAATTAAAGCTTTGAGAGTCATGGTGTGGGAAGAAAACGTTCGCAAGCGGTCCGGCCGGCTGCTCTCGGTAAACTGGAAAAAAGAGTTGGAAACCGAAACCACGCGAATAATGGCCGGACTATCCCAAATATTATTGTTATAAATGGCAATCGGCTGGTAGCTGCTTTGGTACGGTTTTTCCGCGGTCAGAAATTCGTACATGACCCGGGCGAAATATTGGGGGTGGACAATGGTATCGGAATCAAAATTGGAAATCAGTATTTGTTCCGCAGTTAACCCCATGGTTGGTAATTCCGGAATAAAGGTTTTAACGGCGTAACTGGCATTGGCGCTTTTCCCTTTAATTTCTCCCGGCAGTCCATCGGGGTGGACGGTAATATAAAATTTAAAAAAATTGGCCGCGTACTTGTCGTGAATTTTTTTTGCCACCTTCTGGGCCGCGGCACCGGCCCGTTCCTCACTGGCCAGCAAAATCATCATTTTATTTTTGGGGTAGGTTGAATGAGCAATTGCATCCAGCGTTGAATCCAAGACTTCAAAACTCTCGTCAACAAACGGAATAAGAATCAGATGGTAAAAATCCCCATGCTGAAAAGTCCGGCCGGGCAGGGCAAAGATCTTTTCCAGACGCGTAATTTCTTGCCCCAGATAATTTTTTTTCAGCCAGCTTTTGGCGGTGTTGGCTTCACTCCGCAGAAAATCTAAAAAGTGCTGCCGGCCCGCCAGTAAATCGACATACTCAATCCAGGGGATGGTTACGAATAATTGAAATTTTTTGTAGCTGGCCACTAAGTGCGTGGCTACGTTTATGGCTTTGAGTACCCAGTAGAGATCGAAGCAAATTATAAATAAGGCGGCCCAAACCGGCTGATAATAGGACAGTAAAATTGCCCCAAAAAAGACCAGCCAGAATTGTAAGCCGGGTAAAATTTCCCAAATGCGTTCGCTAAAGGTGCGGCGGCGGAACATGGTTAATTGATTCTGACTAAGAAGACAACAGACAAAAACAGGATTAATTGGACAAAGATGCTGGTGAACACGCTTAAGAAGGCTAAGAATGGCTGGAATGTTTTTACGGCCCGGTAAAAAATAAAATTGACGGCGGAAATTAAAAATCCAACCAGCGGAATATTATAAAAGTTTATTCCTTTGCCGGCTGAATCTACGCCGACTAAAACGTTGTAATGGAGAACTAAAAAATTATTTGACGGGTGAATTTTGTAATAGATTAATAAAAGTGTTATAATATTTATACTTAAACACAGCAGCCAAAGAAACAAAAACTGTTTAAAAGGTCTTAAAAGGGTGTAAAAAAATGCCATATATTTGTTTTATTATACCAAAAAACATATAATTTGACAAGCTAAACTAACTTATGACCAAATTTCAAAAGGGTCTGTTTGTGGGTATTATTCTGGTAGCGATTTTTTTTCGGTTTTACCAAATTACAACCATGCCGGGTGGTTTGTATCCGGACGAGGCAGCGAATGGGTTAGATGTTAATTTGATGCAACAGGGCGACTTGCAGCCGTTTTACCAGCGGGGTAACGGACGTGAGGCCCTGTTTTTTACATGGAATGGGCCAGTGTCTCGCTGTTCGGCAAGGGCCAATGGCAATTGCATATAGTCTCGGCGCTGATTGGCGTGCTCAGCGTGATTATGGTCTATTTTGTGACCTACCGTTTATTTTTGATGGGCGGGAAGGAGGATGAAGATTTTGAATTCCGCCGCAGGCGGGCCAAAATTATTGCGCTGTTGGCCATGTTTTTGATGGCGGTTTCGAGTTGGTACGTGGTACTCTCGCGAACGGCCCTGCGCGCCAATCTGACTCCCCTGTTCGGTTCACTGACGCTGTATTTTTTCCTGCGCACCTACCAATCGCAAACTAAAAAAACCAAGATGTGGTTCGCGGCCTTGACCGGCGCTGCTTTTGCCCTGGGTTTTTATACCTACATTGCTTACCGGATTATGGCGCCGATTTTGTTGATGATTACTTTGTGGCCATTGTTAGCTACAATTAAGTACCATCAGTTTAAACAGACGGTTCGAGACTATTGGAAATTGGCGGTGTTGTGCGCAATAATGTTTGTGATTGTGGTTTTCCCGATCGCGGATTATTTTTACCATAATTTTGACTTTTTCATTGGCCGAAGCGGGCAAGTGAGTATTTTTAATCAAACGTTATATACCGTTGATGGCCAGCAATTAAGCTCCCGGCCGCCGCTGGGAGTAGTGGTGAGTGTTTTGGGCGAGGTGACCAAGACTGCGGTCCTGGGTTTCTTTACGCACGGGGATTTGAACTGGCGGCAAAATATTTCGGGCTACCCCCTGGTCTCGCCTTTGGTTAGTCCATTCTTTGGGGTGGGTTTGATTGTAATTTCGCTGTTTGGGATTTGGTATTTTTTTGCGCCGAACAAGCGTTCGGGCTACTGGAAATATTATGTGCTGACGGGTTGGTTTTGGGGCATGCTGATTCCGGAAATTAGCACGGCTGAAAGTATTCCGCACGGGCTGCGGAGCGCCGGAACTATTCCGCCGGTATTTATTATTTCGGCCGTGGCGATTTATTATTTTTGTTTTTATCTTTATAAACTGCATTTACGCTTGCACACCAACTGGCCCCGGGGCCAGCGCTTGGTTCGCGCGGCTTTTTTAACTTTGTGCGCCTGCTTTGTGGTTGCGCTGACGCTGCAAACGTATTTTTTGTATTTTGTCTACGCGGCTAATTCGCCGGAATACTTTTACTCGTTTCGCGCGGATTTAACGCCGGTCAGCGAATATTTGGTTAGCCGTTGTGAGGATTCTTTGGCCGCCGGCCAAGGCTCGACTAAGAGCACTACTTTTTTGGTGCTAGACCCATATTCTGTGCAAACTACGGACTTTTTGACCAGTAACGCAAAGGGAAATTTTAACGACCCTTGTAATGTCCCCTATCAAGATGTCGACCCGGCCAGTTCGTGGCAGTTGCCGCCGCTAAAATCTGGGCAGGCGGTTGTGTTTACGGAAAGTACGATTTTTGACACACAAAAATTTACCCAACACCACCCCGAAGCCTATTTAACCCTGTCCACCCGCAACCAGTTCGGCGAAGTGGTGTTGGCGGTGTATGAAGCAAAGTAATTTTTTTAAAATTAAGATATCGGTGTCCCTAATCTCCTCCTATTATAGCCTGCCCGCCATGCACATAACATTTAGAGTGGATAGACGTAGGTTCTCCGCCTAAACCTACTAACATGAATAGTGACGGCAGGCGGGGAGGAGATTGCAAAACACTTATGAAAAAACTTTGGCCTCTTTGGTTAATTATTTTGGTTGGGATTGCGTTGCGGGTTTATCATAATACCGATATTTCATTGTGGCACGACGAAGCATTTAGCGCGCTGATGATTCGCTACTCTTGGGGCGAGATGTTTCGGCGGTTGGCTATGGATGTGCATCCGCCAATGTACTATATTGCTTTGCGCTTTTGGCATTATATTTTTGGGGACAAAATGTGGTCGCTGCGCGGTTTTTCGGTGCTATTTGGGGTTTTGACCATTCCTGCGGCCTATTTGTTTGTAAAAGAGACCTTCCAAAGTCAAAAAATGGCCCTCTGGGCCGCGGTTTTGGTGGCTTTGAACCCTTTTGAGCTCCAGTATGTCACCGAGGCCAGAATGTACACTTTTGGCGCTTTTTTTGCCATTATGGCCGCCTATTTTTTGGTGAAGGCTCTGCGCCAGCAAAAGCTGTTTTACGAAGACCAAAAACTCAACATGCCCAACCTGCCCCAGGACATTAATTTAAAAAAGAGTTTTCTTTGGAACTATCTTGGATTTATAGTTTGTATTGCGATCATCATTTTAACCCACTACTATTTATTGTTCACCGCCGCGGCATTGATGCTGTACGGATTATTTTACTGTATTGCCCACTATCGAACCAACTATAAAAGATACTTCTATTTTTTATTTTCTTGTTTCTTATCTCTTGTGGCCTTCCTGCCCTGGTTTAAAATTTTTCTCTCCCAACTAAAATCCGTCGGCCAAAGCTATTGGATTCCCGATATGACCTGGTGGAGCATCCCTTCTACCCTCTGGTCAATTCTTTTGGGATTTGCTGACGACACAACAAAAACCTCGACTCAAGTCTTACTGATTATTGTAACCTTATTTACCATATTTTTTCTCTGGCAGTTTATTCGCAAAACTCAAAAATTTGAAAAGTGGCTAATCGTCTTAGCTATTATCTTGCCGTTTGTAGGATCGGTCGGTTTTTATTTAAAAAGCCTGGCCTGCGCTCATACCGCTCAAGGTTTGCAGTGCCATGGGACTTCTGTTTACGAAGACCGTTACTTTTTATTCGCGGCCGTATTTTATTCCTTCGCTTTGGCGGCGTGGCTGGCGGAAATAAGAATAAAGTGGATTGGGACCGGACTGTTCGTTATTTATGTTTTGACTAATTTGGTCGCCTTTGCCAACTATTGGAAAAGTTTAGATATAGCCACCAAGCCGGGTATGAATGGCACGGCCAAATACTTGGCAGCGAACGTAGAGCCTGGCCAACATGTCTTTTTAGGCACCTCATTTGAATTTTTTAATTACAAATACTACAACTGACCTATTATCCTATTTCCACTCCCCCGCTGCTCTATACCGGCGGCCGCGATGATCTGAGTGAGATGTCCTCGGTAGAAGGCTCGGCTCTGCTTTCCAACAGCGACCTGGCCCCAACGTTTGCCCAGTACGCTCATACCGGCGATACTGAATGGATTATGTGGACGTACGCTTTTTGGCTCTAACCAGCCCAAGACCCCCGCGATTGGGTGGCTATTTACACCCAAAATTTTTCGACGTCAGGCCGTATTTGGGAACGACGATTTATGTAACTGAGTACAAGGTAAATTAAGACTTGCAGACAATAACACACCCGGCCTGCCCGGGTGTGTTATTTAAATTTTCCGCTTGGAAATTATTTGAATACCGTAGTACCAACAAACGGTTTACTTTCAAGGATTTTTTCTAGGTTGGATAGATTTTTACCGTTGGTAATAATGACTTTCAGTCCGTGCTGCCGCGCAAATTTGGCGGCGGTCGGGTCGAACGGTACGCTTTTGCCTGGGTTCCATTTGCTGCCGATGATTTTTTAGAAAATCGGTCCAGGTGGCGGATTCAATTTTTTTGGCATCCGGGAATTTGCGGGGATCCTTGGTGTAGACGTAATCGACATTGCTCAGATTGATGACCGTAGTTGCGCCATACAGTTCGGCCAGCTTGACCGCAGCACCGTCGGAGCTGCGGCCCGGTTTCCAGCCACCGGCCAGTAGGACTTTCTTGTAAAGCGATGCGCTACATCAAAATTATCCACGAATCCCCTGTTCCGCTAAACTTCCAGAAGCTATTATTAAAAAATGAGCGTGCGGCCGCATCGCATCAATCCCCATCCAATCCAAATTATTATCGATTCGACAGTTATTTTTCGTAGCGCCTCTTGGTATTTCCCTCGCCGGTCGCCCCCCGCCGCAAATAATAATAAAACGCGACCCCTTTCCGCCTGGCGCGCAATTAAAGCGCTGAAACTTTTTAAAAATTGAGTGTCGATGGCGCCGGGATTAATGAGCGAGCCGCCGAGGGAAATTACAATGGGATGAGACATAAAAAATATTCTAATTGTTTTGATTGACCTAATTATTCTTACAATAAGCACCGATACCCAGTACAAAATTTGGGACTTGGACTTAGGCATTTTTTAGGGTACTTAAATTAATTAGTACAATTCGAGTAGTTCTGTGCCCCGGCACCCTGGTTAGGCGTCGAGCTTGCCGTATATATGGCTACTGTTGGGATTTGGGATGTTGGCGGCGCAGGGGCGCTGCGGTCGCAGTGTAGGCCGGTCGCTAGAGCGCCTGTCTATATAATACAGATTTTTTTTCTGACTGTCATCCATTTGACTGACCAGCTCGTTGACATGGCCGTAGGCCGCTCGAGGTATTGAGTCATAGTGATTTCGAATATAATAACCATCGGTCGATGCGTTTTTAATCTTCGCGCCGAGGTCCGGCAGTTCAAAATGATGGCCGAGCGTGATGCCGGCGTTAGAAATTCCGTAGAGAGCATTTTGAGTTCGTTCAAAAACCCAAAGAAAAATAATTATCTTAATAGCTATATCCGGAGTCGAGTCTACATTAATTTTAATCAGGCCGGAGGGCGTGGGCGTAGCGGCTTCGCCCAAAATATAACCATCGTTGAAACAAAGTACTGAGCCAACGGAGTCGAAAAAAGAAACTGGGTAATCCGCGGCTCAAGCGCCAGGTCCCAGGCTGTTGGGAAAGCGTTTGTGGATGGCGCTGACTTGATAGACATTAAAATCTTCCCTTAACAGAGTTTGGGTCAGGCGAGCCTTAGAAAGAAACAACAAATTTTGGTGGTTAATCAAACTATTTTGTCCCAAATAGGTAGTGATAATATTTTGCGCTTCGGTTTGTTGCTCAGCGGGCAGGCCGGTTACGGTTATGTGTTGGATATAAAAAATATTCGGCAAAAAAACTATATAAACCATTCCAGCCAAAAATATTAAGCTGGTAAAAGTTATTACCCAGGTTTTTAAGCTCGGCATGCCTTTGCCACTGTGAGAACCGCGGCCCAAGCTTTTGCGCGCCGTTCGTTTATAGCCCCTGGCCGTCTGCAGCTGCTGTTTAAAATTAGCTTGCTGGAAACGGATTTTAGGATCGATTTTTCTTTTGGTTTTGTTGAACATGCCGGTTACATTTCTACCCACTTCCCATACTGCCTGCACAACAACTCTTTGGCCCCGCATGGGTTCGGCCATTAATTCTTTGGTAATTTTTTCCAGACGCACCCCTTGCGAACCTTTAATTAAAATTACGTTGCCGGGAGCCAGGTATTGCAGCGCTGGTTTAAGGGCACGTCCGACATCGGGAAAACTTTGGATATGATCCGAATCAAACCCGGCGGCTTTGGCGCCGCGAGCGATATTTTTGGCTTGGGTGCCGACCGTAATTAATTTATTGATCTCGAGTTTAGAGACCAGCGCCCCCATGTCCCGATGAGCCTGTTCCGAAAGTTCTCCCAGCTCCAGCATATCCCCTAAAATCGCAACTTTTAATCCGGTAGGATATTGGGAAAGCAGCTGTAAGGCAACGGTCATGGAGTCGGGCGCTGCATTATAGGTATCATCAATTAAGGTAGTGTGTTTTAAGCCTGAAATAAGATTTAATCTTCCGGGCATGGGCCGGTACTCTTTGCAATCCTTTGCGGATTAAGTCGGCTTCAATACCCAAAGCCTCCCCTACCGCAGTTGCGGCTAATACACTGCTTAAGTGGGTTGGGCCGAGCGCCGAGATTTTGGCGAAAATTTGCTTTGATGGTGTTTTAATAACGGCTTCGGTAAAATCTTTTTCAAAGTTTTCACGGGCTTCTTCCATTCGTACGGTGCTGCCTGAATTCCAGCCATAGCTGATAATCTTTGCTTTAGTTTTATCCACCTGGCGGGCTGCCGCGGGATTATCTTGATTGACAATCAGGGTTTCGTTGGGTTTTAAACACACTGCTAATTTACCCTTTTCTTGTTCCACCGCGGCTTCGGTTTTAAAAAATTGGTAATGAGAGATGCCAATATTAGTAATGACGGCAATATTGGGGTGGGCAATGGCCAATAAATAGTCCATATCGCCGGGTCGGTCTACTCCCATTTCTAAAACCAACACCTCAGGATAGTCTGTTTGGGTCAGAGAAGCCTATACCCTTGAGTAAAAATTACCAACCATTTAAAAAGATTTCGGCCGGGTGCATCGGCTCCTATAATGCTTCAGCGGTAACCCAAATTCGTTATTGTAATTTTTTTCCGAGCGGCGGCTTTTGTATTTTTGAGAGACCACATTAAAAATGGCCTCCTTGGCCGAAGTCTTGCCGACGCTGCCGGTAATGGCGATGATAGTCGGATGGTATTTGAGGAGGATTTTTTTGGAAAGCTGGGCGAGGAGGGATTGAAGGTAAGATTTCATTAAGAAATTATCCTAATTATCTAATAACGTCTTTTCCCACATACGGCCTCAAGACTTCCGGCACCACTACACTTCCATCCTTCTGCTGGTAGTTTTCTAATATCGCGATAAAAATCCGCGGAGAAGGCAGGGCGGTGTTGTTGAGCATGTAGACATACTTTCTCTCGCCTCCGGGAGTTTTGTATTTTGCGTTAGCCGGCGGTATTGCCAGTCTAAGAAGTTGGAAGATGAACCGGTTTCGCCGTAGCTTTCGCGCGAAGGGATCCAGGCTTCCATGTCGAATTGTTTATATTTGCCGGGGCCCAGGTCGCCGCTGCAAATCCGCAAGACCCGAAACGGCAGGCCCAGGTCGCGATGCAGTTCTTTGGAGATAGAAAGCATCTCCTGCTGCATTTGGTCGGCCACCTCAAGATCGGCCGGCGCCAGCACGACTTGCTCGATCTTCATAAATTCGTGGACGCGGTAAATGCCTTTGGTGTCTTTGCCGTAACTGCCAATCTCGCTGCGGTAGCATTGGCTGTAGCCGGAATTGCGGATGGGCAGCTGGGATTCATCCAGGACTTCGTCGGCATAATAAGCTAAAATGGACGGTTCAGCCGTTCCTACCAGAAATTTTTTCTCGCCGCTGGTTTGACCGCTCTGGTCTTTGTCGCGATTGGCTACCATGTAAATTTCGTCGGTATCGGGATTATACTCGCTCCCTTTAAAGTAGCCGCTGCCAAATAGCGCAAATTCTTTTACCAACGTCGGCGGGATCATTGGGGAGTAGCCTTTTTCTACCATTTTTTTGATGGCATAAAACAAAAAACCCATCATTAACAACACGCCGTCGTTTTTTACGTAATAACCCCGGTAGCCGCCGACCTTGGCTCCGCGTTCTAAGTCTAAAATGTCTAAATCCTTCCCCAGTTGGATGTGGTCTTTAATTTTAAAGTCAAAGCTGGGAATTGTTCCCCATTTTTCCACCTCGACGTTTTCGCTGCCATCTTTGCCTATGGGGGTGTCTTCTGCCGGGACAGTCGGGACTTTGTACATTAATTCGTCGTATTCCGACGTCACTTTTTGTAGCTCATTTTTGACGGTGGTCGCGCGTTCGTCGACTTCTTTCATTTCTACCAATTTGGTCTTTTTTTCTTCCGGGCTCAAAGAAGCAATTTCTTTGGAGAATTTATTTTTGGCCGCCTGCAGGCCTTCCAGTTCCGTCAAAAGATCGCGACGCTTGCTGTCTACATCTAAAAGCTGGTCAACATCAAGATCGATGCGCTTAAGTTTGACTGCGTTTTTGATTTTATCCGGATTGTCGCGGATGTATTTAATGTCGAGCATGGAAATAATTGAGTTACAAAGCCTGGGTTAAGAATTATGAGAACTAGTTTTCATCGGGGGAAAAATTACGGTTTCGCGGATGGACTTGTCGGCGAGGACGGAGAATAAACGTTCCGAAACGCCAAAACCGGCTGCCGGAGGCATGCCGTATTCCATGGCTTCAACGTAGTCTTCGTCGAGCATCTGAGCTTCGGTATCCCCGGCTTCGCGCAGCTTCATTTGTTCGGCAAAGCGCGCCCGCTGATCAATCGGATCATTTAATTCCCCAAAACCTTTTCCCATCTCGCTGCCGGCCACTAAAATTTGCAGGCGCTGGACCACTTTGGGGTTTTTCGGATCGCGTTTGGCCAACGGCTCTAATTCTACCGGTTGATTAATCAAAAATGAGGGTTGAAATGAAACTTCCGGCAAAACACGGATTTTTTTCTTGAAGATTAAATCAATCAATCTGCCCCGGCCGGCGGTCGGTTCGTAAGAAATTTTATGAGCGTCCGCAAAAGTTCTCAGCTCGTCTTCCGAAGTAGTGTTAAGATCTATGCTCGTATATTTTTTAAATAAAGAAAAATAATCCTGCCTCGGCCAGGAGCCGGACCAGTCAATTTCTTGTCCCTGATAAGAAGTTTTTAGCGTGCCAAACGTTTTTTGAATGACAAACTGATACAGTTCCTGCAAAAAATCCATGAGCTGTTCAAAATCGCCATAGGCCCAATAAAATTCCATTTGGGTGTAATCTTGCAAATGCTCGGTATCGATTCCTTCGTTGCGGAAAATCCGTCCGATCTCAAAAACTTTCTCAAAACCGGCGACCAGCATTTTTTTAAGGGGCAATTCTAAACTAATCCGTAAATAAAAATTTCGATCTAAAGCATTATGGTGAGTTATAAATGGTTCCGCTTTGGCCCCGCCTGGGACGGCTTCTAAAACTGGCATTTCTAATTCTAAAAATCCTTTTTCGGACCAGAAATTCCCGCATGGCCGCCCAAAACTGATTTTTTTTGATGAATAATTGCTTAGTCTCGGGATTAAGTAAAATATCTAAATAGCGCTTACGTAACTTTGTCTCTTCGTCGGCTAAGCCATAGTGCTCGCTCGGCAGAGGCAAGAGTGATTTTGCCAAGAGTTTATATCCGCTAGCCTGAACTGTTTTTTCGCCCGCCTTGGTGGTGAATAACGTGCCGGTTGCTTGAATAAAATCACCCATATCCACGTTTTCCAACAGCATCCCGAACGCTTCGCTGCCAACCCCATCCTCTTTAAATAGAATCTGAATTTTAGCAGTACCGTCTTCGATATGGGCAAAAATGAGCTTGCCCATGGTTCGCCAGCTGCGAATTCGACCGACAACGGTAACCGGTTGCGTGGAAAGTTCGTCAAAACGTTCCAAAACCTCGGCATTGCTGTGAGTACGTTGAGTTGCCGAAGGATAAGGGTCTATCCCCAGTTTTTTTAAGTTTTCCAGCTTGAGCCGACGGTGTTTGACAATATCTTCAAGTCGTTCCGACATGGGAAAGGGTTTATTTAGCTAATATAATTCCCTTAAAGTATAACAAAAACCCCTGCTTTTGACAAAAAAAGCAGGGGTTTTTTATAATGCCTAAATAGTTTTGGAGTTTATTCGATACTCACTATTTCATATTCCATCTCACCCGCTGGAGTATTAACCTTAAATTTTTCGCCGGTCTTTTTACCCAATAAAGAACTGCCTACGGCCGATTCGTTGGAGATTTTGCCTTCTTTGGGGTTGGCCTCGTTGCTGCCAACAATGGTATATTTTCTTTCATTTCCGTTGACTTTAATCTGCACGGTCGAGCCAATGGTTACTGACGAGCCGTGATTGGCGGTGGAAATAATTTCGGCATTTTTGATAATATCTTCAATTTCCTGGATCCGGCCTTCTATAAACGACTGTTCTTCGCGGGCCTGGGCGTAATCAGCATTTTCCGAAAGATCGCCGTGAGAAGCAGCTTCGCGGATGCGTTCAATGACTTCCTTGCGTTTGTCGTTGATTAAAACTTTCAGCTCTTCGTTTAATTTGACTAAACCTTCCGGCGTCAGCAAGTATTTTTTAGACATTTTTAAGGGATTATTTATAAATTCCCGCGGATGCGGGAATAGGACTGCGAGTATCTTATAATATTAAACTGCAAACGTCAAATATCTAAGTTTTTGACCGTCTTGGCGTGAGTGGTGATAAACCGTTTTCTGGGCGCTACTTCGTCTCCCATCAGGACCTCAAAAATTTCGCTGACTTTTTCGGCGTCTTTGATGTTGACTTGAAGCATGACCCGGTTTTGCGGGTCCATGGTGGTCTCCCACAATTGACCCGGATTCATTTCGCCCAAACCTTTGTAGCGTTGAATCGTGTATTTTATTCCGTCCATGGCCGAAGAGGTGGCTGCTTCCGGGTCTATATCGCCGGCAATTTCAGCATTTTCAGTTTCATCGGTAGTTTTTTTCGCATCTGTCTTGGTTTTTTTCTTGGCCTTAGCTTCGCTTACCAGGTCTTTTAAGATTTCATCCCGTTCTTCATCGGAAAACGCATACTGGAATTCTTTGCCGACCTGGACGCGGAACAGCGGTGGTTGGGCAATGTAAAGATGGCCGCCTTTGATAATGTCCGGGAAGTAGCGATAGAATAACGTTAAAAGCAGGGTCCGAATGTGCGCACCATCTACATCGGCATCGGTCATGATAATAACTCGGTGGTAGCGGAGTTTGGAAACATCATACAATTCCCCTATCCCCGTGCCAAAGGCGATGACCAGATTTTTAATTTCCTGCGACGATAGCATTTTGTCTAAACGCGCCCGCTCGACGTTTAAAATTTTACCCCGGAGCGGCAAAATAGCCTGAAAACGGCGATCGCGGCCTTGCTTGGCGCTGCCGCCGGCGCTATCACCCTCAACTATGTAGAGTTCACATTTGGAGGGATCAGATTCCGAACAGTCGGCCAGTTTGCCGGGCAATGCCAGTCCTTCTAAGACGCCTTTACGGATAACACTATCGCGCGCCGCCCGGGCCGCCAAACGAGCTTTGGAAGCCAGAATAGCCTTTTCGATAATTTTGGACGAATCGCTGGGATGCTCTTCCAAGAAAACTTCCATTTCTTGGTTTACCACGGCTTCTACCGCGGTCCGAACTTCTGGATTACCTAATTTGGCTTTGGTTTGCCCTTCAAATTGTGGATTGGGCAATTTAACAGAGATGACCGCTACTAAACCTTCGCGCATGTCTTCACCTGTTAATTTTTCGTTTTCTTTAACATAACCGTTTTTAATGGCGTAGTTATTGATCACCCGAGTTAAAGCGGATCGAAAACCAGTAACATGCATGCCGCCTTCGGGGTTGTATTCATTATTAGCGTAGGCCAATATCCGTTCGTCAAAATCGTCTGTATACTGAATGGCCAGTTCCACCATAATGTCGCCTTCGAACATTTTGTTGATGTAAATCGGCTGGTTGCGGGTTTTTTTGTTGCGATTGAGCTGCTTAATATAACTGACCACGCCGCCTTCAAAATAATATTGATAGGTCAGGCCCGCATTTTCGTCGGTAATCACAAAATGCAACCCCTTGGTCAAATAGGCCTGGCTGCGCAAGTGCTCCAGTACCGTCTTAAACTTAAATTCCGTAGTTTCAAAAATAGAGGCGTCGGGATAGAAAGTAATTTTGGTGCCCGTTTGGTCGGGATCTTTTTTATCGACTTTTCCAACGACTTTAACGGCGCCCTGGGGCTTGCCAATTTTAAAACGCTGTTCGTAGACCTTGCCATCGCGTTTAACTTGGGCAATGAGATTCGTCGAAAGCGCATTTACCACCGAAACACCAACACCATGAAGACCGCCTGAAACTTTATAGCCCGAAGCATCGCCGCCAAATTTACCTCCAGCGTGGAGGACCGTCAAGACAGTCTCTAGTGCTGATTTTTTTGTAGCCTTGACCGTATCGACTGGTATCCCGCGGCCGTTATCAATTACGCTGACGCCGCCGTCTTTTTGCAGAGTTACTACAATTCTATTGGCGTGCCCGGCCATGGCTTCGTCAACCGAGTTGTCTACCACTTCCCAGACCAAATGATGCAAACCGGTTTCCGAGGTTGAACCAATATACATACCTGGGCGCTTGCGCACCGGTTCGAGTCCTTCCAGGACGGTAATGTTTTCAGCGGTATAACCGCCGGTCGGTTTTTCTGTTTTCTTGTTTAGCCATAGGTATAAAATTGCTCCAGATGTTAGAATTTTATTGCTTTAAGACTGTTTTATTAGTAACTTAATTTTACCACATTTTGTTTAAAATTTCCAACAGATAATATGAAATTATCCCTTTTAATTAAGAGGAATAATGCTTATATAGCTTATCGCAATTCTGCCTTGTAGATATCCTTGGTTTGTTCGTATAATTTGTTCTGCAAAGGATCCACTTCTTCGGTCCGTAAAGTTCGTTCATTGCTGCGATAGACGACGCGGTAGGTGTAGCTGATTTTATCCGGACCGAACTTTTCGGGATTTTCGTACTTATCCAACAGCTCGACCTGCTCAATTAAATCCCCGCCAATATCGCGGATTAAATCAAAATAATTATTGGGGATAAAATCTTTATTAACGATAAAAGAAATATCCCGGGTTATCGGCGGAAATTTACTGACCTCAACGAACTTATGGCCAAGCTGCAACTGTTTAGTGACGCGCGGATCAGTTGACCACAACAAACGAATATCCGGCAGATCCATGCTGCTGATGGCCAAACGCTCCAACCCAAAACCAAAGGCCCAGCCGGTGTAATCGTCGGGATTGACCCCTAATTTTTCCACAACGCTCCCTTTAACCACTCCGCATCCTACTACCTCCACCCACTTGCCGTTAATATCCACTTCCATTTCCAGCGAAGGATCGGTATAAGGGAATGTGTCCTTATTGAGGCGATACTTGGCGTTGGGCCCGAACACGGCTTTGGCAATGTTGCCGAGAGCTTTTTCTAAATCGGTTTGAGTAATAACTTTTTGGCTTTTAGGCGCTAAATACCAGCCGTCAATTTGGTGGAAGACATTCATGTGCTTGCGGTCAATCTCATCTTTCCGATAGACTTTGCCGAAACTAAAGGAACCCACAGGCTGGTGTTCAGTAATGCGCTTTTTGACGCTGGCATCTTGTAAGTAGTAGTACCACATTACGGTGGTGTGGGTGCGCAAAATATGGTCATCGTCAACATAATAGGTGTCGGACTTGCTGCGGGCGGGATGATCGGCCGGAAAGTCGAACAAGTCAAAACTGACGCTGGCCGGAACGATTTCCGGAGTTTGAATGACGTCCAGACCGGCAAAATAGGGACTGGCTAAAATTCTTTTGACTATTTCTGCAATCGGGCTGCCTGGGGTTCGCGACAAATCCGGCAGTACTCAAGTATCGCCGCATGCGCTGGGCCTCGGTATCGGTCCTTTGTGCTAATTTTTGTTTTAGTTGTTGTTCTTCGGCGGTGTCAATAATAATAGTCTGCATAGTCTTTTTTTGTTCCGGTTGAATCATGTCCGGGGTAAATTCCTGACCCGGCACGACTTCCGGTTTAAGCAATAAAATTTCCGGTTTATCTCCTGGCTCGGCCTGGAGTCCCAGTTCAAAGCCGGCGCAGATCATGCCCTGGCTTTCTATGCCGCGGATGGTGGCTTTCTCCAGGGTAAAGGGTTCGTGTTGCTCAGAGTGAATGTTGTGGGGAATATGGGCGCCTGGTAGCGCTAATACTACCATGTCCCCCACTCCAAAATTAAAAGCGCCGCAGACCACCGGAAATACCGTTTGGTCGTGGCCAACAGACAATTCTACCACCCGCAGCCGGTCGGCATTTGGGTGTTTTTCTACTTTGGTAACTTTGGCGGCAATAATGCCGGGAAAGGAAGTTGTGGGCATAGTCTAGGGATTAGGGGGTAGGGATTAGGGGTTAGTAATTTCTGCCCTCTATCCCCTAATCTCTAACCCCTCTCATCAATAATACCTGCACTCCTCTTCGTTGCATAAATACCCCGAATACCCGGCAGGCGCGTCATCGAGAGCGGCTTTAACCGTGAAAGCGTCGAATGTTTGCGAAACTTGGTAATCGTAATCTTGTCCGGTTTCCGGATCTTTGGGCATCTGAGCTAAGTATTTAGGTACGAGTGATGATTGGTACTTATCTTCTGTGGGGAAGACATAATCTTGTCCGGTGCTGATGTTATCGTTGGAGTAAAGTAAGAGCGCGGTTTGAATATTGGCCAAGTCTGTTTTGCGCTGCTCGTCGTAATTATCCGCCTGCTGCTGAGCCGCGGTTTTTTGGGCGTCGGCGGCATGAATTTGAATAAGCTGATTTTCGGTTTCGCTAAAGTAGCTTAAAACGAAATCAGAATTGTTAGGGCTGGGGGTATAGCTATAAACAAATTGTCCTTGATTGATAGGGTCTACCGGGTTAGTAGCTACTAAGTTATAGGGTTTTATGGTTGAAGCCATATCGGCAAAATTGGTTGTGTCGGGGTACGATTTATTTTGCTGGAAGTATTTCACTAAACCGACCGCGATGTTTTGCAAGGTCGTTGTTCGCTGGGCGTCGCGGTTTTCTTTGGCCGAAGGACTTTGGTCAATATCCAGCATGCTGGTGCTGGTGGCTACCGAGGTCGGCGTGGTGCTGGGCAATGAAACCGGTGTGGATGTTGGAGTGCTGGTGGCTGTAGTGACCGGCGTAGAAGAAGCTTGGGCCGCCGGGGCTTGGCCGGGCTGACAGTTAAAATGATAGAGTGAAGTTAAAACGCCGGCCAGAGTAGTTACGGTTGGTTCATGCAAACAATACTGATTCATTCTTTGAGTCAAAGCTGAAAGTTCCGCTGCAGGCAGTAACTGGCCAGTTTTAAAATCGTAGCCGCCTTTTAAATAGTCAGCGTCAGTATAACTGGGGTCTGTACCGTTGTGGGCAGCTAACGGGTCCATACCGAAAACCAAGACTTTATCACCGTCGGAAATTCCGTCGCCGTCGGAGTCGTTGTGGTTCGGATCGGTGCCGAGCTTGTATTCCTGGAGGTTGCTCAAGCCGTCATGGTCCGGGTCGGCTTCGTCACCACAAACGGTAATATCGGTGCAAGCATTAAAAAAATTATTACGCCAACTTTGGGGAGTGGTAAAACCTGCTATAGTACTGGAAGCGACTGCGGTTGGCGTGGCCGCTGCGGCAGGGATAGGATGCGGATGGCTAACTACCAGAGCCGTCTCCGCCTTTTGGCCAAGGCTTTCGGTATATTTATTGTAAAAATAATAGCCAATTAATCCGGCAATAACAACAACCACTAAACCGATTGCATACCAACGGTATTTAAGCCAATAAGTGTTTGTCGCCGAAGTTTTGGGCGCGGCACTGCTGATTTTTATGGTTGGGCTGACTACCGCGGAACTGTTCTTGGCGCGCGGCATGACATTAAAAAACAAGTACTGCTCAGTCTCAGCAGGATTAGTAGCAGCTGACGGGTCCATTGGAATTTGGTCTGCCATGCTATACTTTTAAATTTAAAAATATTTCCAAACAGGCTAAAAAAAGAATCAGACTTCCACCTACCCACCACGACAGTAAATTATGAGCCTGCAGGATCAGGCAGGCAGTAATAAACACCGAAACTAAGATGGCCTGCCGAAAGCTATTAGCGAGATGAACCATGTACACTCCCCGCCAAAACCAGAGGCGCACCAGCAAGCCCGCAAAGGTAAAGGCGCACAACGTCAGTAAAAACAGGCTGAGGTAGAAAAATAAGAACGTAACGGTTCCGGCTCCAAAGGGGTCGGTGAACAGAATGATCGATACCAAAGAAAACGCGGATAACGCTACGCCCAAAAGGACAAAACTAATTTGTTGTTTATTGGTATTAAGCATAGTTATTATACCACAGTTTGGCTTAAATATAAAATAAATGGCTTTTAACTGTTCCCAGCTCCAGGTGGTCGCGAAGCCAGACCGCTTTTTTTGCTGCGGAACTCGCCGCTATAAATTAATTTGATAAAAGTTGGCTCAGACAGTCCTGGCTTCAAAAATCGGCCTGTCTTCGCGACCCCCAAATAGGAGCTGGGAACCTACTCAAGATGTTCGAATTCGCAATTGTGGTCTCGGCTTTTTTTGTGCTCTTCCTTAAACAGGTCATACTGGGTTACATAGACAATTCTTTCTATTCTAGTCAACAAATTTTCCTTTAGCGCGCTGATTTTATCGGCAGCAGCTACCGGCTCTTCCACAAAAGCATTATCTTGCAAGAACCAATACGTTAACCCAACCACGGTTTCCTTTAAAAATTCCTGGGCGGCCCACTGGTAAATGTGGAGTTGATCTAAATCTTTCTTGTCATTTTTTTTGGGCTGTTTGCCGGTTTTGTAATCAAAAATCGCAATCCCGCTTGCCCGCGCGTCGGCCCGGTCAATTTTGCCCACAAACGTATAACTTTTTAGCCGCAACTTAAAAAATTGCTCTATGTATTTAGGATGAAACGGCTGTTGGCTTACCGAATCGTAAAAAGTCGTCAGAAGTTTTTTGCCCAACACGCGGTACTGTTGTTTTTGTTCTTTGTCTTCATACCAGTCATCGACCCAGCACTTTTGGTAGAGCTGCTCGAGAAATTTAAATGCCGGCAGAGTAACTTCGGGCTTACCCCCGAACAGATCCTGCTGCGGCAGGTCCAGGTTGGTCTTATATAGTTTTAAATATTCCTCAAACACCTTGTGTATAGTTTGGCCAAAACTTAAATGGCACGAACCTTCCACCGGCAACTTAAGATAGTGCTGGTATTTGTATTTTAGCGGACAATTTTCAAAGTCATTTAACTGGGAATAGGAAAATTGGGTCGGCGGGTCGTAAATAATTTTCCCGCCGGGCTTTGTTTGGCGGTCAAAGACAACCCGGCCCGTGGCTTTATTGATTTTTTCGCTCGGCACAAGCTCGGCTTCGACCAAAAACGCCGAAGGTTTCTTGGCTCGAGCTCCGCCGTAATCTTTGGCCCAGCTAAAATACAAATGGCTCTTGGCCCGGGTTACAGCTACATAAAATAAGCGGCGCTCTTCCTGAAGGTGGTAATCCCCTTCCGGCAATATATCTTTAACCAAGGGCTCGGGGATTTCAATCGGGTCGGATTTTTCCCGTGTGGGAAAACGCTGATCAACCATGTTGATCAGAAAAACGTACTTAAATTCCAAACCTTTGGAGCCGTGGATAGTTAAGACTTTCAGGCTTTCCGGCCCTAAATCCGGATTGAATTTAATTTCGCCATCATTGCCCGCTTGGAACTCTAAATCCAGATTCGCTAAAAAATTATGCAGGCTTTTATCTTCATTTTGCTGCTCAAAAGCCTCAATTTTTTTATAGAACTGTTCAATTAATTCGCGGTTTTCCGCCGCCTGGGCGGTTTGTTCTTTAACTTTTTCTTCAATCCCCAAATCTTTAATAATTTGAACTAAAATTTCCACCGCGTGGTGCTGTTTATTGGCTTGGGTGTGGCGCTGGAGCGTGGCGGTTAAAAGAGAAATTTTTTGCAGACTGGCTGCCGAAATTCCGGGCACATGCGGGGCTTCGGATAGAGTTTCGTAAAGCGATAAAGTTTTTTTGTGGCCATAACGCAGTAAAGCAGCCAAATCATTATGGTCAAAACTGAATTTTTGCAGAGTCAGGACTTTATACAGGCTGTTGGAATCGTGCCAATTGTCCAGTAGTCGCAGGTAAGAAATGAGGTCTATGATAATTGGTTTTTTGTATAGTCCCCGGTTCGCAACGAAGGTGTAAGGAATTTCCGCGGCCTGCAGGCACGGCAAAAGCGCTTCGGCGGCAGAGTTGGCCCGAAGTAAAATCGCAAAATCATTCCAGGAACAGTCTTCGGCTTCGCGCAGTTGGCAAATTTTTTTGGTGACGGCGTTGAGCTCGCCGTTGAGATCTTCGGCTTCAACAACCTCGATCACCCCTGCGGGCGAGCCGGCCTGGGCTTTAAGACGCTTGTTAATAGCCAATTTGATTTCCAGGCGGTCGGGATTGTTAGCCTGGATAAACCGATAGGCTAAGTCTAAAATATTTTGGGAGCTCCGATAATTTTCGACTAAAGTGATTTGTTTAAAGTTGGGGTAATCTTCTTTAAATTTTAAGATATTGGAAACGCTGGCGCCGCGAAATTTATAAATAGATTGGTCGTCATCGCCAACTACTGTTAGATTGTTTTGATTTCCCGACAACAGCTTCACCAATTCATACTGGGCAAAATTGGTATCCTGAAACTCATCCACCATTAAAAATTTAAACTTTTCCTGATAATAGTTTAAAAGCTTGGGACGTTTTTTAAAAAGTTCTAAAGTATAATTAATAAGATCGCCAAAGTCCAGAAAATTGTTATTGAGCAAGAGTTTTTGATAGGTATGGTAGGCATTGGAGAGTTCTTCGATTCGGGAGATTTCGGCAACATCCAGCACGGTTGCCCCCTCTTCGCTTTTCTTTATTCCCTCAGCACTATCCAAAGACAATTTCAACTCTTCGGCGTACTTTAAATAGTCCGCGGGGCTAATTACCTCATCTTTTAAGCGGCTAAAATGGCTAATTAAGGCGCTAATAAATTTAGCGGGGTTGCCCATGGGGCGGTAATAATCCAGCTGAAACTGGCCGAGATGTTTGTAAATAAAAATCCACTGTTGGGTATCGCTTAAAATCGAAAAGTCTCCCGGCAGGCCAATATCCAGGCCGTGAGTTTTTAAAATTCGTTCGCAAAATCCATGAAAAGTACAAATCCAGGTATCTACATAACCCATGGGCAGGAGTAAGTCTAAGCGTTCCTGCATCTCGCCGGCAGCTTTTTCGGTAAAAGTTAAGGCCGCAATTTCATCGAGTTTGGCTAATTTTTGACCGACCAGCCGAGCAATCCGGCGGGTAATCACGGTAGTTTTTCCGGTTCCCGCTCCGGCCACAATTAACAGCGGGCCGTAGGTATGGTTAACGGCCTCGGTCTGGGCTTTGTTCAACCCTTCCAGTAAAGGATCGGAGAGTTGAATTTGTTTTTGCTGCTGGCGAAGCTTTTCCATAATGCTAGGGTTTGGTGTTTATGAAATTGGTCCATTGCTTCCAAAGATCCATGCCTTCGTCTTTGTATTCAATCCAAAATTGGGAGGGGGTGACAATTTTTACGCGTTGATGAGTTTTGAGCTCGAGCAGGGCGTTATCGCTGGTAATTAAAAAATCAGCCCGAGCTTCCACGGCGCTTTCCAGGATTTTATTGTCTTCGGGGTCGCTGACTATGCGGATTTGCCGGCGGTTGATGACCCAATTAATTTGGGCAAAAAAGTTATTCAGTTCGTGCCGGTAGTCGTCATTATTAATTAATTGCGATACAATAAGCTTGTTTTCCTGGAGCGTCTGCCGGTTGGCGTAGGCCTCTATTTCTCCGGCAATCACGGCATTGATAATCTTTTTTTCGTAAGAATATTCGTCTTTAAAGCCGTTTATAAGAACGTTGGTGTCGAGGACAATTTTCATGAGCCTGATAATATAAAATCTCTCATACTCTTATTAAATGTAATTAAACCATCGGGGCCTTCGGTAGCGAGCCCTCTTTTTTCAGCTAACCTCAGGGCTTCCTGAACTCGTTGAAGCTGGTTAGGTCCTCCGATCATTCCCCCCCGCATAAGCTCATTCATTCTATGTGGCTTTCCGTCCAGCAATGAAGGTTGCTTTTGACAGATTTTTTTAAAAATAATTAATCGATCCTCTTCCATTCTCATAAGCCTTTGGTCTAGAATAGCACTTTTTCTTCGTTCTTCTAGGTCTGTTTTTTGTCCCGCAAGTATTAAACTCTCATGCTCGGGGCTGACTTGGTAACCGTAAATGGACTTTTTTTGATCGATTAATATTTTTTTTAAATATCCTTTAGTGATTAACGAGTCTATAGCTATAGCATTGTGTTTGCTTTTTTTCCAGCGTAATTTTCCAATAAACCTAAACAAAAGTCTTTTTTCCACGTCACTTAAATCCAAAGAAGGCGGGGTGTCCTTTTTTTTGCTCTCAGATTCATTAATATCGGCTGGATTAAAATTTTCCTTATCTTTTCCCATTTTTGATGGGCATTAAGAATTTTCTCGGGTTTTCGTCCAAGTCGATAAAATAATCGGTGACTTCCTTAATTTTGCCGCTGCAGGATTTGCCAAAGGCCAGAGTCTCGGTGAATTGGCCGGACATTTGCAGGTACTCCAATAATGGCAAGTAATCACCGTCGCCGCTGGCCAAAACCACTACGTCCAGCTTATTCATCAACTTAACTATATCCATAGCAATCCCCACGTCCCAATCCCCTTTTTGATGGCCGCCGGCAAAAGTTTGCAACTGCTTAATTTTGACTTCAAATCCCGCTTTTTCCAAGGCCTCAAAAAAAGTATGCTCTTCGGGCATATCGGCCTGGACCACGTAGGCAATGGCGCGGACCAATTTGCGCCCGGCCACCGCCGCCTCTAAAACCTCGTTAAACTTTACGCGGGCGTTATAAATATTCCGCGCGCTATAATATAAATTCTGCACGTCTACAAAAACACCAACACGCTGTTCGGGATTACGAATGCTCATATTATTGTAAATCTTTTAATACTCTTACTAAATTAATTTTTGAGGCTCCTTTATTTTTTCTACCACAGCTTCTGCTTCCAGTTCCAAATTTGCCGCATTTTCAATGTTTGACCGCAATCTGACGAAGTCATTAGTAACCGTCCCCATAGTATTACCTGCGTTCTTAATATGCGTCCCCAGAACTTCCAGATTCTTTCCAAACTTATCGCTTTCGGTTTTAATTCCGCTGATCATTTTTAAAATTTCCTGGGCCTTTTTATTAATCTCTTGGCCGCGCAACGACAGCATGATATTGCGCAGGTAAATATACATGGTGTTAGGGCTGACGGGAATAACCGCTTTGCCGCGGCAGTATTCTATTATGTCTTCGGCTTCAATAACCTCCTGGTAAATACCTTCGCTCGGCACATACATCAAGGCAAAATCAAACGTTCCCTCTTGGGGCAAAATGTACTTTTTGCAGATTTCGTCTACCCGCTTTTTCACATCTTTCAAAAAGGCTTTTTTGAGCGTTTCGGCGGTTTCGTCGGTCTGGGCTTCTTTATAGAGACGGAAGTTTTCTAAAGAAAATTTGCTATCAATCGAAAGAATCGTCTCGCCTACAAAAATGCAGGCATCGACGGTCTCGCCATTTTTAAAGCGATACTGGATTTTATAGGAATTCTTGGGCAAAATTTGCGAAAGCATGTTTTCCAGCATTTCTTCGCCAAAATTGCCCCGCATTTTTGGCGAGGCCAGAGTTTCGCTTAAACGGCGGATATCGGGCCCAATTTGTGAGACCCCGCCGAGTTCTTTGGAGAGAGCGCCTATAACCTTGGCGGCATTATCGAGACGTTCATTGATCGCTTTGTTGGTGGCGTCTATAGATTTTTGCATGCCTTCGCGGGTCGATTCGGTGCTTTGCTTCATCTCTTTCATCCATTCCAGCATGATCTTCATATTGCTATCATCTGCCGGCTGCTCTTGGGTCTTTTTCAGGCTTAAAATTAAGTAAATCAGTACCCCCACACCTAATACTAATACCGCAATAATAATGACTAAAAATGAAGTAATCATAAGCAAATTATACCACAAACGTCAGTAAATAAAAAAGCGCGGAAGGAGCCGCGCGGATAGAGCTTTATTTTTTGAAAAAGTGTAGGCTTGCAATGCTGGCCAATACTAAACCCGTAAAAAATCCAGCAATAGCATAGTGGGTTTTGGCAATCCTGATTTTGTTCACAGAGTAGTATTCTTTAAAGGCTTTCAGGAAAGCTGCGGTAGAACAGAGATCTGGCCCGCATAAATTGCAGGTAAAATAGTGTCCTTCAAATTCATGTGCCTGCGACGGTGTCAGCTCCATCAAAAAATACTTCTCGACCAACCCTCCTTTTACAACGGTTTCGTGATCTAACTGCATGGGTCCTCCTTAGGGGCTATTATAGCGTATTTGTGGATTTTAGCCACTTGACAAATTAGCAGTCTAGGGTATAGAGTGCTAATGGATAGAATTGATTTTTATAATTAATGATTTATAACTCCTGGTTGATACCAGCAGTTATAAATTACAGGGAGGCATTTATGGCCCTAGATTTAATTCCCCGATCATTCTTTGGTCCCAGCCGCTGGCAAAATTGGCTGGACGACGAAGACTGGTCATCGTTTCTCCCCTCTTCTGGACTGACCATTTCGGAAGATGAGAATAATGTTTACATAGAAGCGGCAGTGCCGGGTATTGACCCTAAGAAAGTGGAAGTGACTTTTGAAAAAGGCGTGCTTTGGATTCGCGGCAGTCAGGAAGCGGAAGAAAAAGATAATAAAAAATATTATCGCAAAGCTTCCAACTCCTTCTCTTACCGCGTAGCCGTTCCCGGCGAGGTTGACACCAAAGCCGAACCCGACGCCACCTACAAAAACGGCATCATGAAAATCACCTTCAAGAAACTGCCGCAAGAACTACCAAAAAAGATTACGGTAAAAGCAGAGTAAGCCATTAAAAAACAGCACCATGGTGCTGTTTTTCAATGGCGGGACCGGCGGGGCTCGAACCCGTAACCTCTCGCGTGACAGGCGAGTGCTCTAACCAATTGAGCTACGGTCCCGTATTTGCCTTGTGTTTTGTTTGTACTATGGAAAATGGTGCCGGTGACTGGGATCGAACCAGTGACCTTGGGCTTATGAGTCCCACGCTCTAACCAGCTGAGCTACACCGGCACGTCGCCCTGCACTCCGACTTCCGAGCATAAATTGAAAAATTCATTCTCTCCAGTCTCCGTGCAGTGCTCCTCTTCCCCAAATTCCTTTTTTCTATGTTTTTTCTTCTCCGCCTGAGGCGGATCGAAAAGCTATATGGTAAAAAGTAATTCGGGGTCCCCTTTAAACAAACTCTATTTAAAAACCTGCTGACAGCAGGAAAAAAATCTGTCACGATTTTTGAATTCTATAAATATCTCGCTGTCGCAACCATGGACCAACCATTGTCTTTAGTTGTCTCTCTTGGGCCCCAAAATTTTCTCGTAATATCCAAATGGAAAATTTTGGGAAAGGGGCAACAATCCGAACGAAGCGGAGTCCGCCCGAGGCGGACGAAGCGCAGTGAGGATTGATTGACCCGTGGTTGCGGGACCCGGACTCGAACCGGGAACCTCAAGGTTATGCATACCACTACAACTTTCATTGCTCTGTCAAATGACAGATTTGTGGTCTGGACTTTCTCTTCACCATAGCTTTTAGGCCTTAGGTGCTTGCCATTAAGTCTCTACACCTTCCCTGCTTACTTTAAGCAGAGCTTGGCTCGGGATTACCATTTTACAGGCTTCCCCGAATTTGACAAGATATCACGTCAGAATTTCTTCCGACGCAGCCCAATACTCGAGCCTTGCGAGCTGCCAATTGCTCTATCCCGCGATATAGATGTCCAGGGGCCTTGCGGCCGGAATAGACATGTCTGATACATAATACAGTAAATTAAGGATTTTGGCAAGCTTAGGTCGTCTTCTGGCTCGCCTTGCCTTCCTTAAGCTTCCTGGTCCGGAAGGTGATTGCTAAGAAAACATGAGGGCTTCGTCTCTTGGTTTCGTGCGATCACCTTTCGGACTGTTGGCGCCCGTCTTGGAAACTAGAATGCCATGTTCTGGAGTCCAGCCTCGGGAAAATAGCATAAATAAAACCCATCCAAAATTTAGTGGATGGGTCTTAGTGTCCGCCCGAGGCGGACGGAAGAACTAGCGGCGCTTCTTGCCACCTTTTTTGGTGGTTTTCTTCTTTGCCACTTTCTTCGCTTTTTTCTTAGCCATTGGGCTAGTCTCCCTGAAGCACTACTGATTTTGGCAGTGCTTCTTAATTTTCTACTCTCCGTGAGTGTTTGAGCCGAAGCCTAAACGCATGGAGGAAGTAGTATAAATATATTTTCTGTTTTTTCCCCCGCAATTTTCGTTTCAACAAGTTCTTTTAACTACTAATAACATTGTATAACTATTTAAAAAATTTGTCAAGGATTTTTTTTAATTCATTTTTTTCTCGCGGCGTTTTTAATTTATCAATTTCTTTCTTGATTCGCGAAGTACTGAGCGACCGCAGTAAATGAGATTGTTTGATGATCGCCTGCTCAGTATTTTTCTCCAGAGAAAAGCGTAACTTGATTGCAAAACGAAACGCCCGGACAATCCGCAATGGATCTTCCTGAATGCGTACCGCAGGATTGCCGATAAATCGAATTAATCTTTGATCCAAATCTTTTAACCCATTATGAAAATCGAGGATAGTATCTGATTTTTGGCTTAAATAAAGTGCATTTATAGTAAAGTCGCGCCGTAGGGAATCTATTTTGGCCGAATTGGTGAATAGCACGGCCGGATACCTGTCTTGCGCCGGTAAGTCTCGGCGAAAACTGGCAATGGAGATTTCCCGGTTGCCGATAATAATTGTCTCCACCCCTTGCTGAGGATGTTGATGCGCGATCTTAAATTTACCGGCGGCCAAAAGCAAAACTACCTGTTCGGGCCGCGCTGAGGTTGCAATGTCAACATCAGTAATTTTTTTTCCTAAAACTAGATCGCGGACCATGCCGCCGACAAAAAAAGTCCGCGGAAAGTTGTCCACAAGCAAGTTGTAGATTATTTTTGCGGATTTTTCCAGAGCCGTCTTCGGTCGATAAATAAATTTCATTGAATTTGTCATTGATAGCAAACATCTATGACAAAACGGGTTATTGATTTGAAAGCCCTTGGTCTATACTCGCTTTACGATGCGCGTGCTTGCGGGCGACGCGAATGCGGGCCAGGTTTCGCTGCAGGGCCGCCGCGACCTGGGCGTACTCACTGGCGGAGAGCGATTTTTCGGCCATAGCTTTTTGAGCGCGCTGGTGAGCGGCTTCGGTGGCCTGTAAATCTATCTCGTAATAGTGCTCGGCGGTATCTGCTAAAACAATTACCTTACTCCCCTGCCGAACCTCTACAAACCCTCCGGCAACATACAGGTAAAAATCTTCATTCTCGGTCTTAGCATGCAATTCCCCCGGCATTAAATTAGCTACCAGTTGCGTATGATGGGGCAAAATAGTAATTTGCCCCAAAGCCGTCGGGCAACTCAAACTAACCAATTCCTGGTCAAGAACGGTGCGCTCGGGAGTGACTAGTTGGAAGCTTATAAAGTTCATAGTTGATCGTTAATCGTCGGCGCCGCGCGTATCGGTATTCGGTCTTCGTTATTCGGTCGCTTGCCGTTGGACGCGAGCCGATACGCGCCGCACTGCCGTACAACGAATTACTACTTCACCTGTTCTATCCCGCCCTTCATATAAAACGCCTGTTCTGGTTTATCGTCGTGTTTGCCTTCTAAAATTTCTTTAAAGGCGCGGACAGTTTCTTTTAGGGGGACGTACTGGCCGGGAGTGCCGGTGAAAACTTCGGCTACGGCAAACGGCTGGGAGAGGAAGCGCTGAATTTTGCGCGCGCGGGTCACGGTAACTTTGTCTTCATCCGGCAGGTCTTCCATACCTAAAATGGCAATAATATCTTGCAAGTCTTTATAACGCTGCAGCGTACGCTGGACGCCGCGAGTGACTTCGTAATGTTCTTTGCCTACAATATTTGGATCGAGAATTGTCGAAGAAGAATCTAAAGGATCAACAGCCGGATAAATTCCCTGTTCAGACAGGCCGCGAGACAATGTCACGGTCGAGTCTAAGTGGGCAAAAGTAGTGGCCGGCGCCGGGTCGGTTAAATCGTCGGCTGGCACGTAGACTGCTTGAATTGAGGTAATAGAACCTTCTTTGGTGGAAGTAATGCGTTCCTGCAACTCCCCCATTTCGGTTGCCAAGGTTGGCTGGTATCCTACAGCACTGGGGATGCGTCCCAATAACGCGGAGACTTCCGATCCAGCCTGAGTGAAGCGGAAAATATTATCAATAAACATCAAAACGTCCTGATGCTGTTCATCGCGGAAATATTCGGCCATGGACAAACCGGACAAAGCCACGCGGGCGCGGGCTCCGGGCGGTTCGTTCATTTGGCCAAAGACCATAGCTAATTTATCTAAAACTTTTGCATCTTCCATTTCGTGGTAGAGGTCATTACCTTCACGGGTCCGTTCCCCAACGCCGGCGAAGACGGAAACGCCGCCGTGAGCCTTAGCAATATTATTGATGAGTTCCTGAATGACCACGGTCTTCCCCACACCGGCACCGCCGAACAAACCGACTTTGCCGCCTTTTAAAATGGGGCAGATCAGATCGATAACTTTAATTCCGGTTTCCAAAATTTGGGTGTCAGTGTTTTGGTCGGTGAATTTGGGCGCCGGACGGTGAATGGGGTATTTTTTTTCGGATTTCGGGGTGGGTTTACCGTCTACCGCTTCGCCTAAGACATTGAAAATGCGACCTAAAGTGACTTGGCCGACTGGGACGGAAATGGCCGCGCCGGTATCCGCAACCTCGGTACCTCGTTTTAAACCGTCGGTAGTGGACATGGCAATGGCGCGCACTATGCCGCCGGAAAGCTGCTGTTGTACTTCCAAAACTAGCTTCTTCATCCCCGGATCTTCCGCCGCGCCGGTCTTGCCGTCAACTTCTTTTTCCAGAGCCGTCAGATTTATCTCCAACGCGTTATAAATGGCCGGCACCTGGCCTTCTTCAAATTTAACGTCCACAACGGGGCCAATAACTTGAGTAATATGTCCTTTATTCATAAAATTATTTAGAAATTAGAAAATGTATAATTATTCCAATGCGATTCTGCCAGCAGTGATTTCAGCAAGTTCTGTCGTAATTTTCCCTTGCCGCAGTTGGTTGTAGGTTAAGGTTAAATGATTTATCAGGTCGCCGGCGGCTTCGGTGGCGTTCTTCATCATGACCATGCGGGCGCTGTGTTCGCTGGCGTCGCTTTCTAAGATTGCTTGGTAAAGTTGGCTTTCGATCACGCGCGGCAGTAAATGCTCCAAAACAGATTTAGGACTCGGTTCAAAAATATATTCAGTATCTATTTCTTCTCCGGGATCATCTTCGGTTGGGGCCGGTTTTTTAGGAGCAGCTGAATTGGCAGGTAAGTCTTCAGTAAATGGTAATAACTGTTTGGTGCTGGGTTTTTGAGCCAAGGTCGAGACGAAATGATTGTATACGATTACGATGCTACGATACTCCCCGCTCTTGTAGGCTTGGGTTAAGTATTGGGCCAAGGGATAAATATTTTCGGTAGTAATAGTAGTTTCTATTTTTGGGAAGTCGGCTAATACGTGCTTATGCAGCCTTAAGGTGACATTTTTTGCCTGGCGGCCATAGACAATGGCTTCTAAGGTGGTGCCTGGCTGAGAGGCTAATTTTTGCATTTCTTGGCCTAGATTACTGTTTAAGCCGCCCACTAATCCCCGATTACTTCCCAGAACCACAACTCCAATTTTTGGTGCGTTAGGATAACTCACGAGTAAAGGATCAGCCGCGGGTAATTTTGGCGCTAATTTTTGAATCAATTCTTGGACCAAGGCCGAATAGGTACGCGAAGCCAAAACCGCCGCCTGCGCCTTGCGCATTTTGGCAGCACTAACCATCTGCATAGCGCGAGTAACCTTGCGCATGTTTTGGTTGGCTTTGATTCGAGTTTTGAGATCTCTGATGCCCGGCATAAGTGTTACCTTATTGTTACTTTGTCATTGCGAGGAGCTGCTCGTATTTCCTTGGCGACGACTTGTCCGCCGAGCTGCGGCGGACAGGTCGGATGCACTCGCAATGACAAATGAAAAACCTATTTAATTGATTCTAAAAATTGTTCAATTGCTTGTTTTAGTCGGTTCTCGGTCGCATCATTTAATTCTTTTGTTGTCCGAATCGCGTCCAGTACATCTTTAGCATTTGTGTCCATGAACTGGAAAAATTTAGCTTCTGCCTCTTGGATTTTTTCGACCGGGATAGAGTTGAAGTGACCGTTGTTGACCGCATATAAAATCACTACTTCATACTCTAATGCCACGGGGCTGTATTGCGGCTGTTTTAATACCTCCGTCATCCTGCGTCCTAAATCCAGTTGCCGCTGCGTTTCCGGATCCAAATCCGATCCGAATTGCGCGAAAGCTTCTAATTCTCTAAATTGAGCCAATGACAATTTCAGCTTACCGGCGACTTTCTTCATGGCTTTGGTCTGGGCGGAAGAGCCGACGCGGGAAACAGAAATGCCAACGTTGAGCGCGGGACGGATGCCTTTATAGAACAAGTCAGTTTCCAAAAAGATTTGTCCGTCGGTAATGGAAATCACGTTCGTCGGAATGTAGGCGGACACATCGCCGGCCTGGGTTTCAATAATCGGCAACGCGGTAATGGAGCCGCCGCCAAAATCGGGATTTAATTTTGCAGCGCGCTCCAATAAACGAGAGTGCAGATAGAAACATCTCCAGGATAAGCTTCACGTCCCGGCGGGCGGCGGAGCAACAGAGAAATTTCGCGATAGGCTACGGCTTGTTTAGAAAGGTCATCGTAGACAATCAAAACGTCTTTGCCTTGGTCCATAAAATATTCACCCATGGCGCAACCGGAATATGGGGCAATATAAGAAAGCGCTGCCGGTTCGCTGGCGCCGGCCGAAACCACAATTGTAAATTCCATAGCGCCGCTTTTTTCCAAAGCATTAACGATTTTGGCGACCTTGGATTCTTTTTGGCCAATAGCTACATAAATACAAATTATGTTCTGGCCTTTTTGATTGATGATTGTGTCTATAGCAATAGCGGTTTTACCGGTTTGGCGGTCGCCAATAATCAGTTCGCGCTGGCCGCGGCCAATGGGAATCAGGGCGTCTATGGCCTTAATTCCGGTCTGAACGGGCTGTTTAACCGATTGGCGGGTAATTACGCCCGGAGCGATTTTTTCCACCGGGTAGAAGCCTTTGCCTTTAATTGGTCCTTTGCCATCAATTGGTTCGCCAAGCGCGTTCACAGTGCGGCCAATAAGCTCTTCGCCAACAGGAACAGACAGAATTTTACCGGTGGCCTTTACGGTATCGCCGATGGAAATTTTAGTATAATCGCCCAGCACAACCGATCCCACAAGATTTTCTTCCAGGTTCAGTGCCACACCCATCACGTTGTTTCCAAAGTCCAACATTTCCATGCTGCCAATATCCGTAAGCCCGCTAATGCGCGCCACACCATCCCCCACCTCCAAAACCGTGCCGACTTTTTCGACCTTAGCTTTGGGCTGGAATTCCAAGATTTTTTCTTTCAGTTGTTGAACAATATTAGTGTTGGCCATAGAATGATTTTTCGTTAATTAGTACTGGTTGTCTGCCCGTGTATGGGCTTAATGGAAAAAGAGAATAAATGCTATTATACAAATCATTATAATCGAGAAGGTAATAATTGCAGCTTTAAAGGGGCTTCCTGGAGCTGAACCGTTGGACGTGATTTGTGGTTGAGTCTTTTTGTTAAAAAAGCTGATAATAGCAAAAATAATCGTAAGGATTAAAAACACAGCAGTAACTATCAGACAAAAAGCAAATATATAGAAATTCCCCAATCCCGCTAACTCGTCTGAGTTAGTTTTCACTGTGTGGCCGCCAGAATACAAAAGAATGCCGTCAACAATTGCCATCGCTACTGTCAAAACCAAAAACACCAGCGAAGCCAGTTCAAAACCCGAAGTAGATTTTTTGGTTATTTGGTCCATAAAATTCAGACTAACCAATTCCGCCAGGCCGAGTTGCAGCCCAGCCGATAATTATAAAATATATAATCGCATAACATACGACGATTGCAACAAGCGTAAGGAGAGTTATCGAGATTATCCGTGCCAGACTTGCTTTTTGTGCCGGGGTGTTGGTAGATTTAACTTTCGCAAAACCATAAAAAACAAGAATGTTTAGTACGACCAGCAATAAAACGCAAAACCATTGTTGAGTTTGGGAAGAAAGAACAAAAATAATCCCAAAAAGGGCAGCAATGTCAAAAATTAACATTACTATACCCCAGGATCCAATTTGTGTATTGAGTCTACTATTCATATTATTGCTTCAACTCCTCATTTAAACTGTCCAATTGTCCTCTCACGCTCGCATCGATCAGCGTATCGTCAACCCGGACTACTATCCCGCCGACCAATGTATCATCGACCTTCGATTTTATCTCGGTCTGAATCGGTTTGTCGGATGCCACATTACTTTTGATTATTTTATTCAGGTCGTCCAGGATACCTTTGTTCATTTGAATATCGTGCGCCACGGTAACCGTAACATCTTTAATGCCTTTAGCATTCATTTCTATACGACGAAACTCAGTTTCAATTTCTGCATGTTTGTTCAAGTCCCCATTTACCGCCAAAATCTTTACAAATTTATCCATAATCAAATCGTAATCCTTAGGATTAACCTCTTGGACAGAATCGTAGAGAGCTTGGGCGTATTGTTGCGGGGAAAACTTCATAGAATTAAGTAAAATTTTGGAATTAAATAAAATTAAGTAAAAATTAAAAAAACAATTTGTGAATTTTACTTAATTTGTTAATTTTATTTAATCTCCGCCAGTGTCTCTTTAACAAGTTCTAAATCCTTCTTCGAATCCAACTTCTGCCGTAAAATCTTTTCTGTTGCGGAGGTTACGAGGTCTGCCAGCTCGCCTTTTGCCGATTGCAATGTCTGGACTTTTTCTTGTTCAATCTGTTTTTTAGCCTGGTCTACCAGTTTTTGCTGCTCTTCTTTGGATTGCTGTAAAATTTGGTCCTTTACGTGTCCGGCATCTGCCTGGGCTTTGGTTACAATATCAGCGGCTTCGTGGCGGGCTTTCGAGAGTTCCTGTTTGCGCCAGTCTTCAAATTCTAATTTCTCTTTCTTAATTCGGTCGGCGTCGTTCATGGCCTTCTCGATTCGGTCCGTGCGTTCCTGGAGCTTTTTAGCCACCGGCGTAAACACCCACTTCCAAAGAATAAAAAGAACAATCGCAAAATTAATCAGTTGGGCAATGAACAATTGCACATTCAAACCAAGCACCGCAACCGGGGAGGGTGTGGTGGATTGGGCGAAGGCAACTGAGTTGAAAATAGATCCAATAGGTCCCATAGGTCCTATACTCCCATAGGCCCATAGGACCTATGCTTTAGTTTTAAATCCAAGGGAAGAACTTTTTCTTCCCAAAGATTTAAAACTACAAAGTAAACGTAACCACTAACGCGTAAATCGCGATAGCTTCGGCAAAAGCCATACCGAGCAATAACGGCACGAACAACTTATCCGCGCTTTCCGGGTTGCGGCCAATGCTTTCCATGGCTTTACTGGCGGTCATACCAATACCAATAGCCGGTCCAATACCGCCAATGGCGATAGTCAGGGCTTTGGCTAACACTGTTGCTGCTTCTGGAGACATACTTATTCCTTTTGCTGTGATACAAGTAGAGGCATGATAGTTTGCGTGTGCTTGTAGAACAGCTTAATATTAATTAATTGACCAAAATTGATCAGAATTGACCAAAATTGTGCAAAATTTATCAGAATCAAGCTCTTTAATTGTGTGCAATTCTGAACAATTTTGAGCAATTTTGGACAATTCTACTTTTAAGCTTCTTCCATCTCTACCCCATGGCTTTCAACGTGATGGATTGGGGTAGTCGCGATTGTTAAATATACCAGTGTCAAAAGAGAAAAAACCATTGCTTGCACTATTCCAACTAACAATTCTAAGGCCAAAAATGGCAGCGGCACTAAAAACGCAACCAAAGAGCCGATGACTGTTAACAGCACTTCACCGGCAAAAATATTCCCGAATAACCGAAGCGACAGCGAAACCATTTTGGCGATTTCTGAGATAATTTCCAGCAAGCCGACGAAAAATTCAATAATCGCCACAAAAATATTTATAAACTTGCCGCTCTTAACTGCCTGCCATAAATCACCAAGCTTAATAAACTTATTGGCATATTTAAAAAAACCAATAGTGATAATACCCAAAAAATGCGATAGCACCACCGCAAACACGGCCATGCCCAGAGTGAGATTAAGGTCCGAGGTCGCGGGTCGTAAAATTGGAATAAACTCTCCGGCCCGAAAGATGCCAAAACTCCCCGTACCGGGAATTTGACTCATCCAATTGCAGACTAAGATAAACAGGAACACACCGCCGACAATCGGTAAAAACTTTAAAGTTTTTTTTCGGTCGTGAGTGACGTTATCGATTTGGTTTAAAAAGACTTCTAAAATACTTTCAAAAAAATTAACTATCCCTTTTGGGGCTGCATCCGTCAGATAGTACTTTTTTATGCCCAGATTCAAAAAGAACGCGAAAACCGCGAAAATTAAAGTTGCCAAAAAGGCATTCACTAATGTATTAGTTACAGTCAGGACACCGATATGAAAAATTGGTTCAGCCGCAAGCGGCGGGAGAGCAATCATTAACTTATAATTATTAATTGATAACTTATAACAGCAGAGTTATCGGTTATAAATTTCTTGTTATTAGTTAGCTATTTTAGCATTTTCCTATAATCTTTAATCCTGCTCCAAAGGGTAATACAGGTCATACTAATTCCCAGCAAGATGCCAATTATGACGAAGAAATGGTGGTGGGTTTTGTTGTCGAGCCATTTGCCCGCCAAGAGTCCGGCAATCAGCGGCACGGCAATTAAAAAGGCAAACTCCGTCCCGGCCTCCAGCATAAGTAGCCCAACTACTTTTTGCTTGGGGTTGTGTGGGGGTTTGTCGTGCTGATTTTCCGTCTGTTCCATCGTGAACGCGTTAAATATATGTAAAATAGGCACTTTTGTCAAGACTGGCGAATTTAAAGGGGCTTGACAATTCCCAAATTGACTCTGTCGGGGCCCCAATTTCCATCCCTAGAAAAAATCATAGGGAAAATTGGGGAGAGGGGCAACATTACGAACGTAATGGAGCTCGCCCGAGGCGGACGGAATGGAGTGAGTAATGATTGACCCGTGGAGCCGACGATCGGAATTGAACCGATAACCTACGGTTTACGATACCGTTGCTCTACCAATTGAGCTACGTCGGCGAACCTGCTCCAGAAGTGACGGGGCGATACCGCTGCTCTTTTAAAATACGGCAATAGCCTGGTAAAATACGGCAATAGCCTGGTAAAATACGGCAATAGCCTGGTAAAATACGGCAATAGCCTGGGCAGATGAGCTAAGCCGGCAGAAAAAATGCATTCTAGTCATATTTTAAAGGAAAAAGCAGAAAAATGGAAGGGAGGGTTAGACTACTCTCCTGGGTAATAGCGGCGAGATCCTGGCCACTACCTCGTAATTAATCGTGCCGACCTGTTCCGCAATTTCTTCCGCCGTAATTTCCTGCTGTCCCTGGCGGCCAAGCAGGACGACTTCGTCTTCTTGTTTGGCGTTGGGGACATGATTAACACCGACCGTCATCATATTCATGGAAATACGGCCGAGAACCCGGCAACGCCGGCCGCCGATTAATACCTGGCCTTTATTGCTCAGCCTTCTATCATACCCATCGCTGTACCCTTGCGGGATAACGGCTATCTTAGTTTTTTGTTTAGTCGCATAGGTTAATCCATATCCAACCGAATACCCTTTAGGAAGCGTTTTAATTTGCGCCACATGGCTAATCCATCGGGCGACAGGTTTTAAGGTTAACGCTCGAGACTGGTATTTTTCTTGGAGTGCTCGCGAAGGCCACAATCCATACAACCCAATCCCCAACCGCACTATTTGGTTCAAGTTTTTGTTTTGGTCGTAGACTAAAGTACCCGAAGTGGCAGAAATGTGAGTTGGTACCCCGTCAAAACCGGCTCGCCTAAATAACCGCAAGGCATCCTGAAAACAATCAATCTGTTTTTGGGCGTGGCTAAAGCTGGCCGTATCTTCTATATTAGCAAAATGGGCATAAAAGCCGGAAACTAAGACATGGGGGCAGGTATGTAAAGTCTCGATAATTTGTGGCACCTCATGAAGCAGTAGACCTTCCCGGCCCAATAAAGCGTCAATTTTGATTTGTATTTTAATTTTTTGATGCAACTTTAAAGCCATATCTTCCAGCTGCCGCAACCGGAGTTCGTCTGAAATCAATAGCTCAGCTCCCAAATGTACGGCATCAGCCAATTCATTTTTTGCCACATACCCTAAAACCAGCGCAGGTTTTTTGGTGACTTGGCGAAGTAAAGATAGTTCCTGCAGATCATCAACTTGAAAATAATCCGTCTCCGGTCCTAAAATTTTTGCTACTTCATTTTGGCCATGGCCATAAGCGTTGGCTTTAATGACCGAAGCGATCTTCGTTTTAGGTCCAACGTACTTCTGAAAGGCGCGGATGTTATGAAGAAGATTGTTTTTGAAGATTTCAATGTAAGATAAGGGCATAAAAGTTACAAAGTCTCAATAAGTATTTTACGTCCGAACAGTTTTTTACTTACTGTCTCAAAATCTTTTGTCAGTTTGGTAGCAAAATAGCGGCGCTTATGGCCGCGAGCCAGCAACTTGTTGATTTCCGGATGGCGGACAAGATATTTTTTTAATTTGTGGCTAATGATTTCATCCTGGCAAATAATTTTAATTCCCGGACCAGCCAAAGCCGTAATTTGTTTTTTTACCAGCGGGTAATGGGTGCAGCCTAATACAATGGCCTGAGGGCGCTGAGCCAAAAGCGGCCTTAAATATTGAGGCAATTGTTTGTGGATGCCGTTTTGATCGTCTGTTTCTATCATGGCCGCCAAATCTTTAGCCGCACTCTGGGTTACGGTGACTGCCGGCTTAATTTTTTTAAATTCCTTTAAATATGTTTTGGATTGAACCGTCGACGGGGTCGCTAAAATTCCGACTCTGGATAATTTTGGAATTTCCGCCACCGCTTCCACTGTGGGGATAATCACGCCTAAAACTTTTCGGTCAGGATAATAGCGGGGCAAAAATTCCCTCTGGATTTTCCTTAAAGCCTTGGCGGAAGAAGTATTGCAGGCAATAATAACTAACGAGCAACCCTGCGCGAATAAAGTCTTTAGCGCCGCTTGGGTAAACTGTAAAATAGCTTTTTGATCCCGGCTGCCATAGGGCATATGCCGGGTATCACCCAAATATATATAGTTGTAGTCGGGGAGTTCCGTAACCAAACTTTTCAGAATAACCAAACCCCCTAAACCGGAGTCAAATATTCCAATGTTCATAAATTTAAACAGGGCCACCTCCACAAGGGTGACCCTTGTAAGCTAGATTTGGCTGCTATCTTAAGATGTGGGCGTCGAAGGTCTGATTTTGTTGGTTGAGAGCCTTTAACAGATCAACCGAGTCGGCCGGCGGCACAACTGCTTGCTTTTGACCGTAATCGGAATAGGTCGAGGTAATATTAACGGAGCCGTCAAAGTTTATTTTGTTAATAATGTCCTGGATTTTTTGCTGGGTGGTTTCTGCCGGGACAGAGCCCGGAGCCTTGCCGTCTGTGTAGCATTTGGTAAGATCTTCGGGACAATCAATGTTTTGGATGCCTGACGGTGAAATTTCCACTACTCCGGCTTTATAATCTCCCGTATCGCTCCCCAAACAAAAATCTAATTTGTAAGAGCTGTACCCGGTTGTATCCTTAGCTACTGTTTTGTTTCCTTCGGGAGTATACCAATAGGTATTGTAGTAATCGGTGCAGTTGCCCCCTGCCGGCGTGGGCGCGACCGGCCAAGCTTCTAAATAATCCGGAGTTATTCCTACGGGTTGGCCTTGGTTGGCGTCCGGGTAACCTCCATGGTCATTATAGTATAATTCTAAGGCCGTAGACATCTCTTGAGCATCATTTAGCCGTTTATCATCGCCCGCCGCGCCCTGAGTTTCGTTCGTAGCCGCGTTCATAATCGATATTACCGAAGGCGCGTTCATAGACAACTGAATTTTATACAAGCGGTAATCGCTGCTGCCAATCCAGGTTTCAAAATCCGTAACCTGAATTTTGTTAATTAGTTCGGCGGTTATTTGCTTAGCGGTTGCCGTGTCAGAGCTGCTAATTGTCCCTTGTTGATTGTTGTTCAGGATTTGGGCGAAGGCATCGATGTACTGGCTCACCACCGCGCTGAAAGCACTTTTATTAAAACCGTTTTGAAAGTGATAGGTTTGGGCGCTGCCTATTTTCTGCTGCCCCAAATATTTTGTAACGGTAATAACATTACCTTTATTCCAGATACCTTGAAGCTCCTGCTGGAAAGCCGGATCTTCAAACTGCTTACTCAAGGCCGAGTATTGGCTATTAGTAGTAGAGGCTTGCTGCTGAGCGGCGGTTAAATCTATTTTTAACCAGCTATTTTGGGTGCCGGGACTGATTTCGCTCATTAAAGCTTGAGCAAACGGGTTACTGCCGGCGTTAAGATATAATACATTATTGATCAGTTTATAAGCTATGGACGTGCCAAAATTAGTACCGTTATCGCTAAAATTATATTGCACAGTTACGTCTGTGGCCGGATTTTTGGGGTCGGTCAGATCGGCGTATATATTGCCGTTAACGCTTAAAATTAAGTTTTTTAGCTGAATGGACATCAGACTGGAACTGGCAGGGGTATAGGTTTCGGGATCGTTATAGGTAAAAGTGATATTGTTTTTGTAAACCAGGCTGCTTTGGGGGTTTTGAGTGAACTTTTGCCAAATTTTTTGAGGGTTATTGTAAGCATAGGTATAAGCAAAATAGCCCCCGGCCGCCAAAACAACAACTACTACACCTATAATTAGTACCAGAAGTCCGCCGGAAGATTTTTTTTTGGTCACAGTCGCTGGCAGCTGTTGGGCGGTAAAAACGGCCGGCTGCTCCGCGGGGAGAGGTTGGGCGGGAGTAGCTGAATGCTGCGGTTCACGGGCCGGACTGCCGGTGGCCCACGCCGGAAGAGTTTGCGCGGCTAGCGTTGGATTAGCACCCCCCGGGTTGCCCGTTTTTGACATTACAAAATTTTCTTCTACTTCTTCGGCGCTCCAGCCGGCAGAAAGCAAATTTTGTTTGATTTCCGTATCGCTTAATCCGTGGGCGCGAGCTTCTTTAATATAGGTAATAATTTCTTGGTTCATGTGTTTTTGTTTTAATAAATTTTAATAAATTTTTTGATTGAAAAAGTTTTTGTCTGTTTATTGAACCATTGATTAAAGTCCGCCGGTTGCAACAGGATTTCTTGAACATGCACTTCTTCGCCGTGATTGGCGGCATTGTTATCCTTGGCTAAAATTTTAACCACATGGATGCCTTGAGCGTTGATAATTTCGGTTATTCCTCCGACAGCAGTTTGTTCCAAATTTTGCTGGTATTCTGAGGCAATACTATCCATGGGCACAAAGCCCATATCCCCATTGGTGGCCTCGGTGGAAGGATCCTGGTTGTATTTTGGCACCAAAGCCGAAAAAGCAGTTCCTTGAGCTAACTGCTGCTGAATGCTGCTAAGATCCTGGTAAGTTTGAGGATTTAAACTTGATTGGCTATTAAACCAGACGGTGAGATCGGTACTGAGCAGATTGGGGGCCAAGACCATCGTTTTGAATTGTTGTTCAGTCAGGCCATACTCCTTCAAAAAATCATTAAAACTAGTGGAGGGGTCTTGGGCAATGTCGTTTTTAGTGGCCTGAAGCTGCTGGTTAAGTTCACCGGCGCTGACGCTGACGCCGTACCGCGAGGCCAATATTTGAGTTTCTTTTTCTCTTACCAGCTGGTTATAAATTTGGGTTTTAACCTGCTGCATGTCAGTGGTCGGCTGCTGGGCATAGGCCTTTTGGGCAATGGAATAGCGGACGAACAAATCGGTGCTGGGAATAATTTGGCCATTAACCGAAGCCAGCGGCAACGGTAGGCGCGATAATAACTTGGTTTTGACGGAAGAAGCCGGTCCGACAATAACCCAAGCTGCAAATAACCCGCAGACAATAAGTAACCCCAAAATAATAATCCCGGTTACTTTAAATATTTTCTTATGCGTTTTGGGCATAGTCTCTAATTATTTTGAAAAAAATAGTTCCACCATTTACGCGGGTTCGAAAGGCTAGGAGCCGGCGAAGCCAGGGCAGTTGTTGTAGCTTGAGCGGCCGCAGTGGTGAAACTATAGACATTTTCTCCGTTAATTTTGAGATTTAGTTGCTGTCGGGCAACCTGTTCCCGATAGCTGCTGGAATTAAGGTATTGCAACGATTGGGTAAGTTCATCATTTTTTTGCTGCCACTGGTTAGCTTGCTCCTGGAGGTCTTGTTTTTGTTGTTCAATAACTTGCTGATTTTTCCACTGCTGATATTTTAAATTTGCAAAAAAAACGAGCAAAATCAGGAGAATCCCGATGGCTACTTTGGAAGAAATAATCTGTGAGCGGTTAATAGCCATATAATATAGAGCTGATTACAAAAGTTTTGGCCTTTTTACCTGCCGATGGAGTTTTTGGTGTTCCTATGGTTTTTTTATAACGGCAGGCTGTTCAGCCACGGCAGCTTTTTTCTGGATTAAGGCCCAAAGGTAGTCGTGTACTTTATTAGGTTCGGCTATCGTGGTTAAGGCCAAAGTCTGGTGCGAGCCGGCCAGCACAACAGTAATATCGCCGTAGGAAAGTAAATTATTAAAAAGTCCCTTTACTTCAATACTTAGTTGGGTAATTCTGTCTAAGGGGGCTTCGGCAACTTTTTTGTGCAACAAACTGGGGTATCTGACAAAAATCAACCTTTGGTTAGTCACTAGCGTGACATGCAGCAGCCACAGCAGGTATTCATGAACGCCATACAGCAAAACTATGACTGTCCAGCCAAACAACCACCAGCCAAATTGAGCTACTAAGTCGTATTTGAGTAATAATCCCCACGGGATGTATAATGCCGCAAATATAACCAGTACCGGTTTGGCCAGGGTTAAGTCCGCCTGCCGGTACATTCTTAAGATTTTTTCATTTTCCCGGAGTTGCAGGGTGAACATATTTTGGTTTTTGAAACCGGCCGGCCGCGGTTATTGCTTGATGAACGCCGGTCCGAATAAAGCTATAACCATGGTTAACACCACCAGTACCATAATAATAGCCATAATTTTATTGAGATGTTTTCGGTTGCGGAACATGGCAGTATTATACCATAAATTTACCGCAATAAAAAATACAGCGCCAGAGCGGGTTAGGGGGTAACCGGCCTGGCGCTATTTTGGACTCAGGCGGTAACAGAGACGATAAAATTGAGATCGGGGTGATGCAACTGATATGGCTCGATTAGCCAGAGTATTTCTTCTACCGACAAAGCGCTTAACCGTTCTTGATTGAGCTGGGGTTCGGACTTTTCCGGATAGAAAACAATCAGCACCGTATTGTTGGCTCCTAAACCGGGAAATTCTCCGGCGGCCGCTATTTCGATTTTGCCTCTCAGTCCTTCCTTGGAACTAAACCAATACGGGTGCCGCCAGGTAAGCCGGTGAGTTGCAGCATCTGGTTCGCCTCGATACACTTCTGCCGACATCTATGCCTCCTTAATTTTTGATAGTCTGCGGATGATAAATTCTAAGGCGAAAAAAATGCATTGTCAAATAAAAAACCCTCACTTCAGCTTGTTGCGGAGGGTTTTTTATTTGACCTTAGAACACAGACGGTAATTGGGTTGTATTGAACAAATTTTGTAAATCCTGGAGATTGGTCCATGTCAGCGGTACTAATACCCACTGGGTATTATTCTGCTCATCGGTTATATAGTTAATCCAGGTTTGCGTATTGTTATTCATCATCCCATTTCCGAGCATGCTGGTAGAATTATTGTACCAGGAAGGTACTTGCGGGCTGCCGCCCGGACAGTTCATGCCTATGTGGTGGGCCGGGTCAGTGTCACTGGAGTCGGTTGAATGGTGGGCTGGATCGTTGTCGATATTGCCGTTACAGTCGACATAGTTCCCGTTTAAAGTCGGATATCCATTGACGTAAACAAACGGGCTGCCGGGGGAAGTTGAAGTGCTGGTCGTGGTGCTGCTGGCGGTCAGCTGATTGTAAATACTGAGCGGCAGGACTATCCAGCCATAGGCGCCGGTGTTGTTGTTAGGCCCGGTAGGGGTAGTAGTCGGTGTCGGCGTTACGGTTGGTGTTGGCGTGGGCGTAGTGGTCGACGAGCCTGTGGTAGACGCATAGAGCGTATCTGACCACGGAGAAGTATTCCCGTTAGCGTCCATAGCCGCGACATTATAAGCATAGGTCGTCCCCAGGGTAAGGCCGGTATCGGTAAAAGTGGTGCTGGAAGCGGTTCCGACTTGCGTCCCGTCACGGATGATCAGGTAGTCCGAAATGGTGCTACTGGTGCTGGTCGAAGGATCCCAAGTTAAGACCAAAGTATCGGGGCTTGAGCTGCTCACCGCCAGGCCGGTAGGCATAGAAGGTCCGCTGGCGCTTGGGGTAGGCGTGGCGGTAGGTGTTGGTGTCGGGGTTACAGTGGGTGTTGGCGTGGGCGTCGGGGTAGGAGTGGTAGAGGAGGTTCCCTGAGTTGTGGCGAATAAAGTATCCGACCAGGCAGAGGTGTTGCCGTTAGCGTCCATAGCTGAAACGTTATAAGCGTAGGTGGTCCCGGGATTTAAACCGGTATCGGTAAAGGTTTCGGTGGGAGAAGTTCCTATTTGGGTACCATCACGGATAATATTGTATTGAGTAATGGTCGTGCCGCTGCTGGTTGAAGGGTTCCAAACTATCATCAAAGTATCCGTAGAAGAGCTGCTAACGCTTAGGCCTGTTGGAACAGTTGGTCCGGTGGTGGTAGGTGTGGGAGTCGGCGTAGGTGTTGCTGTTGGAGTCGGTGTCGGGGTAGTTGTAGGAGTCGGAGTGGGAGTTATGGTTGAGGTCGGAGTTGGTGTTACCGTCGGTGTGGGTGTTGGGGTCGGAGTCACTGTAGCAGTTGGCGTAGGCGTGGGAGTTGCTACTTGAGCATCCGCGCTGGGACTAAAGGTAAAAGCAGTTAATGCTATTACCACAGCGAGACTTATAATCGTGCTTGTTTTATTCATCATATTATATCCTTTCTTTACCATAATTTTTAAAAACATCTTTCGACTCCAAGCGTATTTTTAAAAATTATGGTAGATAACTAGCTTTTTTAATTTTCATTCGGCACTAACTTGTTAAAGATTTTGCGGCTCCTTTGCATTATTCGTGACGTAGTTTTTAGGAGGTTCTTAATCAAAAAAATACATTTACATTAATAAAAGCCCGCCGATTTCGGCGGGCTCAGCGTTTGATGTTGTTATTGATTAGTACTGCTCGCGTTGACTGTTGAACTTATTTTTAAACTCAAAATTATTTTGACGATCGAACCGGCATCTTGGCGCGCGGTTTTTAAATCGGCGGTCGCGGCGGCAATTTTTGAGCGAGCGTCTTTTAGCGCGGCTTGGTTAGAGTTGTAGATAGTGGTGTTGCCGTTATCCGGCTGCAGGGCGCTGACCTCGCTGACCGCGGCCTGCGCTTGAGTGTTAGCGTCGGCGGTTTTGGCGTTCATGTCACTGACTAAAGTCGTCTCGGCGCTCATATTTTGGCCGGCGTTTTGAGCGGCGGTAATGCGGGTTTGTAGTTTAGCGCTTAAAGTATCCAGCAAGGTGACAATAGTCATCACCCGGTCCGCTGCCGCGGTAATGCGGCCCTGTGGTAAGACCAAGACATAAATCCGAAATGACTTGGTAATAGATTGTATGTCCGGTATTAAAGTTGTGTTGCTGGTGTCGGAATCAATTTTTGCCTTTAAAGCGGTCATTTGGCTTATTTCCGACTGTAGCGTAGTTGTTAAATTGGCTTTATCGCTGCTGCTGACCCGTTGCATTTGTCCAATCCGCGTCAGCAGAGTGTTGAGCGCAGTAATGCGAGCGGAAATTTCGGTGTCGGCTTTGGCTTGAGCGGTTGTATCCAATTTAGTGGAGGCGCTGCTGCTGGCGTTCAGGCTGGCGGCAGCCGAAAGTTTGGTACCCAATAAAGAAGCCTGAGCCGGAACTGCGACGACCGCAAAGGCCACAACCACAACAGCAAGAAGAGAAATAATTTTTGTATTCATAGGTGTAAGTTAATTAGTTATTGGGCCCCCGGAGCCTGTTGCTGACCCATGCTGGAATCAATATTTGAGGAATCGGTATTTAAATTATTCATTTGCGAATCGATGTTTCCTAAATCGGCATTAAGCGCCGTATTGGAATCATCAGAAGCGCTGGCGGCAGCACTGCTGCTGCCGGTGGTCGGCTGCGGCATGGTGTTACTTTGGGCAGCCGGCGGTACGGCCGCGGTTTGAGTAGTGGCGTTAGTGCTGCTCGTGGCACTGCTGCCGCATCCTGCTGCCAGCAAGGCTATCGCCGAAACGAGAAGAATTTTTTTCATATTAATTTTTTTAATAATAATTACAGTAGTTTGAGTATATCAAAAAGCATGTTTTTTTTCCAATAAAGCAATTAAAATATTTTTATTTTTGCAAATGTTTATAAGCGTGATCGCGATCTTTCTTAAGAAAGGCTGGAATAAGCCATAAAACTACTAAAGGTTCCAGTGCCCGGGCGCTCGTGGCCATGCCCATATCTGCAGGTTCAAATCCAAACTTTTCTAAGATTTCCCCAACCTCCTTTTTGGCATCCTGGTCGTTGCCGCAGATATACATACTGGGCCGTTCGGTAAATGGCGGGTTGATCATTAAGTTAGCGCCTACACTGTTCAGGGCTTTGACAAATTTAGCTTCTGGGGCTGCTGATTGCAACTGTTCCATTAAAGATTCGTCCCACGTGGTAAATAATTTAAGCACGCCATTTTCGGCGTTGTGGTCAACTAAGGCGTTAGTGGTGTCTAAAACTGTTTTACCGGAAAGTTGTTGGGACACGGACGTAATTACCTGGGCTGCGGCATCTCCTTTGACACATAGGACGATTAGCTCTCCGAACTCAGCCGCTTGGGCAAAGGTTCCCAGCTTAATCCCCTGCTCCTTGGCAAAATCAGAAACTTTATCCGGATGTCCCGTACCGATCATTACGTCGTACTCATATTTTTTAAAACCTTTGGCCAAAGTTTGGCCGACATTTCCTGAACCTAAAATTCCAATTTTAGACATATATTAAATGAGGTTATTTATTAACAGTAGACATATCTGCGTAGCGTTGCCCGGCCGCTACTCCCGGCGGCAGAATGTTGTTTAGGCGGTCTAGGTCTTCTTTTGTTAATGAAATTTCGGTGGCCCTAATATTTTCCCGTAAATATTTTTCGTGTTTGGTCCCGGGGATGGGGACAATATCTTGGCCCTGAGCCAAGACCCAGGCTAAGGCCAATTGAGCCGGAGTAACTCCTTTTTCCTCAGCCATCTTTTTGACTTGTTCCACTAGCTGCAAGTTTTTAGTGAAATTTTCGCCTTGAAAGCGGGGATGAAAGCGGCGGAAGTCGTCTTTGGGAAAATCTTCGGGTTTGGTAAAGCGGCCGGTTAAGAAACCTCGGCCGAGCGGACTGTAGGCTACAAAGCCAATTCCCAGTTCCCGAACCGTTTTTAAAATTTCGGCTTCCGGATCCCGGAACCAGAGAGAATACTCCGTCTGCAGCGCGGTAATCGGATGGACTTTATGAGCGCGGCGGATGGTTTCGGGAGCGGCTTCGGACATACCCAAATATTTTACTTTGCCGGCTTTGACCAGTTCGGCCATGGCGCCAATCGTTTCTTCAATCGGGACTTTGGTGTCTACGCGGTGCTGATAGTAAAGGTCTATATGGTCCAGACCCAGACGTTTTAAGCTGGCATCGCAGGATTTGCGGACATACTCCGCGTCCCCGCGCACGCCTAACCGTTCCCCTTTTTCGCCCCGGACATTGCCAAATTTTGTGGCCAGCACGACTTTGTCCCGCCGGTCCTCGATGGCTTTGCCGACCAGGATTTCATTAGTAAATGGGCCGTACATATCGGCCGTATCTAAAAAATTAACTCCCAGTTCTAAGGCCAAATGGATGGTCCTAATTGATTCCGCTTCATCGCCGGTACCATAAAACTCGCTCATGCCCATACAACCCAGGCCAAGCTCGGAAACTTCTAACTTACCTCCTAAGATGCGTTTTTTCATATCTTGTGTAGTTATTTGATAGTATAAGTTGACTTAAAATACAGGCTTGTCTTAATTACTTTTTACGGTTCGTTTATTATTTGCAGGAATTCTTCCTTTGAAACTCCTAAGACCCTCAAATTATTCAAAATAATAAAAACCGGCAATATCCGTTCTTGTGGTATTACCACAGGTCTTAATATTCCCGGTTTCCAATAAATTCTATGATCGCCTTTTTGGCGTTTAAATGAAGACCCAATTTTTAACAGAAACCGTTCAAACTTTCGCCAACTTAAATGTACCCGCTTGTGTTAGTTCTTCAAAAAAAATATTGACTAATTTATGAAATCTAATTTTAACTTCTTTTTCCGACCTTCCAGAAGTAGACAAATCTAAAAGCGGAGTATAAGCAACAAAGCGCCTACCTTGTTTGAATATTTGGACTGGTAATTTAGTCTGCATTATCATAGGCCGCATGTTTAAGGAGACGATTTAATCATACCATACCTGTCTAAAGGGTTCAAACGGGCTTATTTTTTAAGAACAGCCAAAAACGCTTCTTGTGGTATGTCAACCTTGCCAATCTTCTTCATCCGTTTCTTGCCTTTTTTCTGTTTATTCAGAAGCTTCATTTTCCGGGTAACATCCCCTCCATACAAATAGCCTGTCACGTCCTTACGTAAAGCCGAGATGGTTTCGCGGGCGATGACTTTGCCGCCGATGGTGGCTTGGAGGGCGATTTCAAATTGGTGGCGGGGAATGAGCGTTTTAAGCTTTTCGACCAGCTCTTTGCCGTCAACCGCGGCAACTGACCGGTGCATAATTGCGGCTAAAGCCGCCACCGGTTCGCCGGAAACTAAAATATCTACCTTAACCAAATCCCCTACCCGTTCCTCTATTAATTCATAATTTAAACTGGCATAGCCCGAAGACACGCTTTTTAGCTTATCGTAAAAATCCAAAATAATCGTGGCCAAGGGCATTTCAAAACGCATATCAACCCGGTCTTTGCCGATGTATTTAATATCTTTCGAAACACCCCGCCGCTGGGTCGCAATTTCCATAATCGGCCCAATATAGTTTTGGGGCGTTAAAATATTCACGTCCATCCAGGGCTCGTAAATTTCTTTGATGATTGCAGGATCTGGAAATTCCGCCGGATTATGGACAGATAGAGAGGTTCCGTCACTTTTAACTACCCGATAGGCCACCCCGGGAGCCGTTAAAATTAAGTCCAGATTGTATTCGCGCGTTAAACGTTCCTGGACAATATCCATATGCAGCAAACCTAAGAAACCAGTACGAAACCCAAAACCAATTGAAGGGATATTGATGGGTTCAAATTCCAGCGAAGCGTCAGAAAGCTTTAGCTTTTCCATAGCATCGCGCAACAGCGGATAGTCTTCGCCGGAGACGGGGAAAATAGTAGCATAAACCATTGGCTTAATTTGCTTATAACCAGGCAGCGGCTCGGCCTCCTCGGCGCCCTTCGTTCAGCGTAATTGTGTCGCCAACTCGCGCTTTACTAACATCGCGCAAGCCCGTAACAATATAGCCGACCTCGCCGGTTTTCAATTCAAAACTTTTTTCCATTCGCGGATGAAAATACCCCACTTCTAAACTCTCTGAGACCGTATCGCTGCCGATCATATAAATTTTTTCCCGGGGCAAAATCTGTCCATCGACAATGCGGACAAAGGCCACCACGCCGCGGTGGGTATCGTATACCGAATCAAAAATTAGCGCGCGCGTTGGTTTTGTGCTATCGCCTTTTGGCGCCGGAACCCGTTCTATAACCGCCTTTAAAATTTCTTCCACGCCTTCGCCCGTCTTGCCGGAAGCATAGAGAATTTCTTCGTCCTTAAAACCAAAAGCCGTTTTGAGCTCCTCCGCAGTTTTTACACGGTCGGAATTCGGCAAATCAATTTTGTTGACCACCGGAATCAAAGTCAAATTATGCTCCAGAGCCAAATAGACGTTGGCTAATGTTTGCGCTTCGATTCCCTGCGTACTGTCCACGACAAGTATGGCGCCCTCGCAACAAGCAAGTGATCGTGAGACTTCATACGTAAAATCCACATGCCCGGGAGTATCTATCAGGTCTAAGATGTAGTCATTGTGGTTATAAGTATAGTTCATCCTGACCGGTTGTAGCTTAATCGTTATCCCCCGCTCCCGTTCCAAGTCCATTTGGTCCAAGATTTGGTCTTTCATGTCGCGCTTATTGACCGTGTGGGTAATTTCCAAAAGCCGGTCAGCCAGTGTGGACTTACCGTGATCAATATGGGCAATAATACAAAAATTTCTAATATTTTCCTGAGGCATGGTTTCTGGCGAATCTCTCCGCATGGGGTAAAAGAATTAGGGTTTGAGATTTAGTATTTTAGCAAATTTTAGCCTTTCGCGCACGAGCTTCATAATCCTCAGGGCTTGAGGAATCCGGAGATAAACCGCGCAGATCATAAACGAAATCAAACCCACAGTTCCCGAGGCCCCTGCCTGCAAAAATAGCCCCAAATTTGTTCGGGTGTTAACCACGGGCGCAATTGCGTAAAGCGTTAAATAGCTCAAAATCCCCATGACTAAACTGGCGATCAAAATTTTAACTACATAAAAAGAAAACATTTTTTCTTCGGCCACTATGGTTTCGGTAAATTCTTGGCCGGCATCTTTGAGGAGCCTGAGATGTAAAATAATCATCAAGGCAAAACAGTTAAAAATGCTGGTAATCGAAAAGCTTAATCCCAGTCCGACTACTCCTAAGTGATACGCCGAAGAAAACCAGTAAGCGGTTATAATGTTTAAAGCCATACTGGCTAAATTTACAATGACCGGAATGACCGTGTTTTGCCGGGCGTAAAAGGCCCGGGTCAGCAGAGGCGAGAGGCTTTGGCTGAATAAAGAAAAAGTCATAACCCCCAGCGTGCTAAAGGTTAAAATAGTATCGGTCCAGGTAAAATTGCCGTGGCCTAAATAAAGGCGGACCAGCTGGGCGCGGAGGAGGAGCAGTAAAATAGAAAATGGGATCATAAAAAATAATATTTGCACCATGGTTTTGACTAAAACCGAAAGAAAATTTTCTTCCTGCTTTTTGGCAAAGAGTTCTGACAGCGAAGGAAAAGAAGCGATCGAAATTGAAAGCGCAAAAATCCCGACCGGCGCGGCAACTAAATTATTGGCAAAATTAAAAATACTAATCGTGCCCGCCGGCAGCAAGGAGCCAATAATTGTTGCCACTATTAAACTAAAACTGCCAATATCAATAACTATAATTTTGGGGACAAACAGGGTCACAATTTTGCGGAAGGCCGCGTCTTTAAAATCCAGTACCGGCTGCCAGCTAAACCCGTGCGAAACACTTTCCGGTATTTGGACCAGTAAATGGCAGCAAGCTCCCGCGATTACGCCATAACCGAGACCCATTAATCCGTAACGGGGATAGAGCACCAGCAACCCGAACAAGATTCCAACGTTATAGAGCAGCGGAGCCACGCTGGCCATTAGAAATTTTTTGTTGGCGTATAAAATGCTGGTGAAGACATTCGACGCCCCAAAAATTATCGGCGACAGTAAAAACAGGCGGGTTAGCCGGATAGTAGCTTCCAATTCGTAGCCACTAAAGCCCGGGACCAGCCATTTAGTCAGCGGAGTTGCCAGAGCGTAAATAACCGCGCAAATAGCGATCATCCCCAACGACATAGCATTAAGCACTGTATTGGCAATTCGGTTGGCGCGGGCTTTGTCTTGCAGCGAAATATCTACAAATACGGGAATAAAAGCCACGGACAGAGTGCCTAAAATCAGCAAGTTGGTGATAAAATCCGGAATACGAAAAGCCGAATTATAAATATCTAAAATAAAGATATTTTTGCCCCCAAATTTGCTGGCAAAGAGCGGGTCGCGAACTATGGCTACTAATTTAGCCAAAAGCGTTAAAACACCAACTATCGTGGCGGCTTTGGAGATTGTGAAAGTATTTTCTAAATTTTTAAAGCGTTTTATCATAGGCAGGCCTTAACGTTTTTCCAGGACTAAACCATAGAATTCGTCTTGAGTTAATGAGGTTTCGCTGGTCAGGCTATCGATGTCCAAGGTATCTGCGTTAAAGTTTTTCCAATCGATTTGGCGGCTTGGAAATTGCAAGGTCCAGTTTAGCGTGGCCGGCTGACTGCCAATTTGCTTTTGAACCAGCAAGCTGTAGCGGTCCGGATTAGCCAGGGTAAACGGCAAGCGGTAGGTGAGCGTAATTGTTTTAGTATCCCCGCCCTTGAGGATTGACCAATTGCCAAAAAAAGTTTTGCCGGTTTCCAGACCCGTCATCATCCCGGTGGCCGCATTTTTTTCGGCCAAGCGCTCCCAATTATAGACGTCCGGATCAATCTCGTACTGGCTCGGATCTAAAGCCGGCAGGTTGAGATAATCAAACCCGGAACTGCTCAAAAGCTGGGATCCTTGCGGGACATATACCCGTAAAAAGCTGGTATTGGTCATATCCGCCAAATTAGTCGGCAGTGGATTGGTTCTAACGATTGTGAGCGTATCGGTAATAGAGCCGTCGGCAGCAATGGCTGTTTGCAGCGAATACTGCTGCTGAATGTGAACATCGGTTTTAGTCCCGCCTAAATTACTACCCACGATTTCTAAATAATCGCGATCAGTCGTGTTGATGCTGCCGCCCCAATTGTACGATAAAAACGCATGCTCCAGAGTAGAATCGCGCGCGTATAAGACTATTTGTTTGGAGCTTAGGTCATTCTGTAAAATGAGCAGCATGTTGGCTAGCTGGCCGCCATTTAAGGCATGGAGCTGCTGCAAAAGTAAAGGGAAAAAATCAGCCAGTAGCTGTTTGGGTTTATTGAGCGGGTCGGAGGGGTTGGTCCCGGTGTTGGCCTGGGTTTCATCCAAAAAATTGTCAGTATTTAAAGTCAAATTAAATTGCGGTACCGTAATCGGTCCGGTTAAAGTTAATAAGTCACTAATAACCTGCGGAGTAATCGCAATTACTAAATCCGGAGTGGAGCCGCCTTCCTTTTCGTAAAAGTCGCTGATCTTTTGAGCGGACGTGGGGAAATCGGCAAACCAATTGCTGTCGCGCATATACCAACGATCGTTGACGTTGATCATGGGACTGGGCGGCATAATTTTATCCTTAAGCTGGCCGTCCAGATCGTAAATGCTGCTGATGGTCATTCGGTTCACGGCTCCATTATTTAATTCCATGGCCCCGTAAGAACCAATAAAGCCGCCGGTTGCGCGAAGTTCGTCGTTATTTTCAAAAATAAATAAAATGTTTTTATCCCCTAATAATATGGTTTGCAGCACACTAAATAGGCCGCTAAAATTTTGCAGCGAAGTATTGAGGATGAGTAGCTGGGTTTGCAATTTGGTAAAAGTATCTTTTTGGGAGGCGGGCACGGCCGCTGGGTCAATTTGGGCTACGTCAGCCGAAGCCTGGGCGATTTCTTGGGTGGCTTGTTGCAAATCGTTATTCAGGGTCGTAAACAGGGCCGGAATGTTTTGCTGGCTGCTTAAACCCTGCGGGGTCACAGACACTTGCTCGGCCTGCTGATAAAAATCAATCATGTGCTGGCCGCCTTGGGAAATCAAGGTCGCGGCATTTATAACGTTTTGCCCGGCTTGTTTTTGCGGAAGCAAATTACCCAATTGGTTAATCAGCGTGCCCGCGTCGGCCAGCTGTTGATTGGCGCTGCGAAAAGTTTGGAGCGCGCGGGTAAATTGGTTTTCCGCTCCGGATAAATTTTTATTGGAAAGCGCCTGCTGGGCCTGTTCTAATTGCTGAGAACCCAGCATAGTCGCGTTAGTAATACTATCTTTTAAGGCCAGTCCGGTAGCTAAAACTTTTAACCCTTGCAATACGCCTCCGGCGATTAAACAAAAAATTAAAAATATCGCCAGGGTGCCGCGCAATTCCTGGCCCAGTAAAATCTTTAGGCGATGGGGTGTTAGCTGACGCGTGCGGCGAATTTGCTGCAGGGTGAATTTTGCTGCTGTTGTGGCGGTAACCAAAACCAACCGGCCGGTATGATAGCAAAATTCAAAAAGCAATTTAGCGCAGTAGATTGCCCCAACAATTCCCAGCAGCGCCAGGCGGCGGAGAAGCCCTGCCGCTAATTTGCCCCAGCGCAACAGCCGAGCCCGCAAGCGGGGCTTCATGGGTTGATAGTCAACGTGGATTATAAAGCGCTTATTGTTCATGGAGCTGATTAAGAAGCGCGTGATTGGTTAGAAATATTAAACAGAATGCCAATGGCCGCCAAGGTCATGAGTAACGACGTGCTTCCATAGCTAAAAAATGGTAAGGGAATGCCGGTTAACGGCAAAATGTTGACCATGGCGCCAATATTCACAAACGCCTGGAGCACAATCCAGCTGGTAATGCCGACCGCGGCCATTTTGCCAAACATATCGGGAGCATTTTTGGCTATTCTAAATCCCAGGAGCGCGAACAAAACAAATAGTATCAAGAGAAATACTACGCGGAAAAAACCCAATTCTTCGGCCATAACCGCAAAAATAGAATCGGTGGAAGCTTCGGGTAAAAAGTTATACTTTTGCCTCGACATGCCGTATCCGTAGCCCCATAGCCCGCCTGAACCAATGGCTAAGATGGCCTGGTTGATTTGGTAGCTTATGCCTAATTTATCTATCGTCGGATCTAAAAAAGTGGTCAGGCGGCGGGCCCGATACGGCTCTACGAGTATAAAACCGTATAAAGCCAAACCGCCCGCGACAATGGTCCAGAAAAAATATTTCCAATCAATTCCCGCCACAAACAACATGCTGGCCGAGACAAAAATTAACACCAGCATAGTGCCAAAATCCGGCTGCCACAAAATAAAACCGGCGAAGAGCGCAATAATAGCCAGCGACGGTAAAATCCCAAAATAGAAATCGTTTAACAAAGTTTGCTTGCGGTCAACCCAAGCCGCTAAATAAAAAATAATCACGAGCTTGGCTATTTCCGAAGGTTGGAATAGAATCGGACCCAAATGGATCCAGCGGGCCGCGCCGCCGGTGGAAAAACCTAAGCCCGGTATTTTTACCGCAATCAGTAAGAGTAAAGATGTTCCGATTAACAGCGGTAAATATTTTTGCCAAATGTGGTAATCGAGCTTTGAACAAATGTACATGGCAACCAAACCTAACAGTCCGCCATACAAGAATTGGTGTAAAATGTAATGCGTGGTGGTTCCAAAAGCGTTAAAGGATTGGACGGTTGAAGCAGAATACAGAACAATCAAGCCATAACATAATAAAATAAGGGTCACGGCCAGCAGGCCAGCCGGAGCGGTAAAAGATTTTTTTTTGGCTATAGCTCTGTTCATAACAAATTGACTAATCGTTTAAATTCGTTCCCCCGCTCGCGGTAATTTGAAAATTCATTAAAAGAAGTACAGGCCGGGCTCAACAAGACAACATCGCCGGGCTGGGCGATGGTTTGAATTTGCTGAAAAGCTTCAGTAAGTTGGGTGGCTCCTTCCAAAAAAATTCCGGAATATGGTCCGGCTTGGGTAATAGCCTGCTTAATGCGCGGGGCTTCGGGCCCAATCAGCACTACCGCCTTGAGCCCCGGCCTGCGGCTAACCGTTTTTCCCAATTCGCTAAAATCGCTCTGCTTGCTGGCGCCGCCCAAAATAATAATTTCCGGTTCGGTAAAAGCTAAAAGAGCGGCGACGGCCGTTTCCGGGGTCGTGGAAATTGAATCGTTATAATACTTAACGCCATTTTTTTCGGCTACATATTCCAGACGATGTTCCAGCCCTTTAAAACTATTAACGCTTTGCTGAATGTGCTCATGATTAATTCCCAATAATTCACCCACAGCGATTGCCGGTAAAATATTTTCCCAATTATGCTTTCCGCGCAGCTGGGTTTGGCTAAGGTCGTAGGGGTCAAAATTTTGAGTCTCTGACGCAACCTGACTGCCGCGCACAAAGTAACCAACTTCCAAGTCCTTATGAGTACTGTAGGGGATTTTTTTACCATTACCCATTTGTCCTATAATAGCAGTAGCTGGATAATCCGTATTATAAATTACAAAATCTTCCGGGGTTTGAAATTTATCAATGGCACTTTTTGCTTCGCGATATTCTGCTGCCGAAGCATGGTAATCTAAATGGTCCTGAGTCACCATCAGCACAACTCCCACCTGAGGGCTTTGGGTTAAGTCCTGGAGTTGAAAGCTGGAAAGTTCGTAGACAATGATGTCTTTCGCCGATAAAGTATCTAAAAATTCCAACGGTTGCTGGCCGCCGATATTTCCGGTTAAAAAAATTGTTCCGGGTAGTTGCTGGTTGAGAATCTCAAAAATCAGCGAACAGGTTGTGCCTTTGCCTTTGGTTCCGGTTACGCCTATAATTTTTGCCGGGCAATGCTCAAAAAACCATTTGGTTTGGCTGCTTATGACTAATCCTTTTTTTTCGAGTGCCAGCAATTTGGGATGAAGGCGCGATATGCCCGGCGTGCGAAAAGCGATGTTAAACCCGCGTAATTCTTCCCAGTAACCTGGTCCAAAAATAAAATTCACACCCAGCCCGCGAATGTAGGTTTTATCTGCTTCCGCCCATTCATCCCAGGGTTTTTGGTCAAACAATACTGGTGTAATCCCCTGCTTTAGCAAATATTCCGTGGTCGCTCGGCCTTCTTTGGCGCCAAACCCAAGTACCGCTACAAGTTTACCGGCTAAGTCTTTTATATCCATAGAAATTGAGGAAAATACTTATTTATTTTACCATAATTTGGCTATATAAACAAAAAGTTTGTTGGGTAACAGTTCCCAGTTCCTGTCCTAGTTCCTGGTGGCCACAAAGCCAAGCCGATTTTTTAGCTGCGGAACTCGCCACTATATTAATTTTAATATAAAGTTGGCTCAGACAGCCTGCCCGCCGAGGCGGACTGCGGCGGACAGATCGGCTGCACTCGCAATGACATCGCAGCAGAGCCGCGGGGTATTTAGCTGGAGAGGGACAATAAAAAATCGCCCAATATAGGCGATAAAGTTTGGGACGGCAAAAATGGAATATTTTTTTATTCTCTACGAAGTGCCACTCCGGGCAACGTTCCGGTCAGTTGACCATCCTGAACTACGGCTCGGCCGTTGACAATAACAGAATGAATGCCCTGACTGAACTGATAGGGGTTTTCATACGTGGCTTTATCGCTAATGGCATTTTTGTCAAATAAGACCAGATCGGCATAATTGCCGATTTTAATTTCTCCCCGTTTGCTCAGACCAATTTTTTTAGCCGGGCCCGAAGTTAGTTTTGCCACAGCCTTTTCCAAAGGTAAGGATTTTTCCGAAATGACTTCATGCAAAAACTTAGTAGCCGAGCCAAAACAACGCGGATGAACCAGCCTATCTTTTTGATTAGTCCCGAACCCGGCGCCATCAGTCCCGATAAAACTTAACGGATGGTGGGTTAATTTGCGGACTTGCTGCTCGTCTAAGTTTTTTTCAAACACTAACACTTCGCTGCCGCCATGTTCCAGTAAATGCAGGACCGCCTGTTCGCTGGAGACATCTAAATTTTTGGCTATTTGGCCAATCCTTTTACCAATAACATTCATGTGGTTAGTGGTTGAGGCAATAATTACATCTGAGAACCTGACATTTAAATTATTTAAATGCATTAAAATTTTATTGTGCTGAATAGGATCATTAAAATGTTTCAGCATGACCTGGCGGCCGCCTTCAAAAGCCCATCGCGGCAAGTAAGCGTACAAGACCTGCCAGATGGTATCGTATGGGTATGCGTCAAAATGAACATTGGCCCCTTTATGGTAAGCGATTTCGATATCGTCTAAAACCTGGGGCAGTTTTTCCCAATTATGTTCGTTCCTAATTTTTAAATGGGAGATTTTTAAGTTGACTTCGGTGTTTCTGGCAATATCCAGAGCTTCTTCTACGGCTTCCACGATCTCGCCGCCTTCGCTGCGCAAATGAACGGAAAGCAGCGCGTTATACTGCTTAATAATTTTAGCCAGCTCAAACATTTCCAGTTCGGAAACGATTATTTCGTGAGCATAAGAAAGTCCGCTCGATAAACCAAAAGCGCCGTCGCGCAAACTTTGTTCTAAAATCCCTTTCAACGATTCCAGTTCCGGTTTTTCTAAGGCCCGAATCTGGTCGCCGACAATACCCCGCCGCAAAGTTGAATACCCGACCAAGCTGGCGACATTGCAAGCGAATTTTTTTGATGAAAGTTCTTGTAAATATTCGGAAAAAGTCTGCCAGTTAAGGTTGGCGCCTTCCAACGAATGCCACTTTTGAATCGAAAGCAAAGCTTCCGGGGAAAGCAATGGAGCCAGGCTTGCGCCGCAATTGCCGACTAAAATACTGGTAAAACCTTGGGTTACTAAGCTATCTAGGGTCGGGTTATCAAACAGCTGCCAGTAGACGTCGCTATGGTCTTGGGGATCTATAAAACCCGGAGTGAGTACTAAGCCAGAACCGTCAACAACCGTTTGAGCGCCGGTTTTTATCTCGCGGGCCACGGCGATTATTTCCTGGCCTTCCACGGCCACATCTAAAACCTCTCCGGGTTCACCGGAGCCGTCAATGACGGTGGCGTTTTTAATGAGGAGTGAATACATGGAAAGCGGAAATGCTAAGATATAAAATATAATATAATGCCAATGATACTCATAACCGCAGCAATGATCCAAAACCGCATGGTAACTTTAGTCTCTGGCCAGCCCAGAGCCTGAAAATGGTGGTGAATAGGCGCGGACAAAAACACTTTGCGTTTAAAAAACCGTTTTGATAGTAACTGAATAATCGCCGAAGCTGCTTCCAGAAAAAAAATAAAACCAATAAAAAATAAGAGGAATACCGAGTTAGTTAAAAAGGCCACAATAGCCAATAATACTCCCAATCCCATTGAACCGGTATCTCCCATAATAAACCGCGCCGGAAAAACATTAAACCACAAAAAGGCCAGCAGGCTGCCGCAAATCACGCCAATAAATGCGGCCAGATTATATTTACCTTGGACGTAGGCGATTAACCCGTAAGACACAAACGCAATCATGAGTGTGCCGCCGGCTAAGCCGTCCAACCCGTCCGTTTCGTTAACGGCAAAACTAATGCCCACCACGGCCAGAATAAAAAATGGAATAAACCAAATGCCAAAATTTAAATCTCCGACAAAGGGGACATGAACAATGGTAAAGCCGAGTTTAAAATAAAACCACCAGGCTCCGATCATAGCCACGACCGCGTATAAAATAAATTTGACCCGAAAGCGCAATCCCCTGCCTTTGTGTCCGAGCTTTTTAATGTCGAGCCAGTCATCGAGTAAACCCACGAACGAAGCGCCAACCAAAGCCCCCAGCGGCAGCAAGGTTTCCTTGCGGGTTAAAAAATTCAGTTGATGAAAATCAGAAAAATGGGCTAGGCGGTCTAAAATCCAAAAAGCCACGCACAAAATCAATACTGTGCCCCAAACTAAGACGCCACCCATAGTCGGAGTACCGGCTTTACCGGCATGTAATTGCGAAAACAAAGGAGTACTGCCGTCGTTCCGAATCTGTTTACCGAGCTTATTTTTATATAAAAAATCGGTTAAAAGCGGCGTAATAATCAGCGCAAAAATAAAACCGAACGAGGTTAGTAAAAATATTTTAATGAGCGCTTGGTACAGCATAAAGCCTTATTATTGTACCATATCCCAGCTGAAATTACTAAAGATTTGATTTTCCAAAGTTAAAGTGTCTTGCTCCCGGTTAGTGCTGTGTAAAACAATCACTATAATACTATGGCCATTTTCGGTAATTTTTGTGACCATAGCGCCGTCAGCTTCCGGAGTTAAGCCGGTTTTAACGGCCTGAATTTCCGGATGGGTCAATACCAACCGATTCGAGGCGGTAACGTGATAGTCTTGCCCGTCTTGACCGGTAAAAGAGTAGCCGGTCTGGTGCCCTAAAGAGGAAAAGGCATCGATTTGAGAGGTAAAATCAACCAGCTTGCGAATGTCGTTGGCGGTGGAATAGTTTTGGGGGCTATCAAACCCCATGGGGTTTTCAAAGCTGCTGCTGGTCATTCCCAGGCGCAGCGCGGTTGCGTTCATTAATCCGACAAAATTTTGCCCGGTCTGAGCCGCTGTGGCGTTAGCTAAAGCCAGGGCCGCGTCATTGGCTGAGCCAATCAGCATGGCTTTAAACAAGTCGGAAAGTTCGACGACCGCGCCGTTCCGCAGTCCCAGGTCGGGAGCGACCGGCAATTCATCTTCGGATGGAATAGTCACCGTAGCGTTTAGATTATCCTGTTCATAGGCTATCAGGCCGGTGAGTAATTTGGTCAAGCTGGCGATTGGAGTTTTTAAATCCGGATCTTTTTGAGCGAGAATCTGGCCGCTGGCTGCGTCATAGACTAAAAAGCTTTCGGCTTTAATCGAACTAAAATCGGGAGTTCCCGTTTGTTGGGGAACTGTAATAGTCGGCGTAGCAACGGGCAGTTGTACGGTCGTGGAGGTTCCCAAAACCATCGGTTGCGCCGGAGCTGCTTCCGTAGTGCTGACTTGAGAAAGAAGTTGGTTTTGGGCTGAAACTGGAAAAATCCAGCTGCCAAAAACCTCCATGACTAGGCAAAGCGTTAAAAAAAGCAGCCCTGGGCCCAAGATGTTCTTAATTTTTGTTTTTAACATTTAATCTTTTTGGTAAAATTTTCTGTTTTTAGAATCTCAGAGGTGGTTTAATTATAGCTGTTTTAGTATCATTGACAAAGTTTGCGGTTGTGGATAAAATAACAAAGCACGTTAATAATCTGGTATATAGGGTAATGATGCGAAAATAACCTTATATAACCGATACGGGAGACCAAATAATGAACGAAGTTATAATTACAGAACAAAATTTTGATCAGGAAGTCCTGCAATCCGCAATGCCGGTCATGATAGATTTTTGGGCCGTTTGGTGCGGGCCCTGCAAAGTCCTGAGCCCGATCGTTGAAGAATTGGCCGGAGAGTACGCCGGCAAACTTAAAGTCGGGAAAGTCAATGTCGATGAAAACAATAATTTGGCTATGCGCTATGGAGTTATGAGTATTCCGACCTTGAAATTTTTTAAAAGCGGAAAACTAGTCGGAGAACTTATCGGCGCCGCGCCAAAAGCAACGGTGGAAACGGAACTTAAAAAATATCTTTAAAACTTAAAAAACGCGTGACATTCGTCACGCGTTTTTTTGTACCTTAAAATTTTTGCGATTGCCCGGGCTGGAGGACTTGCCGCTTTGGGGGTGCGGGCCGCGGGCTCGCTTGTTCCGATGCCGGCTCTAAAATTTTTGCAACCGTTTCATGTAACTTTTTTTGTTCCTCTTTGCCTTTTTGGGAATGCAATTGGGCCACTGTTTGCCAAATCGGGTTTTCTTTTTTGGCCGGCTCGCGCCCCGGTTGGCGTTTAGTTTTTTGCTGGTCCCGGCGCTTTTGATACATTTGAGAATTGCGGTCGCGATGGTCAGAAAAATTTCGCTTTGGTTCAAAGCGATTATTTAACGGCCGGGGACGGGTATTAGCTGTAGGAGACTCCCGTTCTAGTACCGGTTGGCGGAATTCCTGGGTAAAGGGGCGCTCTTGAGCGACCACCGGCGGTCTGGTTGTGGAAACAGGGGGGCGATCAGAAACCTCAGGCTGAGGTTCATCAGCCGGCTCTGGGGCTGCAACAGCATCAAAGAGCTTGGTTACAAGCGGTTCCGGTTGTGGGCGGGGCTCCTGAATTTCGATAACAGGCAGATTAACTGAAGCCGGCGGAGTCGCGGCGCGAGGCGCCGGAATTGTTTTTTCATCGGAATCTTCCTCAGTGCCAATCATCACCGCCGATTCTTGATGGAATTCCGCTCCCATCCAGCGCGAAATCTTATCTTCGACTTCCATCATGGGATTACTGTAGCGCTCGCGCGACACCCGAATAACTTTTTGGCCGTTGCCGGTATAGTATTCGGGGCTGGGCGCCAGGGTGACTGCTGAAAATGGCTCACTAGCCACGCCATTAATCATCAGTTTTAAAATTATGTGGTACTTAGGCAGGTTAACCAGGTCGGTCGGTAAAAATATGGGTTCGAATTCGGTTTCCAGGAATTCCGCGTCTGCCGCGCCAATTCGAAAAATAATAATGGTTCCGACGTTGCCAAAAATAGCATCGCGGACCTTAGTGCTTTTGTCCTGTTCCAACTGGGCAATGTACTGGTGCCCAACAATTAAATTCAGCCGGTACTTGCGGGCTTCGGAAAGGATGGTCGCAAAGCTTTCGGTCGCAAAATTTTGGAATTCATCAACGTACAAATAAAAATCTTTGCGTTCGGTTTCGGGAATGTCGGTGCGCGACATGGCCGCCAACTGCAGTTTAGTGACTATCATAGCGCCCAATAACGCCGAGTTATCTTCGCCAACTTTTCCTTTAGAGAGGTCCATAATCAGGATTTTCTGATTATCCATGATCTCGCGCAAATCTATAGTTGAGCGCGGCTGCCCGACAATATTCCTGATAATTCCGGACGACAAAAACTGCCCGACCTTATTTTGAATCGGTGCAATGGCCTCGGTGCGGTACTTTTCGTTATAGTTGGCAAACTCGTCGGTCCAAAAAGCCCGGACCATGGGGTCTTTTATATTATCTACAATTTTTTTGCGGTATTTTTTATCGACGTACATCCGGGTAATCCCGAGCAAAGTATTCCCGGGGCTATCCAAAAGCGCCAGAATGGTGTTATTGAGAATGTATTCCATGCGGGCCGACCACAAGTTGGCCCAAATTTTAGTAAACACGCCCATGAGCCCCGATGCCACCAAATGTTTATATTTGGGATCTACGGATTCTAAAATATTAAAAGCCAGCGGATATTCCATATCGGCCGGATTAAAATAGATAACATCATTCACGCGATTGCTGGGCACGGCGTCGAGAATGCGCTGAATCGAATCCCCGTGCGGGTCTAAAAACGCCACCCCGTGACCATTGCGGATATCTTGAATCACCATATTTTCCATTAAGGTGGTTTTGCCCATGCCGGTTTTTCCAATTAAATACATGTGCCGGCGGCGATCATCTGTTTTAATACCAAAAGGCACTTCCTGATTTCGGAAGTTGGTTTTAGCAAAAACAGTAATTTGATTTTCGTTGTCCATAGGAAGAGGAGGGTGTAAGCGGAAAAAAATGATTTTACAAGTATCTTAAAATTCCTAAAACTAAATTTGTGAATTTCTAAATTTGTGAATTTGTGAATTACCTACCACCTACTTACTATATTAAGCTATCCCTCGGCCACAGGCAAATTGACGGGGGCTTGGGCTTTTTTAGTTTCGGTCTTATCAACGGCAGTCATCACCGGATGAGTACTGATGGGAAAATGGTATAAAGTGGCCAACTCTTCTATATTTAAGACGAACATCGGCATCCCAATATGAATGTCGCGGTTTTTATAGCCTTTAAAGATGTTCCTTTTTCTGCGGTTTAACTCATATGTTATAAAAGGTTGCTCTAAAGTGGGAGAAATTTTATATTCTACCGAAGTAAAGGTTCGTTTGGTTTCCGGCTTCAATCGGTTGGTCATGGCCGAGCCCAAAGGGCGGTAAGAGCCGATAACTACGGCCTTCTTGTTTTTATCAAACTGTTCTTTGGGAGCAATATATAGGTGGCGAATTCTGGTTTTATAACCGGGTTTGCCGATTTTCCGCTCTATGGCATTGACGCGTTCCTTTTGGGCATCGGTCATAAATTGCCAGTAGTTTTTGGGTTTGTTTTCGTCGTCCCCATGGCCATGGCCGCCAAAAATTGCTTCTTTGTAGCTAAAATTCGCAAACCAATTCAGCGGCGCTAAAAAAATGTCGCGCCAATGATGCTCGTGCTCCACCTCTTCGCCGGTCAATTCCTTGACTACATTTTCGCCTTTCGGTTTCCACTCGTCATCGCCCAATGGCTGAATCATGATTTGGACACCGTAAAATTCGTGAGGCTCCATTTTAGCCAAGGCTTCAAAGTGCGCTGCCAAGGGATCAATAATTTTTTCTTCCGCGCTGGGATGTTCAAAGTCTTTATAGGTCTTTAGCGGAATTACATCTTCATCATTTAACTTCCATTCCGTGCCCCAAATATCAAACTCGCTGGTTTCCGGATCGTATTTAATATTTTCCATGTAATCGGAAATCACGCTGATTTCCGCGTCTGGATATTGGGCATAAATTGCCGCCTCAACTAAATCCCGGCTTTTCAGAGGCGCGCGGACAATAAAAGAAATCTTCCCGCCCATACTCACAATTTCCAGCGAATACCAGAGCTGCACCCGGCCTTCCACATATTTTTGAGCAAAGGTTAAGCTGGAATGCAGCGCGTGAAGCTGGCCAAAAATTGACTCTACGGCCAAAGTACTGGTTAGATTTTCCTTCGGCACTTTGATGTTCAAAAAGACCCACTCTTGTTCGTGGATAAACTGGTGGCCGATTTCGGCTTTGTACATTAAATACAAAATCCGCAAGGTCGCGGCCACGGCTAAAAGCCAGCCGCCGTCAATAAAAAAAACCACCAGAATGCGGAATATTTCTGAAAAATTAGGAAAAACATTGTTAAACATGTACATGAAAATGGATTTTGTTTCTTTTCTAGGCTGCCGGATTTAGCTCGTACAAATTTTTGCCTACTTTTCTAAACAATTTCTTATTCGACAAGCCGACTAAAATAGTGTTCTTTTTGACCATGCGGCGTTTGGAAACTTCTTCAATAATCCGATCGCGGCTTAAAGGCTCGTTGGCATTTTTAAGTACCTCAGTAATAACATCAGCCACCACGCCGGCTTTAAATCCCCATTCCGAGAGGGCATAAATGCCCCGGCCGATCAAAATGAACCGGGTATCTTTAATAAGTTCGTTATGGACAGTTTCTTTATAGGCCTTACGATCATCAAACTGGGCTTTGTTAATCATGTCGGTGATAACCGAGTAATGTTCCGGTTTTTTATGATGCTTCATGACTAAATAAGCCTTGTCGCCTACATCCTTAGGTTTAATTTCTTTCCAGGCTTCCAAACCCCATTGCTCAAAGACATTCCGCTCGATTTCTTGGGCTAAATCTAAAAAGTTGAGGACCGTGCTATCGGAAAATTCGGTTTGATTGTTTTTGTAGGTTTCGGTCTGCTTAAATTCTGCCAAAAACTCTTCCGCGAACAATGGTTTTCCGACTTTGGCCAAGATCCCCTTGCTTTCGGAAGAAAATTCATGAAGCAGTTGCTTATTAAACAGAATCGTTACCCAGCACTTTTTATAGTTTTGGTGAAGGTAAGACTCTAATTCCTCAATTAAGTGCAGTAAAAAAATAATTGCGTTGCGGTCTTCCTCGGACTTAACTCCCAAGTGGCGCAATAAGGTATCCTGGGCCATAATCCGGCCATGTTCCGAAATCGTAGATAACAGTAATTCGCGAGTCGCGGCAAAGGATTCTTTGCTTAGTCCGGTTTTCTTTAAACCTTTTAGGAGTTCTTTTTCAATCTGCCGGACCCGTTCGCGCGTTAAATGCTGCTCGCTGCCAATGGCAGCCAGGGTCTTGATTTCTTGACCGTTTAAACCGTATCTTTGGATCAGAATCTGGCGGTCGCGGTTTTTAAGCGTAGCTAAAATTTCGTTAACGATCTCGGCGGGCCGAAATTGTTTTAACGAATCAGTTTGCTTGGTCTGAATTATAGTATCTAAAATACCCATAAATAAATTTTTTTGATAATCAAAAATTTTTGGTCTCTGCTCCAAAATATCTAGACCACAGTTCCGTACCAATAATTTGCTTTAGTATAGCATAAAGAGGTATTAAAGTCAAATAAACAAACATAAATAAATCCCTCTTAAATAAGAGGGATTATAGTAAATTTCAATTTTAGGGAATTACTTTCTGAGGGCTCTGCGCTGCCACAAAACTAAGACCGGGCTGGCAATAAAAATAGAAGAATAGGTTCCGACGATAATTCCTATAAATAAAGCGAAAACAAACCAGCGAATACTTTCGCCACCGAACAATAATAAGGCCAACAAGACAAATAAAACGGTCAAGCTGGTATTCAGAGAACGCACGACGGTCTGAGCAATGCTGTGATTGACCACAAATTCTATACTTTGGCCGGCATAGACTCTTAAATTTTCCCGAATCCGGTCAAAGACCACTATGGTATCGTGCACGCTAAATCCTAAAACAGTTAAAATAGCCGTGACGAACAAGCTGTCGACCTCTATCCCCCAAAAGTGACCTAAAATAGAAAAGACACCCAGGACAAAAAGTAAATCATGCACCAAGGCGATAATCGCGGCCCAACCAAAGCGCCAAGATGTGACCGGCTTAGCGACTTTCCGGAAGGCGTATCCAATATATAAAACTATACCTAAGGCGACAAGTAATAATTCATACACCGCGTTGTGTTCAAGTTCTTTGCCGATAACCGGTCCGATAGATTCCAGTTCTTGCTCTTTGAAACTTCCGACTTGCTGCTGGATTTGTCCCAATATTTTGCTGGAAGTGGTGTTATCTAAAGTTTCCGTTTTAATAATAACGTTATTATTGGAGGCGGTTTGGATTTGGAAATCTCCGATTTTATCGTTAGAGAGTACGGTGCGGATTTTATTCAAATCCGGGGGGCTGCTAAACTGCAGCTGAATCATAGTGCCGCCTTTAAAATCTATGCTTAACTTTAAGCCGTATAAAGACAAAGAAACTACACCAAACAAAAGAATCAGGCCGGAAATGAAAAACCACAACTTGTAATACTTAATTACGTCGAACATTGATTTGAAAGTTATTTAGCTAAGAATTCTTAAGCTTACTGACCCCGAATAACCAAGGATGAGTTAAAATGTTATTACCAACGAACAACCGCAGCAGTGTCCTGGTGACCGTAATAGCCGTGAACATGGAAATTAAAATCCCAATTCCCAGGGTAACGGCAAAACCCTGGATGGCCGCCGTCCCAAACATATACAGAATCAGAGTGGTGATTAAGCTTGAGACATTCGAATCGCGGATCGAGAGCCAGGCGCGGGCAAAACCGTCATCGACTGCTTTGTGAATGTCTTTGCCGGCCCGAATTTCTTCTTTAATGCGCTCAAATATCAAAATGTTGGCGTCGACTGCCATACCAATGGACAAAATAAAACCAGCAATACCCGCCAACGTTAACGTGACCGGGGCCAGATTTTTCATGAACATCAAAATAATATAGGCGGCAAAGGCTAAAACTCCAAACCAGGAATTAACCGTCAGGCCGAGAAAGAAGAATAAACCAACCAAGACCACAGCCACAAAGGAAATACCGATTTTAAAGATGGCAAAAGATACGCAGGCGTATAAAAGCAAAGCGCAGACCGCCAAAAATCCGGGAAAGCGGTAATAAATGATCATAAACAGGGCAATGAGTAAAATTCCAATACAACCGGCTATGACTGACTGCTCAATGGATTGCTGGCCTAAAGTCGCCCCGACATTTTCCTGGGATATTAAGTGAATCGGAACCGGCAATGCGCCGCTGTTTAGGTTGGTGGCTAATTCTTTCGCCTGAGCCACCGTAAAATTACCGGTAATTACCGCGGTGCCGTCGGTAATGGCGCTTTGAATAGTCGGCTCTTCGATAATTTGCCCATCTAAAAAGATGGCCATGGGCTTGCCAATATTTTGGGAAGTAATTTGCGAAAGCAGCTTTGCCCCGTCGCTATTGAAATTGAGAGTCACAACCACGCCGCTTTGGGTGCCGGCGTTTTGTTGAAAATCCACATCAGCCTTGGTCAGCTGCTTGCCAGACAGGCCAGTGGGAATCCACTGATCGTTAGCGCTCAAAGCGATGGTACCCGAAGCGCTGACGTTAGCCGCCGGTGGGTTGGGATTGGGCAGGCGAAAATCTAAGGTCGGGGTTTGACCGATATCGCTAATGGCTTGGTCGACATTATTAACTCCCGGCAGCTCTACAATTATCCGGTCAGTACCGCTGGTTTCTACCTGAGGCTCGCTTACCGTTAAGTTTTTATTAAATTCGGGGCTGGTAACGCGGCGTTCAATGGTGTCGCGCACCGCGTTGAGCGCGTCAGCTTGGTCGCTCGGTTGGATGCTGGAAAAATCAGCTTGGTATTCCAAATTAGACCCACCCTGCAGGTCAAGACCTAAGTGGACCGAAAAGAATTGCTGATATGGGATTTTAAGCTTAGTAAGATCGATTTTGCTGCCTTGTGGCAGGTCTATGTAAAGCGCTGCTGCGGCCAGGATAAGGACCGCGAAAAAGGACAGGTAAAGTTTGGCTTTAGGATGCATGAATGCTCGTTAAATAAGGTATTTTAAACGTCTTTGGGCATTATAAACGAAATCTAATTTTTTGGCAATGCCGCCCATTTTAAGATACTTTGCTCCGTCAAGACTGGGCAGAGGCCCGATGCAGCCGATCACGCAAAGTTATGGCTAAGCCGTTTCCTTGGGGAATTGGGCAAATAATTACCGCGACTTGCCGCCGATCCAATTCCCGAAGACCTGCAAATAAATTATGAGCCAGCTCGGCAGGATTATTCCAATCGCCCCATTCATAAACTTCAGCTTTAACATCGGTAATCTGCCAAGTTTTAGGCAACATGACTCCCCTGTTTTGGTCTTTATAGTCTGTTAAAGCCTTGTTTAGAGCGGATTCGTCGGTAACCAATACGATTTGAGCTCGGGGCGAATAATGCACCAACGACAACCCGGGTGAGGCGGCTTGCAGTTGGGTATCAGCTTGAGAAGTTGTAAATTCCACCGGCAAACCCAAGGCCGTTTCCAGCTGCTCGCGAGTTATGCCGCCCGGCCGCAAAATTGTTGGCGGATTAGTGGTTAGATCTAAAACCGTCGATTCTACCCCCACCTCTGTGGGGCCGGCGTCTATAATCCCATCTATTTTACCCTCCAGATCTTCCAAAACATGGGCCGCGGTAGTTGGACTGGGACGGCTAAATAGATTGGCGCTGGGCGCGGCAATCGGCAGGCCAGCGGCTTGTATAAATTGTTGGGCGATAGAATTAGCGGGAACCCGCAAAGAAATTTTACCGGCCGAAGCGGTTACCAATTGAGATATTGCGTCTTTCTGATCCAGTAAAATGGTTAACGGTCCAGGAATAAATTGTTCCAGCTTTGAAAAAAAAGCTGGCGGAGTAGATATAAGTTGTTTTAAGGCCTCTAAAGAATAGGTATGGGCGATAACCGGGTCCCAGGCCGGCCGTTGTTTAGCGGCAAAAATTTTATTGACCGCTTGGGGACTAAAAGCATTTGCCCCAAGACCGTAAACTGTCTCAGTTGGAAAAGCTACTAAACCGCCTTGCTGAATCAACTTGGCCGCTTCGAAAATAGACTGAGCATCAGCCTTTGCATCCCCAACAATTTTAAATATTTTCGTAGTTGGCATGTTCAAGTTAGCGCTGGCCGGCTAAAAAATTGCCGATTTTTTTGGCATCGCGTCCCAGCCAAAGCGCGTTGGAGTTGATGCGCTCAATAATTTGCTGAATGGTTCGTGCTGCTCCTGGAGCCTGGTGGGTTTTAAAGAACGCGGCTACGTCGGCGGCAGCGGCTTTGGTCGCAAAGTGGCTAGCTGGTTTAATGATTCTACTCAGCATCAGGCCCCCCTGTCCGTATCGTTCTAAAAACAACGACCAGTGCGTTTTCATAAACTTCCAGGCCAAATCCGAACCGGCCGGATTTGTAAACACGGCGCCTGTCAACGACGGAGTGTCCTGATAGCGTACAGAATCGCTAATTGCAAACTCAAGTGTTTTTTGTAAAATTTTAATATCAGCAAACTGTCCCAGCGCCCGTCCCAAACGATTTTTTTCCTCGTGAATGGATTCTCTAATGTATTCGCGTTTTAAAAATTCAAACTCCTTCCGGCCGCCGTTTTGGGCTGCCAGCGTATAAACAACTCCGCGCAAATCAGCGGGCGGCTTTTCTCCAGTTTTCAGGTAATTTTGAAACATCTTGCGGGCACGATCAATCGTACTTCGGTCCCCAAAACTTCCAAAATGAAACAGGGCAATTGAACGCAAAAGCGTTGCAGTATGGGATTCGCGATTAGGCTTTGCCCATCCCAGCTCTTGAGCAATATTTTTAAAAAGCCGGAGGCCGTAGCTTTTAAATTCGGGGTAGTAGCTTTGCCGGTGGAGTAATAAATCCAGTTGATCCAGAGCAGAAGCCAGCTCAACCCAAACCGTATAATCCGTTTCTTTGGCGTAGCCCAAAGCCAGCTCTAAAGCCTGGGCTGTTGATACTTGGCCGGCCTCAGCTAACGAAAAGGCATCCCGAATAATCCCCAGCCGGTCGATTGCCGGTAATTTTTTCTGGCGGACAGGTTTTTGAAGCGCTTGCAGCATTTGAGCGGGATAGTCAGTACGATAGAAACCGGTCTCGCCAATATTCAGCTTTGTCCACTCCCCTTTTGGTTTTTTAATAGTTTGCCGCGTTTTAGAAAATAAAAATTTATCGGCCCTTTTAGACTTATTGGTCATCAGACTTACCGGTACTGACCATGATTGCTTTTGGGTGTATTGTTTAGCCGATATCGGGCTGGTAAAAAAGCGCGTTTGAGACAACTCTAAGGCGTTAGGCTGTTCGATAATTTTAACCATGGGGTATCCGGCCGTCCCCGTCCAGTTTTTCATTATTTGACGGACCGGCTTGCCGGAAATCTTTTCAAAGGCTTTCCATAAGTCTTCGGTTACCGCATTGCCATAGCTGTGTTTTTTTAAATAGTAACGCAGTCCATTGCGAAAGTTTTTTTCGCCTAAGTAATCGGCCAGCATCCGAATTATGCTGCTGCCTTTGCTATAACTGACTTCGTCGAAGATTTCGCTGATTTCATCAGGATGATGGACTTCGACTTCAATCGGATGGGTATTTTTTAGCGCGTCCAAATGCAAAGCCACCCCTAAATCGGCGTAAGCAAATTGGGTCCAAATATCCCATTGCGGGAATAATTCGTTAACGGCCAAGTATTCAATATACGAGGCAAAGCCTTCGTTGAGCCATAAATGGGTCCACCACTTCATGGTGACTAAATTGCCAAACCACTGGTGGGCCAGCTCGTGGGCAATTACCAAAGCCACCCACTGTTTGTTGGCGGTCGAGGAATGTTTGGCATCTACCAATAAGGCGGTTTCCCGGTAAGTCACAGCTCCCCAATTTTCCATGGCTCCGGAAGCAAAATCGGGAATAGCGATCAAGTCTAAAACCGGCAAGGGATATTTGACGGCAAAATATTGCTCGTAAAAATCCAAAGTTTTAATGGCGCAGTCCAAGGCAAACTGAGCCTGGTGCTTTTTGCCGGGCGTGACGAATACCCGAACTAAAACCTGATTTTTAGTGCGTCCTTCCAAAAATTCAAAATCGCCTACAATAAAAGCCAACAGATAGGTTGACATTTTAGGCGTCGGTAAAAATTTGACCATCTTGTAACCAGCTTCGTGTTCTAGTACTTCGGTTTCAATGGTATTGGAAATGGCGGTTAAATCTTGCGGCACAATCAAAGTTACGTCAAAAATGGCTTTAGCGGCCGGTTCGTCTAGGCACGGAAACGCCCGCCGCGCGTCAGTGGCTTCGAATTGAGTAGTTGCGAGATATTTTTCTTTCTCGTCGACAGTATATTTACTGCGATAAAATCCACGCAATTTATCATTTAAAACTCCTCGAAACGTTAAAAATAACTCCCCGGAGCCTTTTGGGATAGTGGCGCTCGTGGTGAAAGTCACGGTCTCGTGCTTTTTATTGTAAGTAATTTTGAAATTTGAAATTTTTAATTTGGAATTCTTAAAATTAACCGACTCTATCTCCAATTCTTCGGCATGCAAAGTTATCTCTTTGGACTGTTTGGTAATATCCAAATAAATTGTTTCTTCCCCCCAAAAAGTAAACTTTTCCAAATCCGGCCGCAGCATAATGCGGTAGCGGGATGGTTTAATGTGAGTGGGAAGAAGAACGGATTTTTGATTCGGCATAATTAATGGTTGATTATTTCTTTGAGTTTTTCAAAATCTTTGACTAGTTCTGCCCTGACCTTTGGGCTGTATAACGGCGCGGCGGGGTGGTAAGTCAGTAAGTATTTGCGCCCGTCCTGTTCAACTATTGTACCATGTTCTTTGGCCACTGACACGTCGCGCTGAAGCATGGCCAGGGCGGCAATGCGTCCCATTAAAACGATAATTTTGGGCTCAATAACATCTAATTGGTCATTGAGATGTTTTCTGCCGTGCTCTACGTCTTTAAAAGTGGGGGTAACATACTTAGGCAAATACTTAACTGGACTGGTAATGTACACCTCTTCATCTGTTAGGCCGGAGTCTTTAATTAGCCCGCGCAAAACTTTGCCGGCCCGGCCCACAAACGGCCGTCCGGTTTCGGCTTCGGTTTTGCCCGGAGCCTCGCCTAGAAAAACAATCTCAGCATTAGCGTTTCCTTCGCCGGGCACGGCTTTGCCGATTTTGCCGCGCTTACAGACTTTGCAGATTTCAATCTCCCGGGCGATTTTTTCTAAGGCTTTTTGCTTTTGGGTTACAGTTAATTTTTTCATAGTTGTAATTATGAGTTATGATAAGGCATAAGGAGGCCTGCATGGATGACCTGCTCTATAATATCGGCAATTTTTGCATGTTGATTGGAACCATGGGAGTTATTATAGCGATACTTGGATACTACTTAGAAATTTTTACTGGCAAAAAAATACCTCATTATTTAGGGCTCGTCAGTACTATAATTACCGCTGTCGGCGGAATCTTGACATGGTTTTAACTATTGGAATTGAACGCCCAGCTAAAAACTTCTTGCTACACAAGAAGTTTTTTATATAACTAGAGACGTAGGGGGTTAAATTATTAATGAATGACGGTTTGCAGTTGATATCCCGTCAGCTTGCTATGGGTAGTTTATGATAAAAATTCTTTTAATTTTTTGGCCGCGATCGCGCGCATGGACAGGGCGTATTTTTCCTGGCGCTCCATTTGGCCATAGGTTTTAGTTTGGCCATCAGGCAAAAATATCGGTCCCCAGCCAAAGTCTTTATCGCCAATAGGGTTTACAATCTTACCCTCAGCTCGGCCTTCAAAAAAATCAATTTTTCCTTGACTCGAGGAATATCCAAATAGGGTCACGGCGTAGGCTTTTGACAATCCCATCTTTTGAACCATGTTTGCTATCCCTTGCGGCCCAATGCTTTCCAAAAACCATTTAATAAACGGGCCGGGTAATTTGTAACCAAAGCATTCTAAGTATAACGATGTGTCCTCAACTATAATGGCGCCGGATATTTGCTTTCTGGCTTCGGCTAATTTATGGCCGATAATTTCTCGCGCGTTTAAGGATTGGACCTCGACCAAGTCAATGTTTACTTGCTGAATCTCAATTGGCCCAAAAAAATCCGCTATTTCATTCAACTTATGTTTGTTGCCTGTGACGAACTTAATCAGCATAAAATATGTACTAGGAGCTAATTATAACATAAAACCCCGGCGTCAGCCGGGGTTGTGGTTATTCAATATGAGGTTCCGTGGGCGAAGGATCGACAGGCGCCGGTTCTGGCGAGGCTTCCGTCGAATGGTCGTGGTCTTTGTGCTTGACGTCTTCCAAAGCTTTGATGGCGTCGTTGACTTGTTTGCTGAATTCTTTTAACTTAGCATCGCCGTTGACCATCATCTCGGCCACATCTTTAGGGTCGGTTTTGGTCAGCATGGCGAGGGTAATAACTAAGGTCGAGGTAGACCATAAACCTTTTTCCATGGCGTTCATATTCATGGCTAACTCGTAAAGCATTTTTTCGGTTTTTGAGGGTTCTTTTTGCTTAAAATCTGTTGGCATGTGATTTAGATTAAAAGTTATAAGTTATAAATTTATTGTGATTATCCACCGACTTTGGCTTCGTGGCGAGCGCCGCCTTTGGCCAGATTAGCTTGGTGTTCAGGAGTGTTCAGCAAGCCGCACTTTTTATATTTTTTACCGCTGCCGCAGGGACAAGGATCATTGCGGCCAATACCCGCCGGTTGCTGATCCGCTGACGAACTAATCTGCTGACCCCCTCCCCCGTCCGACTTATTTGTCATCATGTTCAGCGTCTGGGCCGGCTGAGGCTGCATGTTGATTTGAACATTCACATGGAAGATAAGATTAACAATCTGGCGGTTCATCTCGCGCAACAGCGCCTGGAACATTTCGTAGCCTTCGCGCTTGTACTCAACTAACGGATCGCGTTGGCCGTAACCCCGCAGCCGTACGCTGTCGCGCAAGTGGTCCATGAGTACTCTAAGTGTTCCATCCAGAGCTGGTCCACGGCCGAAAGCGCCACAAACCGCTGCGCGCCGGTAAAGACCTCGGTACCAAGTTCCTTATCTTTCTGTTCCCAATATTCTACCGCCCGGCGGTATAGTCCGTCAATAACCGCAAATTCCCGGTCGGCGGCGTTAGCGCTTTCATCTTTAATGTTCTGGATCAGCGCGGGATCAACGGGAATAATTATGCCGATGGATTTAAATAAATTATCCCAATCTTCTTTTTTATTACCGTCTTCGTCTATGGCGTTCAAGTTCATGGTGACGACATCGGAAATTTCTTCCTTAACCATTTCTAGAATTTCTTGCTTCATGTCGACGTCTTTACTTTCCGGAGTGCCGGCCAAATAGCGGCGGCGGCGCTTGTAGATAACATTGCGCTGGTGATTTAAAACATCGTCGAACTCCAGTACGTGTTTACGGGTGTCAAAGTTTAAGCCTTCAATCTTTTTTTGAGCTTGTTCCAAGGAGCGCGAAACCATTTTAGCTTCTATGGGTTGATCATCCGGCAAACCCAGCGTATTCATTAAATTTTTCATCCGCTCGCCGCCAAATAACCGCATCAGATCGTCTTCCATGGACACAAAAAATTGCGAAGAACCCGGGTCGCCCTGGCGCCCAGCGCGGCCGCGTAATTGGTTATCAATCCGGCGCGACTCGTGCCGTTCCGTACCTAAAATATGCAGCCCGCCGGCCTCGCGGACTATTCTGGCTTCTTCTTCATCTATAGGATTGCCTCCCAATAGAATGTCCACCCCTCGTCCGGCAATGTTCGCGGCTAAAGTAATTTGCCCCGGCCGGCCGGCTTGAGAAATAATCTGCGCTTCGCGTTCGTGGTTCTTGGCATTAAGCAGCTCAAACTGTAAGCCTTCCTTTTTTAAAAATTCGGCTAGCATCTCATTCTTGGCAATACTGACCGTACCGATTAAAATCGGCTGGCCTTTTTTGTGCCGAGTTTTCACTTCCTGAGTAATGGCCGTAAATTTAGCTGTTTCAGTTTTATAGATTACATCCTGCAAATCTGCTCTGACCATCGGCTTGTGGGTCGGAATTTGCTCTACGGTTAAGCGATAAATCTTAAAAAATTCTTCTTCCTCAGTTTTAGCCGTACCGGTCATGCCGGCCAGTTTAGTATAGAGACGGAATAAGTTTTGAAAAGTGATTGTAGCCAAGGTTTTGCTCTCCTGCTGAATCTTAACGTTTTCTTTGGCTTCAATCGCCTGGTGCAGCCCTTCGCTATAACGGCGGCCAAACATTAGCCGGCCGGTAAACTCGTCGACAATAATAATTTCGCCGTCGCGGACAACATAATCCCGGTCAATCTTAAACAGGCCGCGGGCCCGCAAGGCCTGCTCGATATGGTGAATGGTCGTCACCCCTTTGCTGGTATCGTAAATATTCGGGACATTCAGCAGTTTTTCAATTTTGTTGATGCCTTCATCGGTCAAACTCGCTGCTTTATGCTTTTCATCCACCGTGTAATCTGTTTCTTCTTCCAACTTATTGACTAACTTGGCGAATTCGTAATATTTATCGGTCGGGTCGGTGTCGGGCGCGGAAATAATCAAAGGCGTCCGCGCCTCATCAATCAAAATGGAGTCGACTTCATCGACAATTACGTAGAATAACTCGCGTTGAACCATTTGATCATAAGACTGGACCATGTTATCGCGCAAAAAATCAAAACCAAATTCGTTGTTCGTGCCGTAAGTGATATCGGCCGCATAAGCTTCGCGGCGGCGAATCGGACGCATGTGTTTTACGTCCATAACTAGCCCTTGGGTCTCGCCCTCTAATTTTTTTAATTCCTCTTCCTCTGGTTTATAATCCGGATCGAACAAAAACGATTGCTCGTGCTGAATAGAAGCAACAGACAAGCCTAAGTATTTAAAAATCGACCCATCAGGCTGGCTTGCCAGCGGGCTAAGTAGTCATTGACGGTAACCAAATGCGCGCCTTTGCCGGCCAGGGCGTATAAAACCAACGGCAAAGTCGCGGTTAAAGTTTTACCTTCACCGGTTTTCATTTCGGCAATTTTGCCTTCGGTTAAAGCCAAGCCACCAACAACCTGAACATCGTAATGAAACTGGCCAATCGAACGCTTGGCAGCTTCGCGGATCAAGGCAAAAACGCGGGGCCGAATTTCTTTCAGCTCGGCGTAAATTTCATCAAAGCTCTCGAATTTGGAAATTTCTGATTTAAAATGAAAAATTTCGTCTTTAATTTGCTGTTCGGTCAGCCCGGCAACTTCGTCTTTATGGGCATTAACTTCTTCTAATTGGCCGCGGTAGCTTTCCAGGCGAGCGCTGGCCTCCGAACATTCGTGAAAAAAATGACATAAATAAAAGAAAAATGAGTTAACAACTGCGCAGTTCTCATTATACCAGAATTTGACAGAGGAAGAAAGAGGGTTCCCAGACCAAAAAGACAGCCAAATAAGGCTGTCTTGAAAGATTTTTTAGCGCTAACTGCGTTTGGCTTTGCGGGCTGCGCGGCGGCGTTTGTCTATATTTTTTGACTTGGTCTTGGTTAGCTGTTCCTTGATTTTTGGAACCAGCAGGTTCATGGCCTCGTAAAAATCGTTAGCTTTTGCGTCTGCGTAATATCCATGGGGCTGGATATCGATTTCGGCGCGATAGTGCAAGCCCTGGGAGTCCCGTTTATCCACTTCCAACTCTACCCGGACTTTATCTTCTTCTTTTAGGAATTTCTCGAGATGTTTAAGCTTTTCTTCAATAAAGTTTTGGATTGCTGGGGTTAGCGTGGTATTTGTGGCCTTAAATGTTAAATTCATTGGTATGTCTTTAATGTTTCCTATTCTGCTTATATTATAGCAGGTTTGGCATGTGGATGGTTGAGGGGGGCCTCATGCCCTCGACAGTTCCGGTTGTTACTCGCAAAGGCAGTGCAATTTTTGCAGCGAGGACTGTTTGAGCCAACTTTATTTTAAGTTAATATAGCGGCGAGTTCCGCAGCAAAAAAAGTGCGCTGCCTTTGCGGCCAACCGGAACTGTCGAGGGTGCTGTCCTTGACAAGTTTTTTTTGGCGCTCTAAACTTAAATTAGTTATGAAAACATTAGCTTTGACAAATATTATTTTAGGCCTAATTCTCCTCCTCGGCACTCTGCCTTGGGCCAGGTTTTCATATGCACCGGTTAAAATCAGAAAGTAAGCATAGAATTCCAAACCCCCAAGGCTTAACCTTGGGGGTTTTCAGTTCGATTCCAACTGAGCTGTGGCAGCGCGGCTGACACATCTCACCAACAACCGAACGAATAAAATAGAAAGAGGAAACAGCATGTCACCAAGGTCAACCGAGACAGATTTTAACCATGATTGGAAATCAACCAAGCAGGATTACAGCCCTTCCAACATCGGTCAAACACCCGTGAACAATGCATTTGATGACAGCCCCACTGACAGCGAAACGGATCCCCCTCCCGGCTATGGTTTTGGCGTCTAGACTTTTGGGTACAGAAAATGAAGGGGCCACCCCCTTCTTCCTTCATTTCCTTCTCATCCGGCGCGCGCATCAACGCGTTCTGTACCCATTTTTTCTCCCGCGGAAGCTTCGGCTTCCGCTTTTTTATATCTAGAAACCGACTAATTCAGGTTCAATCTCGAGCTCTACTCCAAACCTCTCATGAATTGTGTTAATAACCAGTTCCGCCAAGTGCATCACATCTGCGGCCGTAGCCGTACCCGTGGCGTTTAAAACAATCGCTGGCTGAGGTGGGTTAACCTGTGCGCCGCCGACTTTTAAACCTTTTAAACCAGCTAAATCCAGTAAAAAAGCAGTTGGTGTTTTATACCCTTGGGAAACCCTTAAACGGTCGGTAATAGTTTCCAAGCGACTAGCCGCCTCCGGTCCAAAGTCAGCGGTTACAATCGATTCAATATATTTTAACTGCTCTTGCGAAATAATCGGCCCGCGAAAAAAAGAACCCGCGCTGCCGTTGATTGCGCTTTTAGGATAGGGAAATTTAGTATCCCGAATGATCGTAATCGTTTGACGAATTTGGGCCTGCGTTGGCGCCATAATGCCGCCTTCGGCCATATATTTTTTGACATCGCCGTAACTTAAATTAGGACTGGCCTTTTTGGATAGCTTAATGATCGCGGCGGTGATGATATACTTATTTTTTTCACTAGTATTAAAAATACTTTTCCGATACCCAAATTGGCATTCGTTGGAACTGATTTTTTTGATTTGACCGTCCAATACGCCAACGATTTCGACCTGTTGAACCACTTGGCTGGCCTCTTGCCCATAGGCGCCCACGTTCTGAACCGCCAGGCCGCCACAACTGCCGGGGATGTGCGACAGATTTTCTATCCCCCACCAGCCTTTTTCGACCGTCCAGGCAACGGCCTTGTCCCAATCTTCGCCCGCGGCCAATTTTAAGGTGACCGAAGTTTCGTCTTCGCTCACAACGTCCAAACCCATTATCCGCGGCTGAATTACCAAGCCGTCAAATCCCGTGTCACTGATCAAAATATTACTGCCTCCGCCCAATACAAAAACTTTCAGTTTATTTTTTTTTGCATACTCGAGCGCTTCCGTCAGTTCAGCCGTAGTTTCGCACTGGCAAAAATATTTGGCTGGGCCGCCAATATAAAACGTGGTATGAGGAGCAAGAGAAATATTTTCTTGAATTTGCATAAAGCTTATACCTGTGGCTAAAGCGCTTCTTTTAATTCGTATGCCAAGCGATTAAAACTGCCAACAGCCATAATAATCACCACGTCGCCGGGCTTTGCCTCGGCTTGTAAAATAGCTAAAGCTTGCTGTTTGTCCTTAACTAAGCGGGCGCCCGGTTTTTGCTGCTGCAGGGCTTTAATTACTTCTTCCGAAGTTATAGTAGCATCTTTTATTTTTTCGCGCGCCGGATAGATAGGCGCCAATAAGCACTTCGTCCGCCGCGCCAAAGCTCGTGGCAAGCTCCTCCAGCGTGGCCCGGGTCCGGCTAAATGTGTGCGGCTCGAACACAGCCCAAAGCTTTGGGCTAGTTACCGATTTATCCTGCTGAGTCTTAAAATACCTCAGCCGAGCCGCTTCCAAAGTCTCTCTTACTGCGGTGGGATGATGGGCGTAATCATCTATAATGGTTATTCCCTTGGGCTTGCCAACTACTTCGAACCGCCGCTTCATCCCGGTAAAGCTCAGGACATCCAAAGCCAGCTGTTCCTGCTGAAAACCCAGCGACCGCAGTAAGGCAATCCCCGCTAAAATATTATAGACATTGATTTTACCCGGCAACTGCGTTTTATACTGCTCGGTTTGGCCGAGCAGCTGGGCCGAGACTTGCTTAGAGAACTTATTTCGCACTTCTAGGGTGGTATAATCCTGGCCATAGTCAATATGTTCGGCTTGAAAGTCAGCTTCGTTCTCGATACCAAAACTCAAACTGCTGACATTACTTTCGTGAACTAATTTGGGCAAATGAGCATCGTCGGCGTTATAGACGATTAAGCCATCTTCCGGCAAATCCCCAATTAATTCCGCAAATTCTTGTTTTATCTCATCCAAGCTGGCAAACATATCCGGATGGTCGAACTCTAAGTTAGTCAAAACTAAAATATCCGGTTTGTAATAATGGAACTTTGGCGTGGGGTCATCGAATTCCGATTTATATTCATCGCCTTCAAAAACTATATAATGACCGTCGCCATAATGAAAGTTATTGCCGTAATTTTGCAGCACTGCGCCGGCAATAAACGAACTGTCATCCAAATTTTTTAGCAAGTGGCCAATTAAGCCGGTGGTGGTAGATTTCCCATTGGTGCCGGCCACTACAATGCGCAACCGGTCGGTATTGAGTTCGTACAATAACTGGGCGAACGAAACGTGCGGCAATTTTTTATCTACAATTGCTTTAACCTCGAGATTATCCAAACCTTCGCCGGAAGACAAAATGTACAAATCAGCTCCGGCCGATTCAATCTGCCCGGCGTCATAGCCGATATGGTACGAAATATGTTCGCGGTCTAAAACATCTTTGGCTGGTGAATACAGCTCCCGGCTGTCGCTGCCGGAGACCTCAAAACCTTTGGCTTTAGCTAAACCAGCCGCGGCCGACATGCCAATGCCGCCAATGCCGACGAAATAGAGTTTATTTATGCTGTCGATGTTGATCATGGGGTCGTTGGTTGTTATTCGCTTTTGACGATTGAAGGGGTTTTGGTTTTTTCTTCGATTAGTTGTTTAATTTTGGGAACGTATTCTTGGGCAGTTTGCTTGCCGTATTCATAGTAGGGATGGAAAGCCATCATTTCTTTACGGTCATGAAGCGGAATATTGGGAGTAATCAGCAGGTCGCAGGGTTTTAAGGCTTCACCGTCCCTTTTACTGGCTTTTAAGGCCCAATCCAGACTTTTTCCTAAGACCGTAAAAATATCCGGCGTTTTTTCCAAATCAATTTCTTCTTCTTTCCATAAATTATCAACCACCGCTTCCAGTTCATCTAAAAATATTAATTTTTTAAACTTGTTCAGGACACTGCGCAAAGTTAAATAACGGCTGGCAAAAATATGTTTTGTGCCCCGCATGTTAATCCCTATGGAGATATCCATCCCCGCCTGCTGCAGTACGTCCAGCGGGATCAGGCTGGAAATGCCGCCGTCTACCAAAGTTCGACTCCCCCACTTTACCGGTTCAAAAATTCCAGGGAGCGTGCAGGAAGCGCGCGCCGCCCGGGCAATATCTCCCATGCTTAAAACTACCTGTTCGCCATTTTCAATATCTACCGTAATGAAACCCATGAGCGGACGGACGTCTTCAAATCGCAAGTCCTTGGTAAATTTGCGCAGCTCCTCTTCCACGGCATCCAAACTGTACATTCCCCCTTTGCCGCTGCCGCGGACGATGAAAGCCTTAAGCGTTTCCTGGTTAAGCCCGGCAAAAGTCTCTTTAAATGCCGGCAAAGTCCCGCAGGCGTAGGCGGCTGCCACCAGAGCTGCGCCGGAGCTGGCGGCAATGTAATCGACGGTAATGTTTTGGGATTGAAGTTCTTCTAAAAATCCAATGTAAAAACTGGTCCGGTTACCGGAGCCCGAAAGTGCTAATCCCAATGTAGGGCGGTTACTCAGCATAAGCAAGGGCTTGTTTAATAATAATATCGGCAATAGTCCGTCCGGCGTGAGCTGGCATGAGGGTCGATATGTTTTTGGTCAGGGTTTGCTGCAAATTCCCGTCAAATAAAATTTTCTTAATTAGACGAACCAGCGCGGCCGGACTGAGTTCCGCTTGCAAACAAACCACGGCCGCCTGGCGTTGCTGCAACAGGGAAGCATTTATAATTTGATGACTCCTGGGCATGGGCACAATTATAGCAATTTTTCCTAAATGAGACAATTCAGTAATGGTTGAAAGCCCGGCGCGGGCCAAAACCAGGTCCGCTGCCGCGTAAGCGGCGCCTGGGTTGGCAATAAACTCGTACGGGTGGTACCGTTTGCTTTCATCTAAGATTTTTTTTCGATTGCCCGTGGCCTGAATAATCTGAACGGTTTTGACTAATTCCGGCAGCGCCTCAGCCACAAGGGTGTTTAAAAACTCAGAGCCAGTGCCTCCGCCCATGACAAATAAAGTCGGAAAATCCGCTTCCAATTGGAATTCCTGCTGCCCCTGAGCGCGCGTCGCCGCCCGTAAATTATGCCGGAACGGGTTGCCGGTCAAAATAATCTTATCTTCCGGTTTTTTAAAAAACAAGCCCGAACCGCTGTTAAAATCTTTAAGTGATGGCGGGAAGGTCACCGTGATCCTTTTGGCGCACATTTGGCAAATTCGGTTTGCTAAACTGGGGTAAACATCTTGCTGGTGTAAAATCACGGGAATACCTTTTAACCAGGCCGCCCAGACCACGCCAACTTGAACAAAACTGCCCGTTCCAAAAACCGCATCCGGCCGAAACCGCCCGAGCACACTTACAGATTGGAAAAAACCCAGCAGCACTTGTATGGGCGTCGCTAAATTTTTTAAACTAAAATACCGCCGCCATTTACCGGCGCTGATAGCTTGGAACGGAATCTGGGCCGCCTCGGCCATACTTTTTTCGGAACCGAGGCGGGTGCCGACCAATAAAAACCGGGCGCCGGGATGCTGTTGTTTAATTTCGTCAGCTACAGCCAAGAGCGGTGAAACCGGACCGCCGCTGCCACCACCAACCAGAAGGACCTTCATAGGATCATAGAGCGCCTATAAGACCCATAGGCCCTATAGAACCCCGATTAAGCACTATTTCTTTGTAGACTAAAATTGTTTTCTCCGCCGTTTTCTGCCAGCTAAAATACTGACCCCGGGCGAAACTTTTTTCCTGCATCTGGCGATGGAACTCTTGGTCGCGGGCCAGCAAGTACAACTTTTCGGCTATATCTTCCGGGTCTAAAGGGTTAAAATAAACGGCCGCGTTTTCATAGACTTCGTTGAAGACTTCAATATTAGATACGGCCATGGGAAGGCCAAATTGCATCGCGTCCACGCCCGGCAAACCAAAACCTTCGTGCAGTGAAGCCGAAACATAGGCGTAAGCGCCCTTGTAAAGCGCGGCTAAGTCTTGGTCGCTGACATAATCGGTAAAAATCAGCCGCTCACGATTTTTAATATCCAGCGCCCGATGTTTTTCTTGGGGGTAATGGCTATCGCGTTTGCCGGCAATGACCAGATCGATGTCTAAATTATATTTTTTTATGAATTGGTCGAACCCGCGTGTTAAGTTAACAACGTTTTTCTTACGCTCCAGCACCCCGACAAAAAGAAAATAAGGTTTATTGATGACAAATGATTTTTTCACCTGCGCAACGCGGGCGGGCGGAACAGTGGTAAGCAGAGAGGGTCCCAAAAATGTGACCGTAATTTTTTCCGCTGGCAACTGGAAATATTTTTGAATATCTTTTTTTGAATATTCAGACACGGTAATAATTCTTCGAGCATGGCGCGCCGCCGCTTCAATAACTTTTTTATAGGCATAAAAATGAATAAAATGGCTTTTTTTAGCGCCTCCAATCTTATGATGGACGGTATCATGGATAGTGACTACAAACGGCCGGCGATACAACACCGGCACGTTAAAATTAGTAAAGTGCATTAAATCGGGCCGGTAGGCATTCAATAAACGCAAAAAGGCGGTTTGCTCGCCAAAAGAATAATGCCGATACGGCGTTGGGATTAATTCCGCGTTACGAAATTCGGCCAACTGGCGGATGTCGGCCTCGCTGGCGTTGTTTGAGTTATAAAACAAGAGGTATTTTTGATCCGGATCCTGCCTGAGTATTTCCTGGACCAACTCCAAAGTATAGCGGCCGATGCCCCCATGCTGGTTGCCGAGTATGCGAATGTCAATCCCAATGGTCATAGATATTTTTATTGGCGCAAATTATTGAGCGCGGCCAGTACTTGGGCCGCCGCGGTTTGCCACCGGAACTTGCGGACCCGCTCCGCGCCTTTGGCTATGAGTTGTTGCCGCAATGATTCATTCACAGTAACTTCGGTCAGCGCATGAGCCAAGTCATTTATATTATACGGGTTTACCAACAAACTTGCATCCCCTGCGATCTCGGGCAGCGCCGTGACTTGGCTGACTACCGTCGGAACGCCGCAGGCCATGGCTTCTAGAGGCTGAAAGCCAAAACCTTCATAAAAACTTGGGTAGACTAAAGCCCGGGCCAAGGCAATGATCGCCGGCTTGTGGGCTTCGTCAATATAACCTAAATACCTTATTTTACCGCGTTTTTTTGTGCCTTCGAGCTGCTCAAAAATATCGGAATACTTCCACCCTTGCCGGCCGGCAATGACCAGTTCGGTGTCACCTTCCATTAATTCAAAAGCTTTTAAGACATTCGACAGGTTTTTGCGCGGCTCTACTGTGTTTAAAAATAAAATGTATTCTACCGGTGCAGAGTGTACAACATTGCGGGCTTCTGCATGCAAAGCGGCGTGTTCCCAATTGCTGACTGAAGAAAACCGAATCAATGCCAGCGATAGATGAGCTTTAATCTTTTTGCCGGCACTTGAAACAGCCCGTATTATATCCAATTTGGTGTATTCCGAAACCGCAAATATAATATCGGCTCGGGTGAAAGTTTTTTGATAGTTCAAAAAGCTATGCCAGAGGCGGCGCTTGGCGTCATAAAACTCCGGCGCAATCACGGGCGAAAGATCATGGATAGTCACCGCCAGTTTAGCCGTACGGGATACGGAAAATGGATTTAGGTTGGGCAAAAATAAACAATCAAACCCGCCGACTAATTGTTCCATTTTAATCGCGCCGGATTTAAACAGAACATTTAAAGCTTTATTGGGGATCCTGGTATGTTTAACCTGAGAATTGATAAAATTAAAATCCGGCGCCGAACTATGGCGAAGGGAATTATAAAACAGGGTATAAGAATTTTCTTTGTCGAGCGGTAAAATGTGTTCCAATAAATTTGCCGTATAGTTTTCTACTCCGAAACGCTCCGGCTCGACAAGCTTCGTAAATCTATCGCGATTTTCATGCCTTAGGTTATCTGCTTAATATAGTTTACAATTTGTTGTTTAAATTGATTAGCACTAAATTTTTCCGATTGCTTTCTTAAAGTTTGAAGGGAATACTTATTCGCGTCCCATGCCAATATCATTTGTTTGATTTCCGCAGTTCATAATTCTGAAATAATTCTCCGGTCTGGCCAGGTATGACCGTTTCCAGAGAGCCGCCTTTGGCAATCCCAATCGCCCCGGTCCCGCAAGCCGCGGCTTCCAAGGGCATTAGGCCGGCACTCGACTTGGGGATAGACCAGACCTACCGCTGCCTGATACTGGCTCCGTAAATCCTCGTCGGACACCCGGCCATAAAAGGTAATATTGGGTTTGGCAATCGAGCGTAAGTATTGTTCCTCTTGTCCGGTGCCAACAACGTGCAGCGGCAACCCCAGGTCATTGAATATTTCAACGATTAAGTCATTACGTTTATGAGCTTGCAATCGGCCGGCTAATAGAAAATAATCACTGTTTGCCTAAGCGGACACTTTCCAAAACTCAATATCTACCGGCGGATAAATTACCACGCTATCACGGCTGTAATAATTTTTAATCCTCGCCTGAACTTCCTGGGAATCAGCAATAAATTTATCCACTCTCTGAGCCGCGGCAAAATCCCACACCTTCATCCTGCAAAAAACCTTTGGCCAATGCTCGCAGCACAGCCGGCACCTCCTGCTTTACGTAATCAAAATCCGACGATAAAAACCTCGTTGGGGTATGACAATAATTTACGTGAACACAATGGGGCGATTTGCGGACCCTTTGATAAATCCTGAAGAAGAAGACAATAAAACATTCCGCTTATCGTTATATCCACCCCTAATTACAAGACTATCCACCGCCCATGGCACTAACGGGAGCAAACGCTGAAAATGAGGGTACAAATTGTAAATATTCTGCAGCCAACTTGTTTGAACATCCCAGCCCTGATATCGCGCCGCCAACTTTTTGTCCATAACTAAAGCATAAACAGGAGACCGCGGAAACAACTCATGGAAAACATCCACCACTTTTTCCGCGCCGCCAAGTTGGGTAAAAGAATCATGAGCCAGAATAATGTTCATAGTTTTGAATATTGAAACTTCATTTTTGATATTTATTTGAAATTTAAAATTTTGGAATTTGAAATTTTCTTTAGTATTCTTCCCTAGCCTTTACTCCAAACAATATCACCCAAAAGCTTTTCACCAAAACCTTAACGTCCAGCCACATCGACCAGTTTTCTATATAATAAGTATTAAGCTTAATTTCCTCCTCAAACGGCAAATCCGGCCAGCTAACCTGGGCGATTTGCGACATGCCGAATATTCCCGGTTTAATGGTGAACATCCGGCGGTATCGGCTGCGGTATCGTTCCACCTCGTCGAACACGTGGGCCCGCGGGCCGACCATGCTCATATCCCCTTTCAGGACATTCCAAAACTGGGGAATTTCGTCTAATTTGCTTTTGCGTAAAAAACGGCCGACTTTTGTAACGCGCGGGTCGTGTTTAATCTTTAAGAACGGGCCTTCTTCGCCGCCGCGGTCATTATTTTTCCATAACTGCCAGCCTAACTTTTTCCGCTTCCGCGCCGCCGTAGCCTTCCCCCACGGAAAGGTGGCTGTACATACTGCGGAATTTATAAAACCTAAAATCTTTGCCGCAACCGCCGCGCAGGGCCGAATAAATTACTTTACCCTGACTATCTATTTTGATGGCAATGGCAATAACCAAAAATACCGGTGAAGTTATAATTAAGGCAAAATGGAGGCTACAACATCCAAAACCCTTTTGGCTACCGCGCCCCAACCGTCGAGCGGCGTATTTTTTAAAGCGATAACCGGGATGCCTTTTAAGGCTAAGCTGTCCACGGCGTTGCGCTGGACCTCAAACAAATTGGGCACAAAAGAAAAACTTAAGCCGCGACCGCGGGCAAACTGCACCAGCTTTAAATTTCCTCATCGGAAATTAAAGGGTTGGCCTGGGAATTTCATCCATTTTATTATCTTCGTAGAGTTCTTCCAGCATTAAAAACATCCTCGGTTATATTCCAGCTCCCGGCTGACTTCATAACCGTAATTTTTATTTTTGAACACCTGTTCAATCACGCTTGTGTGCGCCGCGTAGCCGTTAATAACCACCAGCTTGTGCAGCCCGATATTTTTTTGGAAATAGAATTTTTTTAATGGAGTGGAGCAGCGTGCGGCCCGAAAATACGAATAAAATACCCAAAGCCCCAGTAGCTGAAATATAAACCGCGAAGGGAAAAATTGCTTGATTAAAAAAGAACAGCAGAATTACCGATGAGCAAACCCAAGCGAGACCCCAACCGACAATCCGGCCCAGCTCCTGCCGGAAATTTACGGGTCCCGCGGAGGTTATATAAGGCCTAAACAAGGCAAAAATAAAATTAAGGCCGGGATAATTTGTCTTATAACCAAGAGGAACTGGTGCAGGTCCCAAGCTGGTAGAAATAGGCCCCACAAAATGGGTTAAATGCTCCCGTAAATAAAAAGAAACTAAGCCGGCCAGCAGGCAGCATTATAGCGTCCACAGGGATCGAAATGATATTAAATAAGAAGTTCCGTTTTCTTCATGGTTATTTTGGAGAGGGAAGCGCGGAAAAGGTTTCCTCTCCGACGCCCCGACTTCGTCGGGACTGCCTCACCTTTCCAATGTATTACTTCCGGCGAAGTGAATTCCCTCCAGTAATTCAATTTTTATCAATATTTCTACAGCGAGGTGCTATTAATTATACCAATTTCTCCCCTGGTTGACAAAACTCAAAAATCTGCTATTATCACTAAGCTTTAAGCAAATCGAATAATCGATCTTTGGTTAAACCAGAGATAGGAAAGTCCGAACACTTGTTTGATAACCTCTTTAGAGTTATCAAAAATAGTAGCGGGTAACCCCCGTCCACAGCAACTCGCCTTTACCGGCGGGCCAAGGTGCGAGATGCGAACAGAGACGCCGCGGTCGAAAGTCCCGCGGAATCCCGCAAGGGATTAGCCCGTATGGCAACATGCGGGGTGAAACGGCTAAATTCTTACTTGGGTGCAAGGCCAAATTTGGTAGGCTGCTTGACTCTGCGAGTAATTGCAGGGCTAGATAGATGATTATTCACTGACCATTATTTATTTAATAGTCAGTGGTCCGCCGATGAGGCGGATAGAAACAGAATTCGGCTTATGAGTTTGCTTAGAGCACAAAATAACCCGCCTTTATGGTGGGTTATTTTAGATTTTGTTGCGACTAGTTTTCTGTCATTGCGAGAAGGAGTGTCCGCCGAAGGCGGACCTACCTCCGGTACAACAGCCGACGACGAAGCAATCTCAGCATGGCTTTCGAGCTGAGATTGCTTCGTCGTCTAAGGAATATACTACCCTCTCCTCGCAATGACAATTACTAGGACACTAGTTATCTACTTAATCTCAAACGTCAGCGTCATAGTTTCATCTATTTCCTGGCTGCCGACTTGGACATTGGGAGTTGCGGATTGGGCCGCAGAACCACCCATTCCCATGGCGCTATTGACCGCAAAGGGCAAAGGCATAACCGGACTGGAATTTTCCGAAACGTTAACAACTTTTCCCAAGGTTAAACCCGCCTGCTGAGCTAGGACCTGGGCTTTTTGCTTGGCATCGTTAATAGCCGCTTGCTGGGCCTGCTGCTGAAGGGTGCTGAGAGTGGAGTTTTCAAATGACAGATCTACTCCCTGGATTTGGTTGGCGCCGTTGGTTACCGCTCCATCGATAATTTTATCAAGCACTGACTGGTCTTTATCAACCCCATGCACCATTACGGTCACCGTTTGATTTCCGCTATAACCCACTATGGTCGGAGCGCCGGCTACCGGAATATTCGGGTAGTTTTGCTGGGGCTCTAAGCTAAATTCTGAAGTTGAAATATCTTTATCAGCAACCCCCTGGCTTTTTATATAGGCTATAACCTGATTAACTTTTTGGGTGGTCTGGTTTTGAACGGCGGTAGCAGTACTCCCCTGCCCGACCACGCCAATGGTTACTGTAGCTAAATCTGGGGTAGCGGTTATTTTACCTTCACCGGACATTTGCAATGTATTTACCGGCTTAGAATTCATAAAGGCTAACTGAAGGTCATGGCCTTGTTGGATAATTAATAGTAAAACGAGCAGCATAATAAGTACCCCCAAACTAACAACTAACCATTTGGGTACATAAAATGAGCTATTTGGCCCTGGGTTTGTTTCCATTGGTTTAAACTTAATGTTCTTGTTAACATTATACGACACTTTTTGAGAAAAGTAACGTCGCTTAGGGAAAAGGAGGTAAAATGAAAGCGTTTCGAGCAATTCCGTTTTGCCGGTATTCGAGCTTAGACCAAAAAGACCTGCAGGAGACGATCCACAAGTTAATGTTAGACGCTGACGCGTGGCTGACTATGGTCAACGGGCAGGAAACAGAAGACAGTAAGCTAAGAAGAGTGACCACCGAGACTCAAGAACCTTTTGACGGCAGCCGGCCGACGCCCCAGTGGATGGAATGCCGCTTGTTGCTGACCTACGAAACTCCGCCGGATCAGGCTATTGAAGCGAGGCAGTGGGTGGAATATGTTTTGCCGGAAAATTACTTGTTGCTCAAAGGGCTGGCGAAGAAAAGTTTGGAACAAAGAGTGTTGAGCTGGATTGACACCAACCAGACTTTAGGAAACCCGCTGGAGATACTCGACGGCATCCTAGTGGAAGATTTCTCTCGGCAAAAGCTCAAAATGGCCTACTGCTTAACCTACACTCTGTCTTACCGCGAGGTACGGAGTACAATCTAAGAGCCGTTTGGCTCTTTTTTTAAGCGCTTGAATTACTTGCTGAAAATTGCTTAAAGACCATTATTAATATACTTTCGTTCATTTATCAAGCCGCCAATCATGGTTAAAGCCGAGAGAAGCTATAAAGGCGAAGCTAAGCGGATCGGCAATCTCCGGATTCTCGAACTCGGAGAGATCAGCGCATAGGATTTTGCTGCTCTGGTCAACCGAGAGCGTCCTGTTCTCCACCGTGGTTCGGGATGGCGGATGGAGGGCGGCTGGTATGCCAGGCCAAGGCTGCCGAAAGATAAAAAACGGGTTCCATTTCCGGTTGCGATTGTCGGCGGAAACTTTAAGTTGCGCTGCCCTGAACTCCGCTACACGTTTGCCCTCAACGGGCGGAATATCCTGGCACCAATTCCAGGATGGAAGTTTTTGTAGCCTAACTTCAATGCAGTTAGCATCAACGGGTGCTTCGTTTGTGGTTCTATCCCACTCGAAGCGCCCCATTTTTTAAAATAACTACTCTTTTATAAACCGATGAATTGCTTTGTTAGCGTTATCTTGAAATGTGGTATTTTTCAAATCGGTATAAAACGTGCTCTGGTCAACCACGTCACCTGTTAACTTCCCCTGTTTACTTGCATAAAAAACGCCACTTTTATATCGCTCATCCGAAATGCCATCTACAAAGCGTTTTGCACCAACTTCTAACTTATGCACCACTCCTAGCAATGGCATTACAATAGGCATCATAATATACGTCAATATAAACTTCAGCGGTTGGGGGACATTATCCGGTGCCCCTGTTCCCTTTGTGTTCCCGGGACTCATAACAACAAATTTGAGGTCAGGATATTTTCTTGCCATTGATAAGGTCCACATGGTTGATGCGTATTTAACGTATCCGTATGCTTGCACTGCATCGAACTTATTACCAAAATATGACCCATCAAGAACAGCAGCAAACTCATCTACAGAAGAAGTCTTCATGGCAACCGGTTTCATTCCGAGCATCTTTACCCCTGGCACAGCTTCAGCACTTACTGATAATACTGTCTTTCTCAACTTATCACGTTTAATTAATTCCTCCACTAAAATTACATGGCCTAAAATATTCGTAGCAGCTAACTCATTCATACCGGAAGGCGTAATTTTCGCAGCCGTTTTCCCCACCATTCCACCTGCATTTAAAATTACTGCATCAATAGGTTCGTTTATTTTTTCTACCGCTTTTCTTACGGAATCTTCACAGAACTACTAAACTTCGAGTATTATAGTAAATTTTAATCATTCTGTCAAGGACAGTCGCTCAAAAACCCCTTGAATTTAAGGGGTTTTCTAGGTAGAATTTTTATTTTTAAATCCAAAACAGGTTTTATTCGATTTAAATACCCGCTTGGGTTTGAGTCATTCTAGTGTTCAAATTTTATACCAATTTTAGGCGCGGCTTTATCCACCCAATTTTCCAACTCTTTTACCCTACTATTTGAAACTATGCGCTCTTGATCGTTAGTTACTTTTTCCTTTAACACCTGGTCAACAGAGGATTGTAAATCAGAAAAGCTTTTTTGCAGCTTTTCAATACCTTTGTCAAAGCTTTCCTGTGTAACAAAGACCGTTTTTTGGAATTCGGTCAAGTTTTTGATATCTTCGGGAGTTAACATAAATTTTTGGTTAAGTTGTTAGTATTATAGTGTTTGAATAATTTTTGGTCAAGCTACTCCACCATTTCCATAACCAAACCCAATCTGATTTTTTCAAAGTCCGGGATAATTGTAAATACAGTTTGCTGGCCATTTAATATACGCTGGTGTTCATCTTTGCAGCGTTCCTTACTAACTGCGATATAGGGCACATACTCTTTTGTATTAAAAATGCGCTGCTTCAAACATCATCTTTATTCCCAAAAATATCAGGAAAGCAAAAATCCAAACCGAACCGAATGTTAAGAAAAATGAAATGAATGTCTCGGACATATGTTTATGGGTGAAGTGAATCAATAACGAAATGAGCTACCAGCACAAACAGCAGAATGGCGGTGCAAAAAACTACCAGCCTAAACAGTTCATTGACCAGGTTAAAACCGTTGTCAGTCAGACTATAAAGGGTGCCAGTTGCTGTAGTTGTGGCTGTAAAAAAATCCATGTGTGTTTTTGAGATATCCACAGTTTTTTGTCTAAAAAGTGCCCGACGAATGTTTTGTAAAAGCACCGGATAAACAAAAAAACTACTCGTTTTATCGAGTAGTTTCTTGGTTTTTAACCTATGTTTTAAGTTTAACGCTTCGCCCACTGTGGCGATACAGACGCACGTTTCAGACCAATGCTTAGAATCTAATTTATTGTAAACTTAGAATATTGTAAAGCAACTTTATATATCTATATTACCATATCTTTTTCAAGCGCACAACCCAGCGATTATAACGTGGTTATTGGCCTAGACTGAGTAATATAAAACTTACCTTTTTCGTAAGCCCATTCAATATCTTGAGGATGCTTATAATGCTTTTCTATGAGACTGCAAATTTTGGCAAGCTCAATAATTTGCTTTCCAGTTAACTTCTGCTTGCTTCCTTGAACTTTAGATAGTTTCTTATGGATATTTCCTTTAACCCATCTTACAATGGCCATTGTTTGTTCGGAAACGTTTAAATCCAGCAAACTAAGATTCTTTTTATGGATAACATAGGTGTCTGGGGTAACTAAGCCGCCAACAATAGCTTCTCCAAGACCAAAGCCCGCCTCTATTACCATTTGGTTATAATCTTTAGTCACCGGGTGAACAGTAAAAGCAATACCGGAGACTTCACTCTGTACCATTTTTTGCACTACTACAGCTACCGAAACTTTTTGTTTCTGTAGTTTTTTCTCAAAGCGGTAAAAAATAGCTCGTGGGGTAAACAGAGAAGACCAGCATGTCTGCACATATTTTAAAACCTGCCCTTCCTGAACGTTTAAGTAAGTTTCAAGCTCCCCTGCCCAAGAAGCAATTTTACTATCTTCTGCTGTTGCACTAGACCTTACCGCAACAAGTTTTGCCCTAAGTCTCTTAAAATTAGTCAGAATCTCTGTGGCGATATCCATAGGCATTTTTTCATTACGGATTATCTGGCGTATTTTTTCCGATGCCTGCTCAACAGAATTTGTATCCTTATGATTAACTTTATTAAGAATGGCTTCTATATCTTCTACGACTTCGGTTTCTTCACAGAACCGGTCAAAGGCTTCCGCTAAAACAACAAACCCGGGAGGAACTGACAAACCAGCATGTGTCATTTCACCTAAAGAAGCACCCTTACCTCCGGCAATGGCAACATCCTTTTTGGTCAGATTTTTGAAATGCTTTATGAGCATAGTTATATTTTCTTAACAATACCTCTATTTGCGTCAACTTCAATCATATCGCCGTCTTTAAAAATTTTTGTTCCAATTTTAGTCCCAATTATGCAAGGCTTTTTCAATTCTCGGGCAACAATAGCAGCATGCGAAGTGATACCTCCTTGGTCAGTCACAAAAGCTGCTGCTTTGTTCATTGCTGGAAGCAAATCAGGTGTGGTAGTCACAGCAAACAAGATATCGCCCTTATGTACTTTGGCCATGTCCATAGTATTATAAACGATTTTAGCTCTCCCTTGAATTTTACCTATAAAGGCTACTTGGCCATTCACTGTATCTGTTGCAGTTATCATCTCGGGGATAAGAACTCTTTTCAAAAATGATTTGGCTTTAGTCAAACTTATAAGTTTTTGCTTTCCATTTTCGGTAATTTCAACAATTCCATTACGCCGTTTGACTATCTGCCTCATACTTATTTTTTTCCCTTTGAGAAAGTCTAATATTTCATTTCTTTGCGCATAGCGAAAGCTGTCAATAGAGAGCTTGTATCTCTTACAAAGTTCCTCAAAGATAATTTCCGAAGCATACTGAACCTTATGACGAACATTCAGACGGTATGCTTTGACGAACATAAATGTCCTGGCAGCCTTAAATAAATATCTTTCTGATTTGTTTAGGTTAAGTTCTATTTCTATTTTATTTTGCTCCTTTATTAAATTGGAAAAATGAAGCTTATGCTGTTTATATTGTTGAGAAAGTGTTGACGGCTTTAGTAAAGTTTCACGAGCTCTTGCAATAAAATCCTTTTTTGTCCAAATTGGCCCAATATAACCAAAATTAATCCAACAGTATTTATTAATGTGTGCCGCCAAATCTGTAGAAGCAGCAAGTTTTTCAATCGTTTTATATTTTTTTAATAAAGCCAGAAACTCTAAGCGTTCTTGCCAATTTAAATCTGGAAAATCCGCACTAATGAGTGTAGAAAGATAGCTTTGCACTTCTATTGTATCAGCAAGGTGTTTTTCAAGTATATCGATTAAACTTTTACTTAAATAGGCATGCTCAAAGTCACTTACTACAGCGGCCAAACCGAGCCGATTAAGGTCTACTATCAGAGGCCATACTTTAATAAACCAAGCCGCAAAAATTTCATTTTCCGCTTTCTTATTATCACTAGTTAATATTTCATCGCATAGCTGAAAAAGCTTTTCACCTAAATCCAAATGCTCTGCTACATATTTTTTTAAATCAAATTTTTTCTTGACGAGTTTTTCGTTTACCTTTCGTCCCAAAAAGTTCCAGCGAGCTTGCTCAACACCCCATTTACCCTCATCATTGACTGCTATGGTAATTGCTGACCGAAGCGGTGCTCCAATATACATTGATGCGCCAGATTTTAAAAAGCCGTCAGTGATGAATTTCCATGAATAGAAATTCATCTTAGCTTCGCCTATATAAATAACTACTGAGCGAGATTTCATAACTTTTTTATAGTCCCCTTATTAGCATCTACTTCAACAATATCACCGTCCTTGAATATTTTAGTAGCAATTTTGGTACCAATAATACATGGAATTCCTAATTCCCGTGAGACGATTGCTGCGTGCGAAGTTATACCCCCTTGTTCGGTTACAATAGCTGCTGCCTTTTTCATAGCCGGAACTATATCAGGGTCAGTTGCAATGGAAACAAGAATGTCTCCTTTATTCATTTTGCCCATGTCTTTTGCCCGTATGATAATTTTTACAGCACCTTTAGCAATGCCGGGTTGCGCAGTTTGGCCTGTCAACTCAGTTTGGTTTTTATCAATAACTTTTTTCAGGTTGTGGGTTATTTTATCCTTTTGGCTACCAATATATATGGCCTCAAAATCTTTTTCAGTATACAAGGCACATTCTTTCAGTCTAATTTTTAATGTTTTTCTTTGAACTTTCCCTTTAACCAAAGCCTTATATACTTCATCTTTTAGCATAAACTGCACTTCATAGCGGGAAAGTTTTAATCGCTTGGCTATTTCGGTCAAAAGATACGTGTGCATGAGGTACAAATCCATAAGCTGAGCGTGCCTACGTACTAACTTCGTCAATGCGAAATCAGCGGCAGTTTGGAACAGTTGCCTATACTGTGAGCTCATTTTCAATTTTTTGTACAGTTTTTCTTGATTTTCTTTAGCTTTTTTGAGTTGGTCAGTTTCTTTTCTTAAAATATCCCGGGCTTTTACGTTGCTTGCTGCCAACTCTTGCATTTCTTTTAAGTAATGGTCAGCACCAAACGGTTTGACATTCCCTGCATAAATATAGCCCATATGTCCCCAGCGGTTTTGATGAACTTGCAAGGCACTTATTAATTCTGTATTTGGTTTGTCTAAAAATTTGTAGTATTTTTCGTAAATTTCTAAAAATTCTTCCCTCTCTTCAGCAACGATAGTTTTTTTATTTGGCGTAGTTAGCACGATAAAGGCAGTTTCAGCCTCAGCTTTATCTTTACAGATGCCGTACAAATAACTTTTTAGTACCTTAGTAAAGTTATTATGGAACATATCAACACTAACCGGCAGCCAGCCATAGGTATAGAGCTTGGTATGAACTTTGTCATGTTCGTCGTAAATTTGCCACAATTGTTTATTGGTATAAGAATTTAGGGGTTGCTTTGCGACTCCTTGAGCAAATTCAATAAGTTTGTGAGACCAAATAACAATATTTTTGTTTAGGTCGCTTCCAAAAGCAGAGCGGCCAAGCAATGCTTGCATAATACTGTCTGCTACGTCATTTGAATCTTTTTCCCCAAAGTAAAAATCCATGTGGAATTTTTTGTAATGGGTAAGGACTTTTTTGGAACTTTTCAAAAACGGATAGCTTGTATCACTGGCGAAACAGGACATAGGTATTTGGAAAAAGAAGACATCGCTATCAGGAATATCTTCAGCTAACATCCAAGGGTCTTTGTCGTACAAAAGTTTTGGCTGTTTTTTCATAATTTGTTCGTTATTAAAATATTACTCTCTGATTATTTTCCGACCTCTCTAATTCTAAAACCGCTCGGCTCAAGTATGATTAGCCGATTGTTAAATTCTTCCGGTTTTAATGTATCAAATAAATTAGCCAACGCCTCTAAAATGGTGTTGGCTAATGGAGGTGAAATTCGTAATACTACAATACCTGCGTAATTCTGTGGAGGGTAAACAGAAATATTTGAAAAATCTAAGTCGTGGGTAATTATAATTCTTTTTTCTTCGGCAGCACATTCAGCTATTTCGGCGTCAGAAACGCCCGCCGGCAATTTTTTTAAGTCGTGCCCGGCGTCTTGCAAAAAGGTGTACACTTCGCTACGTACATTTTCATCAATGAGCAGTTTTAAAGCCATGGATTTGGGGGAAATCTATGTATCTTTCACCCACTTGTAAAGTGTGAGCAGCAAAACCTAAGGCAGCTTCTACAGCTTCTTTAGTAAGTTTTGGGTAGGCTTTTAAAACATCATTTATTGTTTCACCAGCAGCAAGCATTTCTAAAACAAGGTACAACATTATACGAGTACCTTTAAAGACCGGCTTGCCATGAGCGACATTAGGGTCAACAGTTATATAATTGTTGATGTTTGCTTGTGTCATATAAATGTACTATAACAGACATATTCTAAGACTGTCAAATTACGAAATTCTTAATACCAAAGAAAAAACGGCCATTAAGAATGGTTTAATTACTAAACTATGTAAGGATTTTAAGCTGGCACGGCAACCGGTTCGGCCAGAGGTTCTCGGTTGATGC
>CAWBGV010000019.1:0-18097 GCA_963788395.1 Candidatus Doudnaibacteriota bacterium | reverse complement strand
AACCCCGCCTCCGGCACGCCCGAAATTCTTTCCCATGAGGAAGGGCCAAATACCGAAAAATACTTTGCCGAAGTTAAAAAGCTGGAAGCGGTGGTAAAAGAAATAGAAGATTATTTTGCCGGAGTGGCCGATTTAGATAAGCGTATTCGGGCCGTCCGCGACAAGAAGCCTATGAAACTAACAGATGATTTGGAAAAATTGATGGAAAAGTTTGAAGAAGCTACCGGCGAAGAATGGGAGACCGGCTTTAAACCGGACGTTTATCGAAAAAAGCGAGAGGAAGAATTGGAGCCTAAGAAAAAGCCAAAAGCAAAGAAAAAGAAAGATGGTGACGAAGAAGAAACAGATCAAGCTGGTGGCGGAGATGAGAAAAAGAAGTGGAAAAAGAAATAAAAGGACGCCAGGACAGTTGAGTCAAAAAAAGCCCTGGGTGAATTTAAAGGCAAACATAAACATATTAAATTAGTAATAGACAAGGAATGGAAGGATGACGCGGTTGCCCAAGAAAAAGCGGTAAAAGTTTTGGAAAAAACTTTAGGAAACTCGAAGAAGTCTATCAAAAAAAAGGTAAAGAATTTAAGCCAGGCAATATTACGATAATCTTGGCTAAGGAGGGCAATCCGGATATCCAAGCGGATACGTGGAAACTGCCTAAAGGCGTAAAAGCGTTTGATCTGGAAAAATTGTTGAGCAAGCGGCATGGCGGAAAAGATGCCGAAGATCCAAAAAAAAAGAGTAATTGACCAAGAAAACTGGACTGCCGAACGGCAACGCGCGCTTTTGTCCCTTGAGCGCGTAAAGAATTGGAAAACACTGGATCCAAAAAAACCCGAAGACCGGGAAAAACGGTTTTTATTGGCCCTCAGGAATCTTAAAAAAACTTTTACTATAGAAACAAAAAAGTTTAGCGGCGCTACTGATCTCGATAGCAGAGCGGCTTTGCAATTGTTCCGATCGGCAGGCATGAATGTTGTAAAAATAAATTACGTCCCTTCCGGCAAGATCATAGAAAATTCTATCCATTTAGATACCGGCAATAAAGAAGGCTTAACGTTACCTATCAGGGCATGGAGGCAGGGGAGCCATACGTGGACAACCGCTCACCGCTTATTTTGACCACCATGCCGATGAATCAAAGCGCGGTACTTCTACTACTAAGTATGTGTATGATAATTTGCGGGCAGAAAAGCTGTTAGGTGATAACCCTGCCATAGAAAAAGCGGTGGAATTTGTTACCCAGGAAGACAATAGGTCGTTTCCCAACGAAGAGAAATATTACAAGGACTCTCCCTATACGCTTTTAGGTTTGGGCCGCAGGGCAAATTTTGAAAAGTTAGTACAGTTTTTTAAGGATGGCCTGAGTCCCCTACAAAAGTTGACCGACGAACAATTGGAAAAGTACGGCTTAAAGCAGGCCAGTGAAAGGCAAAAGGCTACTGTTGAAAAAACTGAGTCACAATGGAACGAGCTCGTTGATAATGGTTTTGTTATTAATTCGCCAAAGTATGGTAGGATATTAGTTGACATTAACGGCAAATTTAACTCCGAAGCCGGGGGCTTCACCGGAGCTAAAGCCATGGGCGCGGGAGCCTACGTTTTATGGAGTCCGAAGACCCGAAGTTTCTTTTTTATCCACCACCGGCGAACCTTTTCCGGAAAATATGCTTCCACAAGGTTCCCGTAAAAGAGATACTATGTGGGTAAAAGATGATAACCGTCCTTTAAACATGAATTTAAATGAAATTCTCGCTACCATGACAGAAAATCAGGCATATCGCATGGGCCCTAAGATGCTTGCTGCCTTGCGCGAGGCGGAGCAGGAAGCAGAACAAGCTAAAAGTGCTCGGAGGTCCGCACGGGCAGCAGCAGCGTAACTAAAGTTAACCAAGGGTCACCCTTGCCAAGGGTGACTCTTGGAGCAAACTCTTTTGCACTCCCCCCATTTTGTGCTATAATACAGCAAGCGAGAACATCCGTGAGGGTGGGGGTAGCCAAATAATAAAAATAAAATCAAAACTATAAGCAAAAATTACGCACACATTTTTGTCTTTTTTTATATATTCTTATATACTTATCTTATCAATAGACATGAAAAAACCTATGGAAGTTAAACCAAAAATCGAGACTTTTGCCAGAATCAAGGTGTTGGGGATTGGGGGATCGGGGACCAGCGCTGTAAATCGAATGTCTGAGCTGGGTATTAAAGGTGTGGAGTTTATTTCGGTCAATACCGACGCCCAGGCGCTCCACAACAACCAGGCCGACCGCAAGGTCCATATTGGTAAAGGGATTACCAAAGGTTTGGGCAGCGGCATGAACCCGGAGTTGGGGCGGCAGGCGGCGGAAGAGAGCGTGGAAGAACTGGAAGAAGTGATTCAAAATGCGGACATGGTATTTATTACTTGCGGTTTGGGCGGCGGCACTGGCACCGGAGCTTCGCCGATTGTTGCCGAGCTGGCTAAGAATAAAGGCATCTTAACTGTTGCGGTCGTTACTAAACCGTTTACCTTTGAAGGCAGCAAGCGCAAAGAGGTTTCTGAAACCGGTTACGATAATCTTAAAGATAAAGTTGACGCCATTATTTCCATTCACAACGACCGGATTTTACAAATTATAGATAAAAAGACTTCTCTCATCGACGCTTTTAAAACTGTAGACGAGGTTCTGCGCCAGGGCATTGCCGGGATTTCCGATTTGATTACCACCCACGGAATAGTCAACGCCGATTTTGCCGATGTGCGCAGCATCATGCAAGACGCCGGCACAGCCCTAATGGGTATTGGTCATGCCGGGGGCGATAACCGCGCCCAGGAAGCTGCTAAGATGGCGATTAATTCACCGCTGCTGGAATTGGCCATAGACGGCGCCAAAGGCGTGCTGTTTAACATTACCGGCGGTTCCAGTTTAGGCATGTACGAAATAGACGAAGCCGCCAAAGTTATTACCAAGAGTATTGACCCTGACGCTAAGGTTAAGTTTGGAACAGTAATAGATGATACCATGGGCGAAGAGCTGCGCATTACGGTTATTGCCACGGGTTTTGACGAGAGCAACAAGCGACCTGCTCCACTTTCTATGTCTATGCCGGAAGAAAGCAAGAAGCCGCAATTCGTGGAGCCCAAGGTTTTTCCTCAAAATAACCCGCCGCCCATGGAAATCCGCAAACCATTATTTAATCCTATCCCGGCGCAACCGGTCCAACCCATCCAACCGGCCAATCCGTCAATCCAATCACGCGACAACACCCCGCCTTCCGACGACGAGTTAGACATACCGGCATTCATTAGAAAAAAAATGAAGTAAGCTATAGTCTATTCCAAATTAACCGACCAGCTTAGAGCGCTGGTCGGTTTTAGTTATCCCTGCTTGCCTAAAAACCAAAAACGTGCTATAATTACTACAGATATTTCAAAAGGTCGATTGCGGTCCAAAATAGGCCGTAAAATATCGATTAAGAAACAAAAACAAAAATCCACGGACTATTGGTTAGCTGAAATTGCACGGATATATTTTTTATATTGTGTATTTTTTTGCTCCGTAGCTCCCTGGTACAGAAATTGATTCCAAAAAGCAAATGATAGAAAGGAATGCATCCGCGCGAGTATTTCTTTTATTTTGCATCGGTTTCAATTGCATAAAAAATATGACCAAATTTTTAACCCACGAAACCCCGGGCAAAGTTTTTTCTTTGCTGGGTATTGCCATCTTCTCGATGGCCTTCCTGTTTTCGGTTAACGTAACCGATGCGGGTTTCAACGGAACTCACTCGCCCTTGCCCGACCCATTCAGTCCGGACCGGGTTATGGCCGTGTTAGATACCAGCTCCCATGCCTATAGCATGTTCTTAAATGCTAATTTGTTTGCGCCGTTACAGCAAAATTATGCCCTCGTCAGCGATAATAGTGTTTTTGTCGCCCAGTCTACCGGCCAAGAATTAGCTTCGCTGTTTGGCAGTTCGCAGGCTCCGGCCACTACGGCCGTGGCGCAGGCTGCGCCTGCCGGCCAAGTCGCCGGTGCGCACACCAATCAACCAGCCCGGTATCAAAATCCGGGACTCATGGACCTCATTTCGTCATTAACGAGATAGAGCCTAGAGTTTAGAGTAAAGCTAAAAACCTTCGGCTGTGCCCCCGAAGGTTTTTAATTTTGAGCTCAGGGAAACGTCGAATAGGTAGTTGGGGGAATTATACTAATTGTTCTCCGCCTATCCACTACCAACTACAAACTATTAAACTATAAACTTTTCAACCCCCTCCCAACTCCCATGCCCAATGACGATCAAAATCAATCCGAAGAATCTCATATTCGCCAAATTGTCGAAGAGACTTTAGAACAGAAACTGCGGCAGCAGGCCGCTATAGATTTAGATACTCCAGAAGGTAAAATCCAAAAGTGCGTGATTGACTGCACCAATGCCCATAATTTGTGCCTGCAGGCCATGAACTATTCATTAGAGTTGGGAGGTAATTATTCTGACCCGGTCAACTTTGGCAAGCTTCAGGATTGTTCGGAGTTTTGTGAGCTGACCATTGGTTTTTTAGAGCGCAAGTCCTACTTTTTTAGAGCGACGGTTAGCCTTTGCGTCCAGATTTGCGAGCAAACTGTAGACTATTGTCGCAAGTTCGAAGATGACCAATTTAAGGCCTGCGCCGACTATGTAAAAATGGCGGCCGAAAGCTGCCGGGACTTAGAATAATCCCGGATCCGTGGATGACGCCAATACCACAAAGGCTATATTAAGTTTTCCTATCCGCGCTCTTAGCGCATCCGCGATCACTCTGTGGATATCTTAGCTTAAAGCTTCTCTCCCGGCCCCGTTTGCTGGGTTTTTTTCTTTTTTGACCCCGACTATATATAGTACTACAATACTTAAGGTAAGTACTACATCTAGTAACCCGTCGGTTATTACGAAATACAAATAAAACCACAAAAGAAGGGAAGCAGCCAAGCGAGGGGTAGTTTTAATGGTCTCCAGCCTTTCTTAAATGACCCCAAAATGCCCCAAAAGGTAGGAAATAGTAATTAAGATATATATCCCAGCCATCCGGTTTACATCTTAATTATTATATCTTATACTCAATATCCAATGCGTTGCCCAAATTGTCAAAATGAAGATACCAAGGTTCTCGACAGTCGCCCGGTAGACGACGGTGGCGCCATTCGGCGGAGGCGGGAATGTGAAAAATGCAACTTCCGTTTTAGCACCTACGAAGAAATTGAAATTTTGGATCTAACCGTAGTCAAGAAAGACGGCAGTAAACAGCTCTATTCGCGGGAGAAGCTGGAACGGGGCATTAAGCGGGCTTTGGAAAAGCGGGAACACAACGATCAGCTTATGCGCAAGCTCATTTCCGGAATAGAGCAGGAAATTCAAAAGAAAGCCAAAGACGGAGAAATTAAAAGTCTGGATATTGGGGAAATTGTGATTAAACGCCTGAAACGGATTGATAAAGTCGCTTATATACGGTTTGCCTCGGTCTATCGGCAATTTGACGACGTCAATGAGTTTAAGCAGGAGATCAGGAAGTTATAAAATAATAAAAAATTTACAATTACGTAACTATTAAGTCCACCACATTCGGACAGAAATCAAAAATTCTATGCAAGCCAAAGAAAATCTTCAAACCAGAACCAAGAATGCTTTAAGCGAATTGGGAGAAAAAATCTTTTTAGACCGGTACGCTATAAAAGACGCAAAAAAAGAAACTTTGGCTGTGGGCGATACGGTGGTGGTGTGCGTGAATCTCAAAACCGGCCAGCGGGAAATTGGGGTGGTGGACGCTTTTAATAGCGCGACTCGGGAAGTCAGCGTTAAATTGCGCGACGGGACTATAGAGCAGCGGGCCATTGAGCATGTTGATAAGCCCTTGGAAACAGTGCCGGAACAAATGTTTGAACGGATTGCCAGGCATATTGCGTCGGTAGAAAAAACCGCGGAAAAGAAAACCGAATGGCAGGAAAAATACCGCAAGTTAATGGAAGATTGGAAGTACGTTCCAGCCGGCCGTATTTTTACCGGCGCCGGTACCGGCCAGAATTTAACCTTTTATAATTGTTACGTTATTCCGTCGCCAAAAGATTCGCGACAGGGTATTTTTGATACGCTCGGCCAGATGGCAGAGATTATGTCGCGCGGCGGCGGGGTCGGAATTAATGTTTCCACGCTTCGTCCGCGGTATGCCTATGTTAAAGGCGTCAACGGACGATCATCGGGTTCGGTATCCTGGGCTTCGCTCTATAGCTTTGTTACGGGTTTAATCGAGCAGGGCGGCAGCCGGCGCGGCGCGTTAATGTTAATTCTCAACGTTTGGCATCCGGACGTAATCGACTTTATTAATTCCAAAAAAGAAGCTGGTAAAATTACCAATGCCAACATCTCGGTCGGTATTACCGACGAGTTTATGCAGGCCGTTAAACAGGATCAAAGCTGGGACCTGGTCTTCCCCGATACTTCGGATGCTTTATATGCCACCAAATGGGACGGCAACATTACCCGCTGGCAGGAATTGGGCGGTAAAGTTATTAAACATAAAACCGTTCGCGCGCGCGATATTTGGGACAATATTATTACTTCGGCCTGGGGCAGCGCCGAACCGGGAATGTATTTTATCGACCGGGCGAACTACTATTCTAACTCCTGGTACTTTGCGGATTTGCCGTGCACCAACCCCTGCGGCGAGCAGCCATTGCCGGCCTGGGGTGTTTGTAATTTGGGCCACATTAATCTTTCACGGTTTGTCGACAAACAAAATAAAGAGGTAATGTGGAACGAGCTCAAGCAAACGGTCCAGTACGCCGTGCGTTTCCAGGATAATGTTATAGACGCAACGCCCTACTTCTTTGACGAAAACCACGAACAGCAAATGAGCGAACGGCGCGTGGGCATGGGCACGATTGGTCTGGCGGAAATGTTTATCCATTTAGGCTTGCGCTATGGCAGCCCCGAGGCAGTGCAATTTATCGACAAGATCTATCAGTTTATTGCGGTAACTGCCTACGAAACCTCCGTAGAGCTGGCGCGCGAAAAAGGAGCGTTCCCTAAATTTGCGGCCGATAAGTTTTTACAGAGCGGCTTTATGAAGCAGATGCCGGACTATATTCGTGACCTGGTGGCTAAGTATGGTATCCGGAATGTGACTATTTTGACCCAGGCGCCAACGGGAACGGTGGGAACCATGGTCGGGACCTCGACCGGGATAGAGCCCTTCTTTTCCTGGACGTATTTCCGCAAGTCGCGTTTGGGCGTGCACGAAGAAAAAATTCAGCTGGCCCAGGACTGGCTGGATGCCAACCCCGGCCAAGACCTTCCCAAATATTTTGCGACCGCTATGGAGTTAATGCCGGAAGAACATGTCCGCGTTCAAGCCGCGGTCCAGCGCTGGACGGATTCGGCCATTTCTAAAACCTGTAACGCCCCCAGTGACTATACGATAGATCAGACCAAGCAACTGTATGAATTGATGTACGATTTAGGCTGCAAGGGCGGCACGATTTACCGCGACGGCAGCCGTGATGAACAAATTTTGGCTACCGACAGCAACAAGCTGGGAAAAGATGTGATTGACCAACTGAAAGCCAAGCAGACCAAAGAAGAGCGGACCCAGGAAGTTATGTCGATTTCCGGCGATACAGTTAATATTAAAATTGCTCCCCGCCAGCGGCCGGACGTGATGCAGGGCATGACCTATAAAATTAACACCGCGTATGGCAATTTGTTTATTACGATCAATGAAGACGAAAACGGTCCGTTCGAAGTTTTTGCCACACTGGGCAAAGCCGGCGGCTTCTTTTCCGCCCAGACCGAAGCCATTACCCGTTTAATCAGCACGGCTCTGCGTTCTAATATTGCGGTGGAAGAAATTATTGACCAACTCAAAGGCATTCGCGGGCCGGATGTTTCGTTTAATCAAGACGGCATGGTCTTTTCGCTGCCCGACGCTATTGCTAAAATTTTGGAAAAGCACATTAAGCGCAACCAGCAGCAATTGAGCTTGCCGATTCAAGCGGCCCAACCGTTAGTTACGCAAATTCCGGCGGCGGTCACCACAGAGGTTAGAATCGAAGAAGAAATCAAAGAAACGGTAACCGAAAAATCCATGAAGACTAACGGCCACCTGACCTACCAAAAGACCCAAAAAGTTTCGATTGCCAACTTAGGCAACGCCCCGGTCTGTCCGACCTGCGCCAACATGATGGTGTTTGCGGAAGGCTGCATGAAATGCGAGGTCTGCGGGTATAGCAAGTGTGGATAAACAGTCGCGGATTGCGCGGATGAGGACGCAGATTTGACGCTGAACGACGAACGTAGTTTGTCCACCTGCCTCGCCGGCAGGCGGGTTTATGAGCTAATTCGAAAATTGCATATGCACGGACGGCGGGAGACCTCTGTTCGTTTGCAAAAGTTATTGTATGACTCAAAAGAAAAAAGTCACTATGCCCAAAACTTTTTCCGACGAACCTCGGGGATTGGTGATTTGTTATATTGGCGACGGCAAGGGGAAGACGACGGCGGCCATGGGCATGGCGGCGCGGGCGGCGGGGGACGGTAAGGATGTATTTATTTTGCAGTTTGTAAAGGCCAAAGCGGAGACAACTGATAAGCGGCAAGACGGAGAATGGCCGGTGTCCAGCGAGATTAACTTTTTTAACAACATTCGTCCTACAGGATCTATAGGTCACATTGAAAACGAACAGGTCGGTTTGGGTTTTGTGGGAATTTTAGGCGATAAAAAAGAAAAAGAACAGCACATCCGCCAAGCCTTACTGGGTCTGGAGCGCGCGCGGGAAATTTTTACCAGCGGCCAATACGAGCTGGTGGTTTTGGACGAAATTATTTCCGCGCTTGAGGTTGGATTAATAGAGGAGCGGGATATCTTAGACTTAATCAGCATCAAGCCGCCGCTTATGCATTTAGTTATTACCGGCCACAACCAGTATCCTAAAATTTTAAAAGCCTGCGATCTGGTGACTCAGATGAAAATGATCCAACATCCTTATTATAAAGGTATTCTTGCCCAAAAAGGCATCGATTACTAAATCAATGAAAAAAGGCATAGATTTTATTGGTATTTCTACAGTTTTCTTTTGCCATGATGGCAACGGCAAGTTTGTGCTGGCCAAGCGCAGCCAGCGGGCGCGGGATGAGCAGGGCCGCTGGGATTGCGGCGCCGGGGGAGCGGAATGGGAAAACTCAATTGAAGACAATCTCAAACACGAAATTAAAGAAGAGTACGGCGCGGACGTTCTGCAGTATGAATTTTTAGGATATCGCGACGTCTTTCGGAAACACGAGGAGCAGACAACCCATTGGGTAACTTTGGATTTTAAAGTTTTGGTAGACCCCGCTCAGGTCAAAATTTGCGAACCGCATAAGTTCGATGAGCTTGGCTGGTTCACGGTGGATAATTTACCCGAGCCGCTTCACTCACAATTGCCAATATTTCTGAAAAAGTATAAAAACCGCCTATAATCAAGCAAAACACAAGGAGTCTTCTTTAACTTAGATTTTTTTTGGATTTTCTTGAACTAGGGTGTGTTATGCTCGTAACTACAGGTTACAGGTTTTTATTATTGACCTTGAATTTCTGTTTTATTTGTCATTCCCGCCGAAGCGGAGCGAAGAGCCGGAATCCGGAATGGAAAGATTTATTTGGCGAAATAACTTCATTCCGGGTCGACATAATATCAATGTCCAAGTCTCAAATTTTCATCTTCATCTCTGTCAGTTTTGCCGCAGGAGTCCTAGTGGCGTCTTTGATTGTGTTTGAACGGCAATGGCTATTTATAGCGATTGGTTTGAGCGCCGGGATAATTGCTTTGGCATGCCGCCGCCACGAACACGAACGAACTACCACGAACAAAGTAGTGCTGTACGGAGGAATTTTTTTATTGTGCTTTTTATTCGGTATGCTGCGGTTATACGCTTCTAATCATGACAGTCAATTTTTAGAAATTTTTAACACTAAACAAACCCTGGAAGGGTATATTGTCGAAGATGTCGACGTTCGTCAAAATGAGCAGTTGTTAACTTTCCAGCCCAAAGGATATGACCAGCGTCTGCTTTTAACCACGCGATTAGGCCAGCATTATTTTTACGGGGACTTATTGGTGGCCAGCGGCAAAATTGAGCAGGCCCAAAGTTTTGACGAATTTGACTATCAAAAATATTTAGAGCGGTTCAATATTTATGGCCTCAGTCGCTACCCTTCCATTTTAATTATAAAAAGCCACCAGCAAAGTTGGGTCACGGAGCAATTGCTGCGGATTAAAGCCGCATTCGTAAAAAATCTTTCTCAAAAATTTGCCGAGCCCCAAAATAGTTTATTGTTGGGTATATTAATTGGGGCCAAAAAAACGCTTTCGCAGGATATTATAAATAATTTTAACGCCACCGGAACCTCCCACATTATTGCTATTTCCGGCTACAACATTACTATTATTATTTCGTACCTGGCGGGATTGGTCTATGTCTTGGGCCGGCGGCTCAGCTCTGTAGTTTCCGCGCTGACGATTATTGGTTTTGTAATTTTAACCGGTGCTTCGGCTTCGGTAGTTAGAGCTGCCATTATGGGTATTTTAATGCTCGTGGCCACGACAATTGGGCGTCAGTACCACATATTACCCTCGCTGTTCTTAGCTGCGCTGGTTATGCTTGTGCAAAATCCGAAAATTTTATTTTGGGATGTGGGCTTTCAGCTGTCATTTGCGGCCACGTTCGGCATTGTCGTGTTGATGCCGATATTGGAACAATTAACCCAGAAGTGGGATAATCCGCTCAGTATTAAAACGACCCTGCTGACTACCTTAGCCGCGACTTTTGCAACTATGCCCCTGATACTTTTGAACTTTAGCCTTTTGAGTTTAATCGCGCCCGTAGTCAATATTTTGATTTTGACTTTGATACTGCCGTATACTATGCTGTTTGGTTTTTTAAGTACTTTGCCCTGGGTTGGAACCGGCTCAGCTTTTTTGGCCAATGGGCTGCTCATCTATATTTTAACGGTTACGCGGGTCTTTGCTCATATCCCGTACGCCAGCCTGACTATAAAAATTTCTGCATGGACGTTCGGTGGGTTAGTGTTATTGGATGGAATTTTATATTTGATATTGCGGTATTTTGCCAAACACCGAGAGGCGAAAGGTATTTGAAAGGATTCCCCGGCTATGGTAAAATAAACCAGAAGATAATTAGAAGATATACTTTTTGGTGTATCTGAGGGAGAAACATGTCAAACAAAGCTTTGGGGATTACTATTGTCATTATTCTTGTAGTGGCTATTGGTGGAGTTATTGCCTGGAAATTAGGGCAAGACCGCCGGGCCGAATTTGCGCAAGACGCCAACCAGCCGCCATTAACACTGGACGCGCCTACTCCGGTAACCACCCCGACGCCCATACCTACCCCCACGCCGGCAACCACCGGCATCCCCACCCCTTCAACAACTAATTCTCCGGCGGCTTGCGTGCGAAATGTTGACACCGCCAAACTTTCTATGAACGTTGACCCACAAAACAAATTTGTCGATATAAACGTGGCTAATTTTGGTACGATTGAAGTAACGCTCTATCCGCAAGACGCTCCTAAAGCGGTGGAAAACTTTTTGCGCTTGGCTAATTCCGGTTACTATAATTGTTTAACATTCCACCGCGTGGCCAAAGGCTTTGTGATTCAGGGCGGCGATCCTAATGGTAACGGTACGGGCGGCCAAAGTGCTTACGGCGCCCCGTTCGCGGATGAACTGAATCCCAACACGGCATCTTACAAGGCCGGCTATGTCCAAGGCGTATTGGCCATGGCCAACAGCGGCCCTAATACTAACGGTAGCCAGTTCTTTATCATGTTGGCCGACCAGCCGAGCATGCCTCATTTGTACACTATTTTTGGAAAAGTCGTTTCGGGTCAAGATGTGGTCAATAAAATCGGTCAGGTGCCGATTACGCCTAATTTACAGATGGACCCTTCCGGTACCGACGGTACGCCGGTTACTCCGCTGGTTATGCAGAGTGTTACCGTTGTTTCTAAATAATTAATCTCTTAATAAGATGGCCTATCATGGACATGAAATCATCAAGCAAGAAAAAACGTTAGTGCTGGTTAAGCCAGACGGGGTTAAGCGCGGGTTAATTGGCGAAGTCGTCCAGCGCATTGAGCGGCGCGGGTTAAAAATTATCGCTTTAAAAATGGTCCAGGTCGGCCGCGAGCATTTGGAGAATCATTTCCCCAAGAGCGAAGAGTGGGTCGAACGGTTGGGACAGAAGACCATGAAAACTTTTACGGAATATGGGATTGACCCGATCGAAGCCCAGGGCACGGCCGATACTAAAGAGTTGGGGAAGATGGTTAAAGAAAGCTTGTTCGCTTACATGCAATCCGGACCGGTAGTGGCCATGGTCGTGCAGGGGATTCATGCTATTGATATGGTCAGAAAGTTGGCGGGTAACACGCTGCCGGTATTCGCCGAGATGGGTACTATTCGAGGCGACTATTCAGTAGATGCTCCCTCGGTCGCTAACGTTGAGCGCCGCGCTATCCACAACATAATGCACGCCAGCGAAAACAAAGAAGAAGCCGCTAACGAGATTTCGCTATGGTTTAAACCGGAAGAAATCCACGCGTATAAACGGGCGGAAGAAGATATAATGTTTTAAGAGACGCGGATTATTTGTGGAGGAGGGTGCGGATTTTGCGGAAAAGTGTTACACTATGATTAAATAATAATTATTTAATATATATGGCAAAGCCCCTAGAGTACAATCCTATGTATGGCGATCCGCAAGGTTATATGGATATAGCTATGACAAGGATTAATAATTTGCAGAACGAAGTTCAGCATGCTTCCGATGAAGATTCACGTAAAGATTTAGAAAGACAATTATCGGAAGAAAAAATTGAACAATTGACGTTTTTGCGAAATAATCAGCAGCAGTTTCAAAAACAGCTTGATGAATATTTGGAAACATTTCCGGAGCTTGCTGACTATCCTTCTGAAGAAAAGAGTCTTGAACAGGCGGCATAAATTATTAAAACACAGTCCTTTGATGATGGACTGTGTTTTAATTAAGGTCCTCAGTTTTGTTATATTGCGATTATTGTCCGCTCCGCTGCGGTCGGAACGACAATTTATTTTTGCACTACTTCTTTCTAAAAAACCTCGGCAGCTTAAAATCTTGCAGCTTTAGTTCCTTCACCCGCTGAATGATGCCTTTGTCGTGTTCGTTCAAGTAGTGGCGGATTTTGTTCCTGGCCATGCTGGTTTTGGCGGCTTTGAGCCAGTCTTGGGAAATGACCACTTCTTTTTTGCTTTTAATAATTTCGACCACATCGCCTTTGCGCAGGTCGTCATAAATGCTGGCCATTTTGCCGTTAATTTTGGCGCCCATCATGTGGTAGCCTAAGTCCGAGTGCACAGCAAAAGCAAAATCAATCACACTGGCGCCAATTGGTAAATCTTTAATGTCGCCTTTAGGAGTAAAGACAAAAATCCGGTCGCGGAAAAAATCTATTTTTAAACTTTCCAGGTACTCATCCGGATTAGTCGTTTCTTCCTGCCAGCTGCGCAGTTCGCGGATCCAGGGCGCGTGGACGCGGCCGGTGTTATCGGACTTGCCTTCTTCGGTATAAAACCAGTGGGCCGCAATACCGCGTTCGGCTTCTTCATCCATTAAATCGGTGCGAATTTGAATTTCCAAAGGCGAGCCATTTTTATCGAAGACCGTAGTGTGGAGGCTCTGGTAGCCATTGGGTTTGGGGGTAGCCACAAAATCTTTAATTCGTCCGGGTACCGGCTGAAAATATTTATGCAGGACCCCTAAAACCGAATAGCAGTCCGCGGTGGATTTTGTAATAATCCGGAAAGCGATAATGTCGTAGACTTTGGTAATATCGCCGTCGTACTTGTGCAGTTTATTATAGAGCGAAAACAAGCGCTTAATCCGGCCGGCAACACTGACGTACTTTACCCCTTCGATATGGAAGATATGCTCCAGCCTTTTTTCTGTTTCTTTAATGTCTTCACCCCGGCTTTCTAAAACAGTTTGCAGTTTGGTTTTAGTTTCTTGGTACTCTTTGGGGTAAACAATTTGGAACGAAAGATCTTCCAATTCGTCTTTCCAGCTGGCGATTCCCAGCCGGCCGGCAATCGGCGCGTAGATTTCTAAAGTTTCGGTGGCGATCTTTTTTTGTTTGTCCGCCGGCAAATGCTCAATTGTTCGCATGTTGTGCAAGCGGTCCGCCAGTTTAATTAAGATTACCCGCACATCTTGGCTGGTAGCAATAAACAGTTTGCGCAGGTTTTCCACATAGTATTTATCAGTACTGTCTTTTAAACGCACGCGGCCCAATTGGGTCACGCCGTCTATGAGCCGCGCGATCTCATCGCCAAATTCTTTGCGAATATCCGCCAGGCTGACTTTGGTATCTTCGGGCACGTCGTGGAGCAGCGTAGCGGCTAGAGTAGGTAAATCCGGAAACAGCTGTCCCAAAATAATTGCCGCTTCTACCGGGTGACTAAAATACTCCTGCCCGCTCCGGCGCGTTTGTCCTTGGTGGGCTTTGTTGGCAAATTCAAACGCATGCTTGAGCAAGCGCCGTTCCAGTGAAGTAAAATTATGGGGGATGCTGCTTAAAAATTTATCCATATCTGTTATTATGAGCGCATTTAGCGTTTGTTTTCAAATAGAGGGAATTGGGGAGTTGGTAGTTGGTAGACGGGGGAATTATTCTCCGCCAGAGGCGGATCTGCCTCTGGCATGATAATTGGCCAACTACCTACTACTGACTCTTCCCTCATGCTATAATTGAAGCATCAAATTTAGAAACAAATTTTCATGCCCGAATTACCCGAAGTTCAAACAATTGTTTCCGAATTGAATCGGAAACTAAAATAAGACTATTAAGTCGGTGGAAGTCAACGCGCCAAAAATGGTAGCGGTGGGGCCGGCGGTGGTTAGCAACAAGCGGCAAGTCACCAGTGACAAGGTAACCAAATTCCGTAAATTACTGCAAGGGCAAAAAATTTTATCGGTCAAAAGGCGGGCAAAGTTACTTATTTTCAACGTTTCCGGCCCGCTCTCCCTACTCGTTCATCTAAAAATGACCGGACAGTTCATTTATGAAGATAAAAAATTGCGGCAAAAGACGGGCGGAACGGCGACCATGCCACAGATTCCACCCCGCCGTGGAGGCCCCCCGATGGACAGCAGCCCGCCTATCCCCGCGACCTGCGCGGCTACGGCCGCACCCCGCCCGACCCGCGCTGGCCGGCGGCGCGGCGGTCGCCGTGCAATTCGTCATCAACTACGAGGAAGGCGGCGAGAACAGCGTCCTGCATGGCGACGCCGCCTCCGAAGCTTTTCTGTCCGAGATCGTCGGCGCGCCGCCCTGGCTCGGCGCAGCGCCACATGAACATGGAGAGCATCTACGAATACGGCGCGCCGCGCCGGCTTCTGGCGCCTGTGGCGCCTGTTCACCGACGCGCACGTGCCCTCTGACCGTCTACGGCGTCGCCTCGGCGCTGGCGCGCAACCCGGCTGCGGTGGCGGCCATGCGCGAGGCCGGCTGGGAGATCGCCAGCCACGGCCTGCGCTGGATCGACTACCAGGATTTTCCGCGGGCGACGAGCGCGCGCAGATGCAAGAGGCGATCCGCCTGCACACCGAGATAACCGGCGAGCGGCCGCTCGGCTGGTACCGGGCCGCGCCGCCCGGTCACACGCTCGCCCTGGTCATGGAGGAAGGCGGCTTCCTCTACGGCGCCGACTCCTACGCCGACGACCTGCCCTACTGGGTGCCGTCGCCGCGCGGTCACCAACTGATCGTTCCCTACACCGCTGGACGCCAACGACATGCGGTTTGCCGTGGCGCAGGGTTTCAACTCCGGCGACCAGTTCTTCACCTATCTGCGGGACATCTTCGACGTGCTCTACGCCGAAGGCTTGGCCGGCGCCAAAGATGATGTCGGTCGGGCTGCATTGCCGGCTCGTCGGCCGGCCCGGGCGGGCGGCGGCGCTGGCGCGCTTTGTCGACTACGTGCAGGGCCACGACCGCGTCTGGCTGCCGACGCGGCTGGCCATCGCCCGGCACTGGGACGCCAGCACCCGCCGGTTTAGCCGCAAAACGTCACGGCGTGATGGTCAGCACCGTCATGCTCCACGGCGTCAGCGTCACCGGCAAGGTGCCGCTCCAGGTGCCGACGATTTGGTCACCGGGCCGGCCCGACGCCGGTTTGCGACTTGTCGTAGACGGCCTTGTCGTAGCGCCGTGGTCGCCGTGCCGCCCGCGAGCCCGCCGACCGAGCACTGTCAAAGGTGCTGATGCCGTCTTGTTGAGATTGAACAGCACCAGCGCGTAGCCGGTGCCGTGTGTCATCGCGTAGGCGCGCACGGTAGCCGGCGCGCCGCTGAGCGTTGCCGGCAGCATGTGCTCGCCGTCCAGTGCCACTTTGCTGATCAGGACAGCGCGCGCGCCGTTGGCAACGGCACGCCGAGCGCCAGCGGTGGTGCGTTGAACAGCCGTATTCCGGCAGCCCGTCGGAAAAGATCGCGTAGCCGCCGAAACTGCCAGCCATACAGCGAAGCCGAAAAATTGCCGCCGTCGGACGCGTCGCTGCATCCGCCGAAGCCGAGCCACCATGTGGCGCGCACGACGCCGCCGACCTGCATCAGTTCGGACAGTGCCTCGCCGGCATACAGCGCCTGCGTGATCGAGGATGTCTGCTTGCCGGGATTGTAGGAAACCGAACCGAGCTCGCCGAGATAGATCGGCGTGTTCGGGTGCCCTGCCGTCGCCAACTCGGTCTTGAGCTGCTTGACCAGTGCCGTCAGCGCCTGCGGCGCCTGTTGCAGCAGATAGGTGTCGCTCTCGGAACCGGGCTCCTGCGCGTAGAAATGCAGTTCGACGAAATCGTACTTTGCTTGCGCCAGCACGATCGGATCCCAGGCCGGCGACCAGCCCGGATTGACGACGACGCCGACCTGCTGGTTCGGGTGCTTCTTCTTGATGATCGGATAGTAGCCGGTCGCGACCGCCTGCGCGTATGTCGTGCATCATTCGGCGTGGTGTGCAGATCGGTTTCCCACGCCCCATACACCTCGTTGCCAACGGTCCAGTAGTCCACCGGCGCTTTCGTGGAGACGGCGTGGTCGACCCAGGCGAGCGCCTCGTTCGGATCGCCAGGACCGGTGCAGGCACTGTTCGTGCCGTAGTTCAAGGTCACGGCCATGCGGAGCTTCGCGGGCGCGGCACTTCGGTCACGAACGCGTCGAACGTGGCGTTGGCATCGACGTAGCCGCCGTCGCATTCGGTGTTGCTCTGCCAATGGAACAGGTCGGACGCCGGATCCGCCCGGGCCAGCGTACCGATCTTCACGCCGGCCGATGTCAGCGCCGGGGCCAGCCCGGTCTCGGTGATGTCGACCCAGTTGGCCATGTTGACGCCGCGCAGATAGGCGGAAATGGCGGCGCCGGGCGACGCCGTGTCGATCGTCAGCGTGGGGGCCGGCAAACGCCGCGTGGGTGCACGCCAACATACTTGATGCAATCAGCAACAGACCCGAATTCGCACGCATCGCACGGCCCTTTTGCTGCGGCGCATCGAACGCTAGTCGCGTCCGCAACCAGCCGGCAACAAAATAGTGTCGTGACCGCTAACGGCCCCATGCAGGGCAACTCATCCGTTTCTCCGTCATTGCCGGGCTTGACCCGGCAATCCAGCGCGCGGGCGCAGCCTGGATCCCCGGGTCAAGCCCGGGGATGACGACGGAGTGGAATAATACTAACGAGTGAAAGCGCCAACTCGGTTTCGTCATACCACCGCGAGAAGCCGGTATACAGGCGCTCAAACATGCTTTTCCGAGTGTGGACACATCGGATCCCGGCTTTCGCCGGGATGACGGGGCAGGGGTAAGAACGTCGACGCTCCGGTCCTGAGCGGCCGTTAGCGGACCTTACCGCCCCCGACGCTTGAAGGCGACTTCATCTTGCTCGGATCATAGCCGCCGCCGCCCGGTCCCAGCGGTTCCGGCGTGCGGTCGCGCTTCGGGCGCAGCGTCACCGACACGGCCGGCGGCGGTTCCAGGCCGAGGTCCAACGCCTCCAACAGC
>CAWBGV010000018.1:0-6820 GCA_963788395.1 Candidatus Doudnaibacteriota bacterium | reverse complement strand
GAAAAATTTGCACACCTATGATTACGACACTTCAGATTTATTGGAAGTAGATAAGGAGGAAAAGTTACAAAAAATAAAGTCATTAAACTCAATGATGGCAGTTTTCAGACCAGTGATGGCAGCTGCAAAATTGATAAAGATAAATTAGCCTTAATTTCAGAATAATCATTCAACCAGGAGGGCGTTTCAGATCGCGATGTTCGGCGGAAGTGTACACAAAGATACCCAAAAGGGATATTATAAAGCGGATACAGGTGAATTTTATACAGGAGCGCAGAAAGACCCTGCTGATATAGCCGGTACGAGTGTGGCGGAAACCTATCATTTAAAGGATCATGCAGCTAACAGATTGATCACTCAAGAAGGGGAAACAGAAGGGAAGGCTACTGGGCATTACGAGTATATGGGCGACCAAAGAGCAAATTCCGAAACAGGAGAATATGAATCTTATGCCCTCAGAAAGGTTTACGATCCTGTAGGCAAAAAATTTATGTATATCAGTGATGGTGAAAGGGAAATGGAGGCAGGAGAATTAGCTAAGGAAGAGGGGCGTAAGGGTGCAGGGATTGCACCGCATAGCCTTAGTAGTTCCGATGGACAAAATTTCAGCAGAGCCAATTTTGCGGTTTGGGCGAAATACGTAAGGGATAACCCTGGTTTTGTTAAGGAAAGAATGGCCAACTTTCTGGTTACGGGAAAGACTAGTGCTATAGATGATGAGGTAGTGAGAAACGTAGAGCTTTTCAAGACAAAAAATGAGTTAGTAATGGAAAATCCTAATTTTGCTAAAAATTTAGCTATAATGTGGAAAGAGAGTAAAGAAACAACCCAGACCGTTTTATCAAAATTTTCTGGTTTGAACAGGGGAGTCGTAGAAGCCATTAAAACTCCAATAATTATAAGGGATATGGCCGGCCATGAGATTACTAGATTAGATCCATAAACTGTCATGACTACTTACGAAAAAATAAATAAAATACTATTATCAAATCCAGATTTGAATTATTTTATTAGTTTTTTATCCATCCAGGAAATAGATAGAATGACGGATGTTCTGTTTTCGGCTATGGCGGATTTAGATAGTAATTTTCCAGTAAATGGTACTGATTATACACAGTGGTCAGTAGCTGGCAGAGCTAGATTGCTTAAGGAATTATCAGGGGCGCTGCCTTATTTTGGTTTCGTAGATTTGGTAAGCAGATTTCCTACTGATGTTTTTTTGCAAGCTTATTTTCAAAGTGTAAACTGAACATGACTCAAGCAAAGATAAAAATTATAGATAGTTAAAAAAATGGATTACCAAAAAATAAAAAATAGTCTAGACTTGAAAGAATTAAACCCTACATCGCTTTTTCAGCATGAAAATTTTGAAGCGATAAAATATGGGCCTGTGAATATATTTATGAATTGGAGTGGGACGAGGCCATTGCGTTTTCTCATACACTTGAAGATAAATTGAATCAAATTTCTTCACGGAATAAGCAGGAGCAATTCCTTCTCCGAATATTATGGTTTTGGTTTTTTCGTTTAACTTTATTTGGATTTGGCACTTTGAGCTTCCAGGAAAAAAATGATCTGTTAAACACACCTTGCGGATATGCTTTTAACTGGCCTTCAAGTGAGGAATCGATTGCTGAGTACTTAGGTTTTTATGGTTTGGAAGGTTATATGGAAGTAAGCTAAAAATATGCTCTCCAGTGTTAGCATAAGCGCATCTGCATTGGGTTCCAATTTAGGTGCTTTTCAACAAATGGGTTTTAAGCCCACTATTGCTAACTGGTTACGGGAATATCAAGTAATCATTCAATCGCGTGAAGCCATAAAAACAGAACCAGGAGCTTTTCATATTGTAAAGTTCATGGATACAAACAAATACGTGCGGCTGCTTAAACCGGAAGAAAGAGGTCTTGCGGGATTTGTTGGATTTGTATAACTGGCTTATGAATCCAATAACCCATCAGGAAATGCCCCAATCCCGAGCTTTCAACGCCATATGTACGCGTAATCAATATACTTTACCCTCAAATATTAATAGCGATACTGCCACCCGAAGGGCTACTGGGAACTCGTCCGGGAATTGCCAACTTACCAACCCTAGATGGCGCCGAAAACATTAACAAAAATCCCCCCTACCGCAATTCTCTTAAAACCCGCCAACGTTTTCCCGAGTAATGAGCGAGTCACAGAAATCTGGCGTGAGTGATGAAGATGAGAGTAAAATTATAGATGAAAAGTCTAGAGAATTTAAAAAAGAAGACAAGAAGATAGCTAATCTCTCCTATTCTAGGAGGAGACAGGTCAAATTCTTTACGATGTCGTAAAGATTAACCAGAGGCGGTAAAGGGTGATTTCCCTGGGAATCCAGGTTCCAGGTAAGCCACACTTTACCACCCCCGGCCCGCTTCGCGGATGCCGTGCCCCTCCTATAATAGGAGGGGATTGGAGACATGATGCAACCAGACCAAGTATCAAAACTTAGAACTCTGATTAAAACCTCTCTCATCCTTTCCAACATCGAAAAGGCCGAGTGGGGAGCTTGTTGGAAAAAGTTGATGAACTGAGAAGCAGCTGGGAGAATTGCAAAAGATATTAGAAGGCTCAGCAGCGGAGCAGGCGATGGCGGTTCAAAAACCGGTACCCGGCCAATTTTACCAAAGCCGCAACTGGCGGCAAGACCTGTCGTTACCCCGGCGCGTAGTTATCAGCAGCCTTACTTAGGCCACATCTTAAACGCGCCCCACGCCAATACCACTCCTCAGCGGGTAAACCAACCGGCCATTTCCCAAACGAACAAAGTCGCCAAAACCAGCATCGGCAGTCGGATTAAAAGCATGTTTGCCGAAAAATAATTACTATCCGGTCAACCTGCCGATGAACCTGAATCGCCCCCGCCCCAGACGCTTATCTGAACCAAAATCCGCCCGCTGAACCAAAAACACTATTCCCCTTATCCATCTCTCAACCCAAGCCGGCAGCAGCCAAAGAACAAGCTCCGGCTCAGGCTGCTCCGTCCGCTCAGCCAGTTACCCGTAACTATCATTACCCCTCCGAGCATCCCCAAAGCCCAAGCCATTACCCCTCGCCTCCGGTCCCCGTTACCTCCCTTCCGCCCCATTAAAGAAGAAACCAAAGTAGAATCCAGCCTGCGCGGCGGGATTGTGAACTTGCCGGCTTCAACAGGCAAGCTATTTTCCCAAAACGAGTTTAAACCACCAACCGAAAAGCGTCTCGTTTCCACCCTACAAAAGTAAACCGCTCCTGTTTCCGTTCCCCTTTAGTCGCAGCCGCAATTTTCGGCTCCCATAGAGGAGGTTCGCCAAGCCCGGCCCGGTGAAGATGTCTACTATAGAAACCACCCAAGACGTCGCAGATGACTTTAGCCACGTTCCGGCGCGGCCAAAAAGAACAACTGGTGAAAAAATCAAAGCCTTAATTAACCCACAATATCTTCCATAATGTTTATTTTTCAGCTGGAACACAGCCCGCTCTATAGCGCTTAGATAAACACCGGCATTGAAATTCTAAAACAAGAAGTCGATTTTGAAACCCTTCGGCCAATCGCCTCAAGCAGAAAAAAATTATCTGACCAAAGAAGAATTTGAAGATTTTACAGACCTTCTGCGGCAACTGCAAGCCGGAGAAGAGTAATTTCAAATTAAAAATTAAAAATTTCAAATGACCAGGTGTAATGTTTTGAGACTTTAGGATTTTATATGGCTCAGAAATTTGATTTAGAAGAAAGAACCCTACTTTGGAGAAAGTATAATTGATTTTGCGAAAGAAATTGTTAAAAATGTTATTACCATGCCCCTAAATCGGTCAGTTGGTAAGGAGCAGGAACATCAATCGGGGCAAACTATTGCGAAGCTGACTCTGCTGAATCCAGAAAAGATTTTGTTCATAAGCTGGGAATTTGCAAGAAGGAAGCTAAAGAAACAAGATATTGGCTTCGTATGATAGTTCGAGCAGACGTAAGTGTTAAAAAGTTTGCTGAACCCTTATGGAAAGAATCTGATGAGCTCCTTCGAATTTTCAGCACTATTATTAAAAACACTAAGCTAAATGATAAAGTTTAACATCTAACAAAGCTTTAAATGAATTTTTATGGTATAATTACAGTGAACGTTCTGTGAATCTATCATTTGAAATTTTTAATTTTTAATTTGAAATTCATTCAAATGCAATTTCCGGTCCCACAATTTACGGACGTCGAAGATAAAATTTTTGGTCACTTACCGTCATTCAATTCGGCATTATTTTTGGCGCCGGCATGATTTTGTTTTTGGCATATTCCGCGACCAAAAGCATAGTAGTTTTAATTTTCTTTTTCGTCATTTTTGGCATACCGGCGCTCGGCTTGGCTTTTGCAAAAATTAACGGCCGGCCCATCTATAAAATGTTATTCAAGATCCTGCAGTTTATCATGAGCCCCAAAGAGCTGGTTTTTCATAAAGAAGCCTATCAACTGGATGCCAACGCCCATATGAAAGATATCGAGATAAAAAAACCCGAAATGGTAGCAGCCATTGAAGAAAGCCCGCAAGACAAACTAAAAAAAATCAACGCCCTGCTGTTGGACAACCAGCGAAAAGAAATGGAATTGCTCAAAAAATGAACAACTTAGCGCGTTACATTTTGATTTTTTCATTTTAATATAACCCCATGGAATTAGAGATGCGAAAAAAGAATACCGCCACGCTGAAAACTACCCAGAGCTTTTTGCGTATCTCGGAAATTAAGAACGATACCGTGGTGGTAGATAGCGGCACTTTGCGTGCGATTTTTGGCAGTTTCCAGTACCAATTTTGATTTAAAAAGTCAAGACGAACAAAATTCCATTATTTTTAATTTCAGCGTTTTTTAAACTCTTTGGATTTTTCCATTCAGATTTTAATGCAAAGTCGGAAAATGGAGGTAGGAAATTATTTGGAAAATTAAAAAAGATCGCCGAAAAACAAACCAACGAATTGCTGCGGGTGCAAACCAACGAATATATAGAGTTCATCAGCCGGCTGATTGAGAACGCCAGCATTATGAACAAGAATTTTTACATCATCGTGCCGCTCGAGCGAACCATATTTCCACCCGCAGGCAGTATTATGACCCGGGTGTTTTCCAGTAAAAGTAAAACGGAAGTTGAGCGCATTGAAAATTTTGAAAAGTCCAAAGAAAAACTGGATCAGCGCGTTAATTCCATACTCGTCACCTTTCCGGCATTGGCATTCGGGCCGAACGGTTAAAAACCGAAGAAATCATCCAGCTTTACTACAACTCCTATAATTTTGAATCCGGCCCAACAGATTTATCTGTCGCAATTGAAAGACGTGAAGATCGCGGAATAATAATACATTATCTTTCTATAGTAAAATACAAAATAAATGTCTATCTTTTCACCTAAAACTGAAGAAGAGCTTGCGGAGCGCAAGGAGCAATTGAAAGAGCAGGAAAATGAGCGCGATATTTCCAAGCGGCTGGGCGACGTGGACAAAACCTACCGCGAAGGCTTAACGACGCTGAGCGATTTGCTCGCTCCGGCCAGGCTGAAGTTTGAGAGCTCCTATTTTGAACTTAACGGCAAGTTCGCCCGTAGCTTCTTTGTGCTTACTTACCCCCGGTTCCTTTCTAGCAACTGGCTGTCGTTTGTTGTTCAGGCCGAAGGCGCTCTGGACCTTTCCATGTTCATTTATCCTATCGACAGGGAAACAGTTCTAAAAAAACTTAAGAATAAAGTCGGGGAAATGGGTTCACAAATGGCCATTAACCAGGAAAAAGGTTCGGTTCGCGACCCGATGCTGGAAACGGCCTACGGCGACGTGGAGCATTTGCGCGACTCACTTATCCAGGCGTAGAAACGTATTTCCGCTTTGCCCTCTACTTTACTTTTTACGCCGACGATTTAAAGGAACTGGATAAAAATTCTTCCACCTTGGAAAGTCTCTGGGGGCAAAACTTATTGTGACCAAGCGCGCCTTAATGCAAACCCAGGACGGCCTTAATCCCACCTTGCCTTTGGGCCTGGACCCAACTGAGTGGCCAACAACATGAATACCGGCCCGCTATCTACGGCCTTTCCGTTTGTGTCGTCCGACCTGCCGGGAACGACGGCATTTGTACGGTATTAACCGGCATAATAACAGCCTGATATTGTTCGAAGGGTTTGCTATGGAAAATGCCAACTCGGTGGTCTTGCAAAATCCGGCGCCGGTAAATCTTATCGCTGTAAATTGGAAATTCTACGCAGTTTGATGGTTGGCATGGAGGTTATTGTGGTGGATCCGGAAAATGAATATAAGCACTTGGCCGACGCGGTAGGCGGTACGTATTTGAGCGTGTCGTTAAATTCTCGCTCGAGGATTAATCCTTTCGATTTGCCCGTGGCCATTGAGGACGAAAACAACGCGGACGTGCTTCGCAGCGCCGTGGTGAATTTGCTTGGCTTGTGCCGTTTAATGATCGGCAAATTAACTCCGACCGAAGAAGCTTTAATGGACAAGGCTATTTGGCAGACTTACGCCAAAAAAGACATTACCGAAAATTCAGATTTTAAAACCGCTGAATATCCGACGATGAACGACTTGCTGGAAATTTTGGGCCATACCGTGGGGGCGGAAGGTTTGGCCCAGCGGCTGTCTAAATTTACGCAAGGAACCTTTGCCGGATTGTTCAACCAGCCAACTAACGTGGTCTTAGATAATGAATTAGTGGTGTTTTCGATCCGCGATTTGGAAGAAGAACTGCGGCCGATCGCTATGTATATTATTTTGAACTATATTTGGAACGTGGTCCGCAGTGAACTGAAGAAGCGGATTTTGTCTTCAGA
>CAWBGV010000017.1:0-5178 GCA_963788395.1 Candidatus Doudnaibacteriota bacterium | reverse complement strand
GCGTCCACGATCTTTCCGTCCTTCACCTCGGCTTCTATGCGGAGATGGCCCTCGATGCGTGTTACCGGGTCGACAACGATTCGTTCACTCATGGGTAAGGTTCCTCAAGTTTAGGATTTCGTGGTTCCGCCCGGTGAATGCGGAGGTTCGGGATCCCGGATCACATCCGTTACTCCCGGTTGCTCGCCGATGGTCTTTCGCTTGCGGACGTTGGTGCGAATCGCGTGGGTGGCCACCGCGCCGGCCGTGACGCCCGCCGCGACAAGGCCGATCTTGTCCGCGGTCGCCTCGATGCCGAAGCCGGGGAAGTTCGTGAGGCGCTGGTAGAATCGCCCGTTATCCCAGAACTTGGCCTCCGAACAGCCGATGCACCCATGGCCGGACTAGAGACGCAGTAGCTCGTGCCGTTGTTCCAGCGGATGATACCGCACGAATTGTACGTGGAGGGGCCCCGGCAACCGACCTTGTAAAGGCAATAGCCCTTCCTCGCGTTCTCGTCGTCGAAACTCTCAACGAACAGGCCGGCGTCGTAGTTCGGCCTGCGGTAGCAGGTGTCGTGGACCCGTCGCGAGTAGAACGCCTTCGGCGCCCGAGCTGGTCCAGCTCCGGAATCCGGTCGAAGGTGAGCAGGTGAACGAGGACACCGGCCATCACCTCGGCGATCGGCGGGCAGCCCTGGACGTTGACGATCGGCTTGTCCGTGATTACCTGATGAATCGGGGTGGCCCGGGTCGGATTCGGGTTGGCGGCCTGCACGCAGCCGGCACTGGCGCAATTGCCCCAGGCGACGATCGCCTTCGCCCCGGCGGCGACCTCCCTGACGGTGTCCAGGGCTCAGCGACCCCCGACCACGCAATAGCAGCCGTCCTCGGCGAGGGGGACTGATCCCTCGACGAGCATCAGGTACTCGCCGCGGTGCTTGGTGATCGTGTCGCGCAGGCACTCCTCGGCCTGGAAACCCGCGGCCGCCTGGAGCGTCTCGGCTAGTGTGGCGTGCCATGTACCTGAGCGGAGCGAATGGTACATGGTGCGTCCAGCAGGGGTCGAACCTGCGACCGTCTCGTTAAGAGCGAGCTGCTCTACCAGCTGAGCTATGGACGCATACTTTAGTATATTTTACGGCAAATTTACTGGTTTTGCAATAGCTTTTAACTTCTGCCACCGCTGTTCCACCAAGTTAACTTTTGGCGAGATATCTTGCAACGCCACACGAACCCAGCTAAAAACCCGCAGCCTGAAATCCGTGCTTTTTGGAACTTCGATCCTGATTGTCCAAAGTATAAATTATTTTTTTTATAATTTTTGCTCAATGGCTTAACGTAAGTCTTGCCAAAATTTTCCAAAGGAATGCCGGTAAGTTCAGACCAAAAATTTTTTATATCCAACTCATTCTGCTGGGGGTATATGTTTAATCTGCCTTTAAGGATTTCTGGGGGTATATGAAGAACTTTATTTAGCCATTTTACCCAAAATAAAATCAAGTTTGCGGTCGGAGTTTACCAATTGAAACATTCCTTGCTTGTTCCCCTCAGCCCAATACAGAGCGGCGCCAAATAACATATAACTTTGCAAGGCGATTGGCAGACAAATTTCTTTTTTTGCCCGCTTGATAATTTCCTCGATTTCCCTTGCTCTAATTTGCTTTTGGCTGCGCGGCCCCAAAGTTAACAATGGACTCAAATGTTGTGATCACCCAACTGATTTTGTGCATAATAATGGTGCACTCGGCAAGATTCGAACTTGCTGCCTCCTGGTTCGAAGCCAGGCGCTCTATCCAAATGAGCTACGAGTGCATCAATCCATATTATACCCAAAACAAAACCGCCTTTCAATGGCTCCTGAAGCGGGTTTGTTGCTATTTTGGGGTAGTCGTAGCCGAAGTAGTAGAAGCGTTTTGCCCAAAACTTTGGGGCGTGGAAGTTGAGATGGGGGTAGAGGTGGAAACGTCGGACTCCGGCGGCGTGCCGATGTCGTTAAAAGGGTCGTAAACAATGCCACCGGTGGGGGTAAAATTTTGGGCATCCTGGACCCGCTGTAAATTTTTGTCGTAGGTGGCAAAGTCCACCCGGTCGTAAATATTTTTTTTCGGCGCCGCGCGGCCGGCTCCTGGTTGACCAGGACAACCAATGAAACCGAATTCTGGATTTCCATAACTTCAAATACCAAAAGCACCAAAAATATGGCAAAAAACAGCCAGCTTAAATTTTTTAACAGCCCGCCGATACTTTTAAAATTTATTTCGATATTTTTCATAAGGCTACTGGTTTAGCAGGTAAAAGTTGGCCGAGAGGTTGGCGGCAACGGTATTTTGGCTAAGGCTTATTGTCAAACCGTTAATGTCGGTTACAAAGCTCACGTTTTCCAAAGCTTCAATAAAATTGGTGACCTGGACAAGACTGCCGGTTAAGCTGATGCCGTAAGGAGCCACAACTATCTGGCTCTTGGTGGGCGCGGGCGTTAAATTATTTACGGTTCCAGAAACGCCGGACAAATCCATCTGGACGCCGTATTTTTGCTGCAGGTTTTCCAGAATCTCAAGTTCTTTGACCAATGTGATATCGCGGCTAAAAAAATCCGCGGGCTGCAGCGGCTGCTCGGCCAATTTTTTCAAATCGCTTTGTGCCTGCTTAAAACTCTGGTCCTCGGCCTGTACCACAGCCAGGTTTTGGCGGTCCTGGGACATATTGTCTAAGGCCGTATTATTGGCATTGTCCAAAATTTTAAAAACATAACTAACCATGACAAAAATTACCGCCAGCCACGCTATAAGTAAAACTATTATTTTATTTTTTGCCGAAAACTTATTCATAGCAGCATCAAAATTAAAAAACGCTTGGCCTTTACTGGTTCCAAAGTTTGTCCTGGATATAAAAAGTAAAATGGAAACTATTATTAGTAGGTGCCACTACATTCTCCAGCGGGTAATCTATGCCGTAAAAATCCTGGCTGTCCGCCAGAATCGTATTATACAATTTAATAACCAAGTCCCTGGTCGGACTTACCCCGCTTATGGAAATTGATTTGTTGGAAGTATCTATGCCGAAGGTGTTGATTTTTATTCCCGGCGGCGGCAATTTGGCAAAAGCTTTGATTATTTTTGACCACTGCGGGGCGGCCACGGCTAAACTATGGTAATCGGAAATTAAATTATTGACGGTAGTCAACTGGGATTTGACTTGGGTATTTTGCTGTTTTTTGACTTCGTCTTGGAGTTGTGATATTTGGTTATGGATGGCACTCGCCTGCATCTGTAGATAAAATTTGGCCGCAAATTGCGAAATAAACACCACCGCAAAGCTCAACAACGACCAAATGACCATCAGCCACAAACTGTGCAGCAAAGAATCGTAGTGCAGTTCCCGCTGCCTGGGTTTTGGCAATAAATTAATGGATTTAGCCATAAAATATTAAGTAATTTGGTATTTACTGCCCCGCAGGGCCAGACCGATGGCCGTGGTAAAACTTAAACTGTCTTCCTGGAATAAAGACTGATTTTGTGTGCCGACATTTTGCCAGGGGTTGGCCAGTTCAACTTTGCCGACCCCGCTGCCGGCCAGCTGCTGACCCAAAAATTCCGCCAAATTTTTTAGCTTGGCGCTGCCGCCCATAAGCAAAACCTTCTCCACCTGCCCGGCTGGAGTGTTCGCCGTGGAATTTTAAGATATTTTTTATTTCCGCTTCCAAGTTGCCAAGCACGGGCAACAGCGAAATTTTAATGTTGGGGTATTCGGCGGTGTTGGCAATGCCCACTTTGCGCTTGATTTCTTCGGCCTTGGCCGCGGAAACTCCCAAAGCTGTGGCCACGCTTTCCGTAAAACTGTTGCCGGCAATCGGGATAGTCGAGGTAAACTGCAAAAAGCCGTTTTCCACCATTATCATACTGCTACGGAAAGCCTCCATATCCACAAGCAGGACTGTTTCGCGGCTTTCGGGCAACAGTACCGCGCGCCTGCAGCTTTGCGACTCAACCTCCAAAGCCGCGGGTTTAAGCCCGGCCTTATCCAGCAAATCCACATAAACATCTACAAACTCTTTGGGGGCAGCCACCATCAAAACATTCATTTTATCCCCTTCTTCGCCGATTTTTTCCCAATCCAAATAAACCTGATCCAGCGGCAGCGGGATAAAATTTTCCGCTTCATAAGGCACGGCATTGTCAGCTTCAGCCTCGCTCATTTTGGGAATTTGGATGACCCTGACAAAAGATTTAGACTCCGGCAAACTGGCTACTACGTAATTTGTGGTCAGCCTGCCGAACTGGGGCTTGTCTAAGTTCTGTTTTAGCAACGCCAAAAAAGTCTTGGTATCGCTAACAGTGTCGTTTATAACCAGGCTTTTCGGCAACGCAACATCGCCATAAGCCTTGACCGCCAAGCCTTTAGCGGACTTATCCAACTGCATAAACTTAAAAGAACTGCCGGAAATGTCCAGACCGAAGCCAGAAACGGTTTTGGAAAATAGGGAGAGCTTCATAAACTATTCGCGAATATACGAACTTAAATTAATATACAAACTAATGAATTGTAAATTGTCTTTTATAATGAATCCTCCCCCAGACTGTCCGAAAACATTTTAAAAAAATGAAGTCAAAAAGTTTTTTAGCAGCCGGACCGGAGTATATTACCCGTTTAACGGGGCAGGTGTCCCAATCTGGAGGCTGAAAGATTAAAGTTTTGGGTTTTGGAAAGATGGGTTTTAATCTTTTGGATGTTATGAGCCATGCTAACCAATCCCAATTCAACCAGGCATTTAGGTTTTCCTCTAAGATAAAAACTACGGAAGTTAAAGTTTCTTTTAATGTTGCCAAAGGTTGGTTCTACGTCCTCTCTCCTGCGTGTCATCATGGCCTGTCCTTGTTTGGATAAGTACCTGACTTTCTGCAGCAGTTTGTATTTCATCAGTTCTTTGTCAACGTACGGTGATGGTGGTGTTTTAACCCCCTGTCTTCTAAGCGCCAGTTCTGCTCAATGGTGTTGTAAGGGACGTAAGCACAAATCCGATTTCGTTTGAGGTATCGCCAGTTGGACTTGGTACCGTAACCGCGGTCAGCGATAATCGTATTGGGCTTTTGCCCGGTATTGATTCTGACTTCCCGAACCATGGGCTGAAGCAAGCGCCAGTCGTTACGGTTGCTGGAGATGTCGTAGGCCAAGATAACTTGATGCTCTGTGGCTAACT
>CAWBGV010000016.1:0-32628 GCA_963788395.1 Candidatus Doudnaibacteriota bacterium | reverse complement strand
CGGCGGATTATATTATACATCCAGCGGCTTAGGCACCGGCAACGGTCCGGTAACCAGCAACATTCCTCAGCCAATTGGTAACGGTTTGTTTATTACTTTTGGCAATATCAATGGGTATAACGCCGGGACAGAATGGACTATTACCGTCCCAAACATCAATGGAACCGGCTATGTTAGTGATTTAAATGCTTATAACAGCGCTCTCCAAAACCAAACTCAAGCTTTAAACCAGGCTCAAGCCTCAATTACTTCGGCTCAAAACCAATTGGCGCAGGCCCAGGCTAATTTGAATACTAAAACAGAAGCGCCGACCCAGGCGGCTATTGATAGCGCCCAGGCTCAAATTGCCTCCGCCCAGGCTCAACTTTCTACCGCTGAGCAGACCTATAACGAAGATAGTATACGCGCCCCGTTTGATGGGACGATTGCAGCTTTGGATGTTAATTCCGGTGATCAGGCCAGCGCCGGCACGACCGTAGCCACCGAGGTTACCAACCAACAGTATGCCCAAATTACCTTAAACGAAGTTGATGTGGCTAAAATCGCGGTTGGGGATCCAGTAACTATGACCTTCGATGCAATTAGCGGTTTAACTTTGACCGGCAAAGTCGCGGAAATTGATACTATTGGCACCGTAACTTCCGGCGTGGTTACCTATGACGTGAAAATTTCTTTGGACGTACAAAATAGCCAGGTCAAACCCGGCATGAGCGTAACAGCTAACATTATCACCAACGTCGCGACTGACGTGTTGGCCGTACCAAGCGCCGCGGTTCAAGGTACCGGCAATGCTACTTATGTCCAAGTTTTGGGCAGTAATGGCCAACCTCAGGACGTACCGGTCCAAACTGGCCTATCTAATAATACTATGGTTCAGATTACCAGCGGATTAACCGCAGGTCAAAAAGTAGTCACCCAGACTATTAATCCTTCCGCGACGTCGGCGAGTTCGGCTACCACCGGGTCTTCGGCCGCGGCCGCGGCTCGCGGTTTGACTGGAGGCCTTGGCGGCGGTTTTGGCGGCGGCGGCTTCACCGGCGGCGGAGCCAGAGTAGTAACAGGCGGAGCGGCTAGATAGCAATAAACATAGGTCCTATAGGAATATGTCCTATAGAACCTATGGGACCTATATTATTCTATGATTGAATGCCAGCATATTGAAAAATCTTATTTTAACGGCGGGATTGAGACTAAGGTCTTAAAAGACGTGTCTTTTATCATTAACGACGGCGAGTTTGTGGCGATTATGGGGCCCTCGGGCAGTGGGAAATCGACCATGATGCACATTATTGGGGCGTTAGATACGCCGACAAAAGGCAAATATCTGCTTGACGGTCACGATGTTTCTCAAATGACCGATGACGAGTTGGCGATTATTCGCCGCAATAAAATTGGTTTTGTATTTCAATCCTTTAACTTATTGCCCCGCGCCACAGTTTTGCGGAATGTTTCGCTGCCGCTGGTCTACGCCGAGGTAGATAAAACCAAGCGCGAGGAATTAGCTAAACAGGCATCGTTGCAGGCCGGCTTGGACGAAACGCGGTTCTATCATCTATCCAACCAGCTCTCCGGCGGCCAGATGCAGCGCGTGGCCATTGCCCGGGCCTTAGTTAATAATCCAACTTTGTTGTTAGCCGATGAGCCTACCGGGAACTTAGACAGCCACACCGGCGATATTGTGCTGGGCACTTTCCAGGGTTTGAACGAACAGGGACGGACAATTGTTTTGATTACTCACGAACCCTATGTGGCTGAACATGCCGACCGTATTATTCATATTCGAGACGGTAAAATATTAAAAGATGAACATAACGCCAAAAAGCGCGTTGTAGACTCAAAAAATATCCATGAAGGCGAATGATTTATTTGAAGAAAGTTATAGTGCCCTAACGGTCAATAAAGTCCGGACGACTTTAACTATGCTTGGAATTGTGATTGGTATAGGTTCAGTTATTGCCATGGTGGCGATTGGGCAGGGCTCGCAAGCTTCGGTGGCTTCCAGTATCCAGTCGATTGGCTCTAATTTGATTGTGGTTACGCCGGGCGCCCAGCGCACGCCGGGTTCTCCGGTTAGTTTGGGTTTGGGGAGTTCCGAAACACTAACCACGGCTGATGAACAGGCGATCGCGCAGTTGCCGGACATTAAAGCTGCCGACCAGGAACTTTCTAAACGCTACCAGGTTACGACCCCGGGACTCAATACCAATACAACTGTGTTAGGGACGGATAATTTTTATCCCGAAGTCAGAAATTTAAGCATAGCCCAGGGCACGTTTATAACGGCCCAGCAGGTCGCGAACGACTCAAAAGTCGCGGTTCTGGGCCAACCGCCGCCGCCGATTTATTTGCCACAGGGGTTAGTCCGATTGGCCAGAATGTTGTGATTAATTCGCAGCAGTTCACGGTGATTGGCGTGACCGTTTCCAAAGGGGGTAGCGGTTTTACTAACCAGGATGACATGGTGTTTATTCCAGTCACGGTCATGCAGCACTATATGGTGGGTCCTAATGCTGATGGTTTGCCGTACTTGAGCACGGTTAGTATTTCTGCTGATAACGCCAACGATATGAACGTGGTCCAGCAGGAAGTTACCAATTTGCTGCTGCAGCGGCACGACGAGAGCACGGCCGATTTTACTGTCCAGAACCAGGCGGATATTGTTTCGGCCGCATCCAGTGTGACCGAAACCTTTACCATCTTATTGGCTTCGGTGGCGGGGATTTCGTTGCTGGTGGGAGGGATTGGAATCATGAACATGATGTTGACTACGGTTACGGAACGCACGCGGGAAATTGGTCTGCGCAAGGCCATTGGCGCCACCCGCAAAGATATTAATTTTCAGTTTTTAACTGAAGCCATTCTTCTAACATTCGTCGGCGGCACCATCGGCATTATTTTCGGCTGGTTGGCCGCATTGGGTGCAAAAGCCTTTGGGGGGATTGCCAGCCAGGTTACTCTTTCTTCGGTCTTGTTAGCATTTGGCGTTTCTGCCGTAATTGGTGTAGTATTTGGATATTACCCCGCACGCCGCGCCTCTAAACTTAATCCAATAGAGGCATTGAGGTTTGAATAGGTTAGTAAATCTTTAATTTAGAATTTTTAATTTTTAATTAATTTTCAATGATCAATGTTAAATTTTAAATTCATTAAAAATTTTAAATTAAAAATTAAAAATTATTTAACTTCCAACTATTAACTAAAATAACTATGAATTCAACAGCAAGCAAGGTGACTGTCGTAATTGTAGCCTTAGTTGTCGGCGTGGCCGGCGGCTTTTACGGCGGCATGAAGTATCAACAGGGAAAAACCCCGGCGGCAACGGCTGCGCGAACAGGCGCTACAGGTGCGGCGGGGGCGGCAGGGCGGCGCTTTGGTTTTGGTGGCGCCGGCGCTAGCGGAGCTAACAGCAGTTTGGTGAGCGGACAAATTATCTCCCAGAATAGCAATAGTATTACGGTTCAGTCCAGCGACGGCAGCACCAAGATGGTGATTCTGCCGGGCAGTGCCTCGATTTTAAAGACTGACCAAGGTTCTGCTTCCGACTTAACGGTTGGTACCAACGTGATGGTAGTGGGAACCTCTAACAGCGACGGCAGCGTGACCGCGCAAAATGTTCAGATTCGCCCCGCCGGATTTGGCACTTCAACCCCAGCCTCCACTCGTACCCCGGCACAATAATGTATGACTAATCCGGAAAGAGCCACAATTATTGTGGGTGCGGCGGTAATCATTATAATTGTTGTCGCAGTGGCGGTGTATACTCGTACTCATATTCAGACCGCGACTCATTCAACCGCCGCTTCCACTACGTTGGCAACCGGGAGTTCCACCGCGCTGCCTTCTGCGACTCCGTCCGCCACCCCAACCCCTACGCCAACTCCTGGTAGTCTGCTGTATCCGCCTCTGACCAACGCGGCCGCGCGGGCGACTAAGGTATTTTTTGGCACGTATGTCTCACCCGGCCATTCACCCATTAGCCCGGAACGGTTTACCGGCTATCACACGGGCGTAGACCTGGAAACAACTCCGGCTGAGCAAAATGCTACTGTACCGGTCAGCGCGGCCTGTAATGGCCCTTTAAAGGTCAAAGAATGGGCTTCCGGCTACGGGGGCGTGGCGGTACAGGCGTGTACTTTAAACGGGCAACCGGTGACTGTAATTTACGGCCACTTATATGTCAACAGTATAAAACCCGCGGTCGGTGAGCAAATGACAGCGGGCGAACAGTTTGCGGTGCTCGGCCAGGGCTACAGTCAGCAGACCGACGGCGAGCGCAAGCATCTACATTTTGGTATCCACAAGGGAACGGCCATTAATATTTTAGGATACGTGCAGAACAAAAGTGATTTGAGCGGCTGGATAGATCCGCTGCCGTACTTAAAGTGAATGTTTAGTTTTGAATTTAAAATTTTTAATTAAAAATTATCCTACTGGTCATCCGCGTCGTTATCATTGACCAGCGAGTGATAGGTATACTTGATCTTCGTAACCAGAACTTGTTTCTCGTACTGCATGTTTTGGCTGGTAAAAGCGTAGGCCGAAGTCGGATTGGCTTCGGTAAAGAGCCAGGCGCCTAAGCCCAGGCCGATTACGGCGGCAAACAAAATTTCGGCCAGGACGACCGGCATTTTTTTTGCGCGGTTAGTGGTCGCCGGTTGCGGCGCTCGTTTTTCGGCAATTACCCGGCGGTACAAGCGAACCCAGGTTTCGCCAATGGCGTGGGGTGAAAATTTTTGTAAATATTGGGAAGCTTCTTTTCCCATGGTAGCCCGGGTTTTGGGGTGTTCAAATAAATACATAACTTTTTCGGCCATGGCTTTGGGGTTTTCGGGTTCGACAATGTAGCCGTGAGCTTTGGTAATATATTCGGGTAGCGGGCCGTTATTAACTCCTACAGCGGGCAGGCCGCAGGCCAAGGCCTGCATTAAGGTCATGCTTTGAGTCTCCGAGGTGCTGGCTATAGTAAAAACTTCTGAGGCTCGATAGGCTTCGGCCAGTTGCTCAGGCGGCAGGGTGCCTAAAAATTTTACGTTGTCGGTGACGTTCAGTTTTTTAGCTAATTGCCTGAGTTCTTTTTCGGCTGCGCCGTGGCCAGCCATGGCAAAAGTTACATCGGGAATTTGTTTTTTAATTTCGGCTGCGGTTTTTATGAGCACATCGATGCGTTTTTCCACTGCTAAGCGCGCGGCGAAAATCATCGTGTGGTCAGAAAAGCCATACTTGCGTTTGAGTTTTTGTTTTTCCGAGAGGGAATTGGCAGGTGTAAAGTTGCTGGTTTCAATGGGGTTAGATACTGCCTGGTGCGGTTTTTCAAAACCATAAGGTATCATATCGCGGAAGACCGATTCGGAAGGCGCGGTCACGAAATCGCAGTGGTTGTAGTACCAACTTACATATTGCAGGCTGCGGCGGCGGAATACGTCTAAGGAAAAAGGGCTGTAGCGGCCAAAGGCGGCTATGGCCCAGTGATTAGTACCGATAATGGGGATATCTAAAGCTTTGGCCGCGGCAATGGCTTCCAGGCCAATTCCAAAAAAGGTTTGGGTGTGAATTATATCAGGACGGAACTTTTTTAGCTCCAGCCAGCGCAGGCTGGTGGGAATGACCATGCGCGATTGTTTAGTTGGGCTGGGGTAGGGGAAAGAGTAAAAGCGCGAAATGCCAACGTTCTTGCCGAGGTTGGCTTCGTGGGCCGGCAAGCCGGCGACTTGGTAGTCGTGTGAAGACGCGTAAGGTACGTAAAATTGAACTTGGTGGCCTAAGCGACCCAATTCTTTGCCTAAAGATGATATGGAATCTTGAATACCTCCGAGTTCGGGGTAAAAGTTATCGGAAAAAATAGCTACTTTCATTTTTTAAAGTAACTGTTAGTTATATGAGATACCACAAGGTATCCTCCTACTAGTATAACACCAACAATAATGATAATCAAAACGCTTTGGTTAATATAATGGTCAATTTTGTTGTAAGCTTGGCCAAAATAGTAACCGATCATAACCAAGGCGAAAGATTTTATGGCGGTGCCAACGATTTCTACCCAAAGAAATTCCCAAAAATCTACGGAAACCATGCCAGCCGTCAGGAGAACCGCGGCACCGAAAGCGTGCGTAAACTTGCCTAAAAAAAGAGTTTTTTTGGTATTTTTGTGGAAATAAGATTCAACCAGCTGGACGCGTTCGCGGGTCAACCCAAACATGTGCCCAAACCGGGGAACCAGGTGCTTGCCGCTTTTGTGGCCAATCCAGTAGTATAAAGTGTCGCCGATTACATCTCCGGCAACCAATACGGCATACGCTATCCACAGGTTTAGCTGACCAATAGATGCTAAAAACCCTCCAATTATACTAATAATCGGCCCCTCAGCAATAGCAATCGGCAGCAGCAACCAGTATTTATATGTGGCGATCCAGGCAACTATTTGAGTGAGGGTAATGTGCATGAAAAAGATACTTCTAATCTATCGACGAGTTTATCAATATGTATATAATAGCTTATTTTCGATAGGCTTGAAAGTTTTTTAAGTTTTAGCTTTGACCCCAAATCTCTTTCACGCTAAACTTAAATCACATGTTAACTTATCCTCAAGCCATCATCATCGGTCTTCTGCAAGGCATTTCTGAATTGTTTCCGATTTCCAGCCTTGGCCATAGCGTAATTTTGCCGCAGTTGCTGGGGTGGAATATTCATCAGGGGGACCAGTTTTATTTAAATTTTTTAGTGGCTACGCATTTAGCTACAGCTATTGTGCTGTTCTGTTTTTTTTGGAAGGATTGGATAAATATAATAAAGGGCCTGGGGCGGTCTTTGGCGGAGCGTCAAATTGCCGCGAACGACACCTACGCTAAAATTGGCTGGCTGCTCGTGGTAGGGACGATCCCGGCGGGGATTTTGGGATTGTTGCTGGAAGATAAATTAAGGAGCCTGTTTACTTCCGGCCGCACAGCAGCTCTATTTTTAATATTTAACGGACTATTATTATACGGCGCCGAAGTCTTGCGCCGGCGCGCGCCTGCCAATAGTCAAAATACTACTTCCGATCAGCGCCTCGCCAAACTCACCTGGTGGCAGGCCGTAAAAATTGGTACCAGCCAAATTATTTCTTTAATTCCGGGTTTTTCCCGCTCCGGCTCGACCATGGCCGGCAGCTTGTTGGTCGGTCTGTCTAACGAAGACGCCGCGCGCTTTAGCTTTCTATTAGCCACGCCGATTATAGGCGCCGCCGCGCTGCTGGAATTGCCGCCGCTATTCACGCCATCATTTAGAGGACTAGTCGGCCCGTCAATAGCCGGTGGCATCGCCGCGGCCATAGCCGCCTATTTTTCCGTTAAATTTTTAATGCGTTACTTCCACACCAACAAACTAACCCCCTTTGCCGTGTACTGCGTTGTGGCCGGTTTGGCAGCTTCGATTATTTTTTGGATCAAATAGAGATTAAATAAGAAACTTAAAACAAAATAAAAAATCCCAACGTTTGCAGATTCAAACATCAGGATTTTCAAGTTGCGTCGATCTTTAATTGGCAGTATTTCTTTTCGGTCCGCTCATAAACCAAGCATAGACAAAGCAGGCAATACCCACAATGAACGCGGCTATGCCGTGTTTATAGTGGGGGATGGTCATGGTTGCGTCATATCCTGGAAAAAAGTGCGGCAATCTCGCCGCCGGGTGAGTCACATAGACAAGCCCGATAATAAATAAAATAATCCCCAAAATTATCCCAAGGCTTACCAACCAACTATTTTTTTTCATGTGATTATTGTTTAGTTACGTATTGTCCACTGACCCAACCGCTGCTGCCGTTGGGCAAGTTAATTTGATACCAGCCATTCTGCACGGCAGTGTAAGGATAGATTTCTCCCGGGTGGATTTGGGTAACTAAAGTTCCACCCGTAGAAGGCGTTTGCCGGACATTTAAATAACCGGTCGGGGTGTTATTGATTTTTAGCTGCGGCAACACGGCCGTGGGCGCCGGCATGGTGGAACTGGCTGTGGTCGTGGACATGTTCAGAGGAGTGCCGCCGGGGCTGGTGCTGGCAGTGAGAGAAGAATCCATGCTGGAAGAAGAAGTCGTCGCATTATTGAGAGTATCGTCACTACTGGTGGCCGGTGGTAAAATTATTCGTTGAGGCACTGGGCCGATCGGCCGGCGTATATACCAATCATAAGCTCCGTAGGCCGCACCGACCAGCAAAATCAAAACAATTCCCGTAATTATTACAGTTCTCGCCGCACTGGTCTTTTTTGGCGGCAGGCTAATTTTAGCCGCGGGCTGGCGGGTAAAAATAAAGGGATTAGGGTCTTCGTCGTCGGCTATAAGTTTTTTTTCCGCGTCAGTCAGCTTAGGTAGCGTCGCCGGAGGCGGAGGAGTGGTCGCGTAAGGTACTGTAATGCCTTCAATTGAAGGCTTAACTCTTTTTACCGGCTTAGGCGGGCGAGTATCGGGAATTGGTTCTTTAGGCACACTGTCGTCTTCCGGCTGCGGCTGCAGCAGCGGATCTGGTTCGTCCGTGAGAATGGGATTTTTTGCCATGATAGGTAAATTAATACTTTATTATGGTAACAGATTTTAATGTCTACGGGAAGGTGTGTATAAGATTAAACCCAAAAAGTTAAAAATCATGGTGAAAAAGGCAAAAATGTTGTATGATGATTAGTGAACTTCCCCTCCTATGTCTACCTACAAACAACGTTCCCTCCATCTTCTCTATATTCAAATCCTCAAGCCGGTTTTTTTTCTGTTTGATCCGGAAGTTGTCCATGACCGCATGATAGGATTTGGCGAATTTTTGGGGCGGTTTGGCCCAATGCGGGACTTAGTGAGCTGGCTGTTTAATTTTCAAGATCCAGCTTTAGAGCAAAAAATTTTGGGAATGGTCTTTAAAAATCCGGTCGGTCTTGCGGCCGGTTTCGATAAAGACGCCCGGCTGACTAAAGTACTGCCCTCGGTTGGTTTTGGGTTCGTGGAAGTCGGTTCGATTACTGCTGTTCCCTGCGAAGGCAACCCGCGTCCCAGGCTCTGGCGCCTGGTTCAATCCCGCAGCCTGCAAGTTTACTACGGTCTCAAAAACGACGGCGTGGATGTAATTTTACAGCGCCTGCGGCGCCAGGGCTCCAAAATCCCGCTGGGTACCAGCATCGCTAAAACCAATAGTCCTTATGTAATTGACCATCAGGCGGGGATTACCGATTATGCCACTTCATTTCGCCTCTTAGCCGATCAAGGCGATTATTTTACTATGAATATCAGCTGCCCGAATATTTTTGGCGGCCAACCCTTTACCGACGGTCCGAGCTTTGAACAATTGATGTCGGTCATTGACCAAATTCCAACAGCCAAGCCGGTATTGGTTAAGCTTTCGCCGGATCTTTCTTTTAGCCGCGTAGACGAACTGTTGGCCGTGGCGGCGCGGCATCGGGTCCAGGGGTTTATTATTTCAAATTTAACCAAAGAGCAAGATAATCCCAGAATTGCAGAAAACGATATTTCTCCCCGTGGCGGCCTGAGCGGCAAAGCAGTCGAAGAATTGGCCAACAGCATGCTGCAATACGTTTGGCAGCAAACCCGCGGCAAATATGTATTAATCGGCTGCGGCGGAATTTTTACCGCGGCTGACGCTTACAAAAAAATTAAACTTGGTGCGTCTTTAGTCCAACTAGTCACCGGCATGATTTTTGAAGGCCCCCAATTAATAGGGGAGATCAACTCCGGGCTAGTAGAATTATTAAAACAAGACGGCTATAAAAATATTTCGGAGGCAGTGGGGAAAAGTCTAGTAAATAGGCAATAGCGAACAGGCAATAGTCCTGCAGTTTAATTTACCATTCGTTGTTGCCTATTCGCTAATCACTAATCTATGCAAATCACAATCTTAGGTGCCGGTGAAATTGGGCAAGCTATTAAAAGCTCTCTTTTGGACGGAGTTAGTTCTGTGCTTTGGGATAAGCAGCCGGGCAAAGTGCCGGAACAAAAAAGTTTGGCCGAAATTATTCCGGCTTCCCAATTGGTCTTTCTGTGTATTCCTTCTTCAGCTGTGCGCGGCGCGCTGGGCGAAATCAAGCCGCTGCTGGCTGAATCCACGGTCGTTATTTCTTTAACCAAAGGGATCGAAGCTCAAACCGGCAAATTTATTTATGAGGTCTTTGATGAGTTTTTGTTACCCGAGCAATACGCTTTACTCAGCGGACCGATGCTGGCCGAAGAGCTGGCCACCGGCAAAGGCGCCGCCGGCGTGGTCGCGACCAAAAATCCGCATCTTCCCGAAATTTTATCCACTCTGTTCAAACCCCGCCATTTGCGGTTGGAGTTTTCAGCGCACGTGCGGTCCGTGGCTTTGGCCGGAGTTTTAAAAAATATTTACGCGGTGGTCCTGGGGCTGGCTGATGGCCTGGGCTACGGCAATAACATGAAAGGTTTGTTAGTGAGTCAGATTTTGCCAGAAACCCAATTAATATCCGAGCAGCTGAGTATTCATCAAGGAATTATGGCCGGCACTGCCGGCTTAGCCGACTTTGTAGCCACGGCGTTTAGTCCTTATTCGCTGAATCGGGAAGCCGGCATGAAAATTGCCCAGGGCCAAGAGGCGCCCAAAAGTGAAGGGATTATTGCCTTACCATTACTGCTGCCTCATCTGACCAATATCCAAGTCTTACCGGTATTAATGGCTTTGCGGGAAATATTAATAGATCACGGCCAACCCCAGGCGATTATGGCCAAATTGCTTTATGGCGCATAAAACCAAATTTTATTTGGTGCTCGATGCCGGTACGACCAACGTAAAGGGATTCATTTTTAATGAACGTTTTGGGTTGGTCGCCAAACAGCAGATAGCGGTAAACAAACAGCTTAAATCCGGCGGGCGGGTGGAGCAAAATCCGGCTGAACTGGTTGCCGCCTCTAAAAAAGTTTTAAAAAAAGTTTTTATAACCAGCGGCTTAAAATCGGCCCAATTGGTTTCGTTTGGCATGGCCACCCGGCGTAGACTGTGGTGGTTTGGAACGCGCGAACCGGCCGCGCTGTTTATTCGGCAATCGTTTGGCAAGATACCCGGACCGCGGAATATTGCCGCCGCCTTTAAGCCAAAGTGGAGGGAGAACGGTGCGGGCCAAAACCGGTCTGGCCCTGACTCCCTATTTTTCGGCTTCGCACATGGCCTGGATTTTAGAACATGTGTGCCTAAAGCTGCGGCTTTAGTTCGCCGCGGAGAGTTGCGTTTTGGGACGGTGGATTCCTGGTTGCTGTGGCATTTGGGAGCCAGGCCTCGCCACCTGACCGATGTTACCAACGCCAGCCGCACATTATTATTTAACGTCCGCGCCTTGGAATGGGATTTGGAATTAATGCAACTTTTTAATATTCCGGCCGGTGTGTTGCTGCTTTAAAACTCAGTCAGCCAAAGTCAGTTTGGTTTTTTAACTAAAGATATTATTGGCCGGGAGTTGCCAATTCATGCGGTCTGCGGCGACCAGCAGGCCAGCTTGTACGTGGCTGGAACAAGGCCGGGGTAACTAAAATTACCGACGGTACCGGTACGTTTGTGATGCAAGTGCTGGGCGGCAGTTTGCGCTCCATCCCGATTTTTTTACCACGCCCACCGCCGGCGGAAAAACTTATGCGGTGGAATCTCAAATTAGATATTGGCGCGCGCCAAGTTTCGCCGTTGCTGCATCGCCCTCACAATTACGGAAAATGGTAGCCAGATTGCGAAAAGTGCCGCCGGTGTAGTCAGGCGGTGCCTTTGGAGCCGGCCCAAATTATTTTAGATGGCGGCATTACTCAGTACCCGGCTTTAGACAATATACAAAGCAACTTTTGCCATATTCCTTCAATTCGCCAGCAAATTTACTATGGCACGGCGCTGGGAGTAGCCCGGTTGCTGGCCGGACAAAAGTAGCCGTGGCAAGAATGTTATAATAGAGATATGACGAAATATCTTGGCTTGTCCTTATATGCCTGATAGTAGTGTTAACGGCCCTGGGCGTGTTTTGGGTTCAAAAAAATTCCCGCGGTAAATACGGCGCGCCTGCGGCCCAAGCCGCGGAAGCGGGCGAGACACCTTTTAGCGAATTGGCCCGCGGCACGGTGGTCAAGGTCGAAAGTCTTAGTCAAGAACAAAATACTCACATTTCGCAAATTACCGAAATGCTCCAGCGTTTCCAGAGCGGCTCGCAAAAAGGCCAGCAAGCCGAAGTCAGTTATAGCGATACTCTCAGTAACCCCAAAATTCAGCAGGTCAAAGGTTGGAGACCAAATTGTGGTCGGGACGATCTCTTCCGCCGGCCAGACCAGTTATGTTTTAGTCGACCGTTATCGCCTGCCGTTTTTAATCTATTCGCCTGGCGTTTTTAATCTCGGCCATAATTTTTGGCCGCTTGCGGGGTTTGACCGCGCTGGTCGGTTTGGCCGTAAGTATTGGGATATTGATTTGGTTTATTATGCCTAATATTTTGGCGGGAAAAGATCCGTGGTAGTTACGTTAGTCGGCGCCGCCCTGATTGCTTTGATTTCTATGTTCTTAGCGCATGGTTTTAACCAGCGGACGCTGCTGGCTATTATCGACGTTGGTGACCCTCGGTTTGGCCAAGCTTTGGCCGCCTGGTTTGTCAGCGGCGCTAAATTACTGGGAATGGTTCGGAAGCGGCCTTTTACATTCAGAACGGATATTTTGGCAACATCAATTTACAGGGTTTGCTGTTGGGCGGCATTATTATTGGGACGCTGGGAATTTTAAACGATATCACGACCGCGCAATCAGCCACGGTCGAACTCCACCAAAGGCCTTAACTATGCATTTCAATTTTGGGCAATTATACAGCAAAGCCAGTTCGGTTGGCCGCGAACATATTGCGTCGCTGATTAATACATTGGTTTTGACCTATGTCGGCAGCTCATTTATTCTCTTTTTGTTATTCACCGTCACTACCGGCCCGCTTTGGACCGTGATAAACAGCAGCACCATCGCGGAAGAAATTGTCCGGACGCTGGTTGGCAGTATGGCTTTGGTCTTAGCCGTACCAATTGCCACCGCCCTGGCCGCTTACTATTTTTCCCGGCCTCAGGACTTAAAAAAATCGGATGACTATTGGGACAAGCGCCTGGAGGCAAAAATAAATCAGGACGCTTAAATTAATCTTGGGATTAAATTGATTATTTCGGGCTGAACACAAATCTGGTCGCCAGGTAGACCAAGAAGGTAATAGTGGTTATAAAAAAGCTGACCGGATAGGGTAAATAAAAAGAAATAAACAAGCCGAACCAGGTCGCCAGCAAAGCAATAAGAGCCGATATGGCGATTCCCTGCGCCGGGCGCCGGGCCAGCCTCTGGGCCACTGCCGCCGGAGTGACCATGAGCGCAAAAATTAACAGCACCCCCACCACCTGCACCGCAATCGAGGTGGCAATTGCCACCAGCAACATGAAGGCCACGCCAATCCAGAAAATTGATATGCCTTTGGCTTCGGCCACATCTTCATCGAGAGAGGTAAACAGCAGCGGGCGATAGATGGCGGCCGCGGCTATAAGCAAAATTAAACCAAATATGCCCGTGACCAGAACGTCGCTGCTGCTGATGCCCAATATTTCGCCGAATAAAAGCGAGTAGGCTTCGGTGGCGTAACCAGAGTAGAGGCTGATAAACAAGACGCCCAGGCCCAGCATAAAAGCTAAAACGATGCCAATCTGGACGTCGCGCGTGGCGGCTTTGCGCCCAAGCGTGGCAATCGCAAAACCGCCGCCGCAGGTAAAGACCAAAAGTCCCAGCAGCGGATTGATGCCGAACAGCACGGCGCCGGCCGCGCCGGCAAAACCAATGTGGGACAAAGCGTGGGCCGCGAACGAGGAACGCCTCAAGACGATAAAGTAACCAATCACTCCGGCCACAATGGCGACTATGGTCCCGGCCTCAAAGGCATGGCGCATAAAATCGTACTGCCACATGGCGGCCAGGTCGCTGAGGATATTAAAGCTAAAATTTAAATTATTCATGATGATGCGCCGGTTCTTCTATGCCAATAATGGCAATTCTACCGTAAGAATCTTTTAAAACTTCCACCGGGATGCCATACAGTTTAGTTAGCTCTTGGGAGGTCAGGACTTGATCCGGCTGGCCGCTGCTAACCTGGCCGTTGGCCACATACAAAACCTGGTCCAGCACCGGCAGCAGGGGATTAATGTTGTGGGCAATCAATAAAACCGTAACGCCGCGCGAACGGACAACGTTATTAATTAGTTGGACAAAATCCGACTCCCGGCGGATATCTAAATTGGCCAGTGGCTCGTCGAGCAACAGCAGATCCGGTTCACCAACCAGGGCTTCGGCCAAGAATACTCTTTGTAATTCTCCGCCGGAGAGCGCTCCAAGCGGCCGGTGGGCCAGCTCTTCTGCGCCCACGGTCTTTAACACGGCCATGGCTTTGCTGGTGGCATCTTTTGCCAGGCTAATGCCATAATCGGTGCCGTACAACCCTAAACGCACAATCTCCACAGCTTCTATTCCGGTTTCGGCGTCAATGGGGTGTCTTTGGGGGATGTAGCCGATTCTGGGATCTCCGCGGCTCGGGGTTTTGCCGAATACGGCCAGTGACCCGTTTACAGGCTGGGCCAGTCCCAGCAAAAGCCGAAACAAAGTGGTTTTTCCGGCTCCGTTAGGCCCCAGCACAGCCACAAACTGCCCTTTTTCTACGGAGAACTGGGCGTGTTCCCAAACGGGTTTGTCTTTGTAGCCTGCCGATAAATCTTTGGCGGCAATAATAGTTTCTTTAGCCATGGTTTATTGTCCCAATGTTTGGGCGTTCAGCGCGTTCTGAAGATTTAAGATTTCGGCGTTCATCCATTCCTGGAAGGTGGCGTCGGGCGGCTGAATGGTTTCGGTAACGCCAATAACCGGAATGTCCTGTTTGGCCGCTAAGGCCTTCATGCTTTGGGTCAGTGGCGTGACTGTTTGTTCATTATACACCAAAACCGCAATTTTTCCGCTCTGAAGCTGATTCTCAAATTCTACCACGCTGGCCGCCGGGGGATCGTTGCCTTCGGCTACAGCGTCTATAAAGGCGGGCGGGGAAACCAGGTCGAGTCCGGCGGCATTGGCCAGATAGGCAAAAATTGATTCGGTAGAGGCTACCTCTGTGCCGCTGTACTGTTTTTTAATGGCGGCAATGCGGTTTTGGTATTCGGCCAGGTTGGATTGGAGCGTTGCGTATTGGGCCGCATAATAGCTGGCATCGGCCGGGTCGAGTGAAATTAGATTTTGCTCCATTTGGGTAATGACAGTGTTTACATAATCGGGGCTGTACCACAGGTGGGGGTTGTCTCCGTCTTTCTTGCCGAGCAAATTTGCAACGTTGAGTACTTTTTGGCCGGGGTTGTTGGAGGCACTCAGCAGTTTATCCATCCAGCTGTCGTAGCCGGCACCGTTTTCTATAACGTAGTCGGCATTGGAAACGGCGCGGGCGTCGCCGGCATTGCTTTCGTATTCATGGGGATCGGCGTTGGGGTCGGAAACAATGCTTAAGACCTGGACGTGCGAGCCGCCAAGCTGGGAAACTAAACTGCCCCAAAAGTTTTCGGCCGCCACGACCTGCAGAACTTTTCCGGAGGCAGCAGGAGTCTTGGCGAGCTGGGTAGTATGTTTTAAAAGAACCACTAATCCCGCCACAACAATTAAGGCGGCAAGAACAGTGATCCATATTTTTTTAGTCATATTCATATATAGTAGGAGTTAATCTTGGATTTATAATAAACGCAAATGATTTGCAGGTCAAGGAGGTATAAACAGGTCATTTAATAATTGTTGTAAAAATGAACCTTACTATCCATCCAAAAGTAATTTCTAAAAAAAGCTCAATCTTTTTAAATAATTTCATTTGACAAGTTTTAATGACTTCTTTAGACTGTGCATATTGCAAAGGTGGAGACATGATCAGAATTCTGACGACCGGCGGTACAATAGAGGATGTTGGTGGAGTTTCAAGTTCCCGCGTCCGCACCCCCATCCCCGAGATGCTGGCCCAGGTACAATGTTTAGCCAGTATTGTGGTGGAGCAATTGTTTGTAAAAAACAGCCGCGATCTGACCCTGCAGGATCGAAATCAAATTCTTTCTGCTTGCAAGGAGTCGGAAGAGCGCTGGATTGTGGTTACTCACGGTACTCACACAATGTGCGAGACTGCCCGATACCTCGGCTGGCGTTGCCGTAAAGTTGTGGGTAAAACCATTGTGCTAACCGGAGCGCTCAAGCCTGGCGACGGACTGTTTAATCTGGGTTTTGCCCTGGCTACAGTCCAATTTTTACCAGCGGGGATATATGTTGTCATGCAAGGTCAGGTGTTTCATTGGAACACTGTACATAAAGATGAACAATCTTTTCCCCCACGGTTTGTAGTGGCACCATCCTTTTGATTGTAAAAGCTTTAATCCGACGCGTTTACCAACGCGTCTTTTTTAATGGTGGTGCTCATGAGTATGGTTAGGGTTAGGGTTAATGTGATGGGTAAAATGATCGACCAATTCTTTAAGCAGCACAAAAATAAAGCGAAAGCTTACGGCAACAAAACCGAGGGCCATCCAGGAAGCCAGGAATTCGATGGTACTTTGGAGCGGCAACGGCAGGGGAAAGCGGAATGGGAATGCCCAAGGTTTTAAGGGGTTAAAAACTAATAGGTAGACAAAAGCAGTCCAATAAGTAAAGCAGAAGCCGCACAAAAACGCTGTGGCAAAAAAACCGAATTTTGTCCGCAAAAATTTTACCACCGCGCCATGGCGCATGCGAATTGCGCGCCAGAGGACCGATACGCCCGCCACGACAAAACTGGAGAGAAAAAAGTTGATAAGCATAGAGAAATAATTTTTTAAAGATACGGAAGGCTGCCAAAGCGGCCTTCCGTTTGCGCGACTTGTCCTTGTTTACGCTCCTAAAGCCATGACTTCGGCCGCTTCGGGCGAAAGACCCATTTCGAACGGCAGTTTGAGAAAGGTGATTAGCACCGATTGCCCGCAGAGATGTGAGAACAGGGCGGCTGTGGCCAGCTTCCAGCGGCTCGGGGCCAGGGGAGCATTGAATTCGCCGTTGTCGCCGGGCGGGTGGCAATCGCAGCCACAATCGCAGTTGTGCTCTAAGACTGTGCCGGTCAGCCGGAATAGGGTGGTGTTCACGTGATCTTTAAGCCCGTAGACTTCGCCCAGGCCGTGGAAGACGGTATCGGCCACCCAGTAGGGGAACGGCAGATAGTCTTGGCTGGCCAAAATTGTGCTGTACTTTTTGGGGTCGGGCCGGGTGGTTAAGAAGGCCAGCGTCCGCCAAACAGTGCTGGGGACGCGGCGGCCGAATTCGTTGGAAAGTTCGGCCAGGGCGGCCAGGGCATTGCGCTTAAAGCTGCTGTCGGGATCCCCGGAAGTAATTGTAAACTCGGCCGGGTTAAACGGGTCGCGGTAACCCGCTCCGGCATACTCCAGCCAGGCAATGGCTTCGGCCAAGCAGCCTTTGCGTTGGCATTGTAAATAAAAGCCTTTGGCGCGGAGGTAAATATCTGCGTGCTCGCCGCCAAGGCAGAAACCGGATGTTTCCAGTTCGGGCCACGGTTGAGGCAATCTCACGGGGGTCTCTAAGTTCACCGGCTGAATACTCAGTGTAAACGACATTATAATCTCCTTACAGTTGTCCTAAATGCAAATGATTTGCATTGCTATTATATTAATGCAAATTGTTTGCATTTGTCAATATTGCAAACTGAGAGTATTTATGGTATAATCGGTTCATGCAAAAAGATTGTAAAGTGCATGCTCTGGAATCTAAAGCTCAATTAAAGAGCGGCGGATTAAAAATCACGCCGGCTCGGCTGGCGGTTTTGGATGTGTTTAAACATGCCAAAAAACCCTTAAGCGTTAAGGAGCTGGCCAAGTTATTAACAGGCCCGGATCCAGATATAGTAACGCTTTACCGTAATCTAGAAGTTTTAGAAAAATTAGGTTTGCTCCAACCGATTCAACTCCAAGACCAGCAGGTACGATACGAACTGGCGGGTGACCACCATCATCATTTAGTTTGCGAGGTTTGCGGAAAAGTGGTGGATGTGAAAGATTGTGATTTTGGCAGTTTGCCCAAAGGCGTAATTAAAAAATCCGGCTTTGCAACAGTAAATAGACACTCACTAGAGTTTTTTGGCACCTGTTCCAATTGCGCCCACCGAAACAAATAAAGGTCTAGCCCGTGACGAGGGACGAAGAAAAATGTAACTTGTCATTGCGAGCGGAGCGAAGCAAGCTCTGATTAAGCACCAAAGGTCAAAAGATCAAAACTCAAATAAATATCAAAATATCAATGCTCAATAAATACCATGCTTTGGTTATTGATTTTTTTTGAGATTTATTTGGGATTTGTCCGCCGGAGGCCGATCCGCCTTTGGCGGAGTACTTGTAATTTGGAATTTAATCCAGAATTTCCAAAGAGATTGCGGCGGACAGGTCGTCGCCAAGGAAAATACGAGCAGCTCCTCGCAATGACAGGTAATAATGTTTGCAATAAAAAAACACGGTCGCAGCGGCGTGAAGATTCACGAGCTGCGGCCGTTTTTGTATTAATAATTCTGTGCCGCTGGGAGCGGCTTTGCTAAGTTGAGGATTTGTTTTCGCAGAGTCAACTTTAGTTCCTTGTCCAGGGCCTTAAAGGGCATCTGTTCGAGGTTCATGATTGGTATATCGATGGGCGTCCATAGACTGAGGCGGCTTGGGCTTCTGGCCTCACTGATCAGCACCAATACCATTGGAAAGCTTAGCTTTCCTTTAAAGTTAGCAGTCTCGCCGATTCCCCACCAGACGTCGTATTTTTTATCCTCGGGCCTGTCTGGATTTAGCCGGGTTAACCATTGGTCCTTAAGGATCAGACTGCCCCATCCGTCGTTCGGCCCCACTTTGCTATTGTGGGTAATAACAATGGTGTAAGCTTGTTTTAGCGCTGGGTGACTATCCAGAGAAAGAGGGTGGGGTTGTGTCCCGAGAGCAAATTCCATTTCTCCCGGCAATAGGGGCAAAAGTTTGATTTGAGGAAATACCGGGGTCGGAACTCTGCTTGTTGGCAACTCCGCCGTCCAGATCGGGCAAATCAAAAAAATCAGACAACTTAGCAGTAGTCTCATACATCGCTCCTTCGAATTCTGAGCCTATAGTATACAAAGTTAAGATAGTTGCGTCAATCCCGCTCACAAACTTTAGTCATTTGCCTGGCGATGGTATTCAAAAAATTTGGGCATAATAAAAAACACCCTTCGGCCGTCTTTTGTTGTTACAAAAAATTACCTAGGGTGTTTTTTAAGCGAAATTAAACGCGCTGGACGTTGACCGCGTTCATCCCTTTGGGGGAGTCTTCGGTCTCAAAAGTGACGTTATCGCCTTCTTGGAGTTCGTCGAAGGTAACGCCAACTAAGGACTTGCTGTGGAAAAAGACGTCTTTGTCTAAACCGTCGGCGGTAATGAAACCAAAGCCTTTATCGGTTTTCTTTTTGATTACACCATTCATATGGGTTGGAGAGATTTAAAATTGATAAACTAAATATATTTATGAAACTCGACTACTTTCTAAAATAGTATTTTACTTGGCTAGTATAACAGTATTTAGAGGGGCTGTCAACAGGAGGGAGGCCTAAAAAAACCAGTGGTAAACCTGGGTTTGCCACTGGTTGGAAGGGGTTGAAAACAAAGAATTGGCGGGAGTACACCCCTACTCCCGCCGCCCGTCCAAGTCTGGACACAGAATGAGGAAATCCTCACTCGCGGACTTGAAACGGACCCTAACCGGCTCGCGTCGCTTCCCCAACCCCTCAAAGCGGAAAGCCAGGTTAAGACTAAACTTTACATTCTCCTCCGTTGGAAAAGTCGAGGGGGATGGTTTTGAACCTCCCCCTCATCCGTACATGATAATGGAGAACAAGAATGCGTTCTCAATAGTCAATTCACGAACGGCCCAGACCGCATGGAGTGGCCCAATTGGAGGCTGCTGAGCAGGGCATAGCTGTGGTCCAAGCTTAACTAGGGGTACTGGTTGTTATCATAGTAGGGCAGGAGCTGTAATTGGTCAAATCCGGTTTTTACTGCGAGACGGTGTAGTTATAAACAATGCTGGAAATGTTTTTGATGATATTAGCCAAGGCGGTTTCGTCTTGGGGTCCGGGTGTTGTGGTAATGTTCTTTTTGGTCATGATGCATAAGGAATAGGGGTGGTTGGGAACGTAGACAATACCGCAATTGCTGAGTTCAATCGCATTGATGGTGTTGCCTGTGCTGTCTACCCGTTCGCCGTACTTTTGGGCCACGGTGACGCCGGCAGGCACGCCGGCGGTAATGCCCTCCGTATAGCTTGACTGGCTCATCAGGGTAAGGGCTTGCTCGGAATACTGTTCGGTTAAGTAGGTGGAGTTATATAAGATCCTTAAAAAGTTGGAATACTGGGCCGGAGAAATGGTGTAGTTACTGCCGGATACATCGGGGGTGGTAATGCCCAAATCTACGTAGGCCTGGTTCAGAATGGTGTTGTTCACATTATCGAGCAGCAGGGTTTCGGCGCCGTTATCGGAATTGCCTATCATGTCCTGCAGCAGGTAATCAATAGAGTAGCTCTTGCCGACGGTTAAGTTGGTACTCAGGGCAAAGGGGACGCTGGTGGTTTGGGAGTTTATGGCCGCGGTGTAGGTTAGGGTTTTATTTAAACCGGCTGCGCCAAATAAATTTCCTTCGGCTTCGCGAAAGTAACCCATCATAATAATGACTTTCATCATGCTGCCGGGATGGTACTGGACGTTTTGGTTAACGCCGGCCCAGTGGGAATTGGAGTAATCTCTAAAGTGAACGGAAATGCTCTGGGCGTTTTGGGTTTTGTATTGGGACTGAATGTATGTGTTGATTTTGGCTTCCAGGGTTTTATCTTCGTAATAGGAAGCGATATCGCCAAAGGTGTAATACAGCAGGGGGTAGATAAAATGATATTCCTGGTTATTCTCGCGGATGGGACGGATGGTGTTGACGGCTTTACGGGTTAAGGCTACGGACCGGGCAAACCCCAGCCAAAAACTGGCTCCAATCGCGATCAGAAAAATTAAGCTGCATAAGGTAGCGGTTAAAAGGGAGATTTTAAAAGTTTTTTTGGGTTTGTCGTCGGGTTTTCCCATAGTTTTCTACATACTATCATAAACTCAGCCTAAGGAAAAGCGGGAAATTTTGGTAATATTTTTTAAATAAAAAGACCGCCCGCAAGTTTTTTTGTTCAAGCGGGCGGCGGGACCTGGTCAACAGTCATAGATATCGGGTTGACAGGCCTGTTGACTCGGCCGGGTTTTTTTGCTACTCTCAACTTGGAAACGGAGGAACATATGAGTGATGATTTCGGTATTAAAATTGATCATGAGGGATTCTCAAGACACGAAAATTTTTAGAAGGCTTTTTATTGATATGGCGAAGACTTACGGAGAACTCAAGTTTTTACACGCCTTATCAAAGGAAAGTGATGTTGCTTTGAGTAGAATTCAGGATTGGCTCGGGTTAGGCGTGGCTCCCAGCTCGGGTATTCAAAAAAAATTACTGAGAGCTTTGAGAGACCTCAAAGATGAACCAGGTGACATAAAAACGGTCGTCCTGGCCTCCCAACCAGTGGCAAAAGAGCCACCTAAACTACAGCCACCAGTCGGCCGAGACTCTGTAGAAATACTCGTAGCTCGACTAAAATCCCGAAGCGATTCACCCATCCTTTAACGCAAGAAATAACCCAATTCGAAAGATGCGGGTTTTTTATGAGCATCCGCTATCGCCTAATACGGGCCTTTTTGTGGTAATCAACTGAACGACCAATACTACACTTGACTCTAATACTAAATATACTACTAAATACTAACTAAAATACATAATAACTTAACTAATCTAAAACCAAAAAACACCAAAAACATCAAAACCTAAAAATCAATACAAAAGCATGGGAATGGGGGTGGAAGACAGAAAAACAGGGGGTGGGAGAAATATAACAAGCCTAAACCCAAAATACTCTCATATACAATAGGTTATACTTCATAAATCATACCAAATTAAGCTTATCCACAGAGTTTTCCTTTAGATATGCTATAATATTGGCATAATGAGCAACCAAAAAATAAAAGCTGAAAACGAGAGAGAGAGAGTAAAGAAAGCTCGCCTGGCTTTTCGCTTATTTCAACTTATTAACCAAAACGCCACTTGTTAGTGGGGTTTTTTAAAATTAACCAATAATCATAATTATTCTATGAGAAATAAAAAATATTTTTTGTCTTTGTTTGCCGCTATCCTTTTGATAGCAACCGGATACGGCCTGGCTCACGCCCTGCCTTATATGGCAGGGCAGACGTTAGACCCAAGCTGTGTTCCTGGTAGTGTGCGCACCGTACTGTAGCACAGGGACTAACGCTAGCCACCTCCACTTTAACCAGCGGTTACCTTATTGGCGTAGGAACTACTACACCCACTTCAAGCTTTGTAATTCAAGGTTCGGGGTCAGTAGACCCTTTTGATGTTTCTTCGTCATCAGGAGCTTCTGTTTTGCACGTTACATCTTTAGGCTATACCGGAGTCGGGATAACTAACCCATACTCCCTTTTAAATATATATGGGCCGAATCCCGTGCTGACAATTTCCGATAATCGAGACCAGTCATGGGATCCGGTGATCAACTGTCAGCTATAAACTTTTCCAGTGATGATTCAAGCTCTGGTCATTTTCCCGGAGATCTGCGTGCTAGCATAGCTGTCTTTGAAGAGGATACCTATGGTGCATCACAAGGTTTAGTTTTTTCTACAACCCAACTTACTGCCACACTCCTGAGTCAGCAGATGAATTTAAATCAGTACGGTAACTTGTACCGTTGCGAAAAATGGTTTAATCGATCATGCTGGTTATCCAGGTGGGACACCGCCATAATGGGGTAGCGGGTAATGGGCAAGGTGAGATACAACTTGCAACAAACAGTACCGGAAATAATTCTGGACGAAATTTGGGAGATCTTGAATGGTATAACAGCGGTGCTAGTAGTACGCGTGCAGGCTACCTTAATGTATCACTTTCAGGTACTGACGGAACGAGCACTATAGGTTCGTATATGGCTTTTGGTACTAAATCGGATGGTACGAGTGGAGCTGCGGCTGAACGTATGAGGATAACTAACACTGGCAATTTGGGGATTAACGATATATCGCCCGGAACCAAACTATCGGTAGTTGGCAATGCTCAAGTTGGATATTCATCGGGTCAAACAGCTCCGGCAAATGGATTGATTGTCAGTGGAAGTCTGGCCAGCGGTACCACAACACCGGTTGCTAACTTTCAGATTGCTAACGGTACCAATGCCACAACCACAGTTGAGTTCGGCAGCGCCGGGCAAAACAAAGGCACTTGTATTAAACTTTACCGTACAGATGGCAGTGCTATTTACGCATCCGTAGCTGCTGGGGCTACAACCTTCACCCTTAGTACTTCACCCTGCGCGAGTGTCGGCGGATTTTAATTATTAAAAATCATGAGAAAACAGAAAATTTTATTGTTAGTGCTATCTACAATCTTTCTATTAATTGTAATAGCCCGATTCAGCCGAGTTTACGCATTACCTTATGCTCCTGGCCAAACTTTAGATCCAAGTTGCATTCCCGGGAGCGCTAACTGTATGGTTTCGCAAGGCTGGACATTAAGCACAACAACTCTGACCAGCACTTACCGGTTAGGTATTGGAAGTACTACTCCTAGTACTAGTTTTGCTCTTCAAGGCACGGGGCGCTATCGACCCCTTAGATATAGCTTCTTCCTCAGGAAGTTCATATTTGCATGTAGACAGCGCGGGTGATGTTATTCTTGGGGCGACCAGTGTAGATCCCACAACTGATGATTCAGGCTTAATTTTATCTGGAAATATAAATAATTCCCAGGAGTTAACTATCCATAATAGCTATGCACTTGGAGTAGAATTGTATACTCACGCAGATGCGGATTGTCGTGCCCCGTACATTAATTTTTATAAGTCGCGAGGATCCAAGCATCACCAACTCCAGTTCGGTATACTGGATACGAACTGGACAGTATTGGTGGTATAAATTTTGGAGGTTATAATGGTTCAGCCTATAGCATCGGTGCGGCTCTGTATTCTCAGACAGATGACAATTGGACTGCAACAAACACACCCGCACATTTAGGAATTTATTTTACTCCAGAAGGTCAGGAACATGCGAATCAAATAATGCAATTCGGTGGCAATGATGCACAGGGAGTATACGGCTACGACATAATTTCTGGTGCGCCAATAAATTGGTTGGATAACCAGGCCGGGGGTACCCAGATTAGTGGAGCAGTGTACGGTTATCCCAGTACCCTGAGAGTAAATCGAGGTGACGGAAGCGGAGGAGCCACTCTTTCTGTAGATAATATTGCAATCGGGAGTTTGTCCCCATCGGCATACCTTGATGTTTATAGTCCGAATAATGGAACATCGCCGCTATTACGAGTTTCATCTGTCGCAAGCAATGCTACTACAACTCGCTTTACCGTCACCAATACAGGAACTACGGGAGTCAACACGAGTACGCCAGTGGCAGATTTTCAGGCAACGGATGTTGGAGTCAACGCTACCACTACTTTAGAATTTGGTAAATCTGGTCAAAATAAAGGGACATGTATAAAACTTTATCGAACTGATGGTAGTGCCATTTATGCATCCGTAGCCGCTGGAGCAAGCACTTTTACTCTCAGTACCTCACCATGCGCAAGTGTGACCGGGTTTTAATTTATTAGTCAGTATAAAGAATCTATGAAATTAAAAGTTATACTTATAATATCCATAATGCTTTTTGTGCCATTTGTAACACTTGCATCTTCTGGCACTATAGACTCCACCAACAAATATGCTTGGGGCAGTAATACTGGGTTTATAAACTTTAATCCCACCAATGGGAATGTACAGGTAAGGATTCAGCTTTAACCGGCGATGTTTGGAGCGATACCTATGGCTGGATTAGTTTAAATCCTTCCCATGCTGGGGTTTTAAATGACGGCAGCGGAAACCTCTCCGGTTATGCCTGGGGGCAGAATACCGGATATATTAGCTTTACTGGCGTAACCATTAACACCTCTACCGGAGTATTCAGCGGGACCGCAACCGGTACTGTTGTTGATACTCGGACTTTTAGCTGTACCCAGTGCAATGTTACAACTACCTGGCAACCTACTTCTTCGGGCGGCGGTGGTGGAGGTGGTGGCGGTGGTGGAGGTGGTGGAGGCAGTAGCTATTATGCTCCAACTCCTACACCAACCAGTACCAGCACTCCTATTATTACCCCCACGCCCACCGGAACCGGGACAAGATCACTATCTTTGCCTCATCCAAACGGTACGTTAATTAATGCCAATGGTACTTACTATCTAATCCAAAATGATCAGCTACAGGGAGTAACTAGTCCTGGTATTCTGTATTCCTATGGTTTTAAAGCTTTAGCGATGCCGTTTCTGCAACAGCCCGCTGACCTAGCATTGCCTCAGGGAAGCTTATTGCTTCCCGACAGTGGGAGCCTTGGTCAAGTCCCCAGCAAGATAAAACAGTCTATCTCGTTTCAGACGGACAACGCCATGCCTTTACGTCTGCGCGCATTTTTACCTGGTTCAGGCTTTAAATTTTCATCCGTACTTTTGGTAACCGATCCGGAATTACAGGCCTTGCCTAAAGGCTCTATGTTATTAACAGCAGCAGCATAGCGCACTTAGACGGTTTAAATATTAGCTATAAAAGGCACCATTTACTGGATTGGCAATGGAGCCAGGCACGCCTACCCTTCCTTGAATATTTATTATATTCCTGGAACCTCAAGAATGATTTCTCCAGAGTGATTCCTGCGAATGCAGCCGACTTGAAATTGCCGCTTGGGGATGTGGTAGAAAAAGAAGTTTGCAATAAAGCCATGCTTAACAAAAACGAAGTCAGCCGCTTGCCAAAGAACCTAAAGTGGTACCAGCTTACCAAAAATCTAATTTTAAAAATAAAGGTTACCTTCACAAGGTAACCTTCCGTTGGGGGCCTTGTTGACCGGTAGGGGATGAAGCTGAAACAAAACCGCTGAGTTTACCAGCGGTCTTGTTTTAGGTTAGGTGTTTTCGGGCAAAGGCGAAGCCGGAGTTTGTTTAAGATTAGAGGTCTGTTAAAAATTCTTTTAGCATTTGTTTTAAGGTGGTTTTGCCTTTGGTGGTTTTAAAGTAGGATTCTCTTCTTAAGGCATCTTCTTTGCGAGGGAAAGCTTCGTAGAAGATAAGTTCTAAAGGCCTGCGGTTTTTTGTGGAAGTGTTTTTGCCCATGTTGTGATCATAAACCCTGTTTTTTAAATTTTCGGAATATCCAATATAAAACAGCCCGTCTTTTAGGCTGCGAAGTATATAAACATAATAAAATTTATTTGGCATTTTTGATTTTTGAGTTCTATAGCATGTACCATTATAGGTAAGGAATATTTAATGAGCTGTGGCGTGCCATGTACCTGAGTGAATGAATGCATCTGAATTCACGAATGGTAGTAGCCCTGTACCAGTCGTCGTCTGACTCCTCCGGTACAGGGCATGTACCATTATAGGTAAGGAATATTTAATGAGCTGTGGCGTGCCATGTACCTGAGTGAATGAATGCATCTGAATTCACGAACGGCAGAGCAGCCCTGTACCAGTCGTCGTCTGACTCCTCCGGTACAGGGCATGTACCATTATAGGTAAGGAATATTTAATGAGCTGTGGCGTGCCATGTACCTGAGTGAATGAATGCATCTGAATTCACGAATGTAGAGTAGCCCTGTACCAGTCGTCGTCTGACTCCTCCGGTACAGGGCATGTACCATTATAGGTAAGGAATATTTAATGAGCTGTGGCGTGCCATGTACCTGAGTGAATGAATGCATCTGAATTCACGAATGGTACATGGTGCCTCTATTCAACGAGGCTACAATCCTACTTTATGACATAACCCCTAAACTCCGGCACCAGCCGGCCTACCCCGCACTTGCAAACTTGCCGAGTTTTGCCCTTAAGCTGGGCAATTAAGAAAAAAGTACGGCCAACTAGTTGCAACAGTCTAGTGCAATCCGGGTTGAACTAGTAAAAGTCTTCTAAAATACCTAATTCTATTGATGTTCCCTTTAACCCGACTACTGCGACTACCATACCACCAAGTAATCAACTGAACGACCAAATACTATACTAACTACTAATACTAACTATACTTAAAACTAAACATTAATAATATAACTAAATATCTATATATCTTAAATCCATACTAAACTAACCAAATCTTAAAACTGCGAAAAGTGGGGGGTGGAAAAAACTCAAAAAACAGGGGTGGAAACAACACTACTGGAAAAATACTAGGAAAAACTGAATAAACTGATCACTACATATAGGCCTGTAATTGTACCTTATATGTTAGATTTGGTATGATTTAAATAGATTATGAGAGAAGATAAACCCAGCGAATTAGAGACCGGACCGGAACACGTCCCAACTCCTGAAGAAGTGCGTTCAGTATTTAGGGAGTTAATCGGAGGAGAATATAGGGAAGTGCGTAAACGTGAAGACGAAAAAGGTCTTTATTTACTGGAGGTTGTTGTTCCCGGAGAAGCAGAAGGTGAAACCACCGAGTATGCTTACATGAGAAAAGGCCGGTATGCAGAAGGTCAAATTTCGACAACCGAGATTCATATAACTTTCTATGATAAAAATGGCTTAGCCTATAAGTGGGAACATCGGCGGCAAGGTATATCGGTGGAAGATGGAAAATTCTTTAATGGGTATATTTAAGTCATATGAGTTTACTATTTTGGCTTATCATTGCTTACCTCATTATAGGACTTGGTATGGCACTATGGGATTTTCGCCCCAGTAACGCCTTACACGACCCTCCCCGTTTTGTCCATGACCGCAGCGTCAGCACGGCCGATATTTGTCTTGCTTTGGCCTTATAAACTGTTAAGGAAATGGTAGTTTTTTGTACATCCCCGGCCTATAACAGGGCCGGGTGTTTTAAATATGAGGGCTTTTAAAGGGCGGTTAAAAGTGTTAAAATAAAAGAAATAAACTGAGTTTAGCATAAAAATATGAAGTTAACCGATAATGAAAAAAGAGACGTAGTGAAATACTTGGAGGCAGGCAAGCCACTGCCAGACAAGTATCGTTTTTTACTGTTTAAGGACGACAGAGAAGTTGAACTCGTTTGGAACGGAAAAACGAACGAAGTCACCAATGTGGTTTTGCCTTTTCAGGCAATTGAGCAGATAGACGAACCGAGAAGCGAAGGAAAAATCGGTATACAAGATTCACTTTTTGATACATCCGGCAGACAGGTCGCTGGTTGGACCAACAAACTCATTTGGGGGGATAACAAGCTCGTTCTTTCGTCGCTAAAAAATGGTCCACTCCGAAAAGAAATAGAAGCACAAGGAGGACTAAAATTGATTTACATAGACCCGCCATTTGATGTCGGTGCGGATTTTTCTATGGACATTAAAATCGGTGAAGGCGAGACGAAGAAAGTTTTACGAAAAAGCCGTCGGTCATAGAAGAAGTCGCTTATCGTGATACGTGGGGTAAAGGTGCGGACAGTTTTATTGCAATGATTTATGAGCGTTTGAAGTTGATGCATGAGTTACTAGCGGACGATGGAAGTATTTATGTACATTGTGATTGGAGAGTAAATAGCTTTTATGAGGTTGGTTTTAGATGAGATTTTTGGGAAAGCTAATTTAAAAATGAAATCATCTGGTATTATTAAAAATCGCACGGCACCAAGTAAGGCATTTCAAAAAAATCACGATATAATTTTTTTATATAAAAATCAGATAAATCATATTTTTAATGTAGCAATAAGATAATTATTGAACATCAAGATGAAAAATGAGACAGTCCATATTATAAGAGGGCTTTCTAAGGATTGATTAATTTCTAGTGAGAGAATCCATAAAGAAGAGCCGATAAAGTTGCAAGCTTGAAGTGAATGGTAAAACGATACTGGAAGATTGGTGGGTGATATTTGGAATTACTGCAGGATTCACAATTGAACGGATTAAGTTCTAGGTTATCCAACAGCAAAAACCAGAAAACTATTGCAAAGAATAATTAAAGCATCTTCAAACGAAGGTGATCTTATCGCAGATTTTTTCTGCGGTTCAGGAACCACATTGGCTGTTGCCGAAAAACTTGGAAGAAAATGGATTGGTTCTGATCTTGGAAAGTTTGGCATTCATACTTCAAGAAAGAGAATGATTGGCGTGCAAAGAGAGCTCAAAAAAGAAGGTAAAAATTTTAGAGCTTTTGAAATTTTGAATGTTGGTAGATATGAAAGAGAAAATTTTCTTGCGTCAATGATGATTTGCGAGCGGAAGAAAAAGCAAAGCAGGCGGAGCGAAAGGAAAAAGAATTTGTGAAATTGATTCTTTCTGCATATAAAGCCGAGCCAGTAGAGTCATTCGTAAATATCGTTGGAAAAAAAGAGAGATAGGTTGGTGGCGGTCGGTCCAATCAATACGCCCTGTTTCCTACAAACTCGATAAAGGATATAGTCGCCGAATGTAGAGAAAAAGCAAATTACCAAAATTGATGTGTTGGTTTTGATTATGAAATGGGTTTGGATTTTCAGGAATATAAAGATGAGGGCATTGATATTGCGTTCAAAATTATTCCTAGGGAAGTTTTTGATAAAAAAGCAGTAGAAAAAGGACAAGTAAAATTTTATGACGTAGCCTTTATTGAAGTGAAACCAATTATTAAAGGCAAGGGAAACAGCAAAGAACTTTCCATTGAGCTTACCGATTTTTCTGTTTTCTATAATCAAGACGATTCGGGCGAGATAGAGGAAGCCCTAAGCCGGCGGCTCAAAAGTGGTTGTAGAAAATGGACAAGTGATAAAAATTTATAAGGACAAGATAAACGAACTTGTTACAAGGGAAATTTTAACAAAAAAATGGAGCGACTGGATTGATTATTGGGCCGTGGATTTTGATTTTGCTAGTAGAAGAGAAATTATCAAGGTTATAGAAGACGGCGAAGAAAAAGAGGTCTGGACGGGCGATTATATTTTCGATAACGAATGGCAGAGTTTCGGACGAAGAAAAATAGAAACCTTGAACTCATCTCTGCGCCGAAAGAGTTACAAAAGGAACTTACAAAGTCGCAGTAAAGGTTGTGGATATTTTTGGAAACGATACAACAAAAGTAATTGAAATAAAAATATAATATATGCAACAAAGATTAAATGCCTACTCGAATACAGAGTAAATAATGGGAAGATATTGCCATTACCCATGGTGTGGTTATTAGTAATGTTTGCCATATATAATTAAAGAATCTTTCACTAACTTATTTGACACAAAATTAACTCATACACCCTAAGAGTATAAAAAAAATCAAAAAAATGATATAGCAAAATCTAGCTTATAGAAATAAATAATATGGCCCTACACAAAATTTCCAAAAGACCCATACGTATTCGACCCAAGTATTCGGTGGTTTCCGGCCGATGAAGATTTGCGAGAAAAAGGGTGACCATAAACTCTTGCCCCCGCTTGTCGCGGAATCGTAAAGAAAGTAAAAGAATGGCGCGATAAACACTATGAAGGTGCTAGCGAACCTCGCAAGGCTCTTTTGAATTGGTGGTTTAAAGAAGATCATATTATATAGGACCAATATGGCGCATCGTCTCAATTTCCGATATTATTTTGCTCAAAGGGAAGCGCTGGAGACGTTATATGGCTATACGAGGTCGCCAAAGTAAAAGATAAGTATGACCTTATTCGATATAATTCCACCGGCGTGTTGAGCGCTGGAATGTTTACGGAAGATTGGTTGCGCTTTGTGATTAAGATGGCAACGGGCTCGGGGAAAACCAAAGTAATGAGCCTTGTTGTTGCTTGGGCATATTTTCATAAAAAATATGAACAAGATTCCAAATTGGCAAAAAATTTTCTTTTAATAACTCCAAACGTCATTGTCTTTGAAAGAATAAAGAATGACTTTGAGGGATTAAAGATATTTTTCAGCGATCCCTGTTTTGCCGGAAAATGGATATGAGGGCCAGAATTGGCAGGATGATTTTCAAATTACGCTACATTTGCAGGACGATTTAAGAAATGTTTCTGAAACGGGAAATATCTTTTTGACGAATATCCATAGGGTATTTGAAAGCGATGTAAAGGAAGCAAGTCTGGACGATGAGGATTCATCGGCGTATTTTCTTGGGTGATAAGCCTGTTACAAAAACAAATGATTCTACTGTTGATTTGGGAATGATTGTTAGGGACATTGATGAGCTGATTGTTATCAACGATGAAGCTCATCATATTCACGATGAAAAGATGGCTTGGTTTAAATCGATTTTGGATATCGATAATAAACTGAAACAAAAGGGCTCGGGATTGGCTTTGCAGTTGGATGTTACGGCAACCCCGAAGAAAAATGACGGCTCTATTTTTGTGCAAACCATTTCCGACTATCCGCTCGTCGAAGCAATACACCAAAGAATTGTAAAAAATCCCGTCGTGCCGGACGCGGCAAGCAGGGGAAAGCTAAAAGAAAATCAAAGCGCTTTGTTTAGCGAAAAATATAGAGACTATATAAATCTCGGTATTGAAGAATGGCGAAAAACATACGAGACGCTCAAGCCCATGGGCAAAAAATCGATTCTTTTCATAATGACCGACGATACAAAGAACTGCGATGAGGTCGCCGAATATATTGAAACAAGTTTTGCTGATCTGAAAGGTGCTGTTTTAACTATTCATACCAATAAAAGCGGCGAAATTTCGGAAAATGTTTCTGGCAAGAATAAGGATGAATTGGATTTGCTGAGGAAGCAAGCGAACGATATTGATAGCTGGGAAAGCCCTTTTAAGGTTATCGTTTCAGTTATGATGCTTAAAGAGGGCTGGGACGTTAAAAATGTCACTACCATTGTTGGGTCTGAGACCCTACGCGGCAGATTCAAAGATTTTGCCCGAACAGACACTTGGGCGGAGATTTAAGAAGGATGTTTTTTGGCAGGGATGATGTCGAGGAATACGTGAGTGTTGTCGGAACTCCGATGTTTATGGATTTTGTCGAATCTATAAAAGGCGAAGGCGTGATTCTTGAAAGGAAAGCGATGGGAGCTGGGGCAAAACCGATTACGCCGATGGTTGTTGAAGTGGATAGGGAGAACCCCAAAAAGGATATTGAAAAACTGGATATCGAGATTCCTGTAATGTCGCCGAGGATACAGAGAGAGTATAAGAACCTTGCCGAGTTGGATGTTTCACATTTTGGTAATAAAAAAGTAAAGGTAAAGACTTTTTCCGATGAGGAAAAAAGAGAGATTGTGTTTAAGGATGTTGTTGACGAAAAAACGCACCACACAACTATTTTGAATGGCGACATTGAGCCGGACTATCAAAGCGTTGTTGGTTTTTTTGCTCAAGCGATAATGAGGGAGCTTCGGTTGTTCGGCTGCTACGATATTTTATTTGGCAAGGTAAAATAATTTGTGCAGCACTATATGTTTGAACAGCCGGTAAATCTTTCGGATTTGAACCTGTTAAGAAATTTGTCGGAAGTAGAATATATAAGGCTTATTAAGGATTCGTTTA
>CAWBGV010000015.1:0-15288 GCA_963788395.1 Candidatus Doudnaibacteriota bacterium | reverse complement strand
TGGCTTTATTATAGCATCTTAATGTGGTATGATGCCAATATGTAAAATATCATGCGTATATGCGAATTTCATGCTAATTTTGCGAATTGCGAATCAAGCACTCTAAGATTTGCAATTTGTTGATTAGCATGAAATTCGCATATTAGCATCATCTATAAATGCCAGAACGCGTTCAAAAATTTATCAGCCAGGCCGGAGTGGCCAGCCGCCGCAAAGCCGAGGAGTTTATTACTTCGGGTCAGGTTTTTATTAATGGGAAAAAAGCTAAGCTGGGCGATAAAGTTGATCCGGCAAAAGACGTGGTTAAAGTTTACGGAAAAATTATTAAGCCGGCGGAAAAATTTATTTATCTGGCCATCAATAAGCCAAAAGGCTATGTAGTCACCAAACATGACCCCCAGCATCGAAAAACTGTTTTTAGTCTGCTGCCGGAAGCGCTGCAAGGCAAGGTTTGGAACGTTGGCCGGCTGGACAACGATACTGAGGGTTTGTTGATTATGACCAACGACGGGGATTTAACCCAGGCTCTGGCTCACCCTAAGTATGAGGACGAAAAAGAATACGAAGTCACGACCCAAGGACTGCCGACGGACTCCGAACTGGAAAAACTCCCGGCAAGGTGTAGAGATTGCCACAGGCACTACTTACCCCGCCAAAGTTAAAATGAAGAACAATAAAGTCTACATGATCATCCACGAAGGCAAAAAACGCCAGGTTCGCCGGATGTTCAGCGCCGTAGGATTAACCGTTGCCAGCTTAAAACGCATCCGCATCAACAAACTCAAACTCCCTGCCAGCTTGGTTCCCGGGCAATTTAGAGATGTCAAAAAAGAAGATATTTTGTAACAAAACTAAGTCACCCTCTTGTTTCCCGTTACACATTACATGATGGCATTACGTCTTTTTTTATTGACCCTGATTTTGTGCATAGTTATGGCGGTAGTCTTACTCTACCGGCAGGAGCGCAGCCAAGCCTTACAACTACCCAACCAATCACCACCCACCCAAAATCCCACCAACCCCTAATTCACACAGGGTAACCCTTTATTTGACAATATGTTTTCTGATTGTAGAATTGAATTAATGGTAATCCGAGTTCCAACACTCAGTTAGAACTGACCAAAACAACCCGCCGTAAAGGCGGGTTTTTGGTTAGGCTTTTTTCTGTCTCCCGCATAACTTCTTCAGCATGCCGGCGCTGGGTTTGGAGGTTGTAGATGCGGGCGTATTCGCCGTTCTTTTCCAGCAGTTGCTTGTGCGTGCCGCGTTCGTGGACTTCGCCGTTGACTAATAAAATAATTTCGTCGCAGTCGATTACCGTCGCAAACCGGTGGGCAACGGTTATAGAAGTCACGCCTTTGGAAACTTCCAAAATAGACTTTCGAATTGCTCTTCAGTATTACTATCCAGCGCGGAAGTGGCTTCGTCAAAAATTAAAATGTCCGGACGCTTAATAATAGCCCGGGCAATGGCCACGCGCTGCTTTTCGCCGCCGCTAACCTGAAGGCCCCGTTCGCCTACCATAGAATTAATCCGTCGGCCAACTTTGCAAAAACGGCTGGAGGCTGGCGCGCTGAGCCGCGTCTATCACCGCGCTTTCCGGCGCGTCGAACGTACCGTATTTAATATTGTTGGTAATAGTGGTATTAAACAAAACATTATCCTGCAAAACCAAACCAATGCGCTCGCGCAAACTTTCTACTGTTGTAATCTTGGATTGGCCGGCCATCTATTAAAATTCACCCGACTGTTGGTTCATAAAAACGCAACAATAATTTCATAATAGTAGATTTACCACTGCCGGTCTGACCGACTAACGCTAATTTTTTCCCCGGTTCACCACAAAAGAAATATCTTTTAAAATTGGCCGGCTCGTTAAGCGTCTGTTTCATTTTACGCACTTCACCGTTCGTAAAAGACTCACATTTTTAAATTCCACTCTGCCTTGTAATTTTTCCACCATAACTAGCGTGGGGAATATTTTTTATGGTTATCGGCTCATGTAAAATACTGTTTAAGCGGTCCACGGCGGCAATGCCTTCGCCATACTTGGTGTAAATGTCGCCCAAGTCATACAAAGGCTGGTAAACCGCAAAAGAATAAAAGTTAAACAAAATGACGTTGGCTAAACGAAAGCAAATCTCTAAGATAAGCCAGCCCGCGCCCCACCAAAGCAAAACCACGCGCGCCAAGTTAACCACCGTACCCTGGGCAAAACCCAGCCCTGGTAAGCCATAGTTTTCTTTTTTAGCCTCAAGTGCTGCAAGGCGTTGTCGTGCTCCAAGTTTTGCTCTTCCTGCGCCTCCGAAGAAAAAGATTTTAACCAGTTCAATATGGGTAATGGCTTCAAAGCTGCTGCCGAATAAATTTTCGTTAATCTTGTTAATTTCCACCTGAGTTTTTTTAATACGCCGGGTAAACAGCCAAGTGACAAAAAAGAACAGCGGAATAAAACCAAACAGCGCAATGCCAATCCGCCAGGCTTTCCAAAAAACTATAACGAACACCACTAAAATTGAAAATGAATTTTGAAAGATTTTATCGAACAAAACCTGAAACAAAGCGGTGATGTCGTCGCGGGCTTTGCTGAGTTTACGGAACAGCTCGCCGCCTTTTTCGCGGCTATGAAATGACATAGGCAATGCCAGCACGTGGTTATAAGCATGTTCTAAAACCCGCATGCCAATCCGGTCAGCCACGGTGTTGACATAGTAGGTTTGAAAATTCTTAAACGTGCGCGCGCCAAAAGCCACCGCAATCCAAAGCAAAACAATATTCGTGAAGCTATGAAAAAAAATGGCGGCCGAAGCAAAACTTTGGGCCTGTCCCAAATAATTGCTAATGATCGTCGCAAAAAAATACGGCTCCAGCAGCTAAAGCGTCTGGCTAATAATCACAAAAATAAAAATCAAGGCAATTTTGCCTTTTTCTTGCTGCCAATAATTGGATAGGAATTTGAGGTAAGGAAACATGGACATCTATATTAATGCGGGGTGGTAATCGAATCTACGTGGATTTGATTCAGACAAATTTTCACTCGACAAACTTATGCTTCAAGTTCATAATGTCCCGATCCGGCACTACGCCTAACATCTTTTCTTGGTCGTCTACAATCGGCAATGCTTTAAAGCCGTAGCGGCGGAATATGGCGTAGGCTTCGCGGAGAGTGCTTTTGGCAGTTAAAGTAATAATCTGGTCGATCATAATTTCCTGAAGCTTAATGCTGTCATCGGCCAAGAGAATATCTTTTAAATCTATAACTCCCAGCAAGTGCTGCTGTTCATCGGTTACGTAAATATAGCTGACTAAATCTTTGCCTTTGGCCAATTTAGGATACTCGATTTCGACGTACTCCACCGTAGCCGTGGGCAAAAAAGTAATAAAATCTTCGGAAGCAAAGTTGGTAATTTCCGCTTCCTGGGTATCTAAAATAGTCTGGATTTTTTTAACGTTGTCTTTGTCCAGCAGCTCCAGTATCCCGTCGACTTGGTCGGCCGGTAAAACTGCCAGAACATCGGCCGCTTGGGCCGGCGTCATTTCGTTGAGCAACTGCGCTACTCGGTCGCGTTTGAGCGAAGCCACCAGCTCGCGCTGGACGTTGGGATCAATCTCTTCTAAGGTGTCGGATGCATGTTCGGTGTCCAATTCATCGAATACCGCCACGCGCTGGTCGCGGTCTAATTCCTCTAAAATATGGCTAAATCCACCGGATCAATATCGCGCAAACGCTCTTTAAGAATATTCAGCTTGACGTTACCCTTGAAACTGTCGATTTCCGAGGGCAGCGGCTGAATGTAAGCCCAAGAAAGAATTTGGGGATTGGCTTTATCTTTTGGCCGATAGATTAAATCGCCGATCAGCTTTAAATGCATGCGGCGCAGCAAACCATATTTGCTTAAATCGACATCGGTAACGTATAGTCGGTCGTTACTGGCCGTCATCTTCACGTCGTAGACAACTTCTACTTCGGTGTCTTCTATATCCAAAACTTTTTTATCTAGAATATAATCACGTAGCAAAATCATGCCCGGGCCGGGAATGTGTTCGTAGGGCTCAAGGCTTTCAATCGCCACCACAATTTCCGGGATGACATGCTGGTGATTTTCTCCAGCGGAATGAGCAGCGAAGGATAGCCGAACGAACGCGACACATAAATATGAGTCACTTCCGGGAACTTGCCGTTTTCGTGGATAATCAGGTCGCCCAGCCGTCCGATTTTTTTACCCTTACTAAAAACTTTGGCCCCTAAAAGCTGGGTCAAAAAGCTAAACTTTCCGGTCAGTCATGGCGGAGGGAGAAGTGGTTTCCATAAAATATTAACGTTAAATTTCAAATCACAAGCACCAAATTCCAAATAAATCCCAAAAATGAAATTTCAATAACCTAAACCTGGTATCTCATTGACTATTGATATTTTGGTTATTATTTGAATATTGATCTTTTGACCTTTTGGTGCTTATTAAAAGTTACTTGAGCAATGTAAAAAACTTATAAAACATCAGTACCACCAGCAGTAACAAATAAATCCGGAGTACCAGCAAACACAGCGAAACGATCGGGGTAACCGTCACCCGCGGGGTTTTGTACTTTTCGTTAATTTCGTATATTCCCGCAAACCGCCGGTAGAGGAACTTTTTAAAACGGCTGGCGGTAGCTGGAGGAGTGGTTGGGGTCATAAAATTAGAGAAAACGGGACAATTTTTAATTTAAAATTATAACTCTCTCTCCTACTTAAATATATTTGGAAACAAAGCGCTAATGCCGTACAGGGTCGAAAGCAAAATAATGACTACTACTATAAAGATGTTAATAAAATTCTGGGTCGCTGTATTTTTATACTCCCCCATCAGCTCTTTATCATTCAAGAGTATAATAAGGAATACCAGGGCGGCGGGCAAGAGGGTCACGGCAATAACTTGGACAAACAAGGTAATTAAGACCAGCGGAGCATGAGGAATGAGCACGACGGCCCCGGCGGTTAAGAGCAGTAAAAAGTAGCTGGCGTAAAACCAAGGAGCTTCTTTAATTTTATAGTTGAGCGAAATGGGCCCAGCCGAAGACTTCGCCAAAAGCCCAGGAAGAAGCCAAAGAAATACAAATGGCTCCCAAAAAACCGGGTCAAACAGGCCAATGGCCAAAAACGTTGCCTACGTACTTGTTGACGGAATTAACTGGATGGCCGCCTGGCCGGCGCTTTCAATGTTGACGCCGCGCAGCAAGGTGCCGGTGACTAATATGACGAAGATGGCCACCAGTACAGTTACCACCGATCCCAGGGCGGTATGAGCCTTGCCCCAAGGGATATCTTTTTCCTGCATGCCTTTATCTACCACCGAGCTTTGCTGGAAGAAAATCATCCAGGGCGCAATGGTCGTGCCGATGTTGGCCATCAAAAAGAAAAACATTTCGTTATTAAACCCGCCGGGGAAAACGGGAATCAGGCCGCGGACAACTTCGTGAATGGAAGGATGACCATGAACGCGGCCGGAATATAAATCACATTCAATGCCGCGAACAAAAAAGCAATCTTTTCCCAGGTCCAATAACGGCCCTGCAAAACCATAGCGCTGACAATAATACAGACCAAAATGACGGCGAGCCAGGGCGGCACGTGAAAGATGCTCAGAGCCGCGGTCATGCCGATAAATTCGGTAATCAAAGTCAGCCAGTCGAAAGGAACAAATCTAACAGCGAAAACCAGCCCCAAAATGAACCAAAGGCGTCAAAGATAGCTTCGGCGTGGCCGCGCTTAGTCACCGCGCCGAGCCGGACTGTCATTTCCTGGACAAAATAGGCAACCGGGCCGAGAATAACCAAAAACCAAAGCAAGCCATATCCATATTTAGAACCCGTCGCCGCATAGGTAGTAATACCCCCGGCATCATTATCGGCAATCATGACCAGCAGCCCCGGACCGGAAATCAACAAAAACAGCTGGATAGCTTTAATGACCCGCCGGTATTTGTAAAAAAACTTTGACCAAAAATTCATGAAAAAAAGAGCGAGAAAAAGAAGTCCTCTACTATTTAAAGCGTCTGGAGTAATTGTACCACGCCATCTAAAATTTTTCTATCCCGCCATAATTTGTATAATTTATTTTTTAGTGTTATAGTATAGTTACTTATTCGTCACCTACTACTGGCAGATGGTGATTTTTGTTACCCCACGGGTAACCCTTAACAATTTCCAATTATGGGCAACAACATTATTGAAGTGAAGAATTTAGTAAAAAAATACGGTGATTTCACCGCAGTCGATAACATTTCCTTTGAGGTTGGTACCGGGGGAAATTTTTGCCTTTCTGGGCCCCAATGGCGCCGGCAAAAGTACGACCATAAAAATGCTGACGACTCTGCTTCATCCCACCAGCGGCACTATTATACTCAATGGGCATAACCCGGTTAACGAGTCGGCCGCGGCGCGGCGCTCCTTTGGGATTGTCTTTCAAGACCCAAGCCTGGACGACGACCTGACCGCCCGTGAAAACATGGATTTTCACGGTGTACTGTACGGAGTACCTACAAAACTGCGTAAAGAGCGCATTGAGCAGTTGCTCAAATTTGTTGAATTATGGGAACGCAAGGACAGTTTGGTAAAAGAGTTTTCCGGCGGCATGAAACGCCGGCTGGAAATCGCCCGCGGTTTGCTGCATCATCCAAAAGTTATCTTTTTAGACGAGCCTACGCTCGGTTTAGACCCCCAAACCCGCAACCATATGTGGGCGTATCTTCAAGAATTAAATAAATCGGAAGGCATTACCGTATTTTTTACGACCCACTACATGGAAGAAGCCAGCCGGATTGCTCAAAGGATCGCCATTATTGATCACGGTAAAATTATTGCCACGGGTAATTCAGCCGAAACTCCAGGCCCAAACCCAAACCGATTCTTTGGAAGACGCTTTCTTAAAACTGACCGGAAACGTTATTCGCGATGAAGAAGTTAGCGGCGCTGACCAGATGCGCAAACAGTACCAAATCCGCCGGGGCGGCAGAAGATAACAAGTTAACAAGTTTAACATAGGCCCTATGGGACCTATAGGACCTATATGAATACTATCTACATTATGTGGTTGCGCGAATTAAAGCGCTATATACGTTCTAAATCTCGCATCGTCGGTTCTTTGGGCCAGCCGATTTTGTTTTTACTGGCGCTGGGATACGGTCTGGGCTCAGTCTTTCAAAAAGCCGGCCAGGGCAATTACATAGACTTTTTAGCTCCGGGAATTATCGGCATGAGTATTATTTTTACTTCTATTTTTTCCGGTATCCAAATTATTTGGGATCGGCAGTTCGGATTTTTAAAGGAAACCATGGTCGCGCCAGTTTCGCGGTTTAACATTATGATCGGCAGAACCTTGGGCGGGGCGACGATTGCCACCATTCAAGGAGTAATTGTATTTTTATTAGCCTTACTTCCGGCTTCCGACCCTATAATTGGGCCCTGGTTATCCCGGCTATTTTGGTGATGCTCCTGGTGAGCTTGCTGTTCACCGCCCTGGGCACGGCCATTGCTTCCCAGCTCCAAGATATGCAGGGCTTTCAGTTGATTATGAACTTTTTAGTTATGCCGCTATTTTTTCTATCCGGCGCCCTGTTTCCCCTGGCCGGTTTACCTAAAGCCTTGGCCGCTATCACCACCATTGACCCACTCTCGTACGGCATTGACGCCTTACGGGTTTTATTGGGCAACTCCGGCCACTTAGTTTAGGACTTGATATAAGCGTACTGGCCATAATCACCTTGATATTTTTAGGCATCGGCAGCTACCTGTTTTCGCAGATTCAGATATAGCCACTTGCACTAACATACAGTCACTATCAAAATCTAAAAGAGACTTCTGTATACAGAAGTCTCTTTTAGATTTACATGGTCATATCTCCACCGGTGCCGGGAGTAGTTTCTTCGTCATCGTCGCGGCGGGGCGGCTTGGTGTCGTCATTATCGTCTTCGGGCATACATATTCCTTTCGTCTTAATTTTTGAGTGCCGTAAGAGACGGCGGAACAGGGAAATTCTTAATGAACGAATAGGCAATAGCGAATAGCGCTGCAGTTCTATTCGCTATTGCCTATTTGCTATTCGCTCCTCTGCTTTGGCACTCCAGCCAGACATGATATACTATCATAAAGGCCAACGAGCATGGAAACAAAATCAAAAAAAATAAAACTGGGACTTACTGTAGGCGCGGCCTTAGATGTAGTTTTAATTATTCTGTGCTTAGGGTTAGTCATTCATCCGATCTTCAGCTTAGGCAACTATGGCTTATTTAACGCCAAGGGTGCTACCGCCCAGGCCCAAGGACGGTTAATTCTAACCGCCATGCTGCTCATGCTGGTTATAGTTGTGCCGGTGATTACAGCCGGATTTATTATTGCCTTTAAGTACCGCGCCGGCCGCGGCCAAGCCTATGAGCCCGATTGGGGCGACCGCCATCGCTATCTGCAATTGGTCTGGTGGGCCTGCCCGATCCTAATTATTGCCCTGCTTTCCATTATTAATTTTCAAAGCGCGCACCAACTGGATCCATCTAAAACCATAGCTTCGCCTTACCCGCCGCTGACCATCGAAGTAGTAGCGCTGCAATGGAAATGGCTGTTTATCTACCCCAAACAAAATATCGCCACTGTTAATTATATAGATGTACCGGAAAATGTACCGCTGCATTTTGAACTCACGGCCGACGGTCCGATGAGCCTGTTCTGGATTCCCCAGCTCGGCGGCGAAATGGCGGCCATGGCGGCCATGGTCAATCAGATCAATTTAATCGCCAACCAGACGGGGCAATTTACCGGCCAAAATTCGGAAATTAACGGCGCGGGGTATTCGGGAATGAAATTTATTGTTAATTCAACTTCTCAAACTGATTTTAATTCCTGGGTGGCCGGTGTCCAAAAATCCTCTCCGCCGCTGACCCAAAACGCCTATAACCAGCTGGCGCTGCCTACCCAAAATAACTCAGCAGCCTATTTTGGTTCGGTCGATCAAAATTTGTATAATACTATTATGATGAAGTACATGATGCCGCCGCAATCAACCACCACCAATGCTTCGCCCACGCAGAATATGAACTCCATGCCCGGAATGAATATGGGCGGTATGTAATGAAAATGTTAACCCTATGAGCCTACTGTTTGGCAATCTTACTATAAGTTCTCTGCCCCACGAATGGTTTACCATCGCCGGGACCTTGACGCTGATTTTTGGCGGCTTGTTTGTGGCTGGGCTTGTAACCTATCTCAAGCGCTGGAAATGGCTGTGGAACGAGTGGCTGACCACCACCGACCCAAAAAAAATCGGCATCATGTACATTATTGTCGCGTCTTTAATGTTGTTCCGCGGCGCCGTGGACGCGGGCATGATTTGGCTGCAGCAGTCGCTATCGTATGGATCTTCCTACGGCTATTTGTCCGCCGATCACTTCCAGCAAATCTTTACGGCCCACGGCGACATTATGGTTTTTTTCGCGACCATGGGTTTTTTAGTCGGACTGATTAATATTGTCATGCCGCTGCAAATTGGCGCGCGGGATTTGGCGTTTCCGTTTTTAAATTCCCTGGGATTCTGGCTGTACATGGCCGGCGCCATTTTAATTAATATGTTTTTTATTTTCGGCGGCCAGTTTGCGTCTGCCGGCTGGCTGTCTTTGCCGCCGCTGTCGGAAATGGCCTACAGCCCCGGCGTGGGCGTGGATTATTGGATCTGGAGCCTGCAAATTTCCGGTCTGGGCACATTAATAGGCGGCATTAATTTTATCGTCACGATTTTAAAAATGCGCGCGCCGGGAATGAAGCTGATGCAGATGCCGATGTTTACTTGGACTTCCCTGTGCGCGATGTTTTTAGTCGTTGCTGTGTTTCCCATTTTAGCCATCACCATCGGCCTGCTCTGGCTGGACCGGTTTTTCGGCATGCACTTTTTTACCTCTACTTTTGGCGGCAACCCCATGATGTATGTTAATCTGATTTGGATGTGGGGACATCCGGAAGTTTATATTCTGGTACTGCCCACGTTCGGGGTCTATTCGGAAATTATAGCGACCTTTTCGCAAAAAAAATTATTTGGGTATACTTCGCAAGTCTTGGCCGCCTTTGGGGTTACGGCTCTGGCCTGCTTAGTTTGGCTGCACCACTTTTTTACCATGGGAGCGGGCTCAGACGTTAACGCGTTTTTCGGCATCATGACCGGCTTTATTGCTATACCCACGGGCGTGCAATTTTTTAACTGGATCAGCACCATGTACAAAGGCAAAATTATTTTTGCCACGCCGATGTACTGGTTCATGGGTTTTTTGGCTTGTTTTACATTTGGCGGCATGGCCGGGGTGTTAATGTCGCTGCCGGCGGCCGATTACCAGTTGCATAATAGTTTATTTTTGGTCGCCCACTTCCACACTATGATTGTCAGCGGCGCGCTATTTGGAATTTTTGCCGGCATTACTTACTGGTTTCCTAAAATTTTCGGTTTTAAATTAAATGAAAGCTGGGGCAAAAAAGCTTTTTGGTGCTGGCTGTTTGGGTTTATTTTATCATTCGGGCCCTTGTACATTTTAGGATTTTTAGGAGCCACGCGCCGTTTGGATCACTACAATGAGCCCGGCTGGCAATGGTTGTTCGTTGCCGCGGCCATCGGCTTAGGCGTAATTTGTTTGGGCGCTCTGTTCCAATTAATTCAATTGATCGTAAGTATTAAAGAGCGGAAACAAAATTTGGACACTACGGGCGATCCCTGGAACGGCCGGACCCTGGAATGGTCAACGCCATCGCCGCCGCCGTTGTATAATTTTGCCATTATCCCAAAAGTGAACAGCCGCGATGCCTGGTGGGATGCAAAGAGCAGCGGATCAGCTGATCGGCTGATCAGCAAACCAATTTACCAGGATATTGAGATGCCGAAAAATACGGCTATGGGCATCTATCTTGCCGGATTTGTTTTTCTTTTAGGTTTTGCTTTTGTTTGGCACATTACTTGGATGATCATCGTCGGCTTAGTCGGCAGCATCGCCTGCGTAATCATCCGTTCGTTGGATGAAGATACGGAATATGTTATAACTGCAGGAGAATTAGAAAAATGGAGAATAAAAAATTATGGACAAAACCTCTTTAAATCATACTCCCACCCTCCCCATTGCTGACGACAAGTATGCTTTCGGCTTCTGGGTCTATTTAATGACGGACTTGATTATGTTTGCGGCGCTGTTTGCGACTTACGCGGTGCTGCAGCGCAATACGTTCGGCGGCCCGGGCGGCACGGATATTTTTAATCTGCCGTTTGTCTTAACCGAAACTTTTATTCTGCTAACCAGCAGCTTTACCTGCGGCTTGGCCACAATGGCTGTTCATGAACAAAACATTAAAAAAATATTAAGCTGGTTTACAGTCACGTTTTTGCTCGGACTGACTTTTTTGATTATGGAACTGACGGAATTTCACCGTCTGACTTTAGATGGCAACGGCCCCAGCGCAGCGCATTCCTGTCTTCTTACTTCACCCTGGTCGGAACCCACGGATTACACATTGCTGTTGGGCTGCTCTGGATGCTGATTGCCATGATCGTTTTGATCAAAAGAGGGTTGACCCCAAAAATTCAAAGTCAGCTCCAGCGTTTGGCCCTGTTTTGGCACTTTTTAGATTTAGTCTGGATTTTTATTTTTACGATTGTCTATTTGATGCCGTTTACTAAATAATTATGCCCACTTTTAAATCCTATTTAACCGGTTTTATTTGTTCTCTTGGCCTGACGCTGCTGGCTTTTTTTGCCGTAACTGCCCACTTATTAACCGGCACCGGCCTGATAGCCGCGATTTTTATTTTTGCGGTCGCCCAGCTCATAATCCAGCTGATTTTCTTTTTGCATCGGGCACGGGCTCCCGCTCAAATTTGGTGGTCTTTATTTCTGCCCTGGGGCATCATTTTTATTATTGTGACGGGATCTTTGTGGATTATGGAAAAGCTCAATTATAATATGACACCGGATCAAATTAATAACTACATGCAGGACCAGCAGAGTTTCTAGCAATTGCAGACGTTATGTTCAAAGCCTACTACCAACTAACCAAGCCCGGCATTATTTATGGCAACGCGATTACTACCGTTGCCGGTTTTTTTCTGGCGTCCAAAGGCCATTTTAATTTGGGATTATTTTTAGCCGCACTGATTGGGATTTCGCTGGTAATTGCCTCTGGCTGTGTGTTTAATAATTATATAGATAAAGACCTGGACGCAACCATGGAGCGCACTAAAAATCGCGCGCTGGTAACCGGCGCCATTTCTGTACGGGGCGCGATTGTATTTGGGGCCATACTAGGTTTATTGGGCTTGGCAACGCTGGGACTGTTGACGAATACGTTAACGGCAGAGATAGCACTGCTTGGTCTGTTTTTTTACGTTGTTCTTTATAGCCTGGCTAAGCGCCGCTCTGTCTACGGTACTATAGTCGGCAGTATTTCCGGCGCGGTACCGCCGGTGGTCGGTTACTGCGCGGTTACCGGACGTTTTGACCTGGGGGCGCTAATTCTATTTTTAATTTTGGTCTTCTGGCAAATGCCGCATTTTTATGCGATTGCGATTTTTCGTCAGCAGGATTACACCGCCGCCGGCCTGCCGGTGCTGCCGGTGGTCAAAGGCTTACGGACGACTAAAATTCATATCCTATTCTATATTTTGGCGTTTACCATAGCGGCGGCGGCGCTCTATATTTTTAAATTTGCCGGGATTGCCGTACTGAGTCACGGCCATCGTTCTTGGCCTGATTTGGTTTTGGTTTGCAATTAAGGGATTTTGGGCTGTGGATAGTATTCGCTGGGCCAGAAAGTTATTTTTAGTTTCTTTGATAGTTTTGACCGTATTAAGTATAGTTATATCTTTTAATGCTGTACTATCATAAACTTATAGCTCTCTGCGACAAGCTGCTATTGGATTCCTGATCCTGTCATTGCGAGGAGCTACTCGGATTCCCTTGGCGACGACCTGTCTGCCATAGCCAGACGGAGACGGAAGCAGTCTCTTTGGAAATTCTGGATTAAATTCTAAATTACAAGCATTCCGCCAAAGGCGGATTGGCCTCCGGCGGACAAACCCCAAATAAATCTCAAAAAAACAAATTTCAATAGTTAAAGCGTGGTATTTATTGAGCATTGATATTTTGATATTTATTTGTCAACTCTAAATTCTTTGTTATAATTATAATGTTATCAGATGGAGCCACATTCCCATCAGTGGAACTAAAACAACTTCTCCTTTGGAGAAGTTGTTTTTTTATGCCATCCTTTTAAACCCTTTATCAATGACAGGTTATATCTATCTTATTGTCCTGGAGACGGCGTTGCGGCTGGAGTATCTGTGGGAACCGGGGTTGGAGTTATGCTTGGTGCCGGTGTGGGGCTTGGCGTCACGGTTGGAGACGGGGTTGGAGTAGCGGTTGGCGTTGGGTTCGGAGTTGGTGCTACTGACGGAGTGGGCGTGGGAGTCGGTAAACTTTGCGGGGTAGTGGTCGACATTGCTGTAATATCAGTACTGCTGCTGTCCCCAGCCGGAGTAGGTGTGATGCTCGGCACGGTTGTGCTCGCTCCTAAAACTTGGCCGGAGTCATCGGCAGGCGGCGCTACTACTACAATCTGCGGAGCGGGAGAAACGGCTGGCGCTATTAATTGTATCGGTGTTGTGTTGCCAGAGCTTACGGTCAATTGTTCTTGAGGCGAGGCAAAAGAATGCCAATTAAAGACTAGCGGGACATCGTTGTATTGATCAATAGTAATAGTAAAACCGGCCGAGTCGGCTTCGCTGACCCAGTAGTGGCCCAGGTATTCGGCGGTTGGAGTCAGGGTGACGATGGGTTGGTATGGGTAGGCCTGGCTAAAGGTTACACGAACAGAAGTCTGACCCACAGGAATTTCGGCCTGGCCGACGGAGTCACCAGAAAAGTCGGAGGGAGAATAGACTGTTAAGTCGCTGGAAGTGGCGTTGGGTCCTAAAGAGGTTTGTAAGTTAGAAACTTGGTTTTGCAAAACTTCCAGTGCTGACTGCATGGCCGTGGTACTGGCATTTAATTGGTTAATGCCGGAGATCATCGGCCCAATCAAAGCATCATACTGCACAGCTAAGTAACCGTTAGTGCCGGTACTTACGGCCTGCGGGTAGGCTTGCTCGACATTTTGGGCAATTAATCCAATTTGCTGAGGGGAATTAGACGCGCTCTTCCAATTAAAGGTTACACCTTGTAAATTGGCCAGAGCGTCCAAGGCGGACTGGCCGGAAATGGGGGTAATGTTAGTTTTTAAATTTTGGTCGGAATAACAGGACCAGGTAGTACCAGCGGCCAGCATGTAACAACCATTACCTGAAGCCGTGTTAGCAAAACTGGCCACTTCGCCGCCGGAGTTGCTGCTGACGACCTCGATGCCATATAAAGTAGAAGCTCCGCCGGCGACTATGAATTGGCCGCTGTTCATGGTGGTGGTACCTATCGATACGCTCCCGTTATAAGAATTGATAGCCATTTGAGTGGTCCAGGTAGGACTGTTATAGCGCGTGGCGAAACCAAGATAATTACCGGTGTCGTTGGTGTACATTTTATAACCATCGCCATAACTAGTAGAATCGCTTTCGATTTCCAAACCGCCAGCCGCTTCGGGTCCATTGACTCCCGTATCGGAAAGGAAAATATCCCCATGGTTAGTGGCCAAGCCGCCGGCCCCTGGATTCCCAACCTGCAATTTAGCCAGCGGGCCGCTGGCACCAATGCCGACGTTGCCGCTTCCCAGGACTGTCAATAATTGCGATCCAGAAGAAGAGGCTACAACAAACGGATTAGTGGTGCTGGTAGCTTGCACCGCTAAAGTCGCTATAGGACTCGTCGTCCCAATGCCGAGGTTGCCGTTTTGATCCATAAGCAAGACATTGCCGGCCCCGTGCTGAATGACAAAGTTATTATTACCGGCTCCATAACGAATTACCGTGTCATTAGTCCCCACCGCGTTCATGACCGGGTACATGCCAGAGGTTCCGGCCGAGTAGCCGCCCGTATTTACGCGGGATTCCAGGCCGTTGCCATAACCCACTACGATAGTACCCGCTACTTCCAATTTTCCAAGCGGACTGCTCGTCCCTATCCCCACATTGCCATTAGCCAAGACCGTTAAGAACGAAGCGTTGGAAGAAGAAGCTACCGTAAGATTGGCAAAGTGGGATTTGTCGAAGAACCTTCCATGACTAGGTTGGCGGTAGGAGTGGAAGAGTTAATGCCAATTTCGTAGCCGGTGTTGTTGTAAATAGCAGAACCGTTCTGGGTGA
>CAWBGV010000014.1:0-16046 GCA_963788395.1 Candidatus Doudnaibacteriota bacterium | reverse complement strand
AAAATTAGACTTTCAGACAATTCAGATTTTTTTGTAAGGGCTGCACCTAGTGCAGCCCATTGCATTTGCGGGGCAAATTCAATTTTTTGATTTTTTAAAAACAGGTTCGAGCTGTTAACTTTACCTCAATTTTAGCAAGTTTATAGAAAATTCAAAATCAGTATACGATAAAACCGCTTATTTTAGCGGTTTAGTTTTTGAGGTTATTTGAATTTGCGGTATAATAATTTACTCCAGTTTTTTAGCTGCCCATACTCGCTTTTACTTCCAGACCCGCTTGGTGGTCATGTACCAATTGGTGATATCGGAAAAGCGCTGGCTGTGTTGTACAGTTTTTTGATGCCGATGTTTTTGATGCTGGAATCCACAGCATAAATGTATTGGATTTGGTCCAGCAGGAAAGCCGGCACTTGCTGCTGCAGCAGCGCGTCGAATTGCTGGTAGCTGGTGGTCCGGACGGCCAGATTAGTAGTAGTCCGGCCGGAGGTAATCAGTTGGTCGGCCGTGGGATTATTAAATCCGGTAATGTTTAATCCCGGGTTGTTAATTTGGCTGGAATGCCAAAACGCAAACGGGTCGGGATCGGCGCTGAATTTTTCCGGGAACAACAGCACGTCAAAATTCCGCGGGCGGATCACAGCGTCGGAGAGCTGGTCGGTGGGCTGAACCGAAAGCGTGACCGTAATATTTAATTGCCGCCATTGGTCGGCCAGGAGGGAAGCGGCGCGAGAGTCGGCCTGGACATCGTTAGTTACCAGGGTGAGAGCCAGAGCCGTGCCTTTTTTAGTCCGAATGTTGCTGGTAGGATCTACTTTCCAGCCGTCTGAATCTAGTAATTGTTTGGCCGCGGTTAAATTAAAGGCCGAAGGGATTGTAGTCGTGCTGTTAAATATATATGGCGATACCGGCTGCTGAGCGTAGCCCTGGAACGTTTTATCTATAATACTTTGGCGGTCGGTGGCTTCCAGTAAAGCCTGGCGGACGTTTTGGTCGGCTAAAATTTTATTGTTAAGATTAAAAAAGACAACTTGGTATTCCGGCAGGGGTATTTGCAGGACTTGCGTTCCGCTTTGGGGGGTATCTATGTATAAACTGCTGTCGAGCGCGGTAAAGCCCAGGCTGCTGATTTCTTTATTTTGAAAAGCGCTCAGCAAATCATCGGGCGTGTTATAAAATTTTATAATCACGCTGTCAATCGGCGGTGTGCCGCCGTAATAATTGGAAAAAGAATCCAAAGTAATTTGTTCCACCTGGCCGCTGACCAGTTTTTTTATTTCTTTAATGCTGTACGGGCCGGTACCCACGGCCTGAAGGTTGTACGGCGAGGTCAGGAAATTTTGGGGATCGACGTTGCTCCAAATGTATTTGGGCAAAATGGGCAGCGTTAAATTCTGAATGAACGGACCGGAAACATCTTTGGTGGTCAGGAATACGGTATAGTTGTCAATTTTGGAAACAGTGGTAGACATCCACAAGGAACGCAATGGGCTTTTGTAGTCGGGGTCCTGCAGGGTCTGGATGGTAAAGACCACGTCGTCGGCGGTAAAGGGCTTGTCGTTGTGCCACTTTACGTTTTGTTTGAGTTTAATGGTGTACTGTTTTTGGTCGGCGGAAATAACCGGCATGCCGTCGGCTAAATCCGGCACCAACTGGCCGGTGGCATTGTATTTGTAGAGGCTGGAATAAACGAGTTTGTCTAACGCCAGGTCGGCATCGGAACTGGCCAAGAGGGGATTAATGTAAGTGGGTTGGCCGACTACGCCTTCGGTGTAAATGCCGCCAGTGGCCGGTACGACCACAGTATGGTTATTATAAAAGATGCCCGTGGACCAGACGGCGTTCAAAAGTGCCACTAGCAACAGGATGATTAGGACGATTTTTTCTTTTTGGCCTATCAAAGAAAAAACTTTCCCCAGAGAGGAAAGGCGAAAGTGTTTTATCTGCCGCAAGCCGGAAAAAATGCCCTGCAGATACGCTATGAAATTTTGGAAAAAACTGCTCATGCCGTGGACAACCGTTGCCGGTTATTTGATAAACACAAACGAGATATTTAACGCCACGAACAGGATGCCAAGCACTATGGTGGCGTAAAACAGCCACTTATCGAACCCGCGCCTGGTCTGCACTACGTTGCCTGCGCCTCCAAAGACGTTGGAAAGGCCGGAAGATTTGTTTTGCAAGGAAACCACAACAATTAACAGCACCATTACAATGATGTCGGCAAATCTAAGCAAGTTAAGCAGACTGTTCATGGTTTAAGAGAATTAGAAAATGATCTTCATTATTATACAAGGGAACGGGAGGCGTGTCAACGTTGGGCACGAAGACTTGAATTTGACAGTGGTCACGGAAAAATAGATAATAACCCTACCGGATTTTTAGTTTGCAATAAGGAGGCTAGCAATGAGCGAAGTTTCTGTTAACCTTACACCCACAATTGAGATTTGGCGGGAAGCTTACGAGCTCCTGAAGCAGCATGGCTCTGCGGTGGTCATTTTAACCCAAGATCACCGACTTATGTCACGGATTTTTGTTATTAAAGAAAAGGATAAAGGAAGTCAAAATACCCAATCAGAAGCGATCGGTGTTCAGGTGACGAGCAAGCGACTGAGTCCAACCACAAACGGACATTGGATCTATAAGATCCAGGTCGATTGAGTGAATGTGAATTAGTTATTTTAGTTTTGCCGTGGCTCGACCGCGGCTTTTTTATTGGTTAAGTGTCATTGCCCAGATTATTTGTCATTGCGGGGAGCTACTCGATTTTCCTGGCGACGTAGAGATTGCTTCGGCCCAGGTAAATTCTGATGTTGGCCTCGCAATGATGGGTTTGGGGTTTTCGCAATGACAGTCACCACTCTATAACGTCTGTCCGATCAGCTGTGCGATCCGTTCTCCGATTACGCCGGCTAACTCTTCAAAGCTGGCTTTTTTGATGTTGGCGACGGTGCCGAATTTTTGTTTCAGGAGTTTTTTGGTCTTGGGGCCAATGCCCGGGATTTCGTCGAGGGCGGATTTTACGGCTTGTTTGGAACGTAATTGGCGATGGAAGGTAATCCCAAAACGGTGCGCTTCGTCGCGCAGGCGCTGCAGCATTTGCAGGGCCGGGACTGGTCTGCGGCAAGACCAGCGGCTCCGGGTTTTCCGGAAAAAATATTTCCTCTATCCGTTTGGCCAGGCCAATCACGGGAATAGCCAAACCTTTTTCTTTCAGGACTTCTACCGCTACGCCTAACTGACCTTTCCCTCCGTCGATGACGATTAAGTCGGGCATGGGCCAAGCCATTTTGGGATTTGGATTTTGGAATTTCGCGCCGTCAGGAGTAGTTCGCGCCAGGCGGCGCGTTAGCATCTCCTTCACATCGCAAAATCATCGGGTGTCTTTTTCCCCTGAATCTTAAACTTGCGGTATTCCGATTTAGCCGGCAAGCCGTTTTTAATAACCACCATGCTCCCGACCGGATTCGTGCCCTGGATGTTGGAAATATCGTAGCCTTCTATCCGCTGGGGGATTTTTTCCAAATGCAGCTGGACCTGCAGTTCCTGCAAGGCATTCTGGATTTTATCCAGGTGTTCGGCCTGGGTCGATAGCCAATTTTTTAAGTACTCCTGAGCATTGGTAATGCCCAGAGCAATTAATGCTTTGGGTTTACCTTTTTGCGGCGCGATAATCTCTGCCTTGCGGTCAAACCGCGAACGAACAATGTGTTCCACCAGTTCGGCATCTTGCGCCGGAAATTGTGTATAAATTACCTTGGCCGGATCACTGGTCTCTAAATAATACTGTTCTAAAAAAGTTTGTAAGGCAGCTAATTTGTAGCTATCCGTAGATCTGCTGTTCATCTCTAAATCTGCACTCACTTCGATTACAAAGTTTTCTTTGTCCTGCATTTTCCCTTCGCGGATTTTAAACAAGTTAACGGAAACATAGCCGCTGTCTTCGGCCAAGGAAATAATATCCCAGGAAACAGGCTTGGCCAAAATGGCGTTTTGCCGTTCTTCTAACAACTCTAAAGATTGTAATTGGTCGCGCAAACGCGCGGCTTTTTCAAACTGCTGCTGGCCAGCCGCCAACTTCATTTCATTTTTTAATTCTTGATTGATTTTAGAAGTGTTGCCGCCCAAAAACCAGCAGATGCGGTCGAGCTGGAGTTTGTATTCATCCAAAGAAATTTTCCCAATACAAACTCCGGGGCAGCGGTGCAGGTAATAATAAAAGCACGGGCGCTGGCCAACGGCAGTGTGGGAACAGTAGGGAAAAATCCGGCGGACGAGATTAAGAGTATTGCGGATTTTGTAAGCGGCCGAGTAAGGCCCAAAGTACTTAATGTGTTTATTGGCAGGATCAAACTTTCTGGCGTAGCCGATTTGGGGGATTTCGCAGGAGTAGTCAATGGTGATGAAGGCGTAATTTTTATCATCCCGCAGCATAATGTTGTAGCGGGGGAGATACTTGCGAATAAGCGTGCTTTCTAAAAACAGGCTTTCCAGTTCGTTGGCAACCACCGTGTAGGTTACGTCGGCCGCTTCGGCCATAAGGTAGGGGAGCTGAGGGCGGTCGTCGTGGCCGCTCAAGTACTGTCCGACGCGGTTGTGGAGGTTTTTGGCTTTGCCAACGTAAATAACCTCGCCGTCTTTGTTTAAAAACTGGTAGACGCCGGGCTGCGGGGGAATGTTCTGTAATTTTTCTTTCAAAACGCTCATGTGTTTATTATAAACTTTTCCGCCAACTTTTAAAACCGCCTGCGGCGCCGGCCCAATTTGCCAGCCGCGATTTTTGATGGTGAGTAAAAAGGCTTCCGCCGACTGCCGGCCGAACAGCACTCTCAACCGACGCCGAATTGAATGTAAATCCCCAACAAACAAGACCTTGCCGCTGCTATCGGTTAAGGTTTGGATTTTATTTTCTGACCCAAGTAACAGCTGAAAAAATTTATTTTGCATTTTTAAGTCAAGTCTCTCTTTTTTTAACGGCGATAGTGTTTTTGGATTTTTATTATAACAACTGGAATACTTTTGTCCATAAAACCTCGGGAGCCGGAGCGCGGCTGCTCTCAAACCTTGACACCTCTTGACATTCGTGTTAGGCTTTTTACTAGTCTGTTTGTCTAAATGAAATATAAAATAATTAGTACGAAAAATGCCAAAAATCGTGCTATCAAAGAGGCCTATGAACGATAAAATATCTATTCGCGGAGCCCGGCAGCATAATTTAAAGGGAATTGATGTAGACTTGCCGCGCAATAAGCTCATTGTTATGACAGGACTTTCCGGCAGCGGAAAGTCGTCTTTGGCGTTCGACACCATTTACGCCGAAGGCCAGCGCCGTTACGTAGAATCGCTTTCCGCCTATGCCCGCCAATTCATTGGATTAATGGATAAGCCGGACGTAGACAAAATCGAAGGCCTTTCGCCCGCCATTTCCATCGACCAAAAATCCGCTTCCCATAACCCGCGCTCCACCGTCGGCACCGTGACCGAAATTTATGATTACATGCGTTTGCTCTACGCCCGTATTGGCGTGCCGCATTGTCCGGTCTGCGGTAAAAAAATTCAGTCGCAAACCGTCCAGGCCATGGTCGACCAGCTGCTAAATCTTCCCGTTGACAGCAGAATTATTTTACTGGCGCCATTTATTAAAGATCAAAAAGGCGAGCACAAAGTTATTTTTGAACAAATTAAAAAGGCCGGTTTTGCCCGCGTGCGTTTGGACGGCACAGTTATGGATTTAAACGAAGCCCAAAACCTGCGGCTGGATAAACAGAAAAAACATACTATAGATGTAGTGGTTGACCGGGTCTCTATCAATAAAGCCGACAAAGGCCGGATCTCGGAAAGTTTAGAGAAGGCCTTGGATTTAGGCGACGGCATTGCCATGGCTCAAAAATTATGACGATAAGAACAATCCTTCTGGCCGCGGATATTTTACTGTCGCAAAAATTTGCCTGTCCGGAAGGCACATGTAGCCTTGGCCGAACTCGATCCGCGCGATTTTTCCTTTAACAGCCCGCACGGCGCCTGCCCGGAATGTAAAGGTTTGGGCACAAAGCTGACGGTTGAACCGGATTTGGTCATTCCCAATCAAAGACTGACTTTAGCCGAAGGCGCGGTGCGCCCCTGGAGTAAAACCACTTCCCGCATGAGCTGGTACGGCCGAATATTGGAAGCCGTGGCCAAAGAGTATGGTTTTTCGGTCCACACGCCGGTGAAAGATTTACCCAAAAAATACATCGACGTTATTTTAAACGGCACAGGAGATAAACGCATTACCGTGACCGGCGAATACGGCATGCAAGTCGCGTTTGAAGGCGTGATTCCGAATTTGGAACGCCGCTATCGCGAGACCGATTCCGAATACATGCGCAGCGAAATAGAAAATTACATGCGCATTCGCCAGTGCCCGGTTTGCCACGGCAAGCGCCTGAAGCCGGAAGTGTTAGCAGTGACGATCTGCGACAAAGGAATTGTAGACGTTTCCAACATGACAATTGAAAATGCTTCTGAGTTTTTTAAGGACGCCAATAAAAAGCTGTCTCAAAAAGATCAAACGATCGCCAAACAAGTCTTAAAAGAAATCAACGCCCGGCTGTCGTTCTTGTTAAACGTGGGTTTATCGTACTTGTCGTTAGACCGCGCGGCCGATACGCTTTCGGGCGGAGAAGCTCAGCGGATTCGTTTGGCCACCCAAATTGGCAGCGGGCTGACCGGAGTCCTCTATATATTAGACGAACCCTCCATTGGCCTGCACCAGCGCGATAACGGCCGGCTGCTCAAGACTTTAAAAGATTTGCGCGATTTGGGCAATACCGTCATTGTGGTTGAACACGACGAAGAAACCATCCGCGAAGCCGATTGGGTGGTAGATATTGGACCCGGTGCCGGCAAGCACGGCGGCGAACTGGTAGCCCAAGGCACGCCCAAGCAAATTGAAAAGAATCCAAAATCTATTACCGGACAGTATATTTCCGGCAAAGAATTCATTGAAATTCCCAAGCGCCGCCGCCCGGGTAATGGCCGTAAAATTTCGGTGATTGGCGCCGAAGAGTTTAATCTGAAAAATGTGAATGTTGATATTCCGTTGGGGAAATTCGTTTGTGTGACCGGCGTTAGCGGAAGTGGCAAGTCGACCCTATTTAATGACATTTTAGCCAAGGCGCTGTACAAATATTTTTACAACAGCAAAGACGAACCGGGCAAACATAAAAAAATCAGCGGGATTGAGCACATTGACAAGATCATCAACATTGACCAATCACCCATAGGCCGAACGCCGCGTTCTAACCCGGCCACTTATACGGGTTTGTTCACGCCGATTCGCGACCTGTATGCCGATACCAAAGAAGCCCGCATGCGCGGCTACAAAGCCGGGCGGTTTAGTTTTAATGTGAAAGGCGGCCGCTGTGAAAAGTGCGCGGGCGACGGGGTAATTATGGTCGAGATGAATTTTTTGCCCGACGTCTATATTACTTGCGAAGAATGCCACGGCAAGCGCTATAATCGCGAGGCTTTGGAAATTCACTATAAAGATAAAACTATTTCCGACGTTTTAGAGATGACTGTAGATGAAGCCAAAATGTTTTTTGCCAATATGCCCCATGCTTCACCGCAAGCTGGAAATCTTGCGCCAGGTCGGATTGGGTTATATGCGCTTAGGCCAAAACGCCACTACACTTTCGGGCGGGGAGGCTCAGCGCATTAAACTGGCCACGGAACTTTCGCGCGCTTCAACCGGGCGGACGCTCTATTTGCTGGACGAACCAACTACGGGTTTGCACTTTGCGGATGTTAAACGGTTAATCCATGTCTTAAACCGCTTGGTAGAGCAGCGGCAACTCGGTAGTGGTAATTGAACACAACCTTGACATGATCAAGACCGCCGACTGGATAGTTGACCTCGGTCCCGAAGGCGGCGACAAAGGCGGTCAGATTATTGCCCCGGGCACACCGGAAGATATCGCCAAGGTCAAAATGAGCTACACCGGCCAATACCTCAAAAAAATCCTCCAATAAACTCCAATCCTTCCCAACAGGGTACCCCTTTAAAGGGGTACCCTGTTTTAATTGTGTAAAATTTGGCTTGTTTAAACGTCTTAATTGTTGAGAACAGGTAAAACCCTTGACAAAATGGTATTTTTCCTGTATAGTAATACAAGCTAGTTTTTGGGACTCATCCGGTCCTTGGCTACAGTCTAGAAACCAGGAGGATAAAAGTGAAGAATCTCGCGGAAACCGCGGTAGTTTTTTTAAGTTTTTTGATGGGGTCGGTAGCCAACGCTGCCATAACCCCAGCAATAAGTTCGGTGACCGAGCCTGTGAATATCACTATAGTTAGTGATGGGAACGACTTGACCAATGTGGGCAAAGCCCAATGTATAACTCCCAATCCCCCGCCTACTTGGGCTTCGCCATTTCCAAACGGGTGTTGGGAGTCGCCCTGGAATAGCGGGGTCGGAGGGGTAGTCCTTCCGAACACAACGTTGGACAACCCAACGTTCGTGATGATGCAATCGGTATATCTTCGTGTGGGAGATATCTCGGCGATCTGGAGTTTTTACGCGGACGATTCCGCGACGGCATACATTATCAACCAGGCGGACCCGGTGACGCACATCGTTGCCACAGCTAATGCAGACGAGATAGATCACTGTGTGAGCGTGAACGGCTGCGAGACTGGGAAGGGCGAAAGCTTGGACGTCAGTCAGTTTTTAGCTCCCGGCTGGAATTATTTCTTTCTGGGAGTTGTCCAGGAGTTTGGGGCCCAGACGGGGGTAACAGATCAGATCAAGATCACAGTAACCCCGACGACGCCCCAACCGGAGAATACTCCGGAACCCCCATCATCCCTTATGATGGGGAGCGGCCTAAGTTTGGCCGCACTGTTTAGCCGACGGATTTTCCGTCGGTTCACTTCCTAAGCTTGGCTTCCGGCCCCTCTCCTCAAGGGCACCGGAGGCAAGTCTCCACGGATGTGGGGGCGCGGCATCTGTTTACAGGTGCCGTTTTTTTATTGTCATTGCGAGCGGAGCGACCTGTCCGCCACAGGCGGACTTCGGCGGACAAGAAAGTTATGGCGGACAGGTTGTCGCCAAGGAAATACAAGTAGCTCCTGGCAATGACAGGCGTGTTTTTCGCTGTGTATGGGGATAGAATTTTTAATAAATCTTTAAAATATCTTCATCACCCCTGAGTTATACTGATCCCATGTCTCAACAATCTTCCCAACCCGGCTTTAGCACTTTAGAATTTTTGATTGTTTTTGCCATGCTGGCCACTATAATTCCCGCCACAGTTGGTTTGTGTTTTCAGAATCAGGAAATGGTTATCGATACTCAGCAACATGATGCAGCCATAAACGAGGCCCAGGGATTGCTGAGTAACGCCAATGCTCCGGCGATGTTCGATCAATTGTTTTCGACGAGTACCATAGACGGAACCTTTAAAGACGTTTTAACCGTAAACAATATTTCCCCTTGCACCAAACAAGTCGCAGCGCAAATTAATTGGACCGGCTCATTAAGCCAGTCGCGCAGCCTGGAATTAGACGAAAAGGTTTTTGATCCCGGTCAAATTACAGAGCTGGGAGGGGATTGTCTGCTTGATCCAGTTAGTAATTGGTTAGGTCTCCGCCAAAGTCCACCCTTGTCGATTCCTGACGGTACAATCATTACTGGTTTAGACGCAATCAATGGCTTAGTGTTTTTAAGCGCCAGCTCAACCACCATGACCGGCGCAGATTTTGTAGTTATAAACGCCCGCAACCCCGCTCAGCCAGTACTGCTCTACCAACTCCACTTACCCTCAGCACTTTCGTCGCTAGACGCTACTTTGGGCAGCGACGGTTCGTACATTATTTTTGCTGCCAGCAAAAACGCTTCGCAGCAGCTTATGGTTTTACAAATGGATAAAGACTTAAATACATCTCCGCAGATTATCGCCCAAGCCTCTTTGCCGGGAGTTGGCGGTTCGTATCCCGGAGGGTTGAGCGTTGTCTATAATAATAATTTTTTATACGTTGGCACCCACCGCACCGCTGGCCGCGAACTGCACGTATTTAATGTGGCCGATCCAGCCCATCCTACATGGTTGAGCAGCTTGGAAGTTAATCACAACATTAACCAATTGATCGCCAGCGGAAAATATTTATTTGCCGCTACTTCCGGCAACGTGAAAGATGTTATAGTTTTTGATGTCAGTAATCCCGCTAATATTACTCAAGCCGCCACCTTGCAATTACCCGGTACCGAAGACGGAAAAAGTATTTTTTTGCTTGGCAGCGAACTTTTTTTGGGCCGTTCGATGGGCAGCGACAGCACTCATCCGGAATTTTACCTGCTGGATGCCGGCAATATTCCAACCGGTCTAAAAATTTTAGGCTCAGTTTACTTGCATGCCACTATTAATAGTGTATTTGCAGAAAACAACCAAGTGGTTCTGGCTACAGACAGCGCGCAACACCAACTCCAGGTTTTTGATGTAACAAATCCGGCCGCTGTTAAGTCTATAATTACGTACAATCTCGGCGACGAAGCGGTAGGGTTAGACGGCCAGAATGGGTCAATAATTACCGCAACCAAAAGCAGTTCAGGCGGAATATTTCTGTATTAACAAAAAATTCCGAAATTAATTTCGGAATTTTTTGGCGGAGAGAGGGGGATTCGAACCCCCGAGGGCTTTGACACCCTGCGCGCTTTCCAAGCGCGTGCACTCGACCACTATGCGACCTCTCCAAATCGTGTGCCACTTTTGCCAGTTTATCATTTTAACACCGTTTTGTCGAGCCTTTCCGCTGCCCGGGTTTTCTGGTAAAGTTAAGCTATCCACCCCTCCCCGCCTGCCGTCACTATCCATGTTAGTAGGTTTAGATGGAGAATCTAGATCTAAAACCTACTAAATGTTATGCGCATGGCGGGCAGGCTATAATAGGAGGGGATTACAGCAGCTCGTAACTCATACTTCTTCCCCCATGCCCGACTCAACCCTGCAAGAAATTAAAGATCGCCTTAACGTCGTAGACGTTATTTCGGCGTACATTCCAGTCAAAAAAGCCGGAAGCAATTTTCGGGCTATTTGCCCATTCCATCACGAAAAAACCGGCAGCTTAATGATTTCTCCGGCCAAGCAAATTTGGCACTGTTTTGGCTGTCAGGAAGGCGGCGATATTTTTGGGTTTGTCATGCGTTACGAAAATATAGAATTCCGTGAAGCCCTCAAAATTTTGGCCGATAAAGCAGGTGTAAAACTCCCGCAGTACACCTCGGCCAACCAGCAAGTCACCGACGAAAAAGAGTTGTTAATGCGCATTAACGCTTTTGCGGCCAAATTTTATCAGGAAATTTTATGGAAAAACCCGCGCGGCGCCGAAGCACTGGCCTATTTAAAAAAGCGGGGACTGACCGAAGAAACAATCAAGCAGTGGCAGATTGGCTTTGCGCCAAACGAATTCCATCTTTTAGAACAAGCTTTAACCAAAAAAAACGTTCCCCTGGATGCCCTGGTGAAAGCCGGCGTCAGCGGCAAGAATGAACGCGGACAGCTTTATGATAGATTTCGCGGCCGCATTACCTTTCCCATTTTAAATTATTACGGCGAAGTTGTCGGGTTTTCGGCGCGGACGCTGGAAGAAAAAGATGCTACCGGCCGGCCCTTGGCTAAATATGTTAATTCACCGGAAACCGTCATCTATAATAAGAGCCGCGTGGTTTTTGGGCTCAATTTCGCTAAGACCGAAATCCGCAAGAAAGACGAAGTTATAATAGTAGAGGGCCAAATGGATTGCATTGCGGCCCACCAAGCCGGTTTTACCAATGTTGTGGCCAGCAGCGGCACAGCTTTTACACTTGATCAGGTCACGTTGTTGGGGCGATTGACCAAAAATCTTAAATTTTGTTTTGATGCCGATCCGGCCGGTTTAGCCGCTACCAAACGGGCGGTAGAAAGCTACGTAGGTAAGGAATTCATCATTAAAATTGTAGTAATAGATGGAGCTAAAGATCCGGATGAACTGATTCAGCGCAATCCTAAAAAATTTGCTGAAGCGGTCGAGCAAGCGCCTTTATTTTTAGATTTTTACTTTGATCAGGCCTTTAAGAGTTTTTTTGGGCAGGTTGAGCAGAAAAAGCTGATTTCGCAGGAATTATTGCCCTTGGTTCGCCGGCTGTCCGATCCGATTGAGCAGGATCATTATATTCAGGAATTGGCCGAAAGATTTAATACTACGCCCAAGGTATTGCGTGAAGCGCTGAGCCAGGTGAAACCGGCAGCCCAGGCTACGCCTATTATTACCGCGCCGGAAGAAAAGCCGGCAGCTTCGGGTTTAACCGTCCAGGAAAAGGAAATTTTGGGCGGCATGTTACAGTTTGCCGATTTTTTTGAGGATCTTCGCGGCCAAATTGTGATAGAAGATTTTGAAACCGCCGAAATGCAGCAAATAATGCAGTTACTGCTGGCCGGCAACCGAGCGGCGGTTTTGGAGGAGACAGTAGCCAAGGAAGCCCTTTTTATGGTAGAATCAGAGTTAGATGAATTGGGGAACGAAGAAGATGTGCTGAAGCGCCAGCTCAAAAAAAATTTCCTGATGCTCAAAGTTCAGGCACTCAAGCGGCGCCAGAGCCAAATGAGCGAACAGATTGGCCGGCTGCAACAAGAATCAGCTTCGGGAGCAGAAGAAAAACGCCAGCAATTAAAAATCCAAATGGATTTTTTAAATCAACAGTTCGCAGAAGTGTCCAGACAGCGGATGCAATACGAAAGCCAGCTGTAATCGTGGTTAAATCCCCAAGCTCGCGAGCCAGGGGATTGGACTGTGGCTCATAACTGACAATTTATAACTCATAACCCTAATTTTTTTCCCATGGCTAAGAAGTCCAAGAACAAAAAAAGGTTCGTTCTGCGCGCTTTAAATCCCGCAAACATAAGAAGGTTGCGGCTAAGGCGCACAAGGCCCAACCCGGCCCAAGGCTGCAAAGGTAGCAGCTCCGGCTCAAAGCTATTCTCCCGAAACCAACGTCAATTTGAAGAAATTGCTGGACAAGGCTTCGGAGCGCGGTTTTATTACCGAGGCGGAACTACTCCACGCGTTGCCGTTTTTTGAAGATGACTTGATGGCCTTGGAGCGGGTCATGGATAGTCTGGAAAAGCGGGGATAGAAATTGTCGACCAGGAAGTGGCCAGCGTTTGGGAACAAAACAAGGTTCCGGAAGAAAAGACGATTATTGTTAAAGGCAAAAAGAAGAAACAGGAAGAAATGGTAGACGCCTTTGACCTGGGCGATATTTACGATGATTCGATTCAAATGTACCTGCGGGAAATCGGCAAGGTGCCGCTGCTGACCGGCGAGGAAGAAATAGATTTAGCCAAGCGGATTACCAAAGGCGATGTAGCCGCTCGCAAAAAACTAACCGAAGCAAACCTGCGCTTGGTGGTTTCGATTGCAAAAAAATATATGGGACGCAATTTGGGGCTTTTGGATTTAATCCAAGAAGGAAACTTGGGCCTGTTCCGCGCCGTGGAAAAATTTGACTGGCGCAAGGGTTATAAGTTTTCTACCTACGCCACCTGGTGGATCCGCCAGGCCATTACCCGCGCTTTGGCCGACCAATCGCGCACTATTCGCATTCCGGTGCACATGGTCGAAACGCTAAACAAGTACGCCCAGGCCGAACGCCAGTTGGTCCAAGATTTAGGCCGTGAGCCTTTGCCGGAAGAAATTGCGGCGGAAATGGGCATTGAGGTGGAAAAAGTCTATCATCTAAAAAAGATTTCTCAGGAAACGGTTTCTATTGATTCTCCGGTAGGGGAAGATGAAGGCGAAGATTCTTCTTTGGGTGACTTTATCGTAGATGAAGACACGACCAAGCCTAACGAAATGGCCGGCCGGCAGATTTTGCGGGAATATGTCCAGGATATTTTAAAAGATTTAGACCCGCGCGAGCAAAAGATTTTAAAAATGCGTTTTGGCTTGGAAGATGGGGTAACGCATACCTTGGAAGAAGTTGGTGAAGAATTCGGCGTCACCCGCGAACGCATTCGACAAATCGAAAGTAAAGCTTTGGAGCGCATTCGCGAGCACGTGGATATTAATAAGCTGAGGGATTATTAGGAGCGACTAGTGAACAGGTAATAGCTAATAGTGCTGCAGACTATTTGCTATTCGCTAGTGCCTATTCACTCATGAAAGTGTTGAGTTTTCCATCCGTCACACAGGCTGTAGGAAGGAACGAAAGGACAGTGAATGTTTGAGCTAGGATATGTGGCTTTTCTCATGTCTTTGCGAGAAGCCTGTAAAGGCGGCTAAGCCTTTTGCATCAAGCACCAATTAAAATCCCAGTATCGCACTATGAGAAAAGTACACCGTTGAAAACAGCCTTGCTCTTCTAAAGACAAGGCTGTTTTCTTTTTGACAGCTCCGGTTCTTTCCGCTATGGTGCAGGCAGACAGTAGCCAGAAGGAGGCGATTTGAAACGGCTTATTGGCGGCATATCGGCAATATTTGCGGTTAGTTTTGCCCAAGGGCACACTTTAAGCGAAAATGTCCGGTTGGCCTTGGATCATGTTCACCTTACAAGTGTGACTTTGGGCACCGAGCACAGCAAAAACGTGGAGATCACTGGTGGTCAAGCGGGGATAATTTGGCCTTGCCTGACCGATCCGGTCAACTGGAAAGTGGGTTCGCGGCTCGACAAAATTGCCCACAAGCGCGCCGACGACATCATTAGTTGCCGGCAAAGAAGGAGTCCGTCACTGCATGCTATTTTTGAGTTAAAAGACCGCCAGCTTTATCCGGATACTATCCATCTGGACGGTCATGGTCCGGATTCTCCGATGAAGCATGTGGAGGAATTTTTATTCCACAAAATATTGCTTCGGGATAACGACCAAAATAGGATGTACCGCAACCTGCAGCGCTCGTTTGCGGCAGAAGCGCCGGCAGATACCTACCACCGGTTTGATTTGTACGCAGAGCAAGCTTTTGGCCCGGGCGCAATGTTCGATTCGTTGGCCGGCGCCGTGGCCGGGCACTACTGGAACCATCTGATTTGGTCAAATCGGTCCGCTCGTCCGGTTCCGGATCGGCTGTGCTTTGGCCTCGCCCGTCACGCATCACGTTCCTTGATGGAATATACTTTTACCAAAGCGCTCCACGAAGACACCCGCTACCGGCCCAGTGGAGAACACGGTCTGCTGCGCCGAGCTGGGTATGTTTGGTATCATACGGTTATGGCCAAAACCGATTACGGCTATGAACCGGCGTATGGGATGTTTGCCGCTGTTGGTGGTACGGCCGTAGTAACTTCGGTCTGGCATCCGTGGACGCCCTATCCGGTTAGTCCGCTCCGCCAAGCCGCCGCGGGTATTTCTCTTAAATTCATCACCAATGCTTTTAAGGAAATCCTGCCGGATATTTGGAATAAGTTCTAGTAAGTTTTAACCTGCTTCTGCAGGTTTTCCACTCTCTTGCAGGGTGGTTTTTTTAAGTTTGGATAATCTTTAAGATTCGATTATAATTAATTTATTGGCACCAACTTTTGGCCTGCCCTTGGGTCATAATAAAGTAAGCCAAAATCTAAAAAATCAAGGGCCCCAAGCTATCCAACTAGTGAAAGGTCGATTGGATAGGTTTATTTAAAAAAACTTTATTTCTATGGATCAAAATGAAGACGAAGGGGTCATGAGCCGCATGGAAGCCGCTCATACCAAACACCGGGAAAATATCTACGGCGACCTTCCCTGGAAAGCCTGGGGCTCATGGTTTAGCTGGGGCTCGCCCGTGGGCTTGGGCCTTGGCTGGATGTTATTTATTATTCCCTTGGGCCTATTCTTGCTCCTCCTGCACCAAGCCGGCCTGTTGCGCTAGGCTAAAATCGGCGCAAATTAAAATCGCCCCACGCGGGCGATTTTAGATTGGTCGCGACGGAGGTTGATAAAAATCTTGGAAGCTGCTAAAATACAGCAAGTTAGAAATATATTTTTGTTCGGGAGTAGCTCAGCGGTAGAGCAATCGGCTGTTAACCGATGGGTCGTGGGTTCGAATCCCACCTCCCGAGCCA
>CAWBGV010000013.1:0-12312 GCA_963788395.1 Candidatus Doudnaibacteriota bacterium | reverse complement strand
AAGAAAAACCTCCGCATTTCCGGACCGGTCGTGCCCATCACGCCGGTTTTTTCCGCCATCCCCTTCCAGATTGGCAACACCGACCGGTAGACCAGGCCACATTCCCATACCGAACACAGGCAAACTGGGTAACGGCTTTGCCGTCCATTGAACAAAAAACTCGCTCCATAACCGACTTGGACATCCCATAGATATTTGGATTGGCGGGGCAGCTTTATCGGTAGAAATTCCAATGACAGTCTCTACCTTTTTATCTACAGCTACGCGAGCCACATTTTGCGAACCGACCACATTGACATCTACGCATTCCATGGATATTTCTCTGAAAGGTCGACGAATTTAGTGGCAGCAGCGTGAATAATTATATGCGGTTTGCACTCATTGATTACATCGCGAACCGACTCGATATTCGAGACATCAAGCGGCAATGTTTGGCAGCCAGTCAACTGGCGAGCCTGAAAATTTTGTTTGTTATCCCGTGAAGCTAAAATTACGGTATAGCGGTCTTTAAAAAACAAACCCAAGTTTTTTTCCTAAAAATCCGGCTCGCCGGTGATCAGTATTGTCTTTTTCATACCATTTTTTAAAAATAAAAATAATTACGGCTGAAAATTGGCTAGCTCTAACCCGCTGGCTTTTAAATCGGCCTTCAGCATGATCTTAACTAAATCTTTAAAAGTCACTTTTGGCTCCCATTTCAATATTTTCTTGGCCTTAGTGGCGTCACCGAGCAGGATGTTAATTTCCTGAGGCCGATAATAGGCCGGGTCAATGCCAAAATTACTTATCCCAACTGGAATTCCCGACCAAACGGAAGGCTTTGTCTAAAAATTCCCGGATAGAATCGAGTTTGGCCGGAGCAATTACATAATCATCGGGCTTGTCCTGCTGCAGCATCAGCCACATAGCCTCAACATACTCCGGTGCATAACCCCAATCGCGCTTGGCGTCTAAATTGCCTAAGAAAATTTTATCTTTTTTCTTGGTCAGTATATCGGCGATGCCCAAAGTAATTTTTCGAGTCACAAAAGTTTTACCACGACGCTCACTTTCGTGGTTAAATAAAATACCGTTGCAAATAAACATGTTATAGGCGGTGCGGTAATTTTTGCAGATTTGATGGGCAAAAACTTTGGCCACGCCATAGGAACTGGCCGGGTTAAAGGGTGTTAACTCGCTTTGCGGCGTTTCTAAGACATTGCCGAACATTTCCGAAGAACCGGCCTGATAAAATTTTACGGGAAGCTTATTTTCTCGAATCGCATCCAGTAATCGCAGCGTTCCCAATGCCACCGTATTGGCAGTATACTCAGGTATATCAAAACTTACGCGTACGTGGCTTTGGGCGCCCAGATTATAAATTTCATCTGGCTGAATTTGTTTGAGGAGATGGTTAAGATTGGAAGCGTCGGCCAAGTCGCCGTAGTGCAGAAAAAAATTTTTTCCGTTGGTGTGGGGATCTTGATAAATTTGATCTACGCGTTCTGTATTAAATACGCTGGCGCGGCGCATTATGCCGTGCACTCGATAACCTTGAGAAAGCAGCAATTCTGCCAAATAGGAGCCATCCTGCCCAGTTATGCCGGTAATCAAAGCGACTTTATTTTGTGCTTCAGCCATAATTCCATGCTGTTAATTCTTTCTTAATTTACCACAAATCCCCTTTTAAGACAAACGAGATTGAGTTATACTACGGAAGTTGTGGATGAAAACTCTATAGATTTAAACCACAACTTCCGTAGTATAATTCAATATTTTTCCGTAGTTTTCCGTAGTAAATATAGTAGCTTCCGTAGTATAATACATTATACCCATGAAAATTCTTTATATTATCACCCAAGCCGATGGTGGCGGAGCGCAGCACTATGTCCTGCGCTTGGCTCAATACTTTGGCGGCAGCATTGCCGCCGGGACCGAAGCTCAAGAACTTTTTGATTCGGCCCACAACAAGCAAATTACAGCTTACCAGCTTCGCCACCTCAAACGCAACATCAACTGGCACGATCTCCCCGCCATTTTCGAAATCTACAATCTGGTAAAAAAACTCAAGCCCGACATTATTCACCTTAACTCGTCTAAAGCCGGGTTTGTGGGGAGTATTGGGGGCAAGTTAGCGGGAGCCAAGGTTGTATTTACGGCGCACGGTTTTCGCTACAATGAACCACTCTCGCGACCGGCAAGACTTTTTTATCTTTTGCTGGAAAAATTCGCCTCGTATTTTCGCGACTACACTATTGCGGTTTCTGAAGCCGATCGGAATTCGGCGCTGCAGCACCACCTGGTGGCCGCCGAAAAAATATCGACCATCCACAATGGTTTGTCGGCTACGGCTTTTTTAAGCCGGGCCGCCGCCCGACAGGCTCTTAACCTACCGCCTGATGCCTATATCTTTGGCACTGTGGCTCATTTCTACCCTACGAAGGGCCTGGATACATTAATAACCGCAGTCAGCCAGGTTAAGCCGTTTTTAGCGGCAAATTGCCGGTTTGTGCTGATTGGTGACGGTCCGGAATTTAAAAATTGCGTAGCTCAAATTACCCTTCTTGGATTAAACGATCTGTTTTTTTTGCCAGGCAAAATTTCCGAAGCTCAAGTCTACTTAAAAGCTTTTGATGGTTTTATATTACCCTCCCGCAAAGAGGGTTTTCCTTACGCGATCTTGGGAAGCCCTGCAAGCAGGATTGCCGATTATCGCCACCAATGTTGGCGGCATAAAAGAAGCTTTGGGCGATGCCGGACTATTGGTGCAAAGTGATAATCCTCAGGCGCTGGCCCAAGCTATAACCACATTTGCAAAAAATTTGGAACTAACAAACCAGCTCGCGCAAAAAGCTTTAGCGCGAGCCGGTGAGTTTAGTGAAGAAAAAATGCTTGAGCGAACTAAGGATGTATATAATACCGTAAGTTCCAAATCACAAATAAATTCCAAAAAGGAAATTTCAATAATCAACATATAGTTTGTTTTATTGAGTATTGGTCTTTGAATTTTATTTGGGTATTGAAATTTTGACCCTTTGGTGCTTATTTAGAGCAGGTCGTCAGCTTTGTTTACTGCCCGGTGGCTGGTGTTGGCGTGGGGAGGGGCTGGCCGCCGAGGGATTCAATAAATTTATTTACATTATCCAACTGAGTCGGGTCTAGCTGGGCGGCTTTGGTCGCGGCAGCTATGGCATTGCTGGCTTGGCCAAGTTTGTTGTAAGTGTTGGCCATGGCCAAATAAAGGCTGGGGTCCTGACTGTCTACCGGCAGCAAATCCTGATAGATTGTCATTTCCTGCTGGTACTGACCATTTTTATCGTAATATTCGGCTAGCCACGAAACCTCACTGGGCTGATGTAACTGGTAGCCATCGGCCATGGCTTTTTGGGCCAACGGCGCGGCCGCGGCGGTTTGGCCTTGGTTGTTTAAAATCAGCGCTTCTTCGAATTCGGCGTCGCTCTCATTGGGAATATCGGCCAGAATAGATTGCAGAGTTTGCTGGGCGCCGGCAATATCATTTTGGGCCAACTGGACGCGGGCCAGCATTAACCGCGGCTCCGGCCGCTTGGGCGCTAAGGTAATGGCTGTCTCGGCATCAGCTTCCGCCCGAGGGTCCAGCGGAGTTTTATCTACCACCGACTGGGCCACGTATAAATTAGATAGTTCTATCCAAACGGTTGGGTCGTTGGAAATTTTCTGAGCAGTGGCGTTGGTATAATCAATAGCGTTCTGCAAGGTTTCGGTGGCAGTTGTCGCGTCTTGGGGCTGGGCGCTCTGGACAAAAGTCAGGGCAAAATCTCCGTACTTGGAAGCTGTCTGAACGGGATCAAAATTAAACGGCAGGGTTGTGGCGCGATTAAAATAATTAATAGAGGTGTCCGGATCCGCGCTGGCGTAAGCATACCCATAGTTCACCGCCTTGGCGATTTCCATTTGCATAATGTTACTTACGTAAATGGCATAAATCATAACTACGGCGCTAACTGCCAGCAAAGTTCCCGAAAAAGCCGGCGAAAGGCCGGTGGCTTTCTTTTTATTGTTTTCCGGAACCGCATTTTTTGCCGGCCGGCTAATAGCGTACAGATAGCCAGCAAAACCTAAGAATATAAAGAAAGCCAAACTGGTAGATACGGTATCAAACACGAACAAATTCTGAACTTCGTAAGCTAAAAATCCGGCCGCCAATAAGCTGACCTCAAATAAGGTTAGAAACTGTTCGCGGTAGGCATAATACAGGCCGTAGAGGGCAAAAATAATTACTCCGGCATAGGCTATAAACCCTACAATACCGTTGGTCAGGAGAACTTCTAAAATATAGTTGTGGGGCTTATCAAACCAGCTTTTATCGTAATTATATATGGCCGGGTTGTAATATTTGTTTCCTAGAACGTAGTAATTTTCAGCCCCGGTGCCAAAAATGGGATGTTCGTGAAAACCGCTCAAACCGACTTTCCATTGAATTAACCGGGCAATGGAGTTGGAATCGTGCAAATCAAAAATCCGGTGCAGAGGGGTATTGGGATTGATTTTGTTGTCAAAGTAAACCATGCTGCCGACTAAAACCACAAAACAGACAATGGCAATGCCGCCATAGAGTCTGATTTTTTTATGCTGGGAAAGTATGACATAAAGCGCCGCGCCTAAAAATATTCCCACGGCTAATCCCACGACCGCACCGCGAGTGGCGCTTAAGAAAATACCGACCAACTGAATAAAGGCAGCCAGGTAATAAGCAATTTTTTTCCAGGTAATTTCTTCCTGGAGGCCAAAGAAGACAGTTAAAAACATCGGCAAAATTAAGAAGCTGGCAAAAAATATAGGATTGCCAAAGGTGCTGGAAGCGCGGGCCGGCAAGGAGGGATCGGGCACGAGCGTGCCTAAGCCAATAAATCCGGAAATGCCGTTGAGGGCTAAAATTACTGAAGCGCCTATAAAAACTTGCAGAAAAGTTTTAGCATACCAATCATCCATGGCTCCAAGCAGCAACAAATAAAAATACAACAAGCTCAAATGAATCAAATAATATACGCCGCCCATGCGCTCAAAGTTCCCCCAGAGGCTGCGAATCACATTGACTCCGGTGAAGGCTGAAATAAGGTTGGCGGCGATAAAAGCGAGAACAAATATGTTTAAGGGGTTTTTTAAATTGGGGCGGAAGTTTTTATAGCGGGCTATAAGGTAGATATAAAAAGGGAGCGCAACTTCTACAATAATGCGAAAAAAGAAGGCTTTGGAAGTAATGTACGGAAATAACAGGTCTTTAAAGACTAAGAATGGGGTTAGGGCGGTTAAACAGACTAAAAAGAAAAAAGCTCGCTTAGCGAATTTATCCATAAAGGGCAGAACAATGATTAATTGAATTAGTGTAGGTATTATACCAAGAGCCGGAACAAAAACAAAATCCCGCTCTTTTTATAAAAAAGGCAGGATTTAAAGGTACATTTTACTGTTCACTGGCTAAGCCTAAACGGGTTTTGAGCTGTTGGATATCGCCGTCATGGCGGTCCAGGTGTTGGTTAATAGCCAGCCGTTCAATTTCTGAATCTTTAACGATTTTAGCCAGGGAATCAATGGTATTATGAAAATCGTCTTTTTCAACCATATTCTCCAGCCGATTCTCTATTCTAGCCGTTATTGCTCTGGTTTCAATGCTAAAGACAAAGAGTTTATCAAATTTTTGATCCATGGTCTCGAATCTCTGATCAATCTTTTCAAATCTTTGATCTATTTTTTCAAACCGTTGATCTATTTTTTCAAACCGTTGATCAATCTTTACAAACCGTTGATCTATTTTTTCGAATCTTTGATCTATCTTCTCGAATTGTTGGTCTATTCTTGTAAATTGGTGGCCGATCTTTTGGAATTCTACTTTGTTTTCTGAGTCCATTTTTTGGAACAATCGGCCGATTTTTTCGAATTCTTGTTTGGTTTCTAAGTCCATATAATTTGTATAAGTTGGTTAATTTATAATACACCCCTAAATAAACACCTGTCAATAAAAAAACTATACAAAATTATGAACTGTCAAAAGTTTTGAACATAAGCGAATAAGAAATAGTTTTTCCATTATACGCTTATGGATATGAAGACTAATTAAAGATTTTATCAAGATGCCTTGCCCCTTCCGCGTCTAAATCAGCGTTGGTGTCTAGTTCAGCGTAAAATCCGCGGTATAACAAAACCCCCATCCGCCAAACGGCGAATGGGGGTTGTTTCGGTTTATAAGACCGACATCAGTAACTAAGCTCGACTAATCGTGCATTGACACGTTAGTAGTCGGGTAGTTGTTGATGTACTGACCAGTAATGCCAGAAGCATTTCCTACAACGTCAGTCCACACAAAGTCGGTAGAAGGTTGCAGGCTCAAAGTGACCGAAGCACCAGGCGAAGCCTGGAACGTACCGGACACAGTGGCATAAATGGCAAAGGTTACTGCCGTGTTCGCCTGGATGGTATAACCACCAGTAAAGTTCACGTCAGTTTCAGTACCAGAAACTGCAGTCCGAGTGGTAGCAATGACTGAGTTACCAACCTGAACCACGATACTGGAAGTGGCTACTGTAGCCCCACCATTTGTACCAATGGTTAACGGTAAGGTATTCAAGATCATGTTACCCTGAGGACCAGCCTGGACCGTAACAGTACCAAGTTGGACAGTACCGGTAGTTAACGTGCTGTTATTAGCAGTCAACGTTATCGTCGGCACTGTGCCTACTAAGATCATTGTCGCGGAGGATGTGTTTAAGTTATTAGTGGTGGTGGTTGTACCGCCAGAAACAGACTTGACATGGTTCAAGGTCAAGAAGACTTGACCACCAGAAGGTACGCCGTTCAAACCAACATTGGCGTAGTTCACAGTCACCGGAATGTTTACACCCTGGTAGCCCGAAGGCACCACAATGCTCAAACCAGTTACCGTTGTGCTGGTACCGACTACAGAGGCGGTTACCGGAGCAGAACCATTCACACTGCCTACAGTCACCGAAGAAATCGGAGACTTGGAAGTGCTATACAAAGTGCTGCTGCCGTTAACTATAAAGCCTAACTCTGTAATTGTAGTTCCCGCAGTGCTGGTAGCAAAGAAGGTAGCAATCGGCTGGTTGTAGAACCGCCAGCCACTAACTGAGCCACCGGAGAAGCGGAGGTCAACAAGGTCGGAGTACCCAAGGTACCATTGGCTACTGTGATGGTCTGGCCGGTAACGGCATTAGAACCGGTGTAGGCAACACCATTAGTAGTCAAATACACAGCCTGGTTGCTTGATGCACCCTGGCCGCTGCCATACAAGTGGTGGTAATTGTACCAGTTGCATTGGTGACATCGGCGTAAACATCTACCGTGGCCGTTTGGTTGGCCGGAACAGTAAAGTTAACCGAGAAGTTGTTGCTGGTAGAAGGATTTGCAGGCGTAGTTGTACCCGCCGGAGTGGCAATGTACAGGTTGGCCATGTTGTAAAGTTGGTCGAAGTGCCCGTACCACCAAGCAATATGGTTAAGCTGTTTACGCGAATACCTTCCACGCTGGAAGCTTGAATCACGTAGGAGCCAATATGCTGCATTGTGGTATTCGAGCTGATAGTTTGGTTGGTATAAGCGGCATTTTCAGCCGTAGTTCCATTGCTGGAGGTTAAGGTCAAAGTCGGACCAGTGTATAACGTAGCCCCAGCAGGAGACAAAGCGTAAGAAGTTGCGCCTTGGAAAGTCTGGGCTTGCGGGTACAGGTTGCCCTGGACCGCGGTTACAAGAGTGTTCGCGGCTAAGACGGAGTCACCTTTCAACATAATACTGACGCTTTGGCCGGCCGGAATGCTAAACAAGTTAGTCGTGCCAAAAGTGTAAGTACAGGTATAGATTGTGCCCGAACCCGAGCAGCCAGTACCGTACAAAGCACTCTGGGAAGAACCAACCGAACCGCCATTGACATTTAAGCTCAAATTGTTAAAGCCTTCGGAGCCCGCCGTTGGAGCGGTGCTGGTCGAAGTGGTGTAAACAATCTGGACTTGCATGCTCTGAACGTTGACTTGTTCGCCATAAGCTTTCATAAGCCACTGGCCTAAGTCAACACCAGAAGAGTTCTTAACGAACTGGGTGGCAGTGTAGCTAGGATCCTGTTGAATGGAAACTGTTCCACTGTTAATAGTGGTGGTAACCGGATTCAACTGGAAGATTTGTCCGCCGCCGCTAAAGGTGATCGGAACATTCACGTTGTAGTTGGTATCGTAGAACACCGCGTCAGCCGCAGTCTGCAAGCTGAAGTCAAAGTTAAACGAAGTGCCAGTAACAACGTCACCATTCAACTGAATGGTGTGACCACCGGTAGTCAAAGTAATCGGGCTACCGGTTAAATCAAATACAACTTGGTTTTGACCGCCAACATTCATAATGCTGGTAGTCTGACCAACCTGGTTGCCATCTACTAACAAGTGAAGGTTCTGGAGAGCAGAAGCCGGAATAGAACCAATTTGAGTAAAGGCAATATGCTTGAACAATACTGAACGCTGACCAACGTTAATCGGTACTTCCCACAAGTCGGTATTTAAGGTACCAGCATTGATGGTAGCGCCTGGGCCGGTGACAGCAGCATTATTAGCATTGTTGGAAGAGCTCAACTGAACCGTAGCCAAGTTATTGACTAAAGCAGTTGTGAACAGGTTACCAGAAACCGATGAGCTCATCGGGCTGCCATTGGCAACCGTGTAGGAGCTCAATTCCGCGCCAACAGTCTGGCCGGAGACGTTCTCGGCCACATCAACCCTGACGGAAATTTCCGTAGAGCCGCTGACGTTGAACAAACCGTTGGAATTGGTAAAGGTGACCATACCGTTACTAAAAGTACCGGAGCTGGTGATGCGGTTGTTGCCCTGGTAGAGGTAAACGTTGTTGATGCTGCTGTCTGAAGAAACACCAATTCTGTTTACGACGACTCTGGGTAACGGTACCGCTACCGCTAAAGGTAAAATTAGCAAGGTCGGCGCTGGTTTGGCCAGGGCCGGTGCTGCTGGAAACCAAGGTACCGGCAGCGGGGGTGTCCGAAGACAAGCTAACGCTGACGTTACCGCTGGTGACCGTGCCTGTGCCGGTGCCAGTGCTACCCGTGCTACCAGTGGTAGCGGTCGGGCTTAACTGACCCGGTTGGCGCATGGCCATAACTCCGGTCATTGTCATGCTCATATCGGCGGCGTTAGCCGGGACGACGTTAGCAAAGGAATAACCCCAGGAGTTAAAGGTGGCCAAGTCCGGAATACCCAATAAGCCATTGGCGCCGACTAAGTAGACGGTACCGCTCTTATTAATGAGTACGCCCGGAAGGTGGGCCGAAGAAGCGCTGGTAATGTTGGCGGTTTTGGTCAGGAACGAAGAATCCCCATATTGAGCATGGGAGAAGCTAAAACCTAAACCGGTAAACACTGCCGCGCTGGTGAAGGCAGCCTTCATACCGCCTGTAATCAAGGAACATTCGCCTGCGACGTCAGATCCCTTGGTTGAGGTGGCACAGAAGATGGTGCCGTCTTGCGGAGGAATAAAGCTTCCCACCGGAAGAGCTAAGTCTGCCGAGCTCGCAGGTACTACGGACGCAAACGAGTTGAATCCATAAGACGTGAAAGCACCGGCAGAAGTGTAAGGCTGGCGTTGGCCAGAAGCATTGATCATATAGACCGTGCCGCTGGAGTCAACCACGTTGGTACCTACCGCGTGCGGGCTGTCGGCTAAAGCGCCGAACGGTGCAACGGTAAGCAGCGTCATGGCGACTGCCGCTCCTACAGCTAAAACTTTCTTAGAGAAAGAATTCTGCATTTGTTTAATAATACTCCTTTTTCGGAATTGATTATTCAATTGAGACAATCAATGGATCCGAAAAAATTTAATTGATTTATTGCCAAGTGGCAATAAAGGCATCCCCTTGTTCCGAATTCTCACAGCGCTCTAGAGATCACTGTGCGACCGGAAAAAAGAAATGATTATTGGAAATCTAATTACAAACTCGTACGTTTAGAGATCGACCTCGACTTTAGATTGCTTCCGCGCGTTCCCCAACTTCGTTGGCGCGCACAAGAAAATATAAAATCCATCTAAACTGGTTTATAACCAGACGCAATAACTAAAAGTAATAAACGTGGACGTTTCCTGTATATTTGTTTCTTTATGTCCACGTGCACAAGCTAGACGGGGGTTTTAACAACTATGTTACAACCTTAGGCCTAACTTTCCGGCTGTTTATTAACACGCAAAAAGCCAGGAAATGTTTGCTAATTCCGGGCTTTTATAAGCCATTTTTACAGAATTAGTATCAATTTCCTGACTTTCTAATACCTTTGGTTTAATTGGTCCCCAACAAGAATTGTCATAAGTTAAAACCAGAGTAACTGCATTATACTACATTCCTTGAAAACTGTCAAAAGATAGACAAAGCTTGCTAAAAGCACGAAATTCGGATTTATCCCCTCATCTAGTCAGTGCTTGGGCGAAGCTTCCGCTAACATAAACTTCTATGACAGCTGCTAAAGCTAAAACCACTAACATCACCGGTAAAAATTTTAGGACCCGAAAAAAATCTTGTTTAAAAGTTTGCCCACGTTGATCGTGGGGAACGAATAACCAACCGGTGCCCAGGCGAATACCTAAGGTGCCGGAAAGCAAGACAATGGTTAGCTCAAAAATTCCGTGAGGTAGCAGGCTGGCAACTATAAATAATGTTTTGGCGCCGGCTGAGCCTGGGAAAAATTTAGCAATAAAAGTCACAACGTATCCAATCATAAATCCATTCACGGCCAGAATTATTATTGGAGCAATCCCAAATACAATGCCGCCAAAAAGCGCGACTAAACAACTGGTTACATTCTGCCGATAAATAATCCAAACCAACTGCGAATTGCCCGGCTGGCTGGTGCCGACCAAATTTTGAAAAAACTCCACGAACTTTTCTATTAAGCTCGGAAACAAGTAATATCCACCGACCCCGGCAAAAATCGCCAAAATAAAACCGGCCACTGTAATCGCAATCCAGCGCTTATTTGAAAGGATAATAGATTTATACCAATCCCGTAAAAAAGCCACTAAATAAAGTTAAATTCTTTATAAACATATCTATATAACGCACAAACAAGCGTATTCCTACCAACAAACAAATTTTCCCAAAGGAAAAATTGGAAAACCAAGTACTAGTAATAACAAAGTTGTTCTTTCGGGGCCCCCAATCCGCCCGAGGCGGACGAAGCGCAGTGAGGGTAACTTGACCCGTGGTCGGGCTGCTGGGAATTGAACCCAGTCTACCTGCTCCCAAAGCAGGCGTACTACCGGTATACTACAGCCCGAGGTATTACGAGGTAGTGTATCATTTATGAGGTTTTTTATCAAAAAAAAAGACCCCTTACGGAGTCTAAAGAGATTTCAAGCACGAGTCACATAGAAGCAAAGCATGCACATCGTGCGCGAGCTGAACCATTAAATTTGCGACCGTCGTGGTTTTATCCTCGGGATTAAAGTAGTCAGCCTCTAACGAATCAGTATACCGGACTTCTTCGCCAAAGGTAATTGTATACAACAAACCCAATCGGTATACCCCCTCTTCCCGCTGCCCAATCGGCCGGTAGTCTAGACGAAGCTCAATCAGACACTTTAAATTGGCGTAAGCTGGCGCTACGACTTGTTGATAAGGAAAAGAATGCAAAATGGCCCCTACATATTCCACCCATCGGGTTGTTGGGACTTAAAAGCATCACTAATAACTCCTCGGTATTCCAAAAAACTCTGGATTGGAGCCATAATAACACTAAAAGTGTTTTCTTTAGTTCCCTGTTTATTCTGAGGTTTGGCGGTTCCATCGGGACGGGAAGCATGTTGCCATATAGCCGATGCTATTAGCATCAGCAACCCTACATATATTAGGGTACCCGGCAGGCCAAAAATACTCGCAGCTGGCATTGAAAATATTCCTCCTTTTTTCAAACAACTTTACATACTACACGGGATTTGCTCGCGCGTCAATAGTCTAAGCAATAAAAAAAGCCGTGCGCTAGGGAACGACACGGCAATGGTACTGGCTACTATCTTATTTAGTAGTGAAATTGATGCCGTTCGATCAGAACGGCATAATCACTATTATTGGCACGCACGATTGTGCCGACTATTCGTAAACACATCTTGTTTCCGTCCCTCTTGGCCGGCCAATCGATAACTATTTCTACCCGCCGGTGAGGGATGAGGACAGGATCCCACAGCGGAGTCCTCAGCAACACTCCCGTGCTGCTAATATCGACGGCTATTGCTTCGCCGCGATTTATGCCTTCACCGGGATGTCGGCGGACATAGTAATTAGCCCTTTGCTCTAGGGACT
>CAWBGV010000012.1:0-7154 GCA_963788395.1 Candidatus Doudnaibacteriota bacterium | reverse complement strand
AATTTAAGCTCCGGACGGCGGGAGAACGTGCCGCCCGAGGCGCGGTTTGTGGAAGGGGATTTAGCCGACCTTAACAATTTTGGTTGCCAGCGACTAGATTTTTAGCGGTCGTGCATTTTGCCGCCAGTATAGAGGTAGAAGAATCGGTCCAGTTCCCGCCAAAAATATTTTGATAACAACGTTAAAAATACCGCCCAGCTGCTTTCGGTTATGGCCGAGGCCAATGTTAGGAAAAATTATTTTTTCTTCCACTGCCGCGGTCTACGGGCGGCAGGATCACATGCCCATAGATGAACGGGTCAAAGTCCACCCGGAAAATCCTTATGGCTATTCCAAATTGCTGGGAGAACGAATTATTAAATTTTATTCCCAGTACTTAGGTTTTCAAGGTATCGTCTTCCGCTATTTTAACGCTTGCGGCTGTGATTTTGACGGTAAAATTTCGCCGACCCATCACACGCACCTGATTCCCATAGTCATGCAGGCCGCGGCCGGCCAGCGCCCTTTTTTGCAAGTCTATGGAGATGATTACGCCACCTTCGACGGCACCTGTGTTCGCGATTACGTTCATGTCCTGGATATTGCCCGCGCCCACGTGGCGGCGCTGGAACAGTTGCCGGCTTTGCAGCCTTACGAAACGTTTAATATTGGCACCAGCCATGGCGCTTCGGTCCGTCAGGTTATTAATCAAGCGGCCGAAATTTTAGAAAAAATTATTCCAATGGAAGTCGGCCCGCGCCGGGCCGGAGACGTGGCCGAACTGGTGGCCGACAATGCCCGTTTGCGGCAAATCTTGAATTTTGAACTGCAATTTAGCGATCTCGATACCATTATTCGTACCAGCTGGAATCAACTCCAGCAGACTAAACAGCTGGTCTAAAGCAGCTTTGGAAGACCCGGGGCGGAATCCCCGGGTGTTTTGCGGTAAGATTCCCGGGCTTTTTGCGTTATAATATCCACTTAGGTAGTAACTTTAATTTCTTTATATGGCTTCAGATTCTTGGTTTCAGAGCGCGGTGGTCTATCAAATTTATCCGCTATCCTTTTTAGATAGCAACCACGACGGCCGGGGAGATTTGCGGGGAATTATAGAAAAATTGGATTACCTCAATGGCGGCGCGGAAGCGTTGGGTATTAACGCCATTTGGCTTTCACCTATTTATCAATCCCCGCTGGCGGATTTTGGGTATGATGTTTCCAATTATTGCGATATCAATCCAATCTTCGGCACGCTGGCGGATTTTGAAGAGTTGGTTAAACAGGCGCACCAGCGGGGGATTAAAATTATTATGGATTTTGTTCCCAATCATACTTCCAACCAGCACCCGTGGTTTATTGAATCAGCCTCTTCGCGCACTAATCCCAAGCGTGATTGGTACCTCTGGCGCGACGGCGGTCCGGAAGGAACACTTCCCAATAATTGGTTGTCGGTGTTCGGCGGCAGCGGCTGGGAATTTGACCAAAAAACCCACCAGTATTATTTCCACAGCTTTTTAAAAGAACAGCCGGACTTAAACTGGCACAACCCCCAGGTGCGGGAAGCCATGAAAGATAGTTTACGTTTTTGGCTGCAGAAAGGCGTGGACGGTTTTCGGGTTGATGCCGTGCATTGGCTGGGTAAAGACCCAGCGCTGCGCGACGATCCTCCGAATCACGAATTCGCTCCCGGCAAAGATAGTCCCTACAACCAGCTGATTCATCGCTACAGCCAGGGCCACGAAGAAATCCACAAAATTTTAAAGGAATTTTGTGGGGTACTTTGGAGTTTCCTCAAACGTACATGGTCACCGAAGTCCATGCCGACATTGCCACGCTGGCTGAATATTACCGCGCCTGCGACAGCCAGATTCATTCTCCCTTTAATTTTAATTTAATCGGCATGCCCTGGCAGGCCGGATTGTATAAAAAATTTGTTGATAGCTACGAACAAGCCCTGCGCCCGATTGATTGGCCCAATTATGTCCTGGGCAATCACGATCAATCCCGCGTGGCTGCGCGGCTGGGCCAGCCGCGCGCCCGGCTTTCAGCCATGCTGGAGTTTACGCTCCGCGGCACCCCGTTTGTTTATTATGGTGAAGAACTGGGGATGGAAGACGCGCAATTGCCCTGGGAAGCGGTCTTGGATCCGTTCGAAAAAAATGTTCCCGGGGCGCGCTTGGGCCGTGATCCGGAACGCACGCCCATGCAGTGGAATGGTCAGGCCAATGCCGGTTTTAGTTCCGCTACTCCCTGGCTTCCTGTTCATGAAAATTATCAGAAAATCAACGCGGAAGCAGAAATGGCGGAGCCGGAATCTATGTGGCATTTATACCGCCGACTTATTGCTTTACGAGCCGGCTCGGCCGCGTTGCTGCAGGGCGCCTACCGCTCGTTCGATTTGGGCGACGGCGAGGTCTTTGCCTTTGAACGCGCCGCGGAACAAGAAATAATCTGCGTCGTTTTAAATTTTTCCGACCAAGAGAAAACAGTTGACTTACCCTTTTTTGCGGCCACTACTTTGTCTCACCCACGCCGTGGCCGCGGCTCCCACCGAACTCAGCGCTAACCAGTATTTATTAAAGCCCTACGAAGGCGTTATCCTGCGCATTAGCTGAATTAGTGTAGGCGGCATGATTGAGAAGGTTAGTTTGAGCAGCTGTGATATAATACCTCAGGGACTCTTTCATGCCCAAACTATCAGTAGTTATTCCGGCATATAATGAATCGCAGCGAATTGCGGCCACACTTCATTCTGTGGATGTCTTTTTGAGTCGTCAGAATTATGACTCGGAAATTGTAGTAGTAAACGACGGCTCATCTGATTCTACGGCCGCAGCCGTCCGCGAACTTCAAAAATCCATTTCGCGGTTGCGCCTTATAGATAACGCTCAAAACCGGGGCAAAGGCTGGGCAGTCAAACAAGGCATGCTGGAATCTTCCGGAGACATCCGGCTGTTTATGGACGCCGACAATTCTACCCAAGTATCGGAAATTAAAAATTTTCTGCCATTTTTTGAACAGGGATATGATTTAGTGATTGGCTCGCGCCGGGTAGACGGCTCGAACATTGCGGTTCACCAGCCGTGGCTGCGCGACCTGCAAGGAGGAATATTCCGGGCGTTAGTCCACACGTTTGTGCCGCTGCAAATTACCGATTCTCAGTGCGGTTTTAAAGCCTGTACTGCCGCGGCTGCCAAAAAAATATTCCCCGCGCAGCACATTTACCGCTGGGCCTTTGATGTTGAAATTCTGGCGCTGGCCAGAAAATATAATTTTAAAATCAAAGAACTTCCCGTGACCTGGGTCAACGAAGCCGGCAGCCACGTAAAATTAAGCGGGAAGATTCACATGCTCTTGGAAGTTATGGAAGTCAGATGGAATTTGTGGATGGGAAAGTATAGCAGCTAGCAGGCCGTGGTAATTAACAAATTTAGAAATTAAGAAATTGGATTTCAGATGCTAGTTTGGGATTTATAAAATAATTTCTTACGCGCCTATAAGCTATAACCACCCATGTTTACAAAAAAATCCAAACTCCTCCCTCTCATTATTCTATCAAGCATCCTTCTATTTACCAGCGGGGCTTTTGTGGCGCGTGCGCAGGTTGCGCCTACTCAAGTTACGGTTAATGATCCGGGGTTTACTACCAATGCTCAAGATATTGACCGGCAATGGGGACTGGTTAAGGCCGGTTTTACTCAGGCTTGGAGTATTACCACCGGTTCAGCCAGCACCACCGTGGCCGTAATTGATACCGGAGTTGATTTTACTCATCAAGATTTGCAAAATGTTACGGTAGTGCCGGGGTACGATTTTATCAACAATAAACCTTTAGTCGGTAGAATAGATTCAGACGATAATGGCCATGGTACTTTAATGGCTGGGATTTTAGGCGCGACTCCGAATAATAATCTGGGAATTGTGGGGACAAATTGGGCGATTTCGATTATGCCGATTAAAGTTTTGAACGCCCAAGGAGAGGGGACAGCAGATACGGTAGCCGAAGGGATCAGATGGGCGGCGGATAACGGAGCTAATATCATCAATCTCAGTTTAGGCGGGGCCGGTTTTTCTGACGATACAGCGCTGACCGACGCCATTACGTATGCGTTTAATAAAAATGTGGTCATAGTTGCGGCCGCGGGTAATGATGCTCAAACTACGGGTTCGGACCTTGATCAAAATCCGGTCTTTCCGGTTTGTGATGGCAATGGCGAGAATATGGTAATCGGAGTGGCAGCCACGGACCAGAACGACATTAAATGTGCAGTCTTCGAATTACGGCCACGATTGCGTAGACGTTTCGGCTCCCGGCAAACGCATACTTTCCACAATCAATATTGACCCCATTAGCAAAGCACCATCTCCGAATTCCTACGCCTACGCTACCGGTACTTCTTTAGCTGTGCCGTTCGTGGCAGGCGAAGCAGCACTGCTAAAGTCACTCTTTCCCAATGCGACTAATACTCAAATTCGCGACCGGATAATTAGTTCGGCCGACCCGATTGATGATTTAAATTTAGCTCAATGCGGCGGCAATTCCTGCGCCGGCCTGCTGGGCAGCGGCCGGATTAATGCTTACACTGCGGTTTCTTCACCTATTGTCACGGCTTCCATCCTCGATGGAGATTTGGTGGAATCCAGCAGCCTGGGGCCGGTCTACCAAATTATCGGCGGCCAGGCGCGGATCGTTTCTTCTTTTGTGTACAATCAACAATTTTTAAATACCAAAGTTAAGTTAATCAGCCAAAGCCAGTTGGAATCTTTCCCTCAGGGATCCTATGATTTGCCGCTGGAAGGTACGTTGGTTAAAGATCCCGACGACCCGACGGTCTATCTTATCACCCAAGGTTTAAAGGAACCGGTTACGTCTCAAGTGTTTTTGCAAAGAGGTTTCAAGTTTGCTAATGTAAATACAGTGACTACGGAAGAATTGCAATCATGGCTGACCGGAAAATTTTTACCTCCAGTTGACGGGACTTTAATAAAATCCGCCACCAACAAAACCGTTTACTGGGTGATTAGTGGAACTTTGCATCCCATAAATTACGCTTTTTACACTCAGCGCGGCTTGAATATTTTTCCGATAATGGTCGTGAATAATAGTGATTTGGGAGGATATTCAGTAGGAAGTGCGTATACTTTGTAATTGGATAGATTATTTACGAAAATACGAAAAGGGGGTAGCGTTACTCGTGCATAATTTCGTACTTTCGTAGCTAATCAAACGCAGCTCATCAAAAAAGAGTCAAACGTATCTTTCTAAATCATGTTCAAAAACAAACCCGTTCAAGTTTTTCTGCTGACAATTATTCTGGGTAGTATTGCACTGCCGGTTTTTGCGCAGCCGTATGATCCGAATTTTAACCCGAACAATTTAATCAGCGACGCGCTTTTTTCCGATACTCAAACTTTTAGCGGTCCAGACGGCATTCAAAATTTTCTGGCCCAAAAAGGTTCGGTGTTGGCCGATACTGATCCGACTTTTTTGCAAAAGTTAAAAGAGCCGCAAATTACTTTGCTCAAACAGGCCTTGAATGATCCGAACCAAGTTTAGATCATTTACGGACCGCAGCCCAGTTAATTTGGGATGCTTCGCAATCCACCGACCTGAATCCGCAGGTTATTTTGGTGACTTTGCAAAAAGAGCAGGGCCTGATTACGGCCGTCACCGATCCCAATGATCCCGCGACACAAACGGCTCTGGATCATGCCATGGGTTTGAATTGCGGCGATGATGTGGCCTGCTGGAACATTTACCCAGGTTTTTATTATCAGTTATTTGGAAATTTGGATAGTGGAGGCAACCGCTACTTGGGCGCGGCGGCCTCGCTGATGAAGTCGTTTAATACTCCCAACGGCCGGGGCCCGGACAATAACGGCACGCCGGCTCACGTGGGCGATACTATTACTTTACAAAATACTTTGGGGGGGTATGATGGTGTTTTACCGCAGCAGATTGTGACCATTGCCGACCTGGCCACTGACGCGCTCTACCGCTATACGCCGCACGTTTTTAATGGCAATTATAATTTTTGGGAATATTTTATCTCTTGGTTTAAATATCCCAGCGGGACGCTGCTGAAGTTAGCTAATGATACCAACACGTATATCATCGAAAACGGAGACAAACAGATTGTGCCGCAGTTCGTAGCGCTGGCCCGTGGTTTGAATTTAAACAATGCGCTGGCGCTTTCGCAAACGGAATTTAACGAATATCCAACGGACCCGCCGCTGGGGCCAACAGATAATACTATCGTTCAAGTAACCGGGACCGGTAAAAAGTATGTGTTTTTAAATAATGTTGAGCACCCGGCATCAGACTTGGTGATTCAGCAGCGCGGACTTGATCCAAATAATGCCTTAACTATTACTCAGGAGGATTTTGCGCAATATACCTTTAGGTCCGGTTTTGCCGCCGAAAGATGGCACGATTATCCGCGGCACGACCAGCAAGGCTGTTACTTAGTTACCAATGGTGTTATTCAGGCCTTCTCTGCTTACTCCTTCGCCCAGCATAATATTACACCCAAGCAAATTGTGACTTTGCCGGATTCAGAAATTGCCAGCTATACTCAGGCCGGTTTTGTCCCGCCGGTTGATGGCAGCTTAATTAAGTCGACCAGCAGCGGTACGGTTTACATTGTGGAAAATGGACAGAAAGACCCAATCTTAAGCGATGTGTTTACGGATCCGGGATACAGTTATAAAAACGTAACTGCTATTTCTGATGCTGAATTCAGCCAGTTGCTGGTTCGACCGTCTGCTGCGCCGGAAGATTATACTTTCTTTGCGGTCGGCTCCAAGACAGGTCCGCTGTACGAGTTTAAGGAAGGGGCTACGCATAGTATTTCGGCTTTTGTGGCTAAGCAGCGCGGCATCACGCCGGATTACGTCTTTAATTCTGATATCTTCGGCGAATGGCAAGCCGGCATTCCGGTGCCGCCGCGCAACGGGTGAGTAACTAAAGGTGACCAAAGCGCGACTGTGTATTTGGTCAGCAACGCCCAAGTCGACCCGCTCAGTGCGACGGCCTTTGCCAACCGCCACCTTAAAGCCAAGCAAATTATCACTGTTCCCTCAAGCCGAAGTCTCGGCTTATGGAGAAGGGGATTGGATTAGCAAATAAGGCAAAATATGGGGGATCCAATTTTTAAAGTCATCTGTGTTTGAGT
>CAWBGV010000011.1:0-8153 GCA_963788395.1 Candidatus Doudnaibacteriota bacterium | reverse complement strand
GGGTAGTAGGATTCGAACCTACGAATGGCGCCTCCAAAGGGCGCTGCCTTACCACTTGGCGATACCCCAATAAATATAGAGGGCAGCTTTCGATAGTATACCAAAATGAGCTAAAAAAATAAAGAGTCATTAGGCCCAATGGATATCGTATAGTCGCTCACTTTTAAACTATGGTATAATTACTTCAACTTTCTTTATGCCGGAAAACCTACCACAACAACCAAGCCGGGAACCGTATCGGGTGGATATTGTCCGTAAACTTTTTCTTACGGGGGCAATAATTATGGTTCTGACCTACCCATTCTTTAAGTCGTACTTGCCCCAGAGTCCGGCTTTTATGACTGTTGCTATTGTCCTGTTGGCGGTCATGGCCGGTTTAACCAGCCCCAAGCAGCGCTGGACGGCCGGGGTAGATGTAGTAGTGTCGCTGTGGGCGGTGTTGTTTTTTGAAGCTCACGCTATTATGTTTGCGCAGACCCCGCAGACTTTGATTTTTTTAACCGACCAGGTGCTGGTCGTAATTTTTGTAACGGCCTTATATTTTAGCATCAAGGCCTTTTGGGGGATGCTGACCCAGTAATTAATAAATAAATAAATAAATTATATATGCCGCCAGAAAAATTTTTTAATCCTGAGGATGAAGATTTAGAGGATTTAGAACAACCTTTGGCCACCACAGGCCGTCCTAAAAAGGAAAAAATTGATACTAAAGCATTATCGCCGAGCCAGCGGTCCATTTTTATGTATTTGGGAATCAACGGACCTATGACTCTGAGAGCAATCAAAAGTGCCCTGGCCGATTCCGAAGCAGAAGCCGCCGAGGCGCTAAAGGGTTTGGAAGAACAAGGTTTAATAATCAAAATTATTGATAACCAGGAAATTACCCGGTATGCCAAAAAAAGTCAGACGGGGCAAGGTCCTGAAAGCCCGGAGGTGCCGCCCCCCCAATTTAAAAGAATGCGTGAGCGAGTAAAATACAACCGGGAGTTAATGCACAAACTTATTTTTGAAAGCGGCGATAAAAGCAAAAAATGGATGGTCGCGGATTTTAGAAAGCACGGAATATATTACCAGTATGCCCGCAATTTATTAGATGAGCTGGTTGCCCAGGGAAGGTTATCAGTTGAAATAGACAAAAAACGTTTCCATGGAAAAGAAACCAGACTTTATTCCATAAAATAAAATCCGCGAACCAGGGGGTCGCGGATTTGGAAAATGGTTTAGCCTTAGTCCTCGTATTGTTGGTCAGCGAAATTCCGACAACTTTTAATCTTGTGATTCTGTCTCTTCCATCGAAAGTGAGATATGCAAATTGCCACAAGCTGGTCCAAAAAGACGACGGCCCAAATGGCGTAAAAAAGTTTCATCTCGCTTCCTCTTTCTCGCTTTCTATCAGGCAGGCCTGACAACTCAAAGTATCATCAAAAAGCAGCAGCGTCAAGCCGAACTTAAATTAAAAAAAGACCTCCGCCTAAAAGCTGTTGGCGGAGGTCTCAGGGTTCAGGCAACACCTGGCGTTGAGGAAAGTGCGGCCGGTTCGATCTCTTGCTCAATACTCCAATAGCACAGTATAGGCCGGTCATCAACCAATAGAGGTTTGCCTGACCATCCGGGCCACGCTCTTTTTATTATTGCTATAATTTGTCAGCTAGGAGTATTATATAGAGGCAGGAGGCAAACATGTGCGAAGTCCTGAAAGCGGTAAAAGTGACAGGGGAGTGCTACGTAAGTTCTCGAACTCCTTTTGGAGGATACGACCAGGACCAAAAAGGTCTGGATGAAGAGTTTGTTCTCTTAACTCCGGTTGACTGGGTGCGAGTTCAGGCAACTGAGGAACCGGCTTATGTGGGTCACAAATGGGCTATCCCCCAAGAGGTCTGCCGAATTGCGCCGGGAAAACATGCTTATGTTTTTATGCTCAAAGGAGGCGTGGGAGAAGAGTTTGCCGAGTGGTTAGTGATTCATACCGAAGGCGAGGTTTCGCCACAACGTTGCGGGGAGATTGCCGCCCAAGATTTTCGTGAGTACTTAGAAGCAAAAAAATATCAGGACGAAATTGGATCTCAGATCCAGCATCGCTGGCCAGTCTTGGCCAATGAAAGATAACGTCCCGGAGGATTAAATCCATGTTTATGGACTCACTCGAAGCGCAACCGAACCGTTGCGCTTTTTATTTGATCAAGCCTTGTCAAAATAAGCCTTGTCAAAATAGCTGTTTTCTGTTAGAATATTGCCCAAGGAGGCCATATGAAAGTATCCAACGAATCGTTGAGGTCTCGAAAGATTTCGTTTACTCCGCTGCATGGTAAGTACAGATGTAACTGGCCTGGCGGCGGAATTGTTAAGCGGGCCGCGCTCGAAGCTGCCCGCAGCAAAAGGTGGAACGAACTCCACGCCGCGGAAGTAAATCCTCCGCCTGTACCTAAGGTCTTAGTCCAGGAGGCCTTTAACCGCGCGGGTGACGTAGATTGTCCCTGTTGTCATAGATCCATTTATGGACAGGTTTGGAACGGGCATATCGTCAGCTCGCAGTGCGAGTGCGGCACAATCGTAATAGCTAAACCGCACCGCGGCCCCGACCCTATCCCCGCCGGCTCCTGCGGAGTAATATTCCACCAGTACGAAAATTTTCTCGCCTGAGCGAACTAGAGCCGTTTCCTCTCCCCGCCAACACGATGTGTTGGCGGTTTTTATGTTATACCTGTCATTGCAAGGCCAACCTCTGAATTTACTTGGCGAACAGGTCGCCCGAGGAATATTGAGGGAGGCTCGTAATGACAAGCCTTTTCTAAAGAAATATTAAACTATTAGTCAATTTCCCTCAAAAGTAGTAAAATAAGCTTATGGTAGAGTGTTTTTGACGTTGCCGTAGCGGAATTAGTTATTAACTTATATTTTTATGAACAGTGAAAAGTTCGCTTTGGAACCCAGGAAGGAACAAGTCAGTGCTATGCTCACCGAGCTTCATACCGGCTGGGAGGGGGATGTCTATGGATATAACCCTAAAAATAAACAGGAAATTTTAAGCCGGCTGGAAACGCTGGCCGCTAAGGCCAAAACAGCATCGCCAGACGAGTTAGTGGAAATTTTGCGGGAGGCGAATTTAGAAGCCGAGCGGCGTACGACCTACCTTAAGTTAAAAGAAGCTGCCGGAGAGCTTAGGAATATGCAACAACTGGGCGTGCTGAAAAATTTGACTCAGTCTCTGGACTATTTAAAAATTCTATCCGAAGATGCCGCCAGCGGTGATGCCGGAGATCTGCATGCTATCCAGCAAGAAGCGCAAATGTTAGTGCAAAACAAAGGGGTCTTTAAGGGAGCAGCGGCTGTCTAGGAAATTTTTTTAAATGCTCTATAAATATGAGTAGGTCTTACGAGTTCAATCAAAATTTGAGCGAACAAGAAACCGCCCGGCAAATCGAAGCCCAGACCATTGTGGAAAAAATCAACGACCCCCGCTTGTGTGCCAACGAAGATCTGGAATATTTTACCCTTCATTTAAAAACCGGCATCCGCCACGTCCCCAAAAGACGCATCCACGAACCACCCAGAGTAAGCGAATCTATAGAAACTAACCTGCGCTCAATTTTGCAGGCAGAGGAATAAAAATTTATGCCAAAACCTACAGAGGCAGACAAAGAAGCCTACAAGCGTTACCTAGATTCTTTACCTAAAAATGAAAAAGGAGAAGTAGATATTCCTATTCATCCTTCTGCTGTGAATGCGGCAAGTGAGGATTTGGCATTGGGAAAGAAAACCGGCTACGCAGTGTTTGGTGACGAATTGGATAAAAAGGCAAAATTCGCCGGCATGCCGGAAGGGGAGCTGCGTAAAACCAAGTTGACGGAAAAAGAAATCCACAAAGCCACGGAGTTTTTTGAGCAGGCCGCGCCGTTTTTAACGGAATGGATAGACAAAGGTTTTATTAACACCAAACCCGGCATTACCCTGGAAGAAGAAATAAAAGACATCACCGGTCGCCTGGAAGCCAAACAACTCACCGAACAGGAAATTGCCGCCTACCCCCAAATCCTCTTAATCCTCAACAAACTAAAAACTTACGAAATCCCAGGCGAAACCGAGACCTACAATCTCCTGGAAGAAATCCACGAGCGCGGCAAGATCCTAAACGAAATACTAGACCACAAAAGAAAAACCCAGATCTAACCCCCCCAAAGCCATCCCCAACACCCTGAACAAATATGAACGTATCCCCGAATATATTTTGGATCTGCACGGCTACACCACCCGTGAGGCTAAGGGTTGCTGGATGATATTATTGAAGCGGGGGAGTACGGGCATGTGCGCGTGATTACTGGCAAAGGTGCATCGCGGGAGACCGGGCCAGTGATGCGGATGTTTGTGGAGAATTATTTGAGGAACCGGGAGATTAAGTTTCATACGGCGAAGCTTTATGATGGCGGCGAGGGGCCGTTGGAAGTTGATTTAAAATAATTACATTAAGTGTATTTATGGCAGATGAATCTGAAGTACAAATTGACGGTGCGGCGCAAGATGTAACGCCATCTTCTGCTACCTCGTCTGTAGATTCAGGGCACGCAGATGGGGAAGGGGTTATTTTGCCGAGCGATAATAGCAATGCTACGAGCGCGTCTGATGATGCTGGGTCAGTTACCGTTGAGCAGACTCCGGCTGATACAGCACCGGCAGTCCAGGCGTCGACTGTGGATGGGAACGAAGCGTCGTCTACGGCTCCGTCTGCGGTGGATGTTAGTGCTCCAGAGGCCACTGCTGCATCTAGCGGTGAGGAACTTGGTCATGTGGCAAATCAGGCGCCGGTTGCGGCGGCGCCAGCATCGGTTTTTTATAAGTTTCAACAAAATACCCTCAACTGGAAGCAAATGCTGCAAAAGGCTTGGGCGGGGAATAAACAAAAGAAGTTAAACAACGTGGTTAAGGTGTATGGGTTTATGGAAAAGCGGAAGCAGACTACGGTGCGGGATGTAGAGTTGTTTATGCGGTGCGGCTCTTCGGCGGCGCTGCGGTATTTGAACGTTTTAGTTAAACAGAATCAAATTCGGCGGGTGGGGGAGGCGGGAAATAGGGAAACGTATTACCAAGTAATTTAAACAAGATTTATGAGAGAGCAAAGAAATGTAGGAGAATTTGGCGAGTGGAGTAGCGTATTAAGGGCGCGGGCGACTTTGGACGCGCACGATTACGTTGCTTTAGCAAAGCAAAAAAATCCTAAGCTTCTGAAACTCCAAGCTGATGGGACTATACTTGTAGATTTCAATTTTTGTGATCACATTCTTGCTTCCGCGTTTGAATATTTACATATAGGTGCAAATAATCCAGAAGCCAAGACCGCCTATTTAATAATTTTAGAAGAAGAAATTAGAAAGATAGTAAAAAAAGCCGGGAACTAGTTCCCGGCTTTAAGTATTTGGGCAAGCCACGTGCGGATGACTTGCTGTTGCTCTGGTGTTGGCGGTTTACCTAATTGGCTGTTAAAGCTGCCAGGCCCCAGTATCGTCCAGGTCATGCATTCCGCAAAATCACCGGCTCCCGTTTCTTCATCCGTACCCGTTCCTTAAACAGATCTTTTTCACCAGCTGCCTACTTTATAAATTCATGTAAGCAGAGTATACTGCTAATACTCAAGTAATGCAAACTTTATTGATTAGACATTGGTCATTGCGAGGCCAATATCAGAATTTCCTCGGGCCGACCTGTCCGCCAAAGCTTCAGCGGCGGCGGAAGCAATGTTTGCTTGTAAAATTCCAAATCACAAATCGGCCTCCGGCGGACAAATTTCAAATAAATCTCAAAAAACAAAAATCTCAATAACCAAAGCGTGGTATTTATTGAACTTTGATTTTTTGATTATTATTTGACTATATGATCTTTTGATCTTTCGGTGCTTACTATGAGATTGCTTCGGCCAAGAAATTTCTAAAGAGGCTCGCAATGACAAATATTGGCCTCGCAATGACAGGAGAATTTAAGTTACGGAAATCTGAGAACTAAATTACTCATTATTATGAACATCACCTCCGCAAAATTTATAAAAGGGTTGGTGGGCGAAGACGAAATTTTAGATGATGGCACCCCGCAGGTCGCGTTTATTGGGCGGTCCAATGTGGGCAAATCCAGCGTTATTAATACCCTAGCCAACCAAAAAGACTTAGCCAAAACCAGCTCGTTTCCCGGCCGCACCCAGCAAATAAACATCTTTTTAATTAACAAATCCGTTTACCTGGTCGATTTACCCGGCTACGGCTTTGCCAAAGGCCCTAAAGATCTCCAGCAGGGCCTGCAGCAGCTTATTCACTGGTACTTGCTTGGTTCAGACTACCACCAAAAAAAAGTCGTTCTGATAGTTGATGCCGTAGTAGGCACTACCGAAACAGACATCCAAATGCTCAACAGCCTGGAGCAGGCCCAAAAAAACGTTGTGATTGTTGCCAATAAAGTAGACAAACTGAAGCCTTCTGAATATTTAAAAAAACTCCAGGCCATTCAAAACGCCGTGGGCGATTATAAAATTATTCCCTATTCCGCCGAAAAGAAGATTGGCGTAGGGGAGTTAGTTAAAGAAGTGTTAGTTTGACAAGCTTGCATCCTGCTGGCAGAATACACTCAAGTCGAGACGTCGTTTTCGACTGCGCCTGAGCCTTAGAGCTTGGAGCATTTTAGAAAAGAGGATTCATTGTGGATTCCGATGTAATCAGATTAAACCGAAAGCAGGCCGGGGTTTTGGATCTAATGTACCAAAATTTGGGATGGGCTAGTATAGGCCGCGAGTTGGGTTTTTCACCTCAAGTGGCCAAGTTCCATTTCTTTCACGCGGCTCAACAGTTTGGCCTCGACCCAACAAAAGAAACCGTAGTGCTAACAGAGTGGATGAAACTCAAAAATCCCGAAGGAGTTGACCAGGTTTGGTCACTGCCTCAGCCGAAGTCACCCCTCTCTGTCCGCCGGCAGCAGGTCTTGTCCTACGCCTTAATGGGATTTTCGGACAAACAAATCGCCGGCCTCATGAGCCGGGCAGAACAAACAATAGCCAACCATCTCCAAGAAGCGGAAAAAGTTTTGTTCAGCACAAGGGGGCATGACCGTATTTGTTTGGCAGAAGAGGCATTCAGGATGGGGTACATCAACATTCCTCTCCGGCAGTCAATAAATACCCTGGTGATACCCAGGCTTTTTCAGACCTTGGTCGATTATGTCGGTTTTGGGCAGGCCGGAGCCATCCTGCCAGATCCCGTCGCTGTAGCCAAAACGGTTGCCCGCACCTCCATTAGTGCCAGTTAATTCGTCCGACGAGAAGCAACCCCTCGCTTCTCGTCTTTTTTATGATATACTATATTTGCATGCCCGACCCACGTAAACGCATTTTAATAGTCGAAGACGATAACATGCTCCGGAATATTCTTTCCGACCACTTGAGCCGTTATTTTGAAATCACCCAAACCGCGGATGGCGAGCAAGGGTACGCCCAAATTTTAGAATTCCGGCCGGACTTAGTTCTGCTGGACTTGCTTCTGCCCAAACTCAGCGGCCTGGAAATGCTGGAACAATTGCGCAAGCATCCGGACCCCGGCCGTGGCCAATACCAACGTAATTATCTTTAGTAATTTTTCCGCTCCCGAAGACATTTTAAAAGCCAAAGTTCTGAACGTGCGCGACTATCTAGTTAAAGCGAATACCGATATAGAAGAATTAGTCAAGAAGATACAAGAGATAGTTAATAGCAGATAGAAATTGGAAAATAGAAAGTGATAAAAATACCACACTTTTATAACAAAGCGTGGTATTTATTGAACTTTGATTTTTTGATTATTATTTGACTATATGATCTTTTGATCTTTTGGTGCTTACTATGAGATTGCTTCGGCCCGAGGAAATTCTGGTGATGGCCTCGCAATGACATTGCTGCCAATGCCTCGTCAGCTTGCTTATTACTGCTGCGGCGGTGCGTCGGGGTAATTTTGGAGTTCTTGATCGCCCAGAACAATCACATTGTTCAGGTTGAGGCCCAGTTGATTTAGGACGGTTTCCGAAGGAATAGCACTCTTACTTCCGTTGCTGGTTACTAAATAGACGGTGGGATTATCCGGAGACTTAATTAAACTGCCAGACGGAGCGGCTACCGGCATTGCGCTGATTAAATAGTTGGTAATTTGGCT
>CAWBGV010000010.1:0-9520 GCA_963788395.1 Candidatus Doudnaibacteriota bacterium | reverse complement strand
TACGTGCCGCAGGGAGACGAGGTGTTTATATTCGACAGCGATATCAAGTATAACATCCGGTTCTCGCGGCCGGAGGCGACAGAGGAAGAAGTGATCAAAGCGGCCAGGCAAGCCGGACTTCAGCAATTCCTTGAACAATTACCCGATGGTTTAAAAACCAAGGTCGGCGAGAAAGGAATGAAGTTGTCAGGCGGCCAGAAGCAGCGCATGGCTTTAGCCCGCGCTATTGTCAGTGGCAGGAGATTCCTGATTTTGGACGAGGCCACCAGTTCCGTCGACGCCTTAACCGAACAGGATATTCAGCACGAACTCAAAGAGGTTCTGAAGGGGGTGACTTCAATCGTCATTGCCCATCGCATGCCTACCATTTGGGGAGCTGACAAAATCGTGGTCATGAACAACGGCAGCAAAGAGACCGAAGGCACACACCACGATCTTATGACCGATACCGATGGAATCTATCATCGGATGGTCAGCTTGCAAACAACCCACAGTCATTTAATCTAGGCTAACGTATTTCACGTTGCCGGGCGGCTCTCACAAGGAGCCGCTTTTTTCTATTTGACACCTTTTTAAGTGAAAAACAGAGGGTCAAGTCTTGATATTTGACATGTAAAATAATTTTTTATTGCATTTATATTTTACCCTTATAAAACAAAAACCCCCAACTTGAACTGAGCCCTGTTTAGCGGACTCAAAACGAAACACCCTAGGCGGCACTTGCCGCCACAAGATGATCCCGTACGGGGCAGGCTCTGCGGTCGTCTCCATAAACAAAGGACGAACTCAGTCGTCAGACCAAGTTCGTCCCATGTGGCTCGACACCTGTGCTCAAGTTCGAACAAAGATTATGGAAAGGTTTGCCTATAAAATTTAAATGTAAATAAATAGCCGAGTCCAGCTCCAGTAATAGAACCTCCGACCCAAAGCGCATAATTTTTTCTCGGCCTAACGGCCGCGAGATGATTTTAATTTTTTTGCGCTCCGGCCTTGCAGCCTTGAGCGCGTTTTTTGTTCCAATTTACACACCCCGTTGCGCGGGCAAAAGGAGCTATCCGAAATCGCTTCAATTTCCTTTGACGGAGTCATTCATTCTGCTAAAATAGAGCAAAGGTCATTAAAATTAAACTAAGGAAATAATACTATGGATAATAAGGATATGTTATATTGCACTCCGTTTCTTTTATTCGACGGCAATTGTGCCGAGGCTATGACTTTTTATCATCAGTGTTTAGGCGGAGAACTCACGCTGACTAAGCTCGCCGACACGCCCATGAAAGATATGTTCCCGCCAGAAAAGCATAGTAGACTTATTAACGCGAATTTAAAAAGCGGCAGTGTGGAAATTTCGGCGACGGACTGGATGGCAGCTCCTGCGCGCTTGCCTAAACCAGGTAATACCATGAGCATATTTCTGGTTGGCCAAGGCTATGACGAATTAAAGGAAGTTTTTGATAAACTTTCGGAAGGCGCGAACAAAGACAATTTCCAAGACCTTCATGATTTGCCATTTGGAACCTACGGACAATTCACTGATAAGTTTGGTGTCCCTTGGATATTCAAGGGAGATAAGCGAAAATAAGATTCTCGCTTATAAAGCAATATAAATAACAAATTTTCGCGCTCGGCCTTGCGGCCTTGAGCGCGATTTTTTGTTCCAATTCACACACCCCCACCAACGAGCCAAGACAAAAGACGGACGGGAGAGAAGGCCGAGGGACAATCACGGAGCGGAAGCCAGCAGGCTGTAGCGGAGTGAAGTCGGCATTGAGATTTGAGTAGTTGCAACGCGGGAAAGCCAATAGCAACGGGGCGATTTCAAGAAGCTAGGGTAGTCACTCTGAAAATAGCTAGTGACCCCCTGAATGAATGGGTAAACGACCCCCTTTTTGGTCAGGAATTTTGCATAAAATACCCTCGGACAGGGTCATATAAGAGAGCCACAATAAAACTTAGCCTCTTTTTAGGAAAATTTAACCGCGCGGAGCGAAGCTCCGCGTATGGTGGAATGGGGACGGAAACGATTTTTTGATTTTGCAGAAACAAGTTCGAGCCGAAGATTTTTTGGAGAGAGGTCTAGAAAAGAAGTTATTTATATTTACAGTAAATACTCGCTTTATATCCAGATTGTTCAATTAGTTTATAAAAAGTGTCGGCATGTTCGAAGCCGCACATAAAAATAATCGGTTTGTTAATATTTTTCTCAATTCGTCTAAGCCATTCTTTTTCTCGAAGCGTATCATTATCTTTATTCGCAATATTTATTTTTTCCTGCTCCTGCTTAGTGAGTGTTCCTATAGTGGAACTATCAAAATATATGCCTATAGATTTACCAACTTCTTGGCGTGATTTAATTCCAAGAGAATTTCTCTCCTGAAAACCAGGGTCGGCAAAAATATATTCTAAATTATTTTCTTCCGCTACCGTTTGAGAAATTGTCTTTCCAACGCTGTAATACTGAAGCGCGTCTTTACTAATTTCCAACAAAGATTATGGAAAGGTTTGCCTATAAAATTTAAATGTAAATAAATAGCCGCCTCCCAAAACAAAGAGAGGCGGCTGTGAAGTTTGATCCGAATTACGGCGGTATGCGAACTTAAAGCGAAGTTAGTAGCTGGTCGAGCTGGGGCTGTACACGCTGCCGAGCCAGATACAATTCACTGGTTGGCAAGCAGACCAGTACATCACCCATGCTCTCGTGCATACCGTCCCCAGGTTGTGTGCCGCGGATGTCGATACCGTAGAGACGAAGCTGCTCATCCCAGACAGGGCTTCCGGAAAATCCCTGACGGCTGTGCATCTGAAACATTCGGCAAGAAAAATATCCTTGCCGTAGCAGTTCATCGTGTCGCACCCTATCGTCCGCCGGCACAGTTTCGGTTGCCCTACCCGACAGTTTGCAGAACGCCCGTTGAGGACGCTCCTTAGCTGTTTGTCGAGCAACAAAAACCTCGTAGTGGAGTGAGAGCGGGTCGCACCGGTTTGCGGCATTGTAGAGCGTTTGCATGCCAGTGAGCGATGGATCTAATTGTCCAATACTCAAGGGCTCGGTCGGTGCGTCGAGTCTGTCCCGGACTACAAGGAAAGCGATGTCACTTTCCGGTTCCGGATCCTCGAGTGGTTGTCCAACTGGGTCAAGCGGAGTCGGGTTAGGGTTTTTCATCGCAACGGTCAGACGGTATCCGTTGGACAAATTCTCGAAAGCGTGGCGACAAGTCATCACCAAACGCAGGTTGCCAGTTAATCGTTCAACTACGCAGCCCATCGATCGGCTAATCGGGATACCTTGAACGGTGGGGCGCGGACCGATGAGCGTAATGGCGACCAAAGGATTACTGCTCCCACTAAGCATATTAACTACAAGATCACTTGCCGGGGTATTAACATGAGCGCCTTGCTGTTTGCTCTGCTCGTTTCTAATACGTTTATCGCGGTTTCGCCGTGACATTCGGTTTGTCCTCCTAAAAATTTCTCATCCCAATAAACAAAATATTTATTTACTAAGATGAGAAGCGTGAATTGTTGCCGGTTAAGGTCAACAGCCCACGCCTCAAGGGTTAATCCGACTCCAGTACCTCCACCGGATCGCCGACCTTGATGTAGCCGGGACCGCGATGGTTAAAGTTGCGTCCAAAAAAGACGGCGCCCTGCTTCGAGGGATCGGCGATGTCGATGTGTCGTCCGCGGCGGTACTCCGCCCAAGTAGCGCTGGGTTCCTTGGTGCGAACCGCTGTCTCCTGATCTGTGCAGGGAAGCGGACAACGTTCGCATAAGGTCATACCGTCGAAGATTACGCCGTTATCGCCGCCGACCTTGATGACTTTCATGTGGTCTTCGCTGTGCGGTTCGGAATCTCCGAACACGATGTTTGGCCGGAAGCGGTTCATGGGAAGTTCCGGTTGTCCCTTAGCCAACAGTCGCCGGTTCAGTTCAACTAAGGCGTTATGGCCGATTCCCATAAAGGGATAGGCGTCGCCGAAGCCGACCTGCGCATTGCCGAGCTTAGCCATCCGGACATGGTCATCGGCCATGCGAACCAGACGGTACTCGCCCGGCCGTTCTTCGCTAAGAAAGTCGGTGAACCACTCGGCCAGCCAGTCGCCCATGTCGTGCGCCTTGATGCCGGTGGTCTTCCAGACTTGTGCCGTAACTTCTTGTTTGCACATGGACGGGTGAGCATATACGGAACGCCTGCCGTAAACTGAAATGTGCACGAAGCCCAGTTCCTTAATCTCAGTCCGGACTTTGCACAAACTCTTGATCTCAATACCGAGACCGTTGTCCTGACGCTGGGCCACAAACATCCCAGTCTTGGCGTCTACGACCATGTACTCTCGGTCGTGTTCAATACCGCGCGTGCCGACGTTGGCTTCCTGAAGCTCAATACCGCCGCAAGATTTAATCGGATAAACGTAGAGTCCTGAAATCAACATCCTCCTGCTCCTTTCGCCTTGATGTATATCAAAGACCATTTAATATACCAAAAAAGCCTGGAAAAGTCCAGGCTTTGGTAAGTGAATATTAAGTTAGTTTATCTTCTGACTTTGTCAGTTTCTAAGTGGTTTTGAGTTATGGCAACAACGTAAAATTTTCTGTCGGGCTCAATATCGAAGGGAAGAAAAAAGGAAGAAAAAAGGGTCAGGAGCCTTTATTTGTATTTAAATTATTACCTTTATATTATACATTCTGAATATAAAAATCACCAACATTTGTTGGTGATTTTTATTGGCTCGGGGTAGTCAATGATGTTCGGAACTATTGGGAAAATGCAGCAGAAAGATTTTTTGTACCAAATTTTTAATTAGCGAGCATATAAATAGTCTGGTTATTAGGATTGTTGGCCTCCTCTGGGTTAAAATTATCAACTACGGTCAAAATAATTTTGTCTATTTTTGCTTCAAAAATATAACTCTGTTCTAATTCTTTTGAAGCTTCGGCAAACCTTGCTTCATCCAGATCTCGGGCTATGGTGATATGTGGTTCAAACTGCTTTTCGTAAATTTGATATTTTGGTTTATAGTAATTAACAAATTGAGATAAAACGTCAACAACTTTTTTTTGAAGTATCTGCACATTTTCATCTTCCGAATTTATCATAATACATATTCCACCTGGCGCATCGGTAGAAATTTTTAGTTTGTCGAATTTAAGGTTAATCATTCGAAATGGATTATCAGTTAAAAATAAAGTTGCGAGTTTATTTTTAACTTCTTCGATTTGGTTTAGCTCAATAAAACTGGGTTGTTTTAAGGTAATATGAAAATGGTATGGTTTGTCATATCGCAGTCTAAAATCGTCTAGCCATTTTGGTTTATCCGTTAGTTGTACATTAGCAGTGACAACAAAGATTTTCATATAAGTATTATAGCAGATTTAGATCCGAGCCTCCCATTTCCTGTGTCAAAAAACACAATTTTCATTGATGTTTTTTGTTGGCTCCAGCTATTGAATGCGTTTAGAACCATGGATTGGAAAAAATTGGAAGAAATTTTATCCTATTTGCTTGCCTCGTTTGTTTTGTCCCGTTGAGTAACAAACTCTTGCACCTCTTTGTAGTCCATTTGTTTAGGCCACAACAAATTCCCGTGTTCATCGTAAAAAGGTAAAAATCTGTCTGGCTTTTTAACATCAACTGCTTTCATTGTGCTTAACAAACGTTCAAGTCTGTTTTGAAACTCCGAATCTGACAGTTCGCCCCTGCCCATAATTACCCCTAACAAATGTCTTGGGCCTATCCTGTTAAGCACTTTAACATCATCAGTCCCGCCTCCACCAGGTTCACCAGGTAATTGCCTTTCTTGGTCGGTCAGAAGGGTAGAGGATTTTTTCTGGGTCATTGTGGAAAGGTCAAAGGCTTTATAATCTTCAAAGTCTATAGCTACGGCTATGGGAGCGACTCTAGACTTTCCCCAATATGTGCTTGTTCTAATTTTTGGATTTTTCATATTTTCATCCCCAAAGTATCCTTTTTTACTTCATCCGCGGAGTAAATCCTTTAGATGAGGATAAGATGCTAATATAAACATTCAACTCAGTGTCCCTGACATTCCAGGCGCGGCTCTTCTGATATAGCGTCGCGTACCTTGGCTAACAGGAATTTTGCTTTGCCTGGATTTCGGTTGATTATTTTGAGCATTAAGTTCTTCCTGCATGAGTGGACTTAATAAGCCTACTCGTAAAAGATTTGCAAAGTCATTGTCATTTTTTTCATACCGAGCTTGCTTATCGGCTTCGTTTTGAATGTCGTAACTATTAGGCATACCATTTAGCACTGTAAAAGCCGTACCATTGGCATTAATGTCAATGACCTTACGCATTAACTTGGCTAAAATTTCAGGATTTAGTTCTTGAGTCTCTTTGCCCTCAATCGGTTTATTAAATTCTTCGGATGTTGGTCTTTCAGTCATAAAAATAATTTTTTATATATTACATTCTACCACTAAAATTTCTAAAGAATAAAGCGGTATATAAAAATCGCCCATAAATATGGGCGATTTTTAATGGCTCGCCTTTGTCGACCGCATTAAAACCTACTATTTACAAAATAAAGAGGCGCTTCAGATGGTATAAAACCAACTAAAGCGCCTTTGAGACTTTGCCTAAGTTACACGCTCCAGCCTTCCCACTCCGGATAGAGCTGAAAGTTATAGCCGGGCACCGCAGCTTTGAGTGCGCCGAACGAAATGAGTTCCGGGTTGGGACAAAACATGCAGCGTCCCACGAAGCCCACGTAGACCGTATTGTTTTCCCCGATGGGACTTACAATGATGGCGCCACCATCTGCCGCGACATGTTGGGAAGCATAAACCTGGACTTTGCGACGCATGACGCCGTTTTCTTCACAAAGTTTGCAGTTCATGTCCCTGATGACGGCGAACCCTACGTTCGCTTCCAGCTCTTCTTCCGGACAGACGCCGCCGCCAATGAGCAGGCTGTAGCGAAGCGTTGCCGGAAGTAACCGGGAACGTTTGGAGCACCGCCAAACCGGCCGTCTGCCGTCTTGAACCAACGCTCAAACACTAAGCCGCCCATACCAATCCTGTGCTCTTTCCACAACCGGCTGGCACGGGAAGCATCAGGGCTTCTGCCCCCAAGGAAACTCATAGCCCACTTCGTTTGCCAGTAGCAGCTCTTCCATTGTCGCCAAGCGCGCACCTGGTAAAAGTTCGTCAGCTGGCTGACGGTACATCGCCTTGTTGCCCGGGGGCAATAAAATCCAATCAGCATTTTCTGCGTGTTTCATTATACCTCCTGTCCTTTTGTTCCGACAATATACCGGAACACTTCATTTTATTATAGATTTGACAATAAAAGAATAGTGTCGTATACTTACGACAACATGATAGAAAATCTCCTAAAATCTTTGGATTTTGACCAAGAAGATGTTAAAATCTACCTATTTTTACTGGAAATGGGCTCAGTTTCAGCAGGTATGCTGGCCAAACGCTTAGGCGTTCCCCGTTCTTCCCTATATGGTTTTTTGAAACGTTTGGAAGAACGCGGGCTAATTATTGAATCACAAAAGCATGGAGTCAAAAGTTTTTCTGCTGAAAATCCTGAAAAAATTAATTTACTATTTTCACAACAGATTGAAGTTTTACAAAAAAACCAAACTGAATTTAAAACTTTTCTGCCTAACTTAAAACGATCCGGGGAAAAATTAGTCAGCCCGAAATTCCAAATCTTTGAAGGTCAAGAAGGTTTGCAAAACGCTTTGAAGGATATACTGCTTTACTACAACATTGAAACGCAAGCCTTTTGGCCGCAGAAAAAAATGATTGACATGTTAACACCCGAATTTTTCCGCTATCACAACAAGGAACGAATAAAAAACAATCTTTATACTAGAGCCATTTGGCCGCAGGCACAAATGGTGGAAGTTAAAAATCATCCGTATTTCGGAGCAGGAAAAGAATTTAAAAGAGAAATACGAATTGCCCCTCCTAGCATTGACTTTACAATGGGTTATTGGATTTATGGAAATAAAACGGTTTTTATTTCTTCCAGAAAAGAAAGTTTTGGTTTTATTGTGGAAAGTTTGGAATTCGCTCAAATGCTTATAAGTCAATTTGAAGTTATATGGAATTTCTCAAAACAATTAGTGGTGGATAAAAACGATACGGTTTCTTTTTTGCAAGAATTCAAGTTGTTATTCTTTATAATATTTTGTATTGAATTATGCTAAAGGATTTTTTATAAAAATGTCCTTGAAATGCTGGTGGCTTCGTTTGAAATTTCCCTGACCGCCTTTCAGTGGCGAGACCATCATTAAAAGCGGAACCCTTTTGCAATACAGGATTGAGCGGTGCAGAAAATTTGCGTCCTTTGGGCCGCTGTAGTTTTTATAGACTTCCTCGACAAACTTTCCGCCGAACGTCCACAGCTCGGCAAAGTCCATGGCCGGGTCGCCTATGCTTCTGTCGGCAAAATCTATAATGCCGGAAAGTTTCTTTTTATCCTTGCTGACAATAAGGTGGTACGGGTGTATGTCCCGGTGAATTAGGCAGTTGTGGGGAATTTTTAAATATTTAGCAAACTCCTCTAAAAATTCATCCGTTAAAGCATTCTCCTTTTTTGACAGACGGAGCCTAACGTATTTTTTGAGATCTTGGATTAGCTTTTTGTATTGTTTTTGGCTGTGAATGATATCGGGTTGGAATTTTCTGGCTATACCTAAAGGTGTTTTATGCAATATCGAGAGAAAAGAGCCTAGTTGTTGAGCAATAGCGTACCGCGCTGGCTTACCGATTGTTCGAAAATATTCTTTAGTCATCTGTGAGCCTTGCAGAATGGCATAGCCGGCAAAACTTTTATCTTTAGCGGTAAACTCATATTTAGGCACTGGAATGGGAAGTTTATGGCCTGATAAATATTTTAGTAGCGCAACTTCCCCGTACAGCTTTCTGGCGTATTCTTTCTTGCGTGGAAAACGAAAGACATACTTATTATCCAAAATTAAAACGTAATGATCCCAGCCTTCAGTGTTATGCCGGGCATGGTACCGTTTTAATTCAGGAAATTCCTTTTTAATTTTTTGTAGTAGCTGTCTTTTATTCATGTTATTGAAATAATGAAAATTTGCCGGTAAACTCTCGTAGCTCAAGTGTGGAGCCAAACAAGCAAATGCCGTAGTATTCTAGATCCGCTTCGGCCGTGTTTGCTGTGCGCTCCTGCTGCTCGGCCGAAGTTCCTACCGTCATGGTGCTGCTAAAATCCGTAAACATTATATTGCGGGCCAGGGCTTCGTTCCTGACTTTCCTGATTTGGTTGGAATTTTCAGCTTTTAAGACAATAAAAGGAAAATGGGAAATATGCGGATGTATGCCGCCGTCCTTGTCTTTATATTCCAAAAAGTTCATGTCTTGGGCTTTGCCAAAACCGCCTGCCAGCCCGGCAACCATATGGCCCAGGGCGTTCATGAGTTTGCCAGTTTCTATCTTTTTATTTAAAACAGCTATAAAGCGTTGGGTGGTTTCGTCAGGTAACATAGTCTTCTTAAAATTAAGGATGGTTTCTGAAG
>CAWBGV010000009.1:0-15659 GCA_963788395.1 Candidatus Doudnaibacteriota bacterium | reverse complement strand
ATAAATACCAAACTGATTAGCTACCCGGATGGCGGCAATTAAGAGTGCCAACAGGATGCGTTGCTGCAAATTTTGAATACAAAATTACTAATTGAAGGGAGGGTTGAGGCAGTAAACGTAGAGCTAGTAATAGCAGCCATAACTGATGACTGACTATTAGCTAAGAGAGCGACAATGTTTAGAAAAAATGCTATTACCGGAGTAAAAAATCCATATTTAATGAACATCCCACCATTCACTTGCCCAATGAGCGGTCGCCGGCAAGACACCGGCAACATAAGGTACGGGAGAAACCATAAGTAATATCCATAGCACCACCATCCGAATCATCAAATAAACGGCAACCGTAAAAAAATCATAAAGCTGCCACAAGCCAAAATGACATACACAAACAAAGAAACAGTCGTAGAAAATTCTCCCAAGCTACCAAAATTAGTAATCTGAGAAATTTCGTTTCGAGTATTTGTTACCATTAAGTTCTGCGCCAAAGATCGAATAACCTGCTCATTAGCTGGTAAGAATTGGTTTTGTACCGTATCCGCAACTCCCAAAACAGCTTGAGATATAACCAAACTAAAATTTACCAACAAAACAGCTAAAATTAAGTGTATTAATAACGATCGATACTGATAACTTTCCATACGGAATAGCGTAGCCATTCCTATAGCTATAATCGCTAAAATAAAAAAGATATTACATAAATTCCGCACAATCTCCCAACCGGGATAAATTACATTAGCAAAGGCGTTCGTGTAAACCTGAATGGATAGCACTGCTTGAATAAATGGTGCGACAAGGTAAAAGAAGAGGAAGAATATAATTTCATTTACCAAACCTAGTAATACAGCAAGGATTGAGTTAATCAGATGGACAATGGCAGTACCAACGCCCACACTAGACGTAGAAGCGTCGGTAGCTGAAACTCCCGTGTTCTGATCATTACCGGTCAGAGTTAATGGATAGGTACCCGGAGTACCCAATGTCACTGGCGGGGTAGAACCGTCTAATGCGGTCGCAGTAACTGTATAACTCCCTTGAACTTCAGGGTAGACACAACTAAAAGAAGTTTGATTCCCAGGTAATTGAAAAGAACCAGTTACAGAATTGGCGCCGCAACTGACTCCATAATTGGCAACTGGCGTTGTATTACCATTTGAAGTATAAGTAACCGTATAATTTTCCGTGACCTGGTTATTAGCTACCGATTGAGTTGCCTGGTTAACCGTGACTGTTGGATTACCGCCATTATTGCTGGCCGCGGCCATAGTCACAGTATAACCGCCAGTGTAAGATTGATTGTTAAAATAAGCTACCTCAAAATCAAAATAATCTGTAGCGGCGGGAGCAATGTTTGGAGCGCCCACAGGTATAGTTACGGTCCAATTACTTAAAGACGTCCCCTGGCCATCTTTAGTAAGAAACAAAGTGCATCCGGTCAAACCATTATTAAAATTGGGACAGGTATATAACCTGGCCGTAAACCCCTGGCTAGCCGAAACCTGGGAGGCGTACTGGCTCTTAAGGCTCAAGTTAATCGTCATCGGCTGGTTTAAAGTCGGCTGTGTTGGTGTTACCGAGATATTAAGAGCATTTGTAGTGTATGTTATGGCAGCGCCAGTATCCGCAGCGCTTATCATAGGCGCGGCCATGACCACAAAAACCGCCATTCCGAAGATAGCGATGAGGCTTTTTTTATAGGGGGCTTTAAACAATTTTTGTTTTAATTTCTTGAACAAAGATTTAAAAAAATCTTAATGAATTCAGGGTTTTTACCTTGTCGTGCTGTTCAAATTATAACATAAAAACTAAATATTTTCAAAATATTTTACTGTTCGTGCAATCACCTCTATTTATTGGTTAAAAACTACCTAATTAAGAATAATCCACAGTTTTAATGTTACTATCCCAGCATATTCTTGGACTCTCAGACCTCATGCCTCGCGCAAAAGTACTAATTTAAATTTACCGCAAGCTCAACAACACCGCCCTGCATCCAAATTTTAAACCCAAATTTTCCCACCCACCCAGGACCCTAAAAATTAAAAAAGATTCCGGTTAAGGAATCTTTTTGGAAAGTTTTTTTCTATTTTTTATAGAAAGATTTTCGATTATCTAAAAACAATCGGCCGATAAGTATTAGTCGCGGCTGCGGCCGGTTCCGGACCGCGGAGCAAAACCTGCGGAATGGCCACGGTCGCGCCGGCGACTTGCGGAGCGTTGGGGCTGGTATTGTAGTTGTAGGCTTGGGAAGAAGAAGGAGTAATAGTTTGGGTAGCAGAGGTCAAAGCTTTTCCGGTACTATTATAGACCGTTAAAATATAATTACCGCCGCCTGCGGTGACTACAGCGTATGCGCCAGAAAGCGGCATCTTAGCTGTTACGCCGGTAATGCCCGGGCCAATGAGCGTACATAACTGGCAGTCGTCAGCTGGGTCGTTTGAACGGTCCAGGTGAAACTATAACCGTTGGTAACCGTTAAATTCGGCGAGGCTTCAAAATCTATACCATTCGCTAAATTTGCCGTAGCGTTGGCAGTAACAGTATTCACCGCCGCGCCGGTAGTGGCGGTTACCGCCGCGTTAAGAGCTTGCTGTTCATTTACTGTGGATGACTGGCCGGTGATGCCCCCAAGACCAAACTCGAACCGATTTTAGTAGCAATGCTGCTAATAGAAGATAAGAAACCCGGTAAGTTGCTATTGTTGTATTGGGAAACATTGGCGCCTAAGGCATTAAACATGGAATCAATACCCTGATTAACCAGGACCGCCGGTGAAGACACGGCCTCACACATAACTATGGCCGGACTGCTGCTGGGTAGCGAATCGGGATAATTATTCCAGGCGTTCTGGGCCGCGGTCAGATCCGCCTGAGCTTTTTTAATATCGTTAGGATTAACTTGAAGGTTGGCCGCTTGAGCATTGGTTAAATTATTCAGTAATGCTTGGCGATTATCAATTTGAGCGCTCAAAGCCGCATTTTGCGTATCGATAGCCTTTTGCTGGGCTAAACTTCCCGCACAATTTACCGGTGCCTTATAGCCGTTGCCCTGGCTGATTTGCATTTGTGCACTGGCTAGAGCGCTGGCGTGAGCCTGGTCTACCGAGGCCACTGCCATTGTCTGCAAATAGTAAGGGTTAGATTGCGTGTAACCAGTCGCAGCCATTTTAGAATAAAAATTTGGATCACTCAAACTTACAGTGGTCGGGTCGTATCCCAAAGCATTATTTGCCGCCATGACTATTCCCGGCTGCAGTTGCGATGCCGCCGCCGGATTGCTCAAAATAGTGCGGGCTACCATCTGGCTTTGGGCGTCGGGAAAATTTTGGCGGATAAACTGATTATCATAAGCCAACGTTGCTAAAGAGTTGGTATAGGCCATGATATTAGAAATTTTATAATTGTTGACCAGCTTATTAACTAACTGGTCCGCTACCGACTTTGTAGTGTTAAGCAAAATGGTAATTAAGAGCGCTTTCCAGACATCTTGGCTGGCAGTATTATATTTCGCCTGGGCCGCGGCCTTCTTAGTTTTATAAGTTTGGATACTGGCGTTTACCTGTGTAATATTTTGCTGTTTAATACTGCTGGTATAGCTATTCGGTGCTGTCAACGCGTTTAACGAAGCCAGTACGCCCTGCTCGCAGGTAATATATAATCCATAAGCATCTATTTCCGCCTGCAAAGCATCGGCATAAGCTCCCCCACCGCCTATAACTGCAGAAAAAGACAACCCCAGTTGCGCAGTCTGGTCAGTGGATTCAAAAGTTTTCAGCGGAGCGTTGCAGCTAGCCGTGTTAGTTGCCTGAATTGGAAGTAGTGCTGCGTTAAAAGTATTATTGGCCGTCAGGCTGCCACTGTCATAAATCGGCACGGGATTCAGCGGCGCAGTGACTGAAGCAGTTTGGGCAAAAGCAAAAACCGGAACCAACATTCCCTGGCCCAAAATTAAAAGTCCAATAATAATTTTTTGAAATCTATTGGTCCGCATTGTCTAAAATATTAGGGGCGTCCGCTGAGGAATCAGTTGATCCCGCAGCAACGTCTAAAGTAGTTGGTATGGGCGTTGGCGTAGGCAACGGAGTTCCGTCGGAATTAACGTAGGCCGCGGCCATGGGATCGAGAGTGGGAAACTGTTCGGCCACGGTAGTATTTTCGCTATCTAAATCCTGTTGAGCTTTTATAAAATCTTGGAGGTTTTGGGTTACCAAATCCGGATCTTGGTTCGCCTGAGTAAAATTTTGAAGCAGCGTGATGGCAGAATTATATTGTACAATTTTTAATTTTTGCAGCTGGGCCAAACTGTGCGGGACTGCCAATTTCTCCAAAGCAGTTTCTACGGCCGTAAGTTTTTGCATTTGCAAATTAATCTGAGTCTGGTCGCCGGAAGAAAGCGCGCTGGCAAAATCTGTCTGATTAATAGCATTGCTTTCTATTGTTTGTGCCTGAGAAAAATATTGCTGAATAGCTGCCGTGGAGTCCGGCACTGTCTTGACTTGAATACTGCTCAGCGGTAAATTGACGCCTTCGGTACTTGCTCCTAAAACTTGTCCCGCGTCCACTGGCTGAACAGTTCCATCGTCTCCTATAATCATCGGACCATTATCTTGCGCATCGGTACTCGCTCCCAAAACCTGCGGCGCCTGATCACCGGTAGGCGCTACATAAGCGTAGTAGTGAGGGACGTTAGCACTCTCGGCTGTCTCCTGGATTTTAGCATTATTACTGAACACCGAAAACAACTGCGGATCGCGCAGCCAGGAAGCTCCGACTAACAAAATTGCTGCCAACAAAACCGCCCCCAAATGTCCAAGATGGATTGGAGCGGTTCCTGAATTTGGCGATACAGTTTGAACAGTTTCCATAAATTTATTTTTATTATAAAGCACCGGTTCCGGTCTGATAGTATAAACCATCGAACATTATTTCATACAAAGGATAGCCAGTAGCGCAAGCCGTGTTAGCAAATGGAATGGGATTTAGCTGGCCAAGCACGGGTGTACCCGGCACGTACAGATTACCATAATCGTACAAATCAGCCTCCGCACCAGTCGGGACATACACGCCAAATTGAAGCGGTAAGCCATCGGTCGGATCGGCATTATCAATCACAGAATAAAATGGGCACGAAGGATCTAAGACGAGCTCCGAATCGACTACTGCAGTGCTTGGATCAACCCACCCGCTATATGGCTGCCCAATCCCTGGCACCGTTTGAGCATAACTGTTTGGCGCCTGAACAGTAATCACCAAAACCGAAATTAATAATGTTACCGCTAACAGACCAGCGGTCAAACCCATTGTTGCGAGCCATTCAGTATCGTATGATTTGATAATTTTGATCATTAGCTTTTTCTTTTATTTTTAGTATTTTTTACGACCAGATAATATTTTTGTCCACAAAAAACCAGGCTAATTGTAAATTAACCGTGAAAACTAAGTCCTCTTAAATGTGGTTTTTCTTTTGGTTTCTGCGTGTTTTTTCTAACTTTCTATATCTATTATAGCACACTTAAGTTTATTTGTCTAGTGCAAATGTGCTAGAATGTTGGTATGAAGAAAATATTTTGGCTCTCACCGATTATTTTAATTTTATTCCTGGCTTCGGCATGCGCCAAGCCGGGCTCGAGCAGTCCGGCGCCAACCCCAACCCCTACCAGCTCTTACAACCAACCGATGCAAGTTGGACCAAAACAAATTCAAGTCCAAATCGCCAGCACCGAACAAACCAGAGCTCAGGGACTCTCCGGCCGCAGCCAGTTGACCGATGACCAAGGCATGCTGTTTACCTTTGGCCAGTCGGTCATGCCGGCCTTTTGGATGAAGCAAATGAATTTTGGTTTAGATTTTATCTGGATCTCTCAAAATAAAATTATCGGCATTACGCTCGATGTCCCGCCACCGCAAACCGCCACCAGCACCCTGCCGCTGTACTATCCCCCATCGGCAGTAGATAGCGTCTTGGAAGTCAACGCCGGATGGTCGCAGCGGTATGGATTGGAGGTTGGAGATGTGGCAAAGCTAGTGGACCAAAAATAGCTTGTCGTCGCAAATGCAAGCGATCTATCAAACTCAACTCATCGTACAATGTTGAGATTGCTTCGCTCCGCTCGCAATGACAATAAAGTATTGTTTTAAATTTTTTCCGCCAGTTTAATCCACTGCTCAATCGTTAGCTCCTGCGGGCGGGCCTGAGGACTAACGCCAATGTCCTGTAAAATTTTTTCTGTCTGCTCTTTGGTCAAATGCAGATTGTTGACCAGCGTGTTATGAATTTGTTTGCGCTTGCCGGAGAAGCAAGCTTTTAAAATTTTAAAAAATCTTTTTTCGTCGGCCAGAGTATACCGTGGTTTATCGAACAGCCGAACGCGGACAACGGCGCTGTCAACTTTTGGCGCCGGATAAAAACTCCGGGCCAAAACTGTTTGGACCAGCTCAGGCTGTCCATAGAGTTGGACAGAAATAGCTAAAATAGAAAGGTCCCCTGCCGCGGCAGTAAGATTTTGGGCAACTTCTTTTTGAGTCAAAACGACAATCGTCGTTGGTTTGTGTTTCGCGGTCATCAACATTTGGAGAATTTTTCCGGTAATGTAATACGGGATGTTAGCCACAACTTTATAGCCAAGAGCGGGATGGCTATCTATTGCCTGTTCGCTATTGCCTATTCGCTCTCTAAGAATTTTTACATAGTCCACTTCCAACGCATCTCCAATCTCGTATCTAAAATTTTGATGCTCTTTCCGCAGCGCTTTTAGCACAGGCAAAAATTTAGGATCTTTTTCCAGGCTCAACACAAACCCGGCGCGCTGGCAGAGCAGTTCGGTAAGGTTGCCAATTCCGGTCCGATTTCCAAAACCGCATCTTGTTTGGTAACTTCGGCCGCGTCGACAATATCTTGCAAGACGATATCATCCACCAAAAAATTCTGCCCATAGGTGAAGTTGGGTTTGAGGTTATGACGGCGAAGTAGGTTTTTGAGTTGCTCGATACTTGTCATGGGAGGCCTATAAAAATTATTCTAATTATACTAATTATTTTAAGTGCCCTAAATAAATACCAAGATTGAATGTAAAAATGCCTAATAATTTTTATTATTGACTTTTTGGTAGATTTTGTTGAAAATTAAATTTAACTCTTTTGCTTCTTGCCATAGTAATCTGGCCCTGTCAGCTAACTCGGGGGCAGCGATGGCTGCCATTCGGAGAAAATGCTTCGCCTCCCGAGATTCCTTTTTGCATAGGCCTATTTTATGCTTAAAATCTTTTGGACTTTCGGCATCATCCGCTTCACAATAATTAGCACCAACAGACGTACCGCATCCAATTAATTGATCTATTATTCTTCTCGTTAGTTCACTCCCGGGAATATCTCGACAAAATCTAATAACACCCTCGCCAAACTTAGCCGTTCTTTCTTCCAAATCATATTTCTTAACTTTGGCATTTTCCTCATTAGACATTATTTAGGGTACTTAGGTAAATTAGAATAATTAGAATAATTTAAAATGGTAGGTCATCACTATCGCTTTCAAACCTCTCCCCTTCCGCACCTTTGTAAACAATCCTGTCTTTCGGCAGAGCGCGCAATATTCGCGAAGGGGAATTATATTGGGTGCTGCCAAAACCTTGGCGGTGCCGCGTAAACGTTAAAAACAGATGGCGGCGGGCCCGGGTTAAACCCACATAGGCCAGGCGGACTTCTTCCGAAAGTTCGGACGGACTCAGCAGGCTGCGCGAATGAGGCAAAATTCCCTCTTCCAAACCGACCAAAAAAACCGTATCAAACTCCAGACCCTTAGCCGAATGCAGGGTCATTAAAGTCACTGAATCTTTATTTTCCGCGGCCGCGTCGATTTCCGTAATTAACGCCACCTCTTCCAAAAATTGCTCCAAACCTTCGCGCCAGGGCCGGCCGCCGAACTTGGCCAAAACACTAAACAGTTCCTGAACGTTTTCCCAGCGGGCTTCGCCCATTTCAGTCCCGTCCTTTAGCCAGGCTTCGTAGTCTGTACGTTTAATCACCAATCGCAACAAAGAACCAACATTTTCCTCGGGCGGCAAGTGCATAAATGTTTCCAGCAGGCTGAAAAAATTATCTACAGCCGCGTTAATTTTTGGGCCAAAGTTGACATCCCGAAGCTTAATCCGGAATTGCGCTAAGTCCGCAGTCAGCTGAAGTGCGTTTTCCGGAGCGCCCGCGGCCCTGACAACGCTTTCATTCATTATTAAATCTTTTAAAATCTGGTAACTGCGTTTGCCAATCCCCCGCGCCGGCTCGTTAATCACCCGCGACAGGCTGAGCTGATCGCGGTAGTTGGCTGCTAAACGCAAATAGGCCAGCATATCTTTAATTTCTTTGCGTTCATAAAATTTTAAGCCGCCTATAATCTGGTATGGGATGGCGCTTTCGATGAGAATTTCTTCCAGAGCCCGTGATTGTGCGTGGGTCCGAAACAACACCGCAAACTGGGTCAACGGTTCATGCTCTTTGGGTAATTGGGGCAGCAAAGCAAATCCGATGGTATTTTTTTTACCTCGGTTGGCTTTCTTTAGAAAATGATCCAGGATAGAAAAAGCCGCCGGCTCCTCGGGCTCGTAAGTCAGTTCCTCTTCCACCGCGTCACCGCTGGCCATCCGGATGATAGTTTTAGCCACAAACTGGGCTTCGCCCAGTTCATCCTCCAGCTCATGAACCTCTATTTTTTTCCCTTCTTCGTTTTCAGTCCAGAGCGTTTTGGGTTTTTGCTCTTTATTGAGTTCGATAACTTTTTGGGCTACCGCCAAAATATGCTGGGTGCTGCGGTAATTTTGTTCCAGCTTAATTACTTTTGATTCGGGAAAATCCTGTTCAAAATTTAATATATTGCGAATATTGCTGCCGCGGAATCCGTAAATACTTTGGGCGTCATCACCGACCACGAATAAATTATGGTGGTGCTCCGCCAATAAATAGAGTAAAACATACTGGGCATGGTTGGTATCTTGGTATTCGTCGACCAGGATATATTTGAACAATTCCTGGTATTTTTTTAAAACATCGGGAAAGTTTTGATAAATCTTGACCGTAAGCATTAACAGGTCGTCAAAATCCACGGCGTTTTGTTTGTAGAGATAGTCCTGGTAGCGAATGTAGACCTGCTGGACCAGGTTGTCTAAATCCCCTTCCAGCCCGATACTAAATTCGGCAGGCAATTGTAAAATATTCTTAGCCTGAGAAATATAAGCGCGGAACAGGGAGGGTGAGTAGCGTTTTTCGATATGCAGATCTTGAATAATTTCTTTAATCACTTTGGACTGGTCGTCGCTATCGTAAATAGTGAAACTTCGGCCGTAACCCAGGCGGTGGATTTCGTGGCGGAGGATGCGGGCGCAAATGGAGTGGAAGGTGCCCATGTGGGGAATGCTAACCGGACCGCCGGCCAGCAGGCCTTTTACCCGCTCGGCCATTTCTTTGGCGGCTTTATTGGTAAAGGTTAAGGCCAAAATATTTTCCGGCGCGATAAGTTTTTGTTGGCACAAGTAGGCTATGCGATAAGCCAGGGCCCGGGTTTTGCCACTACCCGCTCCGGCCAAGACTAAAACCGGCCCAAGCGGGGCCGTAACGGCTAAGCGCTGTTTTTCGTTAAGGGAAGATAAATCCATAAGTTTAGTTTACTGCCTATCCTGTGCAATATATAGTATACCAGAATTCCCCGTTCCTATTAACCCAAATAAAAGACGGACGCCTGGTAAGCGTCCGCAAAGATTAGGCCCGCGAACGGGCCAATCTGACCACGAGGTAAGGCCAAAAGTATGGGAACAGCATAATACACCAGGCTGCGCCCAGAGGCCAAAAACTGGCTGAGAGCTTTACGGTCCTGCCGGAAATCGGCGTGAGAGCATTCACGGTTAGGCAAAAAAGGCCTACCGCCAGCAGGAACAACCCAACTTCCAGAAGAATCTTAGGGGTCCGCGCTAAAGTCCGTACTCCATAAGACAGCGCGCCCAGCCAAAATATCCCAACTACAATTTTAATCCCTGGCCAAGCCCCTCTGCCTTCTAGCCATTGGCTGGCCAGCCGAAGGTAGGGCCAAATACAAAAAAGACAGCCCATCCCAACCGCGCCAATCAGCAAGAAAGAAAGAATCCCAACCCCCACCGCATAGGTTAGGCTTGGTGCTTTTACCTCAACTCTCATCAACTCCTCCTGGCCTGATTTTACCTGCTTCTATAACTAAGTCAAGTATATCTCCCTTAAATAGTTGAATCATCTAATTTTACCTTTACTTTAAAGCTATTATTATAAAATAGCTTATAAATAAAGCATAAAATAGCTTATCTGTGGATGAATTCCTTGACCACGGAGACAACTCTGTTAAACTTATAGGTAGTTAACCTAAAACTAACAAAACTTAACCAATATCTATGTTTTTTGAAAGTTTTAGAAACCTTTTTTCTCGATTTTCCTAGCATGTGGCGCTTGTTTAAAGGTCTCTAATTCTTTTTTATTTTGCTTGTCTCGATAAAACAAAGATATTGCGACTGCCGCCCCTCAACCCCCGAACTTTTGGCAGTAAAGGGAGATATATTACTAAGCTGAAGTCTTGGCAAACCCACCTTAAACAACTCTGGCAACGGTTTGCTTTTGTGCTCCAATACTATAGTAAGAAAGCCCTGTACCAGCTCCGTCTGCGGCTCCCCCATTTTAAACGTACCCATGTTAATGCTTTCCCGGCCATCCATTTAAAAAAGATGGACTGGGTTGATTTATTGTTAAAATTTTCCAGTGAACTATTAGTCATTGGCCTGGCTGTGGCAGTTTGCGGCCTGAATATTTTCTTTTTTAGCAAAGGTAAGGTGCCCAGCGATGGCAGCCACGCCTTTGCTTTTGTTAATATGCACAGCGGCCTCAACGCCCAGCTTTACGCCAAACAAACCAGCATTAGCACCATTGTCGTCAGCCAAAACAGCCTTATTAGCGAAGCTCAGGCTGATGACTTTTTGGGTTCGTCCGGTTCCGATGGTCAGCCGGCGGACACCTCGACCGACGATTCTATAGATTCCAGCCAGCCGTATTTCCAAATTTCCAATCCCGATACAGTCAAAGATTTAATTGCCAAGCAGATTAAAATCTACCAGACGCAGCCCGGCGACACTTTGCAGTCAATTGCCAGCGCCAATAACATCTCGATCCAAACTATTATCTGGGCCAATAACCTGCCCAACACTACTATTAAACCCGGCTGGCAGTTACTGATACTGCCGGTGAACGGCGTTTTGGTTATTCCCGACACTAACACCACCCTGCCGGATATTGTCAGAAAATATTTTGGCAATGATTATAAAGACAGCACCAAGCTACAGGCCGACATGCAGAGCATTATGAGCTATAATGTCATGCAAAACGAGGAAGATATCTTCCCGGGCCAACCGATTATAGTGCCCGGCGGCACGGTACCGCCTCCCCCGCCGCCAACCACCAAACCCACTCCCCGGTCTTCCAGCGGCAAAAGCACCGGCAGCGGCGGCTCTGCCTATCAAGGCCAGATAGACGAAGGCGGCCACTTGTTCCCGTGGGGTTATTGCACCTGGTACCTAGCGACTAAAGTCAGCATTCCCTGGGGCGGCAACGCCAATCAGTGGTTATACAATGCCCGCGTGGACGGAGTAGCCACCGGCAGCCAGCCGGTCCGCGGCGCAGTCGTGGTAATGAACATTAGCCGTTATGGCCACGTAGCCTATGTTGAACATGTAGGCGATGGTGGATTTACAGTGTCGGAAATGAATTACTCAGCCTTCGGGAGAGTGGATACCCGCTGGATTTTAGATAGCGACCCGTTGATTCGAGGATTTATATATCCGTAGTAAGAACGGGAAATGAAACATCTAGCATGAAGCATAAAATATAAAGTTAAAATAAAAAACACGTAATGCTGATTACGTGTTTTTTCTGTTGATGCTTCATGCTTCATACTCCTGCTAACTGTCCCACTATTCCATTGCTATAATTATTTCCCGAGATATTCGCCGTGGTAATGTCCGGGGCAGTGTCGCTGACAGATTGATTGGTAAAAATATCCGTACCGGTTAAACTTAAGGTTTTCACTAAGGTTACACTGTTGCCGGCTTGAGAACTGGCCGGGTTGAGTTGAATGTTAAATTGCAGGGTGCGCGAAGCCGTAAACTGGCCGGTGTGGGCTGGCAATGCGCCGACGTTCCAGGTAAATTTACTGGTGGACGGATCATAACTAAAATTATTAGCCTCGCCAATATTCACGCTATTGGCTACATAACCCCCAGCTCCCAGCGGAATAAAGCCAGTCACTACTACGTTACTAAAATCGTTGGTCGCGTTAGTCAGGCTCAAAGTCACTTTATAAACCGTATTGGTGCCCGCCTGAGGCGGCAGGCTGCCGCTGATGTAATCGAGGCCGGTTTCCAAAGAAGACGGGCTGGAAATTTTCAGCGTCAGTTCGTTACCGGGAAACGGAGTTTGGTATTCATTCGACTTAATCGTGACATCGCTGACTATTTTTAAATCCGTAGAAGAATCCTGCGCCGCCGGATTTTTAACTTTGACGCTAAAATTTAAAGTCCCGGACTGGTTGGGAGCCAGCGTGGCCAGATTGCTGACCGAAGAAGCGTCCCAGGTAATCGTGTTGTTGTTAACCTGGGCGCCTTGCGACTGCAATGTGGAAAGATCCACGGCTTGAGAATTTAAGGTCGCGGTCACGCTCACCCCGGTAGCGGCTATAGTCGCCGCATTTTGATAGTTAATGCTAAACCTGGAGCAAGTCTCCCGGCTTAACCACGCCCGGCGTGGCCGAGTTACTCGTTAGCTGCTGAGTGACCACTAAGGGTAAGCTGGAAAGGGCGGTAGTAAAAGATGAGGTACTCTGGGTAAAATACTGGCCATTATTTCCCAATACCTGAAATTCCGCCACCGCTGTTTTACTTTCGCCGGCGTTGGCCGCGCTAAACGTACCTTCTATAGTAATGGTTCCCTGCCCGTTTTGAGTTAAGGTCCCAATATTCCAAATATTATTGCCCAAATCGGGCTGAGGTGTAGCCGAACCAAAGACAAAACCATCGGGATAATCTAATTGGATCCGGGAGTTATTAATATCGGCCCCGGAATTATTTTGATAATTAAGCGTGTACTGGACAATCTGGCTGTTGCTCGTGCTGCTCGGTCCGCTCAAGTCAAAGACCATATTGGATGCCACCAGCCGGACATCAAAGCTTTGCTGATTCACAAACTGGGAACTGGAATTACTGTATTGATAATGGACTTTCAGCCCTAAGGTTTTGGTATCATTAATATTGCCTAAAATTTTGGTTTTAACGGTCACCACCACATTTTGGCCCGGAATCAGGTCCGGCACCGGAAACATGGTCCCGGCCAGATCGGTCGCGTTCGGCACGCTGCTTTCATAAGACTCACCGTCCGGATAGACAAGCTCCAGTTGGACATTAGTCAGCTTTTGCTGGTCATTATTGGTGATCGTAACCGTATAGACTTCTTCGCCCCCAATCGCCACCGTAGCCGGAGCGGATACGCCAATTGTAATGTTGGCTTGCCCGGCGGCGCCAGCGCCCGGTTTGCGGAACGCCCAAAGTGCCAGACCAGTAATAATAATTAGTCCAACTAAAATGGCCCAAAAGTATATTTTATTGGTTCGATAAAAACCTTTAAAACCGGCCCCTGAGGTTTTTTCCAAAACCATCTGGCCACCAACTTGCCGACGAACCTGACTATCAAAAATGGGTTGCTCTACGGACTTTTTTTGAAAAGGCTGGTTAGGGTTTTGCGGAGGGATTATGTCGGGATCCATAAAATCAAGCTTATTTAATATAGTATAGCATAATTTTAATTTTTAATTTTCAATTTAAAATTTGCTCCTATAGTCCAAACATCTCTTCCGACTTAATATCCCGTTCCAAATGGTATCGTAAAAAATCGGACAATAGTTTCTGTAACGGATCAAAATTTTGGTATCCCAGGCTCGGAACGGCCGGAAATGAGGTCTGTTGCAAAGCTAAAAATTGCCGCATGGTTTCGGCATCTACCAAGGCAAAGTCAACCGTATCGTGATCAATAAAACCCCCGGCGGTATTACTAAAACCCAAATGAGAAGCGGCCAAAAGTTTGGGGTCCGCCGCAATGGCTAAGCCCATATTTTGCAAAAAATCTATCCGAAATTTTGCCAAGCCAGCCTGGAGTGCGGTGCCGGCAGGTTGGGCGTTTAAAAAAGTAAAGAAATCGGCGTAGAGCTCAAAAATTTCTCGGTTAGGTTGCTCGTCCGGAGTAAATTTTAATAGTAGCTCGCGGGCGTATTGAGCAATTTTAAGCGTCTCAAAATTCTCGCGCATACCGGCAAACGTATTGTTCACCTCCGCCCCAATAATTTTTGGCAAGCCTTTGCCTGCCAGCGTGAGTTCTGTAATAAATAAAGCTTGCAGGCTATACTGGAGCTTACTTTTGCTGAGTTTCACAGATTTAGCCAGACCCCGCAGCTTGCCGGCATCGGGCGTATAAAAAGTAATGATTTCATCCCCTTCGCCGTAGGGTTGCTTTTTGAGGATAAGAGAAAGATAACTTTGTTCGCGGGCACTGAAAATTAGCTCTGGGACAGTAAATTATTCTAATTGACCTAATTATTTTGATCTATTCTCCTCCTACAATTAACATCAAATTTTAACTATCCCCACCCACACCGCCTTCCCCTCTCTATTTCACCTTGGGTTTCAAAATCTACTTCCACTTCCAGGCTTTTACTCATTTGAATCCCACGAAAGTTTTTTTGCGGCTCAATAAATAAATTCAGCAACGCTTGCTCTATATTTTCATCGGCAGTGTTGTAATAACGTTAACGAATTCGCCGACTTGCAGCTTGCTTTTTTTGCGCAGATCCTGAACCAAGCGTTCCAGTTCCCGGGCCAGACCTTCGGCTTTTAATTCATCGGTCATGGTCAGGTCTAAGTAGACGGTTTGGATATTGCTCGCGCCCACCGCGGTGGCCACGGTTTGCGGCCGGGTATCGGAGTCGAGTAACCGCGCGTCTAGTTCTTTTACGTTAAGTTCCGCCAGGACCAGTTCCTGAAGTTCGGGATTTAGCGGCTGTTTGCTCGACGTAGCCCAGCGCCCGCAGCGGCTGCCGCACGGGCAGGTTAACCTGCTTGCGCGCAGCTAAGCCCATAGTCACAATTTCGCGGACGATTTCCATGTCGCGAAGCAAATTTTCATCAACCCCGGCCGCAGCCGGCCACGGAGCTAAGTGCACCGATTCTTGACCGGTGACATCTTTATAAATATGGTCAGCCAAAAATGGCATAAAGGGCGCTAACAGCTTGCTGATTTCGGCCAAGACAAATCCCAAGACCTGCAAAGCATTTTTGCCGTCTTCGTTCTGTTCTTTCATCCGGTCCCGGCGGCGGCGAACATACCAAGTGGACAGGTCGTTGATAAAATCCAAAATCATTTTGCCGGCCTTGGGCGTGTTGTAAGCATCTAGTTCCGCGGTTACTCCAGCAGTGACCTGATGCAACCTGGCCAAAACCCAGCGATCTAAAACATGTGTACTGACCAGCTGATCGGCTGACCTGCTAACCTGCTCCTTCTCGTACATCCGGTAAAATGTCCAGGTGTTATAAAGTATCAAACTAAGTTTCCGATTAACCT
>CAWBGV010000008.1:0-11058 GCA_963788395.1 Candidatus Doudnaibacteriota bacterium | reverse complement strand
CAGAAGTCTTTTCCATGTCTATAGTATAGCGTTTTTGTACCCAAAATCAAAAAAATCCTGTATAATAAAGTCATGGAATCTATCAAAAAGATCGTCCGGGTGCAAAAAACTAAACCGAAAATCGATACCCATCTCCACTCCCCTGCTCACTTGCTGGCAGACGAACTTTGCAATAAATTAAACGATAAACGTCATTTTGGATTTTATTTAAAAATGGCAACCCTCTACGATCATAATTGGCTGAGAAAGATTTGCGGAGAGGTCTTGGAAGCAAAGGATGTGCATTCTCGCGGAAAGTTATTTGCGTATTTGATTAAGAAGTATAATTTGGAAAAATTGGGAAATAGTGGCAAGTGACAAGAAACAAGTGACAAGTATGGTGTCACTTGTCTCGTGTCTCATGCTTCTTGTCACTTACCCCTATTCCCATCCCTATGATCCTACCCATCCTGACCTACCCCAACAAATCCCTGCGCGAGCCGGCTGAGCCGGTAATTTTTCCATTGTCTAAAGAGATGCGCAAGTTAACCGAAGACATGATCGAAACCGTCCGGGCGGCCGATGGTATTGGTTTAGCGGCTCCCCAAGTGGGAAAATCGGTCAAATTAATCGTAATTAATTTAGAAAAGAACGAAGTGCCAGTTTTTCCCCTCTACAACGCGCGAATCAAATCTAAGCTGGGTAAAAAAGTTACGATCGAAGAAGGCTGTATGTCGATTCCCGGCGTGTTTGGTATGGTGCGCCGGCCAAAAAGGTCACGATTGAAGCTCAAAACTCCAAAGGCCAAACCGTCTTAATAACCGACGACGGCTGGATCTCGCGCGTCGCCCAACACGAAATCGACCATACTAAAGGGGTATTGATTATTGATTTAATTAAAAAGTATACCAAGGGCGAAGATCTGGTGCAGCAGTGGAAGAAGGCAGGTAAGTAAGCTGAACAGCCGATCAGCACATCAGCTGATCGGCTGATGTGCTACCCTTATATTTATGAAATTCATTAAAGATCTGTTATTTTTTGAACTCCAAACTACGGGTCCCGATCCGGACAAAGATATGGTTATCCAGCTTTCCGGCAGTTTGCTCGATAAAGACAATCTGTTGGAGAAAGCTTTTTTTAACACCTACATTCGCGTGAGTTTTTTAGACGGAGTGATTAACGAACACGCGCGAATTTTGCGCACCGACTACGAAACTTTAAAAAAAAGTCCAAAAGTCTACGATGCCATCAAACAGTTCCATAAAACCTTTGGCACGGATTTGCTCTTAGCCACGCATAATGTCAATAACCTGCTGTTCTTAAGACTGGCCTTTAAAAAGGCGGCCATCCCTTTTGATTTTGACCAGCACCTCATAGAGCTCTGGACGCTCGGCTACGTTTATACCCTGAATTACGGTTTAAAGAAGATGCCAACGTTAAACACGTTTTGCGATCACTTTAACCTCCCCCAACAGCAAATCTGGGACGCCCGGGAAAAAGTAAAATTGGAAGCTGAAATTTTTCGCCGAATAATTAAAGAAGTCTAACTATGAATTTTCATAAAGACATTTTGTTGATTGATACCGAGTTCACCGGTTTTGATTTGCGCAAGCACGAAATAGTACAGGTCGCCGCTGTTTTGCTTGATAAAAAAACTTTAAAAGAAAAAAAGCATTTTAATAGCTATGTGCGACCAACTCCCGCGCGCTGGAAGCTGCGGGAGAAAGCGGCTATGGATGTTAACCGGATTACCCTCGAACAAATAAAAAATGCCCCTTCCCTGAGCAGTGTGGTCAGAAAATTTGACCGGACTTTTGGCCACAACGTCATCCAGGCTTTTTATGTGGGATATAACGATAAACGGTTTTTAACAGAATCTTATAGGCGCGCCGGCGTTGCTTGGCAGTTTGACTATCATTATTTTGATCTCTGGCCGTTATTCTATGCCTATTTGGCCCGGACTAATGCCCTAAATTCAAAGAAAGATTTTGCCGGCTTTGGTCTGGAATCGTTAATGAAGCGTTTCAAACTGGAAATTCCCACGACGCTGCATGATGCCCTCACCGATTGTCGGTGTGAGGCGGAAGTACTAAGAAAAGTCATTGCAGAAATATAAATTATCAGCGGATTATCTTCCCGTAGAATAAATCTATGAAAATTATTTTTTTTGGAACTTCAAATGTTGCATTGCCGGTCCTGGAAGCGCTTCATCAGCATCACGATATCCCGGCTGTTGTGACTATGCTTGACGCTCCGGCCGGCCGCAAGAAAGAGCTGCAGGAGAGTCCCGTCTCGGTTTTGGCCGGCGAGTTGGGTATCCGCACGCTAAAGCCGAACCGGCTGACGGGCAACGATGTCGCCCGGCTGGACTTGGAAAGTCTGCAGCCGGATTTATTTATTGTGGTCTCGTACGGCAATATTCTGCCGGCCAATTATTTAAATATACCCAAATACAAAAGTCTGAATCTGCATTTTTCCCTCTTGCCCAAGTACCGCGGTCCTTCGCCGGTCCAAACTACTCTCTGGAATGGGGACGAATTTGCCGGCGTTACGCTCATGCAACTGGACGAGAAGTTAGATCATGGACCGGTCTTAACGGCTGAAAAGTATCCCGTAGACGCGGACGACAATTTTTTAACGCTATCCACCCGCTTAGCTCACGAATCGGCCCGCCTGCTGGTTTCGGCTATCCCCGATTACATTAACCAGCGGCTTTCGCCCCGGCCTCAAGATGAAGCCCAGGCCACCACCACCAAAATTATCACTAAGCAGGACGGGAAAATTAATTGGAATCAAACCGCGCGGGAAATCTACAATCAATTTCGCGCGCTGTATCCTTGGCCCGGTATTTGGACGACCTGGGACGGAAAAATGGTAAAAATTATAGACTGCAGTCCTTCACTGTTGCCCACCAACAACCAACCTCCGGGCACTGTTTTAAATGGCGGCTCCGGTAGTATGTGCTCAAAACACGGTCCTCAAAATAAATGCTGTGCAACTGGAAGGAAAAAAAGAAATGCCAATTTTGGCATTTCTTAATGGCTACCGCAATTTCATTGGAAGTAGGTTAATATAGGTCCTATTGGATCCATACTCACCTTGTAACCGTAATTTTTACCGGCTGCTCGGTTAAAATATTACCGTTTAAATCTTTAGCAATAAAGTTTAGTTGGTACTGATTATTTTGGTTCCAATTCCATCCGGAAAGATCCACTTCTGCCTCTTTGTGCGGCCAATCTTGGGAATTATTGGCCATAGCGTTTAATTGGCCGTTATCAACTTGCCAATACATATTGTAGGTGCTGACATCGGCATTATAAAGCATGGCCTTAAACGGCTGGATACCGGAAACAGTGACCCCGTTCGTCGGCCACCAGACATCGATGGTCTGATTTTGTGCGGGTGTGGGGGTTAGCGAGACAGTTGGGTTGGGGGTCGGCGTAGGCGCAAGATTGCCCGAGCCAACGTTAATTATTCCGGCCGCATTTTGCCAGTAATAATTTTGTGACCAGTTGGAGTTAAAAACGCCTCCTTTGACAGTGTAAGTCCCATTGCTTCCCGCAATCCATGAAGCCGCAAAAGTTTGGTTTGAGTTAGCCGCCAAGGTTACCCCCGGGTAAAATTTTTGAAAGACTTGCTGGTTGGACTGATTATAGACTTCGATATCCACTACCGCGTTAGTCAAGGCCGCGCCCGAGTTGGTAAGAGTGATGGGGATTTGAACGTTCGCCCCTGAGCTGACGGTCTGATTGCCGGTAGACATGTTTATGGTCCCGCTGGGAGGTGAATTTGGAGAACTGCTTTGTCCGAACCATTGCGTCATCACCGTTTGTGCCTGCTTGTTTTGAGGCGTATAGCTGGTATCCCCTGCTCGCCGGCGTTGGGGCTGGTGTCCCAATTCCATAATTGGACGCCTTCAAAAAAACTTTGATTACTCCAATAGGTAAACAGCGCTTGATAATCGTTGGCTTGTTCAGTCTGGTCGGCCGGCCCCGAGTAATCAAAATTCCAGGGCTCGGAGTGAGCGCCGGTAATGCTTTCGTTAGCCGACTTCGGTAAATAAGACCGGCTTATTCCACTTTTGAGAAAGCGGTTGGATGTCGGAAGAGTTATAATTGGCCCACTGGCTTTCTAGATTACTGAGAGAGTCGTCGCCATTTAAATTAAAGTAGGCCGAAAAACCAATGCTATCGAGGCTGCCCCAAAATTGAATGGCGTTGGCTTCGTCGGCAAACCCGCTCGGTCCCCAATTGGCGCTATAGGTCAGCAGTCCATGGTAGGCGCCGCGGATTTGGCCAATTAAATTTTCCCAATTTTGGGTATTGGTCGGATTGACTGCGGCCGACGACATATCTATAAGTTCAGTGCCGACGCAAAATTCTTCCACACCAGTAGCTTGAGCCAGCTGCACATAATGCATAATCATGGCGTCGTAAGCTCCAAACCAGCCCGTACGATCGCTGGGATTAATATAAGCCCGCCAGTCGCCCGTATAGCTATCGAGGTGGGGCTTGAGCATTACGTGCAAACCTAGCGAGTGGGCGTAGTTAATAGCGCTCGTCAGCGACGCGTCAGTGGGAGTATCCCAACCGGTTTGCACGTCGGTGGTGGTCAGGTTGGTTTGGTAGAGCGGAATAATCAGTGTTACATAATTAATGTGCGTGCTCGCCGCATTTTGTAAAGACTGCTGGAACGTGCTGCTGCTCAAATCAGTACTTGATTGCGGCATAAAACTCACTCCCTCTTGCCAGTTGTTAACAGCCGCCCGAGCTGGCGCGACTCCAACCAAAGCTATCCCCATACTGAACGTAACGCACAAAAGCAGAATTTTGAAGAGTATGTTTTTCATAATTATGGTGTTAGGTGTTGTTGATATTTTGGTCTCTGGTTTCGATATTTTGTCATTACGAGCGCTCAATGGCAATTTAAACTAAATTAAATCAAGCTCATCTGTGAGGATGAGCTTGAAGATCCTTAAAAACAGTGCTTATATTTTATTCAGCGGTTTATTTAAGCGCTTCTTCCACTGCGCACGGCATGGCTAATCCAAATAATTAATACTGCGCCTAAAATCGCCACTAACAAGCTCGGTAAATTGAAACCCGTAATACCCGACCCTCCAATTAAGGAAACAATCCAGCCGCCAATTACGGCGCCGATAATTCCCAAGAAGATATCGCCCAAAATTCCATGGCTGGTATCGGTAATCAATGAAGCAATCCAGCCCGCTACTCCCCCTAAGACTATCCACAAAACAATGTTAGTAATCATATAGATTTTGTTAATTCCTATCTGCTAGTTTCGACGAAGTATAGCGAGGTGTCTTACACGAAAAATTCGAAATACGAAACACGAAGCACTAAACAAATGTTTCGTATTTATTGCAGATATTTTTGTTTATTTGCCAAATGTTCGCTATATGTTTTACTGTAAATAATCGTGCCGTCGGGGGCGGATAAAAAGTAATAGTAGTCGCTCGGCGTCGGATTAACAGCGGCTTCCAGCGACGACAAGGAAGGATTGCAAATCGGGCCGGGCGGCAGGCCGGCGTATTTATAAGTGTTGTAAGGCGAGTCGATTTGAGTTTCTTCCGTACTGACCGATGGTTCGTTTTTCCCCGTGATAAAATTAATTGTGGCGTCACTTTGCAGCGGCATGCCGCTATTGAGGCGGTTGTAAAAAATTCCGGAAATCATGCCGCGGTCGGTTTGGAGCTGGGCCTTGGCGTCGGTCGTGGTTGCGTCGCGCCCGGTTTCCTTTTCGATAATCGAAGCCAGGATAACGGCCTGGTAAACGGTCAGGTTGTGAGCCGCCGCCTGGGCCTGCATTTGGGGCGTGAATTTTTGGCTAAAATTATCCAGGGTCTTTTGAATAATGATCGAGCTAATGTTAGTGGAACTGGGAACGGATTGGGGGATAAAGTAAGTGTCGGGAAATATAAAACCTTCCAGGTCGGCTGCTGCCGGTTTGGACTGAAGGATTGGGTATTCGCTGGCCGTAAATTGGGCCTGAGCTTTTAAAAAGTCATCGGCCGAAACAATTTGCCGGTTTTGCAGATAGTTGGCCATCTGCTGGTTGGTCCAGCCTTCTATAAGTCTAATCCTGGTCTCAGGCGCCTGGGCGGGCGCGGCGGGCGGCTGACGGGAAGAATGGCCATGAAAAAAAAGCAGGGCCACTCCCCCGACAATCAAAGCGTATATAAAACAGGTAACAAAGAAACGCCGCAGCATCTAAAAAAGATATTTAAAAGTGAAAAAATGAATTATTCTCCCATAATTTTAACCTGGATATCGCGGGAACGGCCGCCGTCAAGTTCAACAAAAAATATACTCTGCTTTGCTCCCAAAAGCAATTGGCCGTTTTCGACAATCAGGCTTTCCGAAGAACCCAGAAAAAAAGCTTTGACGTGAGCGTGGCCGTTGGAGCGTTCATTTGGCGCTACGTTTTCGCGGACCTCAAACAAATCGTGGCTGTAGCTGATATCTAGCGGGATTAAGCGATAGAGCGCTTTCATAATATCCTGAATCAGCAGCGGTTCATTATGGTTGAGCCGGATTGCCGCCGTAGTATGGGGATTAAACAGTACCGCAATCCCCTGCTTCACGCCGGATTCCTGGACAACTGTTTTGACGTGAGCGGTAATGTCTATGAGTTCAAATTGCCTTTTGGTTTCGAGAAAGATTTTTTTTGAAAGGATTTTCATAAATTTTTGTGTGGTCGCGAATCCGCGATCGTTCATTTGCAGTATATCATGTTTTCCAAAACAAAAAAACCCACTCCCGTTGAGGGGGTGGGTTTGATTTGAGAATTACAGGATAGAATCCTTAGCCTGTTTGGCAACGCGGAATTTGATTACGGTTTTGGCCGGAATCGAAATCTGTTCGCCGGTGGCAGGATTGCGGCCCATGCGAGCCGGGCGGTTCTTTTTTACCAATTTTCCGAGTCCCGGAATAGTAAACTCGCCTTCTTTTTTGGTCACCTGGTAAGCCATCGCTACCATGGCGTCCATAAACTCACTGACTTCCTTTTTGCTTTTTCCCAGCTTTTCAGCCAGTTGTTGCAAAATTTCTGACTTGGTCATAGTTTTTTGTCTCCCTTTAATTATGTTTAAGCTAAGCTTATAGTAATAAAAAAACCCAATAGAATCAAGGGGTTTTTTATTTTTTTACCATCTTCGGGCAGTTAAAAATTCCATAAAGCCAATTAACGGCTTATTTAAAAGGAATTTATTTTATCTGACTTACCGAGAATATCCACAGGCTGGGCTACAAAATCAACATTCCGTCGCCAAAAGAGAAGAATCTGAAATTTTTCTGAATAGCTTGATGATAAAGCTCAAATATTTTTTTTCGGCCGGTTATAGCCGCCACCAGCATTAATAAACTTGATTGAGGTACATGAAAATTGGTAATTAAGCCATCGATTATTTGCAATCGGTAACCGGGGCGGATAAATAATCTGGTGCTGCCGGATACTTTTTTTAGTTGATGGCCAGCAGCAGCTGATTCTAAGGCGCGGACGACCGTTGTGCCGACCGCAACCACTGGCCAGCCATTTATTTTAGCCCGATTGATCGCAGTAGCTGTTTTTTTACTGATGGTATAATTCTCGGCATGCAAGGCTTTCTTGGAAATTTGCGAAGGTTCGAGCGGGGCAAAGGTGCCGAGGTTAACATTCAAAGTAATAAACTCAATGTCTATTCCGCGCCGGCGCAGCTGGCTCAGAAGTTGCTTGCTAAAGTGCAGACTGGCTGTGGGCGCCGCTACCGATACTCCGGCGCGCGCGAACACGCTTTGGTATTCTTGCCGTTTTTGCCGCTCGTTCAGTCGGGAGTGTTTTATGTAGGGCGGCAGAGGCGTGCTGCCATAACGCCGCAGTATTGCCACGGTCTGACTGGTTTTAAACGAGGGCCGCAAAGTATATTCGCGTCCATGTTTGGCCATAACCTTAAGCCAGAGCCGCGGAGCTTGGGCCACATGGACTTGAGCGCCCAGCGCCAGCGGCCGGTTGGAAAGTACGGTAATAGACTGAGTGTTGTGGCCTAAGTATAACAACTCTACTTTCCCGCCGGTGGATTTAATCACTCGCAATCGGGCCGGAATAACTTTGGTTTGATTAAAAACTAAAACCGCCTTTTTAGGCAGATAATCGGCGATATTGGCGAATGTATCGAAGCTGGTTTGGTTTTTGTTACGATGATACACTAATAATCGCGCGCTCGTCCGCGGTTTGGCCGGTTCTTGGGCAATCAGATGCGGCGGGAGGGAGTAGTCGTATTGATGCAGAAGTTTTTGGAATTGTGAAGGGGTCATGGGTTAGATACGAAATTTGAATTTAGTATATCAAAAAACCACCCATCATTCCTAATGGGTGGTTTTTGGATTTAATCGTTCACGTCTGTATCGCTATCGCTTTGGCGGCGCATATCTTGGTCGCGCCGGTCGTCTTGTTGCTGAGCCATATACTTTCACCTCCCTCGGGGGTTTACCCTTGGTCTTAATAGTAAAAATAAAAGCCGACTTGTCCCCGCACGCCCCTTTGGCTGCGAGGTACCTTTTTAGACGAACTGGGTTGGGGAGGCTTACTAAAAAAACAAGCTTAGTATTGGAGGGAATTCAGGAAGGTATTAATTAAGAATAAGACAATGCTAAAGAGGACTGCCCACCAGAATCCGTGAACCACAAAACCAGGCACTATGGCACTGGTTAATAAAATTAAGAGCGCATTGATGACTAATGTAAATAATCCCAGCGTGAGTATGTTAATTGGCAGAGTGAGAATTAATAGTACCGGTCTGAGCAAGGCATTTATTAAACCTAAGACAATTGCGGCTACTAATGCCGGAATGATGCCGGTTAAGGTCACACCGGGCAAAATGTAGGCGGTCAACATGATGGCCAGGGTTGCCACCAGCCAACGGATAAGAAGTTTGGGCATAGAGTTGTTCACGGATCACCGATTACAGGGATACACGGATTGGCTAAAGCAGATTAACTGCTTTCTATCCGTGTAATCCGTGATCCGTGGATAATACCTTAGTTTTTAAAATATTTCTTCCCTTTAATTTTTTCGGGCAATAAATCTTCATTGGTGTACCGTTCGTACCCTTTTCCATAATCCAGATCCTTCATCAGCTTGGTCGGGGCGTTGCGAATTTTGAGCGGAATTGGCAAATTGCCTAATGTTTGTACATCATTCATGGCTGCCTGATAGGCATTATAGGCGCTGCGGTTATTTTTGGAGAGGGCCAGGTAGGCTACGCCATGAGCCAGATTAATGGCGCATTCGGGCAGGCCGATGGTTTCGCAAGCCTTAAATACTTCGTTAGCTACGACCAAGGCAGTCGGTTGGGCCATCCAATGTCTTCTGAAGCGAAAATAACCATGCGCCGGGCAATAAATTTGGGGTCTTCCCCGGAATCGATCATGCGCGCTAAATAGTAGAGGGCGGCATCAGGCTGGCTGGCGCGCATGGATTTTATGAAGGCGGAAATAGTATTATAATGTTCCTCGCCTTTTTTATCATAGCGTAAAAATTTGGATTGTAAAGTGTTTTTCAGGTTTTCGATGGTAATAGTGTCGTACAAGCTTAAGGTATTTTCCAGCATGGTAATGGCTTGGCGCGCGTCGCCATTGGCCATTTGAATCAGCCAGTCTTTGGCGGTTTTGTTCATTTTAATTTTGGTTTGGCTGAGCACCAGCGACATTTCTTCTGCGATAATTCTTGCAGGGTAAATACGCGGCAGCGGGAGAGCAGCGGAGAAATGACTTCGAATGAAGGGTTCTCGGTGGTCGCGCCAATCAGGTAGAGTTTGCCGGTTTCGACCGATGGCAGTAGATAGTCTTGCTGAGCTTTATTAAAGCGGTGAATTTCGTCCAAAAATAAAATTTTGGGTTTGCCCATAAAACTGGGAGCTTCGACGATTTTGCGAATATCATCTTTGCCGGCAGAAACCGCGGATAGCTCAAAAAATTCCGCGTTGACGGCTTTGGCGTAAATCCTGGCTAAAAGCGGTCTTCCCTACCCCTGGCGGTCCCCAGAGGAGAAAACTGAAACAGATGTTTTTGCTCAATGGCATTCCGCAGCGGCTTGTCCGGACCGACTAAATGCTCCTGCCCAACAAACGTCTCCAGAGTGGTCGGCCTAATTTTATTGGCTAAGGGTTCCATAGGAATAGTATACAAGAAAACAAAAAAACCCGCTTGGGCGGGTTGGAGAAAGCTTATTACGCCGTCGTCTATCTGTCATTGCAAGCGAGCGAGCTGTCCACTATGGGTCAGACGAAGGTAGAAGCAATCTCTGGTTAAGCACCAAAAAATCAAAAGATCAATACTCAATGAAATACTAGGTTTTAGTTATTGAAATTTTATTTTTGGAATTTACCAAGTTGAGATTGCTTCGGCCCACGCAAGACATTTCATATAACCAATCCGTGTATCCGTGTAACCCGTGATCCGTGAATAATCTAAAATTCCCAAACCCGAAACAGACTTACTCCTGCTAGTTCTTACTTACCAGATTGACTTTTTTAAAACTCACCTTAAATACCGGTTCATAATCATTTTGTTCCCCGTCTGTTACTTTGACGGTTTCGCCTTTCAGCAATGTCCTGAGATGGCCAGGTCGGTTAACAGCTCTTTATCTAATTCTAAATCTTTTTTTAGAGCTTCAAATTTTTGTATTGGTCTGCCCCAGTTCCAGCCTTCACTTGGTCTTCGATTTGTTTTTTGCGCAATTTGTAGCCGCAGAAGTTTTTCGGTGACGTCTTTATATTCTGCCGAAGCACTTACAGCGTCTTTATATTGATTCTGGACATCCCGCCGCTCGGCTTTAGTCCCCTGGATGCGGTTAAATACGTCTTGAATATTTTGCATGATATTTGTTAATTAGTCAGGTTTTATTTTAGCAAGAATGGTTTTATAGTGAATAGCGAAATAGCGAAACAGAAACTGCAGTACTATTGCCTATTCGCTATTCGCTATCTCAATATCTGCTTCACCTTCTGCACTACATCTTCCAATCCCCAGTTACTCTTGACTAAGTACTCCACCGCTCCCCTGCTGGTGGCTTCGTTGATTT
>CAWBGV010000007.1:0-16073 GCA_963788395.1 Candidatus Doudnaibacteriota bacterium | reverse complement strand
AATAGTGCCGGTACATGCGTAAGTTGTCAGCGGCAAGACAAGCGCGGCGACAATCGCGAAACTTACTTTTGTTGTTAGTCTCATGGTATAAATCTATTTCGCTGATAAGATTACTTCGGCCCTCTTCGCCGAAGCGTCAGCGAGGCGAGTTGCACTCGCAATGACAGCGTAATTTAAAATCCTGATTTACAAGTACTAGCGCTTGTCGATAACGTCCCGCTCGTGCTTACCGTAACATACCAAGCTGTTCCGGCGGAATCGTAAATTTTTAGGCATGTACCTTTGTTTTGTCCGCCTCTGCCAAATTCAATTGTGGTGGTTGCGTTAGCGCTAGGGTCTGTAGCTTGAAAATCCGCAACTGGAGTGGAGGTATTAACACCAAAACTACCAGAGGGTGTAACCGTAAGCAACTGTGTACCGGTAGAAGAAGCAACTACAAAAGGATTAATAGTAGGAGCAGTAGAAGTGCCTTGAACAAACAGAGTCGAAGTTGGAGTAATTGTGCCGATACCAATGCGGCTTTGGACAACTAGGCTATTAGATTGCGCGATGTAACCTTGGGTAAAGTTTGAACCAATGGCTAAACTCCCACTATTGTAAGCTACAATGGGACAGCTAATTAGAGGGTAGCCGGTAGTAAAACAAAAAGCATCTCTGTCGTATCCAAGAATTCTTGCTGCGGTGCTCCCACCAACGGTACCTAAATCTATCCCGTATGACGGGTCTCCGGCCGCCAGTCCTATATACAGCCCGCCATAGTTGGTATTTATAGTTCCATTAACAACTATAGTGCTCAAAAATGTGGATGTCGCAGTATATAAAGATGTGCCTGAAACAGCCAGACTGTAAGCGGGCGTTGTCGTGTTGATTCCCACATTCCCATTAGCCAAAACAGTTAATAACGATGTGCCAGAAGAAGAAGCTATGTTAAAAGGAGTTAGTGTTCCCGAACCTTGAATATTAAACCCAATTGTGGATGAGGTAGCATTTACTCCCGCAACGGTGCCGTTATCAATTATCACGCCGCGAACTGTGCAGTTCGCATCCCCCGGATTACAACTTGGGTCTAAGTTTGGCCGGGAGCATAAGGCAAGGCGTGAGCAAGGCCGAATCCCGGCCGCTATCACAAGAATAGCCGCGAAGATAGACAAAAAATATTTTTTGTTTCTCATATAAATTTTTTATTAGTTAATTTTAAAAAAGCCCCACTAAAAAATGGCGCTTTGATTAATAAATTGGATTATGACAAAAATTGGGCGAGCCGCTTTTACTCTCTCTCTCTCTCTCGTTTTCCGCTTTTGTATTTTGGTTGTACATTGTGCCAATATTATAGCATACTTTACAGCGAACTTGTGGATAAAACTTGATGTTTTAGTGGTTCCCGCAAAAATCCTATTTTTGTCCTTTTTTCCTTTGATTTTCCTGCACGCCCGCTCCAAACCCTTGAAGCCGCCGCTTTGCGGCGTTTTGTCCCCCGCCGCCATTGTTTCCGCCGCCCGCCGCCGCCAAAAAAACATCTGCAAGCCCACGCCGAAGGCGTGGGCGTTTCTGCCCCCAATCGCCGCCGCCGCAAAAAACATAAGCCGCCGCCGCCGGACATCATCAAAATAACGCCGCGCTCCCGCCAGAGGCGGGCAGGCGCGCGGCTCAAGCGTAGCCCCCGCCTCCGGCGGGGGCGTGCCAACATCAGAAATATTTGCTAAAATAAGTCCGAGCGGAGTTGTAAATATACTCCAGAATAAAACTTTTTCCCTTTTTCAGGAAACATTTGATGGGCGGCACGAAGTGCCGCCCAGTGCATTGGCGGACGATTTTCTGCAATTGCGGCGCTATCGCGCCGCTTTTTGCTGTACCGCCGCCCCGCCCCCGCCGCCTTCCTGCAATTGTTTTTGGGACAGGGTGAGGTTCGCCTCCGCTCACTGATGTTTTTTGGTTTGCGCGAAGCGCAAAGATAATACAAAAAGAATTTTTTTGGCTTCGCAAAAAAACTATGATATACTGACTTTGCACCAAACTTTAACCAAAGGATTTTTTTAATGGCCGCTTTTGGAACTATCCAATTCTTGGGTTTGTGCACCAGGGGCTCATTATTTAAAAATTTATACAATTTTTAAAGAAAGGAGAAACACATATGACACAAAAATTCTTTTTGTACTCCCGCAAGTCCACTGACGTGGAAGACAAGCAAGTTTTGAGCATAGAAGCGCAACTCGTAGAATTGCGGGCTCTTGCGAAGCAAGAGAAACTGGAGATTGTTGAGGAACTAATTGAGAAGCAGTCTGCCAAAATTCCAGGACGGCCGCTTTTTAACGAAATGTTGAGCTCGTAAAAAGCGGCTGGCGAAGCTTATGGAATTTTCCTGGCATCCAGACAGGTTTGCCCGCAATTCCGTGGACGGTGGACGCATAATTTACTTGTTAGACACCGGCAAGCTTGCGGGCTTGAAGTTTCCTACCTTTTGGTTTGAAAGCACGCCGCAGGGCAAGTTTATGCTTAATATAGCTTTTGGACAAAGCAAGTATTATGTTGATTCTCTTTCAGAGAATACAAAAGAGGTTTACGCCAAAAAGTCCGGCGGGGCGAATGCCCCGGCTTTGCGCCTATGGGCTACATAAACGACTCAAGGACAAAACCGTTGTTGTGGACAAAAAGAAAGCTCCAATAATTCGCAAAGCTTTTGAGCTTTACGCTCAAAATAACAGCCGCCTTGAGGACATAAGTAATTTTTTGGCAAAAAAAGAAATTGTTTCGCGAAGCGGAAAATTTTGAAACGGGACAGAATTTCTTTTATGTTTTCAAACCCTTTTTATGTTGGACTTTTTAGATACAACAAAGAAGTCCACGAAGGTAAACACCAGCCAATAGTTTCAAAGAAAATTTTTGACAAGGTTCAGGAAATTTTGCCGGCAGAGAGGCAGGCCGCACCACAAACAGAAAAACCAACCACAAGCCTTTTGTGGACTTTTAAGTTGCGGCAATTGCGGAATGGGCATAACGGCCGAGACCAAACTAAAGAAGCAAAAGAACGGAAATGAACATTTTTATGTTTACTACCGCTGTACACGTAAAAACAAACTGGTAAAATGTTCAGCCAACCTTTTGTTAGACAAGAGGACTAGACAAGCAAATTTCCTCTTTGCTTGAAAAATTTTCTTTGAAACAAGATTGGGCGACAGCCCTTTTAGAAATGCTAAACAAGGAGCGGACGAAGTCCGCTCAATCTTCCTCTGCTTTTGTTCAAGAAACACAAAATAGCATCAAAAGCATCAATGCCAAGCTCCAAAGACTTTTAGACGGCTATTTGGAACAAGTTATTGAGCAGGAAATTTACAGAAACGAAAAAGCGAAGCTTTTGAGTGAAAAGAAGTCTTTGGAAGAGCAAGCCGTCAGGCTTGAACAAAAACAGAAGGCTGGCTCGGACCTATGTCCGAGTGGATACAACAGGCACAAAACATAGGGAACATCAGCGCGGAGGGCAACCTTTTTGAAAAAAAGGTTGCAGCCAAAGAAATCTTTGGCTCGAACCTCACCCTGTCCCAAAAACAATTGCAGGGCGGCGGGGGGGGCGGGGCGGGCAGGACAGCAAAAAGCGGCCGCGTTAGGCCGCAATCTGCAAAAATATTTCCGCAAATGCACTGGGCGGCACTTCGTGCCGCCCATCAAATGCTCCCTGAAAAGGGAAAAAGTTTTGTTCTGGAGCGGATTATGGAATGATGTTCGGACAGAAATAGCAAAAACTACTCTCAATTTTTAAAAGTTATATGGCTCATTATAACCTTTGTTTCTCCCAGAGTTCATAAAATCTGCCTTTTTGAGAGTATAATTTGTTAAAGTTACCAGATTCTATAAGAGCACCATTTTCTATTACCAAAATATTATCCATTTGTCGAATGGTAGTTAAGCGATGGGCTATAACAATAGCAGTTACTTTATTAAAGAATTTATGTAAAGAATCCTGAATTTTTTCCTCAGACTCTAAATCTAAATGAGAGGTTGCCTCGTCTAGAAGTAAGATTTCAGGTTGCGTGAAAATAGCACGAGCAATACCAAGTCTTTGTCTTTCTCCACCAGACAACTTCACCCCTTTTTCTCCAATAAGCGTGTCCAGTCCTAAAGGAAGTTTTTTAATAAAATCACTAGTGTGAGAAGTATCAAGTGCTTGCTGCAACAATTTCTGATTCGACTTTTCTTTAGGATTGCTTATAGTGATATTGTCGTGGAGTGAGAAATTGAATACTTCCGTATCTTGTAACACAACAGATACTTGCTTGAAGTAGTCACTTTTGCGTATTTTCTTTATTGATAAATCATCAAATAAAACATCTCCGTCAAACTCCTCACGCTCTTTTAGTAATAGCTTAAATAAAGTTGATTTCCCAGCCCCAGATAGTCCTACAATACCCACTTTTTCTCCTCGGTTTATTTCAAAAGAAACATTATTCAGTACTTGATTTTCGCCATACGAGAAAGAGATATTTTTAAAGGTGATCTTTTTCCAATCAAGCGGTAATCCTATTTTTCCTTGTTCGTTATCAATAAGTATTGGCTCATTTAGAACTACTTTCATGCGGGCAACACTAACTTTTGCGGTTACAAAGTCCTGGCTTGCACTAGATAGTTGATCCATGGAGACTTGTAAATCGCTAAAATACCCGTTAAAAAGGATAAGAAAACCAAGCTCATATTTGCCATGTGCAATCCCATAAATAATAAGCACAATAATACAAACTTTCCATGTAAATGCCCAAAAAACTAAAAGGCCATTTCTTGTTTGAAACCAGAATATTCTTAAACTCAACTTTTCCAACATATCGGTGGTGCCTTGTTTAATAACAGAAAACAAGGATTTGGCCATTGTCATCACTTTAACAGTTCTGATGTTATTGATTGCTTCAAATATCCTTCCGTTAACTAATTCCTCTTGAGCATTAACTTCATATGAAGCATAACCTGCTTTACGGACCAGAATAAATGAAATAACAAAATAGCTCACCATAAAGAATAATAGCAACAGCAAAACTACTACATCAAATTTCAAAATTATAAAACTAATTGCCACAACATTGACTATGATTTGAATTATACTATCGAACCATAACCGTATAACTTTATTAATGCCATCTCCGGCATTCTGGGCTTTTTTGATTTTATTTCCTGAATTTTCCTGTTCATGCCAGGCCATATCCAAAAGAAACATGTGTTGTATGGTCTTGAGTATAGAATCTACATCAACCTGCTCGGCAATACGATAGCCCATATAGTTAGAAAGATATAGGCTAAAGCCTCTAACTATACCCGCTACTCCCCACAACACCATAAGCAGCCATACAAAATTAAGTGGTGTACCAGCGTGATAATTACTTAAAAAAGTAACTACAGCTGCTAACGCATAGACAGGATATAACAGTACCAAAGCACCAATAAATCTAATAAAGGAGGCAATTACAAATCGGCCTTTATAAGGCCTGATTAACTCAAAGGTATCTTTTATTAATTGCCCGGAAGAGTAATTAATGGTTTCTTTTTCAGAATTTATTGGGTGCGTCATGTGTAGAAAAGTTTCTTGTTCAACGCTAAAATTATATCATGTCTGCCAAATTTCTGCTTGTTTGCTATACTTTAGTCATGCCCTACAACTTTACAGAAATTTCCGACAACGATTTAAAATTGTTTTTTGCCGTGATTAACGACCTGCAGCACAAGGCTGTTCTTGCCGGAAGCGACAGCAAACTAACCTACAAAAATACACCAAAGGGAGTTACTAGAGATGAGCAAATGGCAATACTTCATAGGCTAGATGACGACCACTACATATCTTTTTCCATGAATAAACAGTTAATTTACTTAAATGAAAAGATGTACAAGGACAGGTCTTTTACCGACCTTTTCAAGTCAGTCCATGGGGAATATCACAAACGGTTTAAGGAAACAGAAAAAGCCAAAAATGAGCAGCCTCACTACGACGAAGCTAACGGAATGCTTCACATCCAAGATCATAAAATCAAAGTCATAAAACACGACGAAGATACCAAACAAAACCAATTCCTCAAATACATTTTCATCACCAATGCTAAAAACCTTAATCGGGAGTTTGATTTTACCGAATTTCCTTTTGAGGATGTCGGGGATAAAAAGAAATTTAAGGAAATTTGCAGGACTGCTTGTACTGCCATAAATGGCAAAATTGCTAGAGAAACTAAAAATGAGATTGTTGAGCTTCTACAATTTAACTCCCGAACTTATGGCTGGGTCAAGATAAATCCTAAATACCTGCCAACCTAAGCCAAGCCGTATGGGATAAACTTTATCGCCATTTGTAAAATCCAATAGAAGTACCATAAACCCTGTAATCATTAAGCAGGGTTTTTTGTATGGCTAGCTTTAGCTCACAGCTCATTGAGGAGATTACCAAATACTTTGAAGAAAAGTACCAGGTAACCCTCACCCCAGGAGAAGCCGAAGAGTATTTAAACTCTTGGGCTGATTTGTGGCAGTGTGTGGCGCGTGGGGGCTCCGGTGCCCCAGCGGGGCACGGAGACCTGCGCTAGTTATACTTGTTTATTTGCGTACTTAATCAGAAATGAACACTCACCTTAAAATCACAATAGCCGGTAATATCGTTAATCCTCTTGGTGGTTGAAATACCGATTTGCTTTTGGTTTTACAAAGACCACAAGAAACAAAGTCAGGGTCAAGCAAACCGATCCGGAAAAAATCAAACAGCACCAGAGAAAAGACTTTGCGGGGCATAAGGTCATATTGTAAACTTCTGATTAACACCAATAACTGGTTTTGGGGACGTACACTTGGGGCGGCCTATACAACCCGGCCATTTGTTACCATTACCTTTCGGGAAAATATTCAAGACTTAGATTTTGCCAATCGTGAACACAGCAAATTTATGCAGAGCCTTAAATATTTTGTGAAGACCAATTTTAATGTTGAACTTAATCTATCTTGGCGTACCGGAATTCCAAAAACGTGGAGTCGTGCATTACCACATTCTAATTTTTAACCTGCCCTTTATCCCCAAATCTATGACCGTTTCCGTGCCTTATGGCCGCACGGCAGTTTAAACTTTAAGAGCGTTAAGAATATTAAGCATATTGCCAATTACGTCTGCAAGTATATGCTCAAAGACGCCGAAGACCAAAGATTAACCGGCCGCAAATGTTACTTCCGTAGCCGTAAACTGTATGAGCCAACCGTAATCCGCAACCAGACCGAAGCCCTAAAACTGCTGGCACAACTACCGCCGGAATTTAAAACATTTGAAAAAGAATACCAAGACGAGTATCATAAAACTATTAAGTTTATGAGTTATGAATTTCCCAATGAACATCCTTTATTGCCGCAAATCAACGGACAGCGAAGATAGGCAGGTGCTATCCCTATCCGCCCAAAAAGACGAAAGCCTAAAACTTGCAAAGCAGGACGGCCTTGATATTGCCTCCGTAAAAACTTTTGAAGAAAGTATGTCAGCCAAAGCTCCGGGTAGACCTAAATTTAACAAAATGATTAAAGCCCTTGAAAAATACCCAAGGCTCTATAGTCTACTGCTGGAAACTTAACCGCCTCGCTCGTAATCTGGTTGACGGCGGACAAATTAATATGGCTTATGGACAAAAAACTGTATTAGCCGAAATTATTACCCCCGGCCGAAGTTTCACCAATTCCGGAATGATAAGTTTATTTTCAGCCGTAGAGTTCTCATAGGCTAAAATAATGGTTGCTCGAATTAGCCGTTAATGTTAAGCGTGGCCTTGAAACCAAATTAAAAAACGGCGGCTATACCGGCAAAGCCCCGTTTGGATACCTTAAACGACCCCACCGGCCTTAAAGGTGAAAAGAAAGTTTTTGTTGACCCAATTGCAAGCTCCTTTATGTTGAAAAAATCTTTAGATTGTTTGCAACCGGCGGTTATAGCTTAAAGGATGTAGCCACGAAAATGTATGATGACGGCCTACGCACAAAAAGCGGCAAAAAAATTCACACAAGTTTGTTGTTACCGTATGATAACCAATCCTTTTTACACCGGCATTATGGTCAGGCACGGCCAGCACTACCAAGGCAACCATACGCCCTTTGTGTCCTCCGGAGCTTTTCCAAGACTGCCAACACGTACTTAACCGGCAACCGTTCCAAGAAGCAAAAACATTTATTTCCCCTTAGAGGTTTTGTTTCCTGCCCTTTTTGTGGATGTATGATTACCGCAAGTCGATCCACAAAGGCCACCAGTATTATCACTGCACCGACGGCAAGGGTTTGCACAAAGCCAAAACGAAGCCCGTGAGTATTTCCGCTCCGAGGTTTTAAACAAAGAAGTCGCCAAAAAACTTAAAGAATTGCAATTTGACGAACGACAAGTTGAAATTATGTACAAGGCGTACTTTAGAAAAAAGTAAAAATAATAATTCTTTTCTCGAAACCGCTAAACAGTCAAATCCTTAATACTTTAAAATCACTAGCCGACAAGCGAGCAAAAACCGAGGATGTGTTTATTGACGGCTCCCTGCCCAAAGAACGCTATGAGGCCAGAATTTTAGATTTAAACAACCAAGAAGCTGACCTATCTAACCAACTAAAACAGCTTGAGCAAAAATCCAAAGCAGACTCCCAAGACACTATCGGACAAACAAAAAAAGCTTTTTTGACCGCTATCTATGCGGAGAAAAACTTTCTTTGCGGCGATGATAATCAAAAACGGGAATTAGCGGAAATTTTACTATCGGACGTTTTAGTTAAAGACCAGAAAATCCAATCAATACAGTTCAAACCTGCGTTTCAGAGAATGTATTTATCACCTAAAAAACTTGATTTTGTAGCTTGGAGCGGGTAACGGGAATCGGACCCGTGTCTCAACCTTGGGAAGGTCGCATACTACCATTGTACTATACCCGCGTATTGCAATAAATTTGTGTTTATATTACTATGTCTGTACAAAGGAGCGACTCATGTTAGGGATTTATGCCGACGGATCTGAAATTTTTGAAGACCCCGCTGAATCACTTTTTGACCTGTGGTATCTCCACCACCCTCGTCCCCCCATCCCTCGAAAGTCTCCACATCCAGTGACTAAAACTCACCGGATTTTATTTTATCAAACTTACAGTAACTTTAAATAGAGCGCGGCCTGCATAATTGCCGAAATAGTTTGACCGTCGGTAATTTGTCCCAATCTAATCATCTCCAAAACCCTTTTGAGCGGAAACCTCTTAATTTCAAAAATCCCCTCTTCGGCCAGCTCGTGGCGATTATCTTTTCCTTGGGTCAGGCCGGTGGCTAAAAAAATATAAGAAAGCTCATCTGATAAACCATTTGTAGGATAAAATTTTCCTATAGCTTTCCAATGTTTAGCCCTCAGCCCGGTTTCTTCCCATAACTCGCGTTTAGCCGCGACCAGAGGCTTTTCGCCGTCGCTGCCTCCGCCCGGAATTTCCCAGGAATAAATCCCGGTAATGTAGCGGTACTGGGCAATTAAACAGACCTCGTGCCGCGGAGTCATAGGGACCACAAACACCGAAGGTAATAAGCTTACCACAAAATATTCACCACGAACCTGATTAGGCCGCACCATTTCGTCCTTGCGGACCTTAAACCAGGGGTTGCGATAATCGATCTTAGAAGATAGCTTTTTCCAGGGGTTCTTAGGAGGCATAAAGATATTTTAGCATGTTCGTGCCAAAGAAAAAACCCGTCCGCGAGCCGAAGCTTTTGGACGGGAACACTAGGCAACAGCCGACTCGCTCTTGGCGATGGAAACGAAAGACTTGCCCGCTTTCAGGTCTAAGTTCTTCGGTATGGGCCCTCCTCGTTTAACAATCCCGACGAACCGGTGGTTTACCCCATTCCAGAACATGCCTGAGCTGTCTTCGACTATGGCAGTCTCGCCGTTCGGCACATCCTTCAGGTGGTGATAGCTGTACAATTCCAACGGAGGCATTCCCGGACGGATAATACGAACCCATTCGCCAGACGTCAGTCCTAACTCACTGGAGAGCATTGTGGTTTTAACGTTGCCAAAACAATCCACCAGTGCCACCGAAAGCGGCGCGTCCGGGATGTCGTGGTATTCAAAAAAGGGCAACGGCAGCTCATCTCCAAACACTGCCTTGATCAGAAGCGGCAGGTACTGATAACTCCGAAATTGGTAGTCGGTTATAAACTCAATCATCTCCGGAGCAAGCCCCAAGCGAGGCAGCACCTGTTCAATCGGAAACACCCTGAGTTTGAGCGGTCCGATAATTTTCTTGAGCAGGCTCAAAGTCAAGCCGTCGACAGTGGTAAAGATGTACGTATTGTTTACCTTTACTAAGCCGAACGGGCAGCCATTGGGCCAATGCGCAGATTTGCCGCCGCGAGGCGCAATATTCACCGCCAAAACCGACAGTGCTCCCTCAAAAGCATCGATGCTGTCCACAATGTTAATAGCCGCCTCTATCTCTTTTTTGACTCCGATGAAATCTGGGACATTGTTAATGCCCAAGACAGAGGCAAGCCTGCCAGTAACTCGACTGCGGGCGTTATCGTCCATGCAATCGCTAATAATCCTAAACAAAGCGCGTTCTGCAATCATCTATTCCTCCTGAAAATTGCCAAACAACAAAAAAACCCTTTTGCAAGGGCTTGTTGAATGGAAAATCGTTTTTTAGGCGATACTACCAAACCAACCCTTGCGGACAAGGTGCATAGCCGGCATCATGGCTGGAGCTGCGATGTGTTGATTCATAGTACAGGTATAGTAAAAGAACAAATTGCGCTTGTCAAACAAACTTATACACAACCATTACAGGGTACTCTGTTGAATCACGGCCGTGAGTGAACAGAGCATGGGTTAAGGATTGGATTTTATAAAGCGGTAATTTTGCGCTATACTTTAGACATGAATTTACCCATTATTGGTTCCGTGGCCTTTGATAGCATCACTACTCCCTTCGGTAAAATCGAAAACGCCCTGGGCGGGGCAGCTACATATAGTTCTCTGGCGGCTAGTTACTTTGCCGAGCCTGGGATAGTCGGCGTGGTCGGCGATGATTTTTCCGAAGAAGATTTAGCCCTATTCAAAAAAAGGAATATCGACGTCAGCGGCTTGGAAAAAACCTCAGGCAAAACCTTTCGCTGGGGCGGCGAATACAATTTTGATTTAAACAGCCGCACTACCTTGTTTACCGAGCTGAATGTTTTTGAAAACTTTTCCCCCAAATTGCCGGACAGTTACAAAAGAGCGGAGTATGTCTTTTTGGGCAACATCCACCCCCTGCTCCAGCAGCAGGTTTTAAACCAGCTCGCCAACCCCAAAGTGGTAGCGTTTGATACCATGAATTATTGGATCGAAAAAACGCCGCAAGAGCTGCTGAATATCATCAAGCTGGTGGACATTATTATTATCAACGATTCCGAAGCCCGCGAATTTACCAAAGCATACAACATTGTTAAAGCCGCCAAAAAAATCCTCGGCCTAATGGGCAGCCCCCTACCCACAGTAATTATTAAGCGGGGCGAATACGGTTTACTCATGTTCCAGGACAAAAAAATCTTTCATGTTCCCGGCTACCCCCTGGAAGCTGTTTTGGATCCCACCGGCGCCGGCGATACCTTTGCCGGCGGTTTTATGGGATATATTGCCAGCCAAAAAAACGCCTCCTGGGAGACGCTGCAGAAAGCTGCGGTGGCTGGTTCCGTCCTGGCTTCTTTCTGCGTAGAAAAAATGGCCACTCAAGGATTAATAGACTTAACCGCCGACAATATAAACGAACGTTTGAAAGAATTTAAAGAATTTACAGAATTCTAACCGTCACAAATTACTCTTTTGCTATCTCACAAAAAGTTTAGCGACTGCGCTGTACTGGCGTTTGCGCACGACTAACCTTTTATCTTTTTTGATTATTTCTTGAGCCAGAGCCAAATATTTTTTGGCTTCTTTTTTATCGTCCTTCCGCAAAACCTCGGCAAAATTTAGATAGGCGCCCGAAAGATAGACATGGTACAAAAAACTATCTCCCGCGGGCCCGTATTTTTTTATTTCCATAATAGCCTGAGAAAACACAAACAAGGCGCGTTTTTTTTCGCCGGTCAGATACAAAGCTTTAGCTAAATGATAGCGCCAACTCCCTTTTTCAGCCGGACTCCCCTTAAAATAACGCAGGGACTTAAAAAAATAATTTTCGGCCTGATCATATTCCTGAAACAACAACGCTGCATGGCCCAAAATGTAATACGCTGTATGCAGCTTATCGACTACCCCGAATTGCTTAACTAATTCCAGAGCAGCTTCGGCGTCGATCCGCGCCCAAATTGCGTACAGCGCGTCACAATCCGCTTCAAATAAGTGGCGCCAAATAATAGTTCGCTCCACCAGGCACAAAATCACCCCGCGGTAATGCTTTTTCTGCTGCTCTGCTAATAGGGCGCGGTCTAAAATATTTAAAGCCAGCCACGGTTTACCCCGCTCGCGCTGGCTCCGAACTTTTTGTAATGTAGCGTCTAATTTCATGCAGCGGGATTTAATTGTGAGGTACAGGCCGGACACCGCGAAGCGTCTTTGGCAATTTCAGTTTTACAGAACTGACAAATCTTGGTATTCGGTTCCGGCGCCGGGGGCTGGCGCTTTAAACGGTTAATCTGCTTAACCAGCAAAAATACTGCAAACGCTACGATTATAAAATTAATTAAGGTATTCACAAACGTACCGTAATTGATGGTAGGAGCACCGGCGGCTTTAGCCGCGGCCAGCGACGCGTAGTGTTTGCTGCTTAAATTGATGTACAAGTTGGAAAAATCTACGCGCTTAATCAGCAATCCCAGAGGCGGCATGACAATATCGTTGACCAGTGAACTTACAATACCATTAAAAGAGGTACCAATAATAATGCCAACCGCTAAATCTATAACACTGCCCTTAACCGCGAATTCTTTAAATTCTTTCCACATAAATTAAAAATCAAGATTAATATCTTGATTATATCATGACTTTAAACGCTTGAGAATGAACTAAGTGGCCATGCCTAAAATTTCGGCCGCTTTTTTGTAGACTACCTGTAAGTCGGTATTAGCCTTAACAAAATACTCGTCAATTTTTAAGGCCCGAACCCGCAAAATATCTTTATTGGACCACAAATTACTTAACACGACTACATGGGTGCGGGAGACCAGCGGATCGGGGCTGTTGCGGATTGTTTCCAAAACCTCAAAACCATCTACTTTTGGCAGCATTAAATCTAATAGTATAAGGTGAGGGCTGGAATTAAATACCATTTGCAAGGCTTTTTCACCGTCGTCTGCCTGCAAGACCACGGCATTTAAGGTCTTCATTTTGTCGACCATAATATTGCGCAGCATATTATCGTCTTCCACAACCAGTACTTTTTTGCTATTTTCGCTCATAAAACTAAGATTTTATAAATATATCGATAGTATACCAGATTTCTAAGAAAGGTAAAATATGGAATTGACAACCCCCTCGTGATAAACCCGCAGCGGCAAAGACTGGACCGCCATCGAACCGGCAGCTGGCGGCAGCATAACTTTTAATATGTAGTCGCCGGGGTTAGTCCGTAATAAAAATTTGCCGTCATCATAACTGGTAGCTTTGCCTAAAACCACCGAGGCCAACAGCGGACTGTACAAAGCTAACTGGGCACCGGCCACCGGTTGACCCGCACCGTCTAATATCATCCCCCACAACCGAAGCGGAGGAGCAAAGAGGGCGCAGGCCAGAATGATAAAATAAATCCCCAGCAGCGCCCAAAGCCAGTAGTTGAGCCCCATGTATTTAAACTCCATCAAAGCGGCCAGCGCAAAAACAAACCAAAATAAGATAGCCACCACGCGCTTAATCAACAATGTCCGGTAAGGGTATTTCAGAACTTTGGCTTGCTTAGCTTGTTGGTTCCAATCAAACTCAGCCGGATCCATCGGAATGTTCGGGGCAATAACTTCGCTATCCTCGCGCAGTTCAAAAAATTCTCCATGATACAAATTGGTGAAAATCCCATCCGTATCACCCGACACCAGCCGCGATGGGAAAGTATAATTAGCTTTACTGGCCAGGATTTTAAATTTGCCGGGTACGGCCAAAAACCCGTACCGGCCTTCCATATCGGTCACGCAGGTTTGTGCTCCCTTTTCATCTACATAACTAAGTTTAATAATGGCCGGATCTAAGGGTTGTTTCGTGACGCTATCGTAGACCATGCCCCAAAACGGCTGCTGGTGCCGCAGACTCAAAAAAATTAAAACTCGATTGATGGCGCGCGTTAAAAACAGGCTGATTTTTTCACCCGTGGGTTGCTGGAGTGACAGTAGTTTTTTTACCGGCGGAACCGGTAGAGGATTTGTTTCTGGGTTGTCGGGCATAAGAACGGCAATGTTAGCTTAACCCGCCATTGAGGCGGCGGCAACCTGGGCGACATTTTCCAAAAGCTTGGCAACGGTGACCGGCCCCACTCCGCCCGGGACGGGCGAAAGGGCCGCAGCTACAGGCATGACTGAGTCGGCATCTACATCGCCCACGACTCCGCCTCCAAATTCCGACGTCCCTGCATCAATAACTACAGCACCGGCTTTAATTTTAGTTCCAGTCACCAAACCGGCCTGACCGGCCGCCGAAATTATAACATCCGCGCTTTTGAGCAAAGTCGCAGTTTCAGCCGAAGGTGTATATTTATCTACAGTCTGGACGGCCAGACCCTGCTGCTTGAGCAAGTAAGTCACCGGCTGGCCGACTAATTGGCCCTGGCCTATCACCAGTATATGTTTATGGGATAAATCTAACGAAATACTTTTCAATAATTCTAAAACCGCGGCGGCAGTGGGAAAAACTAAATATGGCCGGCCTTGATAAAATTTCTCGGTATTAACGGCCCCAATACAATCTACGTCTATACGCGAATCAATAGCATTAAGCGCCTCCTGTGCATCAATCGGGGCCGGAAGCGGTAATTGGATAATCAATCCGCTCATGCCTGGCAGCTGGGCCAATTTTTTAATCGCTGTCACTAGATCTTGAGTTGAGATCTCTGCCGGAAAATGCGCGGCCCGCACCCCAATTCCGACCCGATGAGCCCAATTTTCTTTCATCCGAACATACTGGGCCGCGACCGGGTCATCCCCTACCAGTACGTCACAAAACAAAGGTTGGAAGTCTAATTGTGCTACCTGGCTTTTGACCTTTTGCAAGATATCTCCGGCGATTTTTCGGCCATCGATGATTTGAGCGCCCATAGGGACAGGGAGGAACTATAACAATAATTATCACAATAACTAAAACAAGGCTTATATACAGTATATCAGATAAAAAACATTATTGTTATAGTTAAAGTTAAAGCCTCTATTCTTCTCCTTTGTCATAACGATTTTTGGCCCACCAGGCCAAAGCGTCTTTAACCACCGGTTCTGAAATCACATTACCTTCTCCACCGGCTTCCACCAACACTGTAATGACTATTTGAGGATCTTCGTAAGGGGCATAGGCAGTAAACCAGGCGTGTGTTTTAGTGGGATCACTGCCGTCAAATTGTGAAGTACCAGTTTTGCCGGCGGAAGTGATAGGCAAACTTTTAAGCGGCGTAGCAGTTCCGGCCGTGACTGTCTGGCGCATCCCCTGCTGAACGATTTGAATATTTTGGGAAGAAGCGATATTCGAAACCAAGACTTTGGGCTGGATTGGAACACCGTTTGACCGCTGGGATCAATTACCCGATTGGCGATTTCCGGCACATATCCGGTGCCGCCGTTGGCGACTATTGCCGTCCATTCAGCCACCTGCAGCGGAGTGACCAACAAATCGCCCTGGCCAATCCCCATGTGGTAGGTGTCGCCCAAATACCATTTCCCCAGCAGCGGGTCGTTGTTGTAGTACTGCATCTTCCAGGCCGGGTCCGGCACTAAACCGGAAGCTTCTCCCGGCAGGTCAATCCCCAGCGGTTTGCCCAGGCCGAATTTACGGAAGTAAGCGGCCAAACGATCCCGACCAAGCCCGGCATGGATCCATTCGGCGAACCGCCCGCCACCTCATAGAAAAAAATATCACTGCTTAAAGCAATAGCGCTGCGGACATTCATTTCGCCTAAACC
>CAWBGV010000006.1:0-7093 GCA_963788395.1 Candidatus Doudnaibacteriota bacterium | reverse complement strand
GAATATCTCTTAGGAGCTCGATATCCCGGGCAACTTGTTCATACCCCTCTTGAGTGAGCCATCGCTCAAGCTTTCCGATACTTTTCTTTCCGGTGGACCCTTGGGAAGACGGGCGTTGAGTTCCGCGTCGTTCAGTCCATCGCACATGAGGAGGGCGAGGCTCTCAATAGATTTCTTAAATTCATTCTCGCTGTCATCAAGTGGCAACCGGACTTGCTTAAGTAATGACTGATCGGGTCCTACAGGTTCGCGGTACATTGACCAGCCTGCCGCGATCGGCCAGTCTCGAACGAACTGATCGTAGCCAGCGCGAAAACGCAAGTCAGCGGATTGCGGGTCTGCGAATCACCAAGTATTGCGCGGCGGTAGCCTGTCTCGCTCAATTTGGAATCGGGAGCAATGTTGAAGCTATGCCAGTAGTCTTCGCTCGCTTTCGGTAGATCCCTGCCGAGATCTCCTAGGAAGACAATCACTCGGTCAGCATGATCGTTGTCCATGCGCAAGCTCCACAGTGCCGCGCACTGAAGCATGCCGTCTGAAACTTCGTATAACTCTGAGGCGTCGTAGTACCTCTTTAGAACTTCCTTGCGAAAATGTACTGGCGTAAGGTAATGGGTGCATCTGGATTAGCCCCAAAGTAGTTTGACAGTGAATCAGGATTGCAGGAATATTTCACGTCCTTACCATTCTTCATCTAGGCCAATAATGAAGTCCGGAAAATACTCGTCACTGCTTTCGTATGGCCAGATGCCGCTGTGCTCAATCGTTGGAGACCGGAATCATCTCGGTGGCAAGAAGTGGAGTAACGGAGGAGAAGCGTGATGACCCGAATGACGAGTCGCCCTTAAATCGCCGGTAGTCAACTCGAGATCAGGCGGGGAGTTCTTTGTCCACGAGATCGGCGTATCTGACACAGAAGTCAATGAATAGCAAGAGGTCCATTTGACGGGCAGCCTGGTACTGACGCAAAAATTTTGTCCGGATTCGAACTAAGTCCTTGCCGACTTCAACCGCAATCTCAGACGTTCCATCCTCGTAAGGCTTTATGAAACTTGACTTTGCCGCGTCCAGTAAAGATTGTGGTAAAGGCGGAACTGTTCACAGAGTTCCATGTACGAAGGTCTTGCTCCATGAAACTCTCGGCTCAGTAGTAGCGGCTCCGATGGCTCTACGCCACCGAGGCGATGATAAACAGTGGTCTCATTGTCTCCATCGTGATACTGAGAGAAGCCAGGACGATAGTCACGTATGAAGAGATCCCATCCCGCATCCCGAAAGTGCAGTCTCGCGATAGGTAGTCGGTGCAAGTGCGCAGTAGATTCCGGAATTAACCCTCTCACTCTCGTATTCTTGCCGGTACACGGTCGTCCATTGATCCCCGCCTTCTTGCCGAAAATCCTTGAGGACGTCATCCTGCAATAGCCACGGATCAAATGTCGTTTGTCCTCTGGTCGATTCACATTCACGCACCTATCGCCTGGCTGAAACAAGTCTTTCCGAGGACTCGAAGTCATCGGCGGTCTCCTTTTTGTGCCACTTCATGTCCAATTCGCCACGAGTGTCACGGTCCGTCCAGTAGTGGCCAGTCAATCTCGAAGCCGGGCGTCCAACAATCTTCATCGAAGCCGAGCCATGGTGAATAGGACTTCGATCACGGAGAGAGCTCATTGGCTCATTGAGATAGAGATAGTCCAGTGTTGGAGGTTCAGAGCCGGAGGACACTTGTCCAAATGTTGATCGCGATTCGGATTCATCTGTGATGAGTCTGACATCGACGGTAGTTGAGGTCTGACGAATGACAAGGTACGCCGCCTTCAGCGCAGGAGCCTTCCACTTGACGGATCTACCCACTGAGTACGCAGGGTTCCCTTCCAAGTTCCAGCAACACACCGCGGTACAGTTCGAAACTTTTGAAAGATTCGAGTTCGCCAGAAATAGTGGTCCCATGCAGTAGATGCAATGGCTACGACGGCCACGGCAATAGAATAGAACTTGAGCCACCACATGTGTGGCGCGCCGCCCTCGGCCCAAATTCCTATTCCAAAGACGGCAATGATTAGGATCGCAGCGATTTGTATTTTTGCTCGTCCACTCATGACGCAAGTCCCAAGTAGTTCCACGCGGCTTTCGCAAACGCCCGACCATCTTGTCGACTCCACTTTTGTGCTGAATGGAATAACCATTTGCAGTGATTCGCCTCCACCCAGCGGCTTTCAGTAGCGACCGGCTCGTCCCCCTCTAGAGAATCCCAAATGTGAAAGAGAAGTGCTTTGATCGTGTCGGTCCAAGTTGTTCTGCCGAACAAGCTCATTCGGACAGTTGAACAGCAGACACTCGATGAAATACGAAGGAACTTCAGTATGGACATCGTCTGCCACCATCGCATTCTCAACTCGCTTCAATATCCGAACCGCCTGTTTGTAGAAGGACTTGGTGGCTGTGTTCTTTGTGCGTCCCTGCGCAAGTTGCTGAGCCGGATAGTTAGTAATTGGGTTTCCAGAGGTGCGAAAGGTCTTTGTCCCGACGTTCACCTGACCACTTGTGAAGTAGTACTTGTACGTAAAGCAGGGGACAAGATCTGCATCTACCCGGGCCGAACTTGAATTCACTCGAATAGCCGTCGTCCCCGAAGTATCGACCTGCCTCGGAAACTTCACTTCTAATGCTGAACCAAGCTCGATTCGCAGTTTCGAAGGCGTCCATATTCCTTGGTAGGCCCCTAGGTTCGTCGGCTTGAGCCCTGCGGACTCCTCGTCCGAGTAAACGGCCTCCGTATATTCAATTGCCACATCGACGTCGCTATCACTACGAACGTTCGTGTTGTTGGGATAAGAACCCTTCGTATAGACACCAGTTTTACTCCCTTGAAAGCGTCGTGGCCACTGATCGCCTCACGAATCATTCGGACAGTTCGATCCTGCTTGTCCTGCTCGGTGGCGCTTGACGGACCCGTCCAGCCGTTCAATTTCTGCTCGATGCTTTGACTCATTCGTGCACCTCCTGCGCAAACGGCTCGTATTGCTCATGCACGAACTCGATTGCCCCGTCTTCTCCGTTTGGGGCATAGTCATATCTGGCAAAAAGGCAGCGAAGCACTACTCACTCCTATCCGAACTAACGCCGAAGAAGCGTTCAAAAAAGGTCGCCAGACGTGTCAGGACACGCTGCTTCATTTCGGTGTGACTACCATCAGCCGCAAAGCGTGATACAGGCGGCAAGATCTTGGTGATGGCGGTGCCGGTGGTCTGAATCGCGCCATCGCGGAAGGCAGTCTTGATATACGCCCGAGTCTCATTGGGGCGAAGCCCCTCTGACTCGATGATTGTCTCAAGTTCTGAATTGCGCCGGGCTGCAATGAACGCCTGCCACTCCTCATCAATTTCGCCCGTAGCCGATACCGAGTCGACGAAGGCTTCAATGAGATCTTTCTTGTTACGCAAGCTTGGACTCGCGTCCACGGCCCTGGTAATCGTCGCACGGAGTTCGACATCGTCACCATCACCTCGTTCATCACGGTACTTCTGGACGAGCATGAGAATGTAGTCGACATTGATCTCAACCTGCTTTATGAGCTCAATCTCAAAGACAAGGTCGTCATTGATAAGTTCTTGCTCAGCATCAGAACCCCGCCTGAACTCCGCGTAGAGATCGAGATAGAAGCTGCGATAATCCTGTCCCTGTCGCTCGGTGAGAATCTCGTTGCCGACAAAGTCGTCGAATGACGTAAGGATGTTCTGAAGCCGCAAGATTGATCCAAACAGAACGATGAACTCCTTCTGCGCAGATTCTCCAGTGATCGGGGTCCCAAGTGGAAAGGCTTGGAGCAGCTGGGCGACCTTGTCGTCGTATTCGGAGTAGTAGTCGCCATATGGTTTGAGGAGCACCACACCCTTGGCATCTTTGTTACCAAAAAGGGCAATGGCGTCGTTCGTCTCTTGTTCCAAGTCACGAAATGAAATTATGTTGCCAAAGGTCTTGACTGAGTTGAGAATGCGGTTTGTCCGCGAGTAAGCCTGGATGAGGCCGTGGGAGTGGAGATTCTTGTCCACCCACAGAGTATTGAGCGTCGTGGCGTCGAATCCGGTCAAAAACATATTGACGACAATGACGAGATCGATCTCGCGACTCTTGATTCGTAAGGACAGGTCCTTGTAGTAGTTCTGAAACCTGTCGGCAGAGGTATCAAAGCTCGTCCCGAACGTTTTGTTGTAGTCGTTGATGGCCGATTCCAAGAAGTCTCGGGAGTTCGTATCTAGTGCCTCGGTCTCGAATCCTTCTTCGCCAAGAAACCCGTCAGATTCTTCCTCGTTAACAGAAAAGCTGTAGATCAAACCGACTTTGAGTTGCTGCGCAACGGACAGACTGTTTTGCTGTCTCTGGAACTCGCTGTAGTAAGCCTTGGCAGCGACAATCGATGAAGTTGCCAGTATCGAGTTGAAGCCGGCAAGGCGTCGGTCACCTAGCTTGTAAAAGCTCGACCGCTTTGTCTTCTGGTCGAAGTGCTCCAGGACGTAGCCAACAACCTGTTGTATGCGCTCCGGTGCGAGCAAGGCCCGCTCTCTATCAATCGCGGAGACCTGCTCTTCGGCAATGCCTTCTGGCAATTTGATTGTGTTCACATAGTCGATGCGGAACGGCAGGACATTCTTGTCGCTAATTGCGTTAACGATCGTGTACGTGTGCAGTCTCTCCCCAAAGGCTTGCTCCGTAGTCTTGAGCTGTGGGTTTCCGCCACTACCTGAGTTCACAGCGAAAATTGGGGTGCCGGTAAAGCCGAAGAGGTTGTAACGCTTAAAGGCCTTCGTAATTGATGTGTGCATATCGCCGAATTGAGACCTGTGGCACTCATCGAAGATGATCACAACGTGACCGGAGTAGATGGCATGACCCTTATTTGCAGTAATGAACGTTGACAGTTTTTGAATAGTGGTGATGATGATTCGAGCATTCGGATCTTCGAGCTGCCGCTTGAGTACGGCGGTCGAGGTGTTGGAATTCGCTGCGCCCTTTTGGAAGCGGTCGTACTCGCGCATCGTCTGATAATCAAGGTCCTTGCGGTCTACGACGAAAAGCACCTTGTCGACTTCTGGCAGCTTGACTGCAAGTTGTGCCGCCTTGAAACTCGTCAGCGTTTTACCTGACCCGGTTGTATGCCAGACATAGCCGCCTGCAGCAATCGTGCCAAGCTGTTTGTAGTTCGTCGACGTGGCGATCTTCTGAAGCATTCGCTCCGTCGCTGCGATTTGATACGGGCGCATCACCAAGAGCATCCGGTCCGCTGTCAGCACGCAGTATTTGGTCAGGATGTTCAGTAGCGTGTGCCGAGCGAAGAAGGTCTTTGCAAACGAATTCAGATCTTGAATTGGCTTGTTCGTGGCATCCGCCCACCAAGAAGTGAATTCGAATGAGTGTGATGTTTTTCGAATACGTCTCGATCCAGCTGCTTCGCTGAGGTGTTGACGGCGTGTTGTGTTTGAGTAGTACTTCGTCAAGGTGCCGTTGCTTACGACGAAAAGTTGCACGTATTCGAAGAGGCCCGAGGCCGCCCAGAAGCTGTCGCGCTGGTAGCGGTCGATCTGGTTGAAAGCTTCACGGATGTCGACTCCACGGCGCTTTAGTTCAACGTGCACCATTGGAAGTCCGTTCACAAGCACCGTGACGTCGTAGCGGTTCGAGCGAGTTGCGCCACCGTCGCCCTGGCCGATTTCGTACTGATTGATGACCTGGAGTTGATTGTTGTGAATGTTCGACTTGTCGATCAGAAGCACGTTTTTCGTTGACCCATCGTCGCGGCGCAACAACTGGACGTAGTCCTCTTGGACTCGTATGGTCTTCTCGACTATGCCGTCATTCGCTCCAGCGATTCGTTCGGTGAAGAATTGATCCCATTCGGCCTGTGAGAACTTAATTTCGTTCAGTTTCTCGAGTTGGTCCGGAGGTTCGCGATGAGTTGTGTCTCACTCGTGAGCGGGCAGGTACTCATACTTCTGATCACCTAAGAGTCGAATGAACTCCCGCTCAAGTTCGCCCTCAGATTGGTAAGCGCTCGGCGTTGGGGTTTCTGCAATGAACTCGGCAACGACCGTGCTTTCCGCGCTGACCGCGATTGGCTCGTAGCGCGTCGACTTCGCCTCGTTCATGCCACGTTCTCCTCGAAGGTCAGCATGCGATCGCGGTAGTACTCGTACTGCTTGCGACGAGCACTCATCTCGGCCGGCAGTCCGACACTGGGGTCATTCACCAGCGCATCGAACTTATTGAGGATCTCCACGATCCGCTGCTCTCTTCTATCGGCGGCACCGGAAATGGAACACGTTCTAATGTGCCCACGGCAAGTCCAGGCTGAGCCGACTTGGTTGCATATTGGTTCAGGTTCATGAATTTGAGACATGTAAAATACCCAGTCGCTATTGAGGCTGGAGTCGGGCGTGACGACGACAGCATGTTCGGTGGCGTTGAACTACCCATGAGCCCGATGAACGTTCCGCATAGTGCCCTTGACGACCAATAAGAGCGTAGGCGCCCTCCTGATTTGATTGTCCGACATGGCCTCTTGACCCCATTGCCCCATAACAAGCGAAAGGGTGCTCATCATCTTGTATGTCTGAAATATTGCTGGCCGCGACGAATCGTCCGGCTCGCATACCAAGGACTTCACCCATGGTGACCCACCGGACCCTCCCCACATCAGAGAAGGTCGGAGCTGCTCTCGGTAGTGGGAATACTGCCGCTTGCGAGCTGACAGTTCCGCCTCCAATTCCGCCTCCATCGCCATGGAGGAGGCGGCGGGCGGCGCGGGGCGGCCGGGGAGGGCGCGAGCGCGGGGGAGGGGGAGAGAGAGCGGCGAGGGTTGGAGGGGAGCGAGAGAGAGAAGAAGGAGGAGAGAGGGAGGGGAGGGGGAGGGAGGGAGAGGAGGGAGAGAGAGGGAGCGCGGGGGACGGAGACGAACGGCGAGAGAGAGAGAGAGAGAGAGAGAGAGAGAGAGAGAGAGAGAGAGAGAGAGAGAGAGAGAGAGAGACAGAGCAGGCAGAGAAAGGAAGGGGAGGCGCGGGCGGCGGGCGAGAGAGAGAGAGAGAGAGAGAGAGAGAGAGCC
>CAWBGV010000005.1:0-20105 GCA_963788395.1 Candidatus Doudnaibacteriota bacterium | reverse complement strand
AAAACTAATAACCTGGTGGCGATGAGCAATCGGCTCCGGCACCAAATTCAGTATTTCTTGGGGAATTTGCTCATTCCGCAAATCCACAATCGGAACTTTTAATAATTCCGACTTCAAAACCAATAAGTCATCTTCGGACACGAACTTTTTTTCCAGTAAAAAATCTTCCCAAGAATCAACCGTTTTCCTCTCGATTTTCTCCTGCTCCAGAGCTTTCAGCCTCTCGTCCGTGATGAGATTTTTTTGTTTTAAACCAAGATTAAGCTGGTTTTTGTCCATAATAAAAAATTTTGCTCCATAAATTCTTTAACCTCGTTCTGATTAACAATTTATGTCCGCCGGGCTTTTTTTTGTTTCAGCAACTCTAATAGACTAGCGTCATTATAACATATAATAGTCAAACTGCGCAAAAAAGCAGGGGAACCCTTTAAAGGTTCCCCTGCTCCAAGCCACCCGTTCCCAGCTCGATTTGGGGTGTCCCAAGGCAAGGCGTTTTTTGCAGCGAGGACTGTCTGAGCCAACTTTAGATTAAATAAATATAGCGGCGAGTTCCGGAGCAAAAAAATCGACTTGGCTTGGCGACCACCAGGAGCTGGGGACAACCTATCTCCCCTGCCAGGTAAATATGTAGTAAATTGTTTTGAGGATTATCTCTAAATCAAACAGGAACGACCGGTGCTTAATATAGTAGAGGTCATACTGGAGCTTGAGTTTAGTTTCTTCCAGGCTGCCGGCGTAAATATTAAGCTGGCCCCAGCCGGTAATGCCCGGCTTAACCAAATGACGCTCGTCGTAAAACGGAATTTCCTGCCGTAAGCGCTCCACAATCCCGACCTGCTCCGGCCGCGGCCCACCAAACTAATATTGCCGGCCAGTAAATTTAAGCTCTGTGGCAGCTCGTCAATCCGGCTCTTGCGCATAAAATTACCCACCGGGGTAATCCGCGGGTCGTTGACGCTGGTCCAGACCGTACCGGTGACCGTGTTCATCGAACGGTACTTATAAATTTTAAAAATCTTCCCCTCCTGCCCGACCCGCAGCTGGCTAAACAACACCGGCCCGTTCAAATCCAGCTTCAACGCCAGGGCTACAAAGGGATAGCTAATACCGAAGACGATTAAGCCGATGATACCGGCAACAATATCCACCAATCGCTTTATTAAAGTATAAAATCGCTTTTCACGATAATTAATATTTTCCAAAAACCAAACTTCGTTGAGGTCAGACAAAAAAATCCGCCGCAGCAAGTACTCATAAAAATCTTTATGGTTATAAAAAGTTACGCCATACGTACGCAGTTTATATAAGGCTGCGCTCACACCAGTGTTGGCGTGCAGGTTGTCCGGCAAAATAATCGTAGAACGTTTTTCGAGCTTGGTAGAAACCAGCGTCTCCTCATTCAGATGACCGAGAACTTTATATCCCAAAAAATCCAATGCTTTAATTTCGCGCTCCAACTCTGCCAACTCATTGTTGAAAGAAAATAAATAAACCCCTTCGACCAGCCGGTTTTTAACGAAATATTTCACCAACAAATACCAAACTGCCAACAACCCGAACAATACCGTAATTTCAATAAGTAGAAATCGGCGGGGCGTGAAAATAAAATTCGGTTGAAAATAAAAATAGACGACCGCCAGCAACAAATTAACTATGGTCGCGGAAATTAAGTTAAAAAATAAGGTCGTATATCGCCGAAAAGTTTGGACTTCGAACAAACCATGAATAAAAAACACCACCAGCCAGACTGCAAACAACAGGGTGTAGACTTCGAAATAAACTGTACTATGGACAGGTTTCCCAAAATAACGTAAAAACAAGGATAGCCGTAAACTGCCGTACATAAGCAGGATATCGGGTATAAACAAGGTCCAGAAAGCGAAAGTTTTACGGTTCATAGAGATAATTTCAGCTTAGCTATACGTAATTTTAGCATCAATCTTGCGGTATGGTAAAGTGGATAGAACTTTCCGAAAACACTAACTAAACGCAGCTGTTCCTGATAAATACGAAGGGTTCTGGCCGGCCCATAATCGGGCAGGCGGTATTGAACCGTGGTATCTAAAATATTGGACATTTGTCCTTCTGTCCCCAAACGCAGCCAGAGGCTATAATCTTCCGCCTCGTCCGCTCCCCCGGCCATAAAACCTCCGGCCCGCAAGGCCGCTTCCGTTCGAAACATCACCGACGAAGTAAAAAAATTATTTTTAATCAGCATGGTTCTCCGGATAGCCCGGTCTCCTGCCGGCTGAAACATTTGCCGCCGCTCCCCACTCCGGGAAGAAGTGCCGATAATTCCGGTACCGGTAAGGACAACTTCCGGATGATTGTCTAAGTACGCAACTTGCTGGCCAAGCTTAGTGGTATCAAGCCATTCATCGTCGTCATCCAAAATCGCAACGTAGCTACCCGCCGCGCGCAATAATACTTCTTGGCGGCTGGAAGTTTTTCCAACCGAGGAATCATGACGAATGGGAATAATCCGAAGACCTTTTTTTTGAAAACGTTCAATCACGTCTGCAGTCGCGTCGCGAGAACCGTCATCAACTAAAATGACTTCGTAATCAAAAAAAGTTTGCGCCTGAATGCTGGCCAGCGCGGCAGCGAGCAGCGATTCCCGGTCTTTGGTCAGCACCATAATTGAAACTTTGGGCATATGAATAAGTGTGGAATTACGTTTCAATAAAATGGATGTCTTTTATACACGCCGGCAATGTAATCTTGCCAAGGACGGGGTAGCTGAGCATACATTTTTTTGGCGGTCAAAAGCGGCAACATTTTTAATTTTTCGACGAGCAGAGGTCGATAGCCAACCATTCGCGAAACGCGATTTTGATACCGGCAACGCGCGGCCGCTTTTTTGAACTCATCGAGAATATGAGGGAATTGGGCGGCAGGACTACGGCCTCTAAAGCTTTAACCCGTGCCAACTGACCCATGGCGCGAATAGCGTCTTTATGGGTAACAAAATAATCCAAACCTGCTAAGTAACTAGCTACATCATCGGGACCGGAGATTCGGGCGAACGATTCGTTGAGTAACCGCACATGCTCATTATTATAATGCGAAGTGTGAGTCACAATTGGCAAACCAGACATCATACCTTCAGCTATGGCTTTTCCGAATGTTTCTCCATCATAACGAAAATGAGCCATGACATCGATACTGTGATAAAAGCGTTCCAGATATCCCGATTCCTGATCGTAGACAAATTCAATATTTTGTACATTGAGCTCGCGGGCAAGACTGACCATTTTTGGCGGCGGCTGCAGGACACGGTAAAGAACTCTGTCTGGATATTTACTTTCCAGTTGAGCAAACGCGCGCAAGGCTACCGGGTCAAAAATGTTATCGTCCGGTCGGCCCACTCGGCCAAAAACAACGCGTTGCCCAACCGGGAGGCGCTGCCAGACCCATGACGGAAAATCTTCGATAGGATCCATAATTAATTCCGCGGTACTAATGCCCCGTCGCCGCAGCCGTTCTAAATTTTTTGAACCGGAAACAAAAACTTTGGCCACGTTGCCGTTAGTTGCGTAGTGGCCGAACGGAGAGGTAATAATAAAAGGCATGGCCGCCGAGACCGAACTGAGCGGAAATTGATAGTGGCTGTAGACTGGCGTCACTACCAGGTCGACTGAGTAGGTGTCCAGTAACGCTCTGAATGCAGGGCGCATGCCGAGCAGGGCATATGGTTCAGTGGTTTGTTTTCGTGAGTACTCAAACGGTGCCAGGATCACGCCAGTACCCTGAAAATAGTTTTTTTGTTGCTGTCCGTCTTGCGGGGCATAGGCAAAAATTACCCGGCAGTCAGTGGCGCAGTACTTGGCCATCACCTGCAAGAGCTTTTCGGTCCCGCCGTAAAACAATCCTGCTGGATGAAAAAATAATACCGTAAAACGATCCATATTAAGAAATTTTTATTGCGTGAAAACCTTTATGCCGCCCGGGGACATTTTCTATCTCCGGACCGTGGAAATCAATTTGAAAACCCGGCAGCTGGGCTTGCCACCATTCCTTTGTCCGAACGTGCCATAATTTCTGGTGCCATTCCGTACCCCAACACTCATTAAAACCCAAAATTGAACCCTTTGGGGCGCCAGCATTTACTGCGGCGCAAATTTTAGCAGTTTCAGCATCGCGCAAATGACTCAACACACAACCGGTTACAAATAATGTAGGTTGAGTAAAGCTCAATCCGGGAATAACTGACTCGGCAAAACCTACCCGCCAATCGATGTTCGGAAAATTAGCAGCCGGATACAAACGTCGCGCGATTTCCACCGCTGCCGAAGAAGGTTCAATAGCCACCACCGACCCAAAATCCGTCGATAGTAATGCCGAAAGCCAGCCGACGCCGGATCCAATATCTATTGCTAACGCGCGCACCTGGGGGTATTTCTTCAAAAGCAAGCCGAGTTTATTTTCTTGATCGTTAAAAGCTTCCCGCGTTTGATACAACGGTACTTTAGCCCGCTCTTGTTCTATCACACCAGGGTCTAAATATTCCGCGTTATGACGGTCATAACTGTCGCTGGGTTTTTGAATTTTGGCGGTTAACTTTTTTATGAATGTTTTAGCCGGATCAATGAGTTTGCTCATATGTTGAAATGGGATACTCTTTTAATAATTTATATTGTTCCGTGTACCATTGGACACTCCGTTTGAGCCCCTCGGAAAACGAAACACTGCTTTGAAAACCAAATTGCAAAATTTTAGAACTATCCAAAAATTCGTTAGGGATTTCGATGAACTGAGGGTGGGCTTGGGCAATTACGGCCGGAGTACCTTCCACGCTTTGGCGGAGTGATTCTACCACTTGGGCGACGCTTTGAATATTCGGACAACGGGCCAAAGACTGCGTCTGCTCAGCGGTATACGATCCCAGATTAAATGCCCACCAACCATAGGTTTCTTTTCCCCGAATGGGTATGGCAGCCCGATTGCGCGCGTAATAATCTTGTATCCGCTCAGCCAACAGCAAATAGGCTGATACCGCATCGTCGATGTAGAGATATTCCCGCAAGACCTGTTCGTGGCCGGCTTTTATTTCCGGCGGGCGTCCACCCAGCAGCAGCATAATAGTTTTTGGTATTAAGCGGGTAAAATTTAAGTCGCCGGGTCCATAAATATTACAGGAACGAACTACCGCAATCGGAATTTTATATTGGAAAGCATAAGCTTGGGCCAAAGTATCGGCGCAGACTTTAGTCGCGCTATAAATATCCAAACCGCGCAAGGCGTAAGTTTCACGAAACGGCAGCTGCTCGAATTCATCTTCAGCGTGGTCCCCGTAGGCTTTATCCGAGGAAGCCACTACCACTCGCGGAACATTATGGACGCGAACCGCCTCCAGAATGTTGGCGGTAGCCTGAATATTATTCTGGATAGTCTCCCAGGGGTGATGCACGGCCTCAATAACTATGGCGGATGCGGCCAAATGGAAAACTGCCTCAAACGCATGAGCTGCAAACAGATCGTCAACGAACTGTTTGTTAGCCAAATCACCGGAAACTACAAGCAATTGTTGATCAAGATCGGACAAAGCTTCGGTAACCGGACGCCGACTGATTCCCAGCACCTGAGCGCCGGCAGCAACCAGACGCCGCGACAAACCAGAGCCAACAAAACCGCCTGCGCCGGTAACTAAAACTTTTTTGTTCTGCCAGAAGGTGTGGGTAGTCATGAAAAGGAAATAATTTTCTTTATAGCCTTCGCGGCCGACAAGACCGCCGAAAGGTTATGCTGTAATACTTTTTCCCCAATGGTTCGCGGATCCTTTATTACCTGCCTGGGCACAGAATTATTTCCCTGGCGCAAAGATAGCTGCCGCAAGCCTTCCCAGTCGACATCCCAAATATCTAAACGGGTAAAACGGCCCGGACCATACTGGCGAAACCAGTCGAGTACCACCGCATCATACCAGTAAGGCGGTTCATCGGTAATACCGGCTATATTGATCCCTAAGCGCCGGTACGGCTCCGTCCACTCCGGCGGAGTCGGCGTAACCACTAAATTTTTCTCATGCTTGCTGACCGAATACATATTATTGACCGACAAGGCAGAAAAAAAATTATCTTTTTTTTGCAAATAATCCTGGACCCGATAAAATCGCTGCTTGCTTAACATTCGGTCCCAGTTAACAAACTGGTAATGCAGGATTTTTGGCATGACCAGCCGGTGAGTATGGGCCAGCATGGCTCCCGGCACGCGGGGGTTATGATCATTTAAACCATACGTGTACAGGTACCCGGAAACTCTGTCATCAATAAAGGCAAACTGCTTCCAGCTGTTGGACCAAACCGAATCATCGTTCCGGTACTGTCCGGCCGAACGCCACAATTGCACCCATTGAAGTTCAAAACTGGTACCCGGAGCGCAGGCGGAAACCGTCTCCCAAAAATGCGGCTCTAGGATATCGGCAGTAACAAACTCGTCGGAATCCACGCTCATGATAAAATTATTTCCCGAAATTTTTCTGGCTTCGTCCAAAAGCAGCTGCCTCACCTTAGTGGAGTGAAATTTACTAGGGTTGGAGATAACCTGGACGCAAGGAAAACGACTGCAAATAGCCAGCGTCTTATCCGTAGAATGCTGGTCGGCAATGAATATGGCATCCGCCCACAACGAAAGACAGGCCAGACTCTTGTCCAAAATCCAATCATCATTCCGCGTAGGCATAAGCACGATTTTTTTCATAAGGTTTTTTGGTACCGGGCCATAAAAGTATCGGTAGAGACTAAAATTGATTCAAGATTTTTGGCTTGGCACAGCTGGCCAGACAGCGTATAGAGCTGGTATTGTGTCTGATGCAACCACTCAAAAATATCAAGAGCTGAGTAGGGGTAGTTTTTGAGGTTAGCCAATGATATTTCTAAAAATATTTCCGGGTGGACTTCAGAGAGTATTTGTTTTGCTCCCTGCAGGACCCACAACTCCGACCCCTCGGTATCAATTTTTAAAGTGGTGATGGCCGGCTTACCCAGAGCGGCCCACCAGCTATCTAGAGTCGTAATCCGAACCGAAATGCTTTGGGTTGGGCCGGCCCGTCGGGTATCAATAAATCCGTCACCCGACGAATCACGACTGTCCGTATGGACACTAAAAGAAGCCACGCCCTCCTGTGCGCCCAAAGCAGCATCGAGTAAAGTTATTCTATTTTCCAGTTGATTGGCCAGGAGTGTTATGGAAAATAGTTTATGCTGGTGGGGCCCCGGTTCAAAGGCATAAACATGCAATTGCGGATTCTTTACAATTTGGTAAAGACTCATCAAGCCAATATTTGCGCCAATATCCACCAAAACCGGCTGACGGCTTTTAACCAAAGAATCAACCAAAGCTTCGCTCAGTTCCCGTTCGTAAATCCGGTCCGGATTCCCAAAACGGATCCGCGAAATTAATCCTTCGCCGCGAGTAAAATAAACACGGTAGCCACAATAGATTATAGAATTTAAATAGGGGCTATGGGAATCAACAAACTGGAACCAGCGTTCCCGAAGTCGGCGAAAAAAAGTTAAAATTGGTTTGGGAAATAGTTGTTTTATATTGTTCATGAGCTGCTAGAAGTTTAAAGATGCCTGTTGCGGCTGGTCGGCAGCAATGAGAATATTTCTACCAATGCCAAACTGTTTTCCCATTTCAACATCGGCTTGCGAATCGCTAATGAAAACCGAATTGGATAAGTCGATAGGATATTTTTTAACGGCAATTTCCAATAGGCCGGGCTTGGGCTTTCTGCACTCACAACTATCTTTTTCGTGGGGACAATGCAGAATATCTAAAATAACAATTTGCTGCTTCTGTAATTCGATCCGCATGTACTCGTGTATGTTAGTAAGCGTCTGTTCGGTCAATTTACCCCGAGCAATTCCCCGCTGGTTGGTTAAGACGATAAATTCGTAGCTGTTGCCGGCCAGTTTTTGCAGCAGAGGGAAAATTCCGGGATTAAAAACAAATTCCCCGACGGAACAAACGTACTCATGCGGCGCGGCTTTTTTGTTTATTACGCCGTCACGATCCAGGAATGCGATTTTTTTAAGCTGGGTCATGCTTTTAAGGCGGTGACTACCGAGTGCAGGGCTATCATGCACAAATCTTCATACAGCTGCATATTGTCGGTTTGAAAATGCAAGCTCTGCTTGGCCGCGGGCAAAAGCTTGCCGCCGCTAAAACCAACTATGGCAAAGGTTTCGGCACCAGATTGGTTGGCGTATTCTATTGCTTTGACCACGTTCATGCTATTGCCGCTGCCGCTAATACCAATTACTAAATCTCCTGGCTGGCAAAAATTCATCAGCTGCTGGCGGAAGACTTGTTCATAACTCATGTCGTTGGCATAGGCCATGAGCACTGGTGTGTTGTCGTTTAAACACAGTACTCGGTATCGTCCTTCGGAGCTTTCAAAATCCTTAACTGGACACTTAAGCAAATCCTGCACAAAATGGCTGGCATTGGCTCCGGAGCCGCCGTTACCAAAAGCATAAATGGTTTTATTTTGGCTTTGGGTTTCTTTTATGAGCGCGACCAAGTCTTCAATTTTAGCTGCATTTAAACGGGAAAGTTCTTCCCGCAATAAAGAAGTGTACTCTTGGGGTTGCATATTCCAATCTAATAAATAATAAGTTTTAACAATTTATTTTAGCATTTATTCCCGATATTGACAAATATTGAATTTTATGATACAATGTAATGTTCCAAAAAATCAAGGGTGTTTAATTAAAATGACTGATCGACTACCAAGCGGTATCTCTCTGGTCTATGGGGGAACCCGACAAAATGTGAAATTTTGGCGTCCGCAACTTGGATTTGATGTTTTACAAGGACGCCCGGGACATGGGCAAGGTTGCCCGCTCGAAGTTAATCCGGATAAACTGCATTTGGAAATAGCAAGTTATCCGGAAGCCGGGAGTGGCTGGCGCGTTCGTTTGAACGAAGCTACGCCATTTCCCTACCACCGCTTGGTGGTTCGCTCGCTGGCAAGTGTTGGATTGTTTCCAAAGAGGGCGCACCGAAAGATTATGCTCAGATAGTACCTGAGCTCGCAATCATGATAGATCAACTGGTGTCCCTTTTCTGCGTGAAGTTCCGCAACACCGAGGGTCAGGCACCGGACTATCAAATTTTCTTTCGGATTTCGCCCACGGGTGAATTCCAGTACGGCAATATAACGCCGCTACTGAACAATTCCGGAGCCTGCGACCTGACAGGCTTCGATGAAGGCACGGAAGTTTCACTGCCGCAGGACCCTGCAGACATGCAGGCGTATCTGCTCGACTAAACACAAGCACCGGTTTTCTCTACAAAGAAAACCGGTGCTCTTTTTGTTACAAAAGATAGCCTTAAGCTAAATTTTTGTTGATAAACAGTATTTTACTGCCCTCCGGATCAAACCTGACTTTCATTTCGCGATAATTTGAGAGCGCCTGTTTGATGGCCTGATGTTTTTCTAGTGGAGCATAGACCAGCAGGAAGCCGCCACCGCCGGCACCCAAGAGCTTGCCGCCCAGCGCGCCGTGCGCCCGGGCAGTTTTGTACATGTCCTCGATTTCCGGGTTTGTAATGCCCTCAGCTAAAGTTTTTTTCAATTCCCAGCCTTCATGCAGCATCCGGCCAAAATCATCCAACTTCCCTTGCTCCAAATCTTTTTTCATAGCTCGGGCGAATTCCGTCATCTGTTTAAGATTCTCAATTTTTTTGGCATCGGTTAGTCCGTCAACCTGTTTTTTTAAAATCCCGTTGGCTGAACGTTGAATGCCGGTATAAAACAACAACAAAGAACCTTCTAGTCGTTCCAAGGCTGCCGGCGGCATCACTACATAGTCTACTTGAACATGTCCGCCAGGCAGATATTGGATAAAACGCAAACCGCCATAACTGGCAATAAACTGATCTTGTTTGCCAATCGGCTCACCCAGCATGGTAATCTCCACATGGCAGGCCTCTTCGGCCAATTGCTGCTCAGAAACAGTCTGGCCCCGGTAAGCATGCAGCGCCTTCAGCAAACCAACCGTAAAACTGCTGCTGCTGCCCAAACCAGTGCCCTGGGAAGGAATATCGGCCATAGTCACAATCTCCAGACCACTTTCAAGACCAAGATGTTCCATACCGGCTTTAACTCGCGTATGTTCTAAAGCATCGCGATGCGGCACAATTTCTGTTTTAGAATAACTGACGCGGATCCGATTATCATCAAAATGCTTACTGACCATAACATAGACGTACTTATTAATCGCCGTTGAAAGCGTCGCGCCCCCGTGGGTCAGATAAAATTGGGGAATATCGCTGCCGCCTCCCGCAAAACTAATCCGCAATGGAGTTTTAACAATAATCATATCTTTAAAAATCAATCCGTTTAATAAGTTCTTGGGCTTGATTATAACTGGCCGGATTGCCTATATCGAGAAGAATTTCCGAATCCAGAGGGTATTCATAGACCCCCCGCTGATGTTCAACTAACGGCGGCAATACATGAAATCCAATATCAAGCGGCTGATCCGAAAGCGATTGCAAAAGCGGTATTACCTCGCTGCTAAAAACATAAACTCCCCCGCCGGATTTGCGTACGGTTACTTGTTCCGGCTTAGGTTTCTCGATAAAACGCTGGACCCGAAAATCAGTACCGGTTACGACCATGCTCTTATGTTCAACGTCCGGCTCATCCCAGGTAGCAATAGTGGCTATCCCCCCTTGCGTTCGGTGATGAGCAATAAGGTTTTGATAATGAATATTAGTTAAGTTGTCGCCATACGTTACTACTACCCCGTCGTCACCGGCAAAAAAATCGGTATGAGCTTTCAGCGTTCCGGCGCTCCCCAGCAATTCGGGTTCATAGGCCACTGTAATCCGCATGTCCGGATGATGTGCTTGATACTGAGCTACAAATGCCACTATCTGGTCGGCCAAATAATGGGTATTAATCAGGACCTCTGTTACTCCGTGCTTATTGAGACTGTCTAAATGGTACTGCAAGAGCGGCTGGCCACCTATATTTACCAACGGCTTAGGTACAGTATCAGTCAGCGGCCGTAAGCGGGTACCGAAACCCGCGGCTAAAATAAATGCTTTCATGATCGTTGAGAAAAAGATAAATAACTTGTTTGAACGATTTCCCGAATATCGGTAAAATCGGGCCGCCAGCCGAGATCGGCCCGGGCGGCACTGGCATCGGCAATTAAACGAGACGGGTCGCCAGGTCGCCGCGGCTGAATGTTATAGGCCAGTTTTTTTCCGGACACGGCTTCGGCGGCGCGGATGAGTTCCATAACCGAAAAACCTTTATTTATTCCTAAGTTGTATTGGCTGCAGATGCTATCACCACCCATTAATTTTTTCATGGCCAATAGGTGGGCAGAGGCTAAATCGTCGACATGAATGTAGTCCCGAATGCCGGTCCCGTCAGGCGTGGCGTAATCGTTCCCGAACACCGAAAAATTTTCCCGCTGCCCCAGCAACGTTTGAACAATACAGGGGATGACATGAGTCTCGGGCTGATGATACTCCCCTATCTCCAAACCAGCATTGCAACCGGCGGCGCAGAAATAGCGGAACGATATTGAATTAAGCCCGTAAGCCCGGTGAAAATCTTCCAGCATTCGTTCAAAGGCCAATTTCGTATAACCATACGGATTAGTTGGTTGCTTGGGATGATCTTCCCGTATCACTTCTGCTTCTGGTTCACCATAGACCGCGGCAGAAGAGGAAAAAATAATTTTATTTGTACCTGAGCTTTTCATGGCCTCCAGCAAGTTTAACCCGCCGACCAAGTTGGTTTGATAATACTCAAACGGTTTAGCTACCGATTCAGGTACACTGGCCAAAGCGGCAAAATGCGCCACAATGTTGGGCCGCACCTGCTGAAAAATCTCAATTAATCCTTGCCGATCGCGCAGATCCGCTTGGTGGTAAACAATGCGGGGATGGGACATAATATTATGACGCGATTGGCAAAAATTGTCCACCACCGCAATAGCAGCCTCCGGAAGCTCTCTGAGGGCATGAATGAAATGGGAGCCAATATACCCGGCACCGCCGGTGACTAGAATAGTAGTTTCTTTTTTCATATCTTAGCTTTTATTAACTTTATTCTTGCTAGAAGCAATTACTATTTGTTCTACCCCTTGCTTGATTGCGTCCATAAAGGCTCGAGGGGTATACTTGGTTTTTGCCAAATACACTGCTTGTCGCGCACGTCCTGCCAGCGCCGTTGCTGGCTCGGCACTCAGCGCTAACATTGCCTGGCGGACTGTAGATAAATTAGTTTGCTCTAAAACGATCGCACAATCATCTGAGGCGATGTTACACTCCTTGCTGACCACCGGAATCAACCCATACTGCATACAGTCAAGCACGCCGCCGGGAATACCTTCAGCAGAAGAAGGCTGGATTACGAAACTGCATAAATCTATAATCTGATAAAACCGGGCCGACCGCTGCCGCAGGTAGCCAAGCAAATGAATATTCGGCTGGTTGTGAATATCATACTTCTTCTGCAAAAACGGATGGACTTCGGAGCACACATACAGCTGTAAGTCGGTCCCCAAAACTGCCTCAATAGCCAAATCTAAACCCTTGCGAATATTATCAACTCCTCCACCAAAAAATAGGAAATTTTTCCGGTGCTTGTCTAAATTCTCGGCACTAAGGTCTTTGTGATGCTTTGTGTCAAAATAAATTCCGTTCAGCAAATGATGCACTCGCGGAAAACCCTTGAACGAACCGGCTAGCTGGTCTCCGATAACTATTATACCATCGGCTTTGGCAATATTAGACTCTTCTTGGGCTATAAAGTTCGGATCACGGTTAAAATTATTTAAATCCCGAACCGGTAAGTCAACTCCGTGCCGTTCTTTGAAAGCGCGAAACCTGGCTTCCAGACCCTCGGTAACAAACGGACGGTAAGCCACAACCGGAAAATAGACAAACACCGTCTCAGCCGAAATGTAATTCTGCAATCTCTCAAAATTATCAAATACCGGAGAAATTACCAGGTCATATTTTTGCCGCGCTTTGAAATCGTGATTATATAAATCAACTACATCTACTACGTATCCCAGTTCATTTAAAGCCTGCGCCAAGGCCATAACAGTACCGTTATTACTGAAGTGGCTCTGCATAGTTCCAATATCAAAGGCCTTATAGAGCGGGTAGCGGAAGTAATTAACCAACGCGTACTTGGGTCGAGCCGATGGCTTTGGTAAAAACTTCCGGTATCTGTAAATAAGCTTAAACTCGCCGGTCTGAAAAAAACTATCAAGACCATACCACACGCTGGCAAAAAATTCTATAGTCTTATTGCACCCAATGACCAGCAATTCGTTAAAACTCAGCTCAGCCGAATTAAACAGCCACAGGCTGCGCTTGATTTTGTTGGAAAATGCGTTGGACATGATGTTCCTACTTTAAAATTGAACTTATTAAGAGTGAAGTACCACTACAAAATATCCGCGAGGGGTCGTATTCTGACCACAAGTCTAGGCTTGGCGGAATACCGTTCGATGGAATTGAATACCTTTTATACACAACCCGGTTTTCGGTTTGTTGCCGCAAGCTATAGCCGCTGGACAGGCCGCGACCATCAACCCGAAAAATGCCGGCAATTTTTGTACCGCGCCGAAAACTGCCAACAGTCAAAGCCGCGCGAACACACCAGTCAAAATCACCGGCGATTTTAAATTGTTCATCAAACGGGCCGACCGTCATATATAAGCGCTTGGTAAAAATAAAAAATGGACCGCAGTGCATGGCGCGAGAAAATTCTTCTCTGCTAAATTCTGGAAGGTTTTTTTGGACCGTCCGCTGTTTGACTAACAGGCTCAAATTCCCTACTGACAGATACCAGCGTATTTTAAAAGGAAAATAAACTAAGGCCGCTCCTTGGGAAATTAATGTCTCAGCCTCGGCGACCGCGGAGACAAAGCGCCGGTCATCTACGTTCCAAAATCCCACGGCTTCGCCCTGGGCCAAGCTAACCCCCCTGTTCCAACTGGCATACAGCGGCTCCCGCGGCACACTCACAATCCGGATGTGGGGATTTTTTTCCAGTGCTGCTATCACACGTGCTTCTCCTTCGGTGGGATCGTTTAAAATAATAATGTGCTCATATTCCAGTCCCAGCAATTCAGCGTCCAGCCGAAAATGTTGCAATTGGCGCGTAAAGACACCTAAATATTGTTCGGACCGATATAAAGATGAGATTAAACTGATCATAAATTTTTTCCACGCAATCACGTATTACGCAAACGTAAAAATTTAAATACAAAAGTTCTGATAATAACTACATCTTCCGGATCCATAAAACCAAAAAGATAGTAGAGTAAAAAATAAAGCAGTACGGACAGCGGCCCCAAAATTACCAGCGCCAAAACGCTTTTGGTTACTCCCAGCAAGAGGTAACGGATTATAAGAGCGGTTATGATACCAGTGGATATGAGCTTTGCGTACAGCAAAATAGAATTTTTGAACCAGTCGGCCAGTCCAAATAATTTATGTTCCACCCAATAAAAAGCGTAAAACATGGGTAGTACGGAAATTAAATAAGCCCAGGCCGCGCCCATGATTCCCATTCTGGGGACAAGCAACAACAAAAAAACCAAGTTAATTATGGCCATCAGAAGGGACTGTTTGATTAAAAATTTAAGCTGCCCCAGACCAAGTAATAAATTTTGGAGCGGGACATATAAAGCCACTAAAAAATAAGTCAGCGCTAAAATAACTAAAATGCTGGTGCCGCGGGTCGCGTAGTCTGGTCCCAGCCAAAAATACAAAATCTTATAGCTAAACATCATAACCGCGACCGTAATTGCGGCGGAAATTATATACAGATTCCGAAAACCCCTTATGTAAACTGTTTTTAGTTTATCCATTTTATCGGCACCGGCAAACTCGCTGGCCATGGGAAACAGCATTTGGCCGAAAGCATTAGTCACGACCGAGGTCTTGAGCGCAACGTTCCCAGGTACGCTGTAATATGGCAACTGGGACGGTCCCAAAAAGATCGGAATCACTAACCGATCAAGGTAAATTAAACAGCCTGAGGCAATATTAGAGGTAAAAGCCAATATGCCAAAATTATAAGCTTTCCATAATTCCGAACTGACGATTTTGAACCGTAGCTGTAATTCCGGCATGAGCCGGCGCACCATGAAATACATAACAACGACCTGGCCGGCCGTCAATATTACATTCAGGCCCATAATCGCCTTCAGGCGGAAATGCAGTTCCAGTAAAACTATTTCACCAATACTAGTCAGCCCCAAATTAACCAAACTCAATTTGGTCATTAAATCAAAACGCTGCAATGCCTGGAGGACTGCAGAGTAAACTGTGGTTAGGCTGTTAAACAAAAAGACAGCACCGGCCAATAAGAAGACAATAAAAATATTGTGCACGCTGCCGGGGGCGACATGAAATAAAGTCAGGCCCCAGCGGCCCAAAGCAAAAAAAATCAGCAGGCCCAGCAGTCCGGTGGCCAAAAATAAAATTTGCGATGAGCTCAACAAATCTGCTAACCCTCCGAGGTTACCACTACCCTTGTACTCGGCAGTATACTTGGTTACCGCCGTGCTCATGCCTAAATCTATATAATTAACAAACACACTAATAGCATTTATCAATAAAAAAATCCCATACTCGCTCGGGCCAAGTTTAATAGCTAACACGCGCGTCACAAATACTGTAAAAGCCATCGGCAGGACTATATTGCCGAAAAGGTAAGTAAAGTTACGCAGTGTTTTGTAAGAAAAAGAATTATCTTCCATACAGTCTGGTTCTATTTTTCGATGCTAAGCAAGATCGCGCGCACTGCCCAGTGCCGCCCTTATTTTATCTGAAAAGGCATTCTTAAAAAAGTTTTTGACTTGAACTCCGAATGTTCTTGTAGGATTCCAATTGGGATCAAATGGCGTTGTTGCGAATTCATTTGGAAAGGCACCGGGCCTGCGTTCGTCGATATATCTTTGGAAATAAGGGTGCTGATCCAGGCACATTTGCCGGTAGGCCTGTCTGCTCGGAATTTCCCTGCGCCAGTCGTACTCGGGCCGAATATACCAAGATTCAATTTCCGCCCTGGTGTCTGACGGAAATTTTGTTGCGTGCTGATATTTAAAAAATCCTTCCAGCCAATAACCATGCACATGGCGATATAAACACTTTTTGGGGACCAGCAGTTTATAGGACGCCGCCGACCGAGCCTGAGAAAACTCCATGTCCTGCCAACGTTTAGTGATCTTGGGCAGAGCTTCTAAAATTTCTTCAAACAGAGACGCACGATAGACTACAAACCCGGGCACCGGGGTCATCAACAACGGACGTCCAATAGCTTTCAGAGCTGCTCGATTCAAACTCGCGTTTCTCCGATATTTATGGCGGTGGCCCCATTCAATCAAAACATACTCCGGGTCATTGTGTAATATATTAATCCGGCTCCAATCCAAAAAATATTCAAAATCCTGGACGTGGCTGTAGGCTACTGCGTCCGCGCCCAGTTGTTCTCCAACCCGCAGCGCGTCCATAAAAGCCGAATCTTGAGGATGAATATAAATATGATCGCCCGGCCAGGGCATAACCCAAGTGGTCGGATTTTTCCGCACTTGTGCCAACATGTAAGTTGACCAAGCTGGGGGCGTTTGTGTAGTAATTTCGCAATCGGTAAAACCGGCATGCTCTGCTGCGGCTAAAAGTTCCGGCGCGAACTCAGTGCCTTTCTCCAGGTTTAACCGGACGGGAAAATTTTTTACCGCCAAATGAGAACAGAGACAAAAAATATAGTCACGATAATCCCAATAAGATCCGGCAGCGCCAACAATAAAAGATTGGGTAATAAGTAATGGAGGCCTGGGCATATAATTTAAATAAAATTTTCCAGCCAGACGCGAACTGTAGAAAGTTCCGCCCGTTTGACAATGCCATTTTTGTATAAGGCCCGGTACATGACCAAAAGATCATCGGGAGTTCCGGTTAATTTGCACTGTTCCAAAATATTAATTACCTGATAAAAAGTCAAATACATAGGGACCTCGTCGCTAAAATCTTTCAGCAAGTTATGCTCATTTCTTTTCTGTCTGGCGCTGGCCTGGGTAAAGCCGAGCTGTCCGTTGATTTTCCAAATCCCGAACTGGGCCACAAACGAGCGTAAAATATCGGTATACCTAAATGTTACGGTATGGGGTAAATATAAATAGACAAAAGCCGGCCTACTCCACAGCGTGTTTTGGGAATTAAATGGGCTAATTACCCCGGAGCTCAAAACCAGCGGTGGGCGCTTTTTAAAAATAAATTCCTTACCGCCTGTTAGGCGGTAGAGGGCGTCGACATCGGGATTACCGTCAGCTAACCCCTGCCAAACCAAGACATTCGCAGCTTTAATTTTGGTGGTTAGTCTCTGTGGGTTTGTAATCTGATCAATCGGAAAACCACGAGGCCAAACCGGTTGGCTGGTAAAAGCCTTGTAAACATTAGGGTACTTAGGGCCAATGACTGTTTCAAAATTTTTACCGGCAGGCAGGCGGCCCCAATCTGAATAGGGTATGTTGTCATCGTCACTGTCGGCAATCAGCTCGTAACCCATCTCTAAAGCATAGAGGTAGCCGATGTTTTTTCGGCAGTAATGGTTATAGGGGAGCGTATCAGCCAGCTGCCCATATTTTTTTTGCTGCGAGCTGACATCTAAATAAGTCGAGGGCAAATTATAGCGCTGGGGTGATTTTTTATCGCCCGCAATGACAAGATCGTAATTCTTCATCCGGGAAAACTTTTTTAAAGCCTCACCGGCTGGAAAAATACTGGTTATAACTACGCAATTTTTTTTAGCCATTTATTTTGAATTTCCAGGTTTTTGAATAATGCAAAGATACATATGATTATGGAAATATGGAATGCCGGACAAGACAGAATTTATGGTCCTAATGGTCTTACTCGGCCTATCCAAAGAACTTAAGGGAAAAAAACGCCGCCAAATTCATGAAAAAGACCGCCTAATAGTTCAATAGGAGCGCGGTGCTTGATAGTGAAACCAGCCTTAACCAGTAAGGTGTCAAATTCTTTGAGAGAAAAACGGTACTCAAAAAAATTGCCCAGTGCCGGCCAACGATGAAACCTATACGGAACCGGAGATTTTATAGTGTTCCCCCCGTACATCCAGGATACGTCTTTTTTTAAAGCTTTGTAATAAACCTTTCGCAGATAGTATTCTACTTTATCCAGCCCAGTATAGTACTTTATTTTTCGAACCCAATTAAAACAGGGCACGCAAATGAGGGCTACCGCTCCGGGCTTCATGACCCGATACATTTCTCTCAGAGCCGCCTCAGGCCCCTCCACAAAATGCTCTACTACCCCCAGGGATAAAATACTGGCGAAGGAGTTATCGGGATAAGGTAATTGAGCGACATCTCCGGCTACAATGTCTAACTCCGGATGCATGGTGTTAATGGCTTTTACAGTATCTTGATTGACTTCAATTCCTTTGATAGCGTACCCCTGGTCCTGGAAAAATTTAACAAACTGCCCCAAGCCGCAGCCAGCCTCCAGCATCAGCCCTTGTTGGGGCAAATATTCATAGACAAATGGCAAAATGGTGCTCTTTTGGCAGTTTTTGAGCATGGCTTCAAACTCTTTTGGATCCCATTCAAATTTTACAGACATATGTAAATTAAAATATCTTAAAGTTTACCATTTATTTACTGCTTCCCGGGTTTTGCTCTTTATTTTTTGATATGTTTGGGTGGCGGTCTGGTCAATACTCAGGTGAGACTAACTTTAAAATTTCGTGCCCTAAAATCCGGTACTGCTTACCAACCTTGTTAGCCTTAAGCAACCCGCTTTTTAGCATACGCTTAATAGTGCTATTGCTGACTTTAAGCAATTTTTCCGTTTCTTTTGGCGTATAGACTTCATGTGGCTTGATTTCAGACATACTGCCTCAAATTTAATAATCACATTATATCACTAGGGGTCACCAGGGGTCAAGGGAATTGACTTATTCAGTATTTTCGATTCCGGCTGGGTTTATGTTATTATTAAGACATATTAACAAGGATTTAATGAACATCAAAAACGAACGCATAAAAAATCTAGCTAGAAAAGTATTGCTTAAAAATGCTAATTTTAAACCAAATATACAAGAGCTCATTTCCCCGTTAGGAGCGGATATTTTAGCGGAGAAAACTTTTTATTTTGGCCGCAAACGTTTTTCGGGCCACGGCTCTGGATATGGAAGCGGTTCCGGGAACCGCGGAAATGGTTTTATATTTATTACAACAATCGCCTGAACAGTTATCGGTCTTGGATTTTGGTTGCGGCGAACACAAGAGCGCCTATTTACGCCGGACCGGCCATAAAATCCATTCCTGCGATATTGTTGATTGGGATATTGATAATTTTACCAGGCTCGACCCAACTCAGCATCGTTTGCCCTTTGCAGATAATCAGTTTGAAATAGTTATCGCGTCGGAAGTTTTAGAGCATGTCTTTACTCCCTATGAGATGCTCAAAGAGCTGGCGCGGGTGGCTGCGAAAAAAATTATAATCACAACTCCCAACCCCAGGTGTTTGAAGAGCAGGCAGTGCTACGCCAAGACCGGTTACTTGCTTTGGTTTGGGCCATCAGATTTTGCTTACCACAAAACTCCCATCTTTGATTGGCAAATTCGCGATTTTTGCTCCCAAAACCAAATGCGCATAAACCAAGTCTTAGGCAATCACATGGCGTTTCAACTGGGAAAAAAAGTCGAGGTCATTGATTACGCAGAATCCTTAATTTTGGAGATTGAAGTTACTGGTAAAGCAACCCCTTAATATATAATTATCGATTTTCCCTATACCAGGCTATTGTTTTCTTTAATCCAGTTTCAAAACCTACTCCGGCGGCGAAACCAAATTCCCTTTTGGCGCGGCTTACGTCCAGTTTTCTTCTGGGCTGTCCGTCGGGCTTAGTTTTGTCCCAGACAATTTTACCGGTAAAGGCGGTCAGAGACGCAATCAGCTTGACCAGATCTCGAATGGTAATTTCAAAATGCGCGCCCAAATTTACCGGCTCAGCTTTATCGTATTTTTGGGTAGCCAAGACAATCCCCCGCGCGGCGTCATCGACATACATCGAAGATAGCTAA
>CAWBGV010000004.1:0-17134 GCA_963788395.1 Candidatus Doudnaibacteriota bacterium | reverse complement strand
GTGAGCGCTGGGAAATTATTCCCTTGGCTGGTCACGACTACTCCGCAAGAAGGGTAAGCCGCGGCTGCGTCCGGAACGAGCGCGTTGACCTGGGTCGGCGAAGTGTAAAAAATCGCCGCCGGGGTTCCGCAGACGGAAACCGAAACGCCACCGAGCAGAAATGTATTGGGATTGGTCCACTCTGCTGTGGTTCCCAATGGTAACCGTAGATCTCATCCAGGTTCCCCGCGGCGGCGGCTGTGGCCAGTTGTCCGCCGCATTGACAACCCGGTAAACCATTGGCGGCTGAACTGCTTGGTAAACAGTAATCTTAGTGCTGTGAAGCACATAGACTCTATCTACCACCGTGCCATCCGACTCTGGAGGTAACCGGTAGCTGCCACACCCCAATCTGGAGATTGGGCTCCACAGATGGAAATGGGCATCCTCCGGCCCCCAGATTGAGGGCAGAGACATCCTCGGTTTGGTAGGCGATATAGCTATCCACCTGTCTGAAATGGTTCGCCAGTCCATAAAAATTGGACTGTCATTCACCTTGTTGATTGTCATTGTGCCATGTGACAGCTTCTCAACACTCGATCAGCTCCGGAGAATGCGTATCCAACCGTGTGAAATCATCTTTCCATTCGGGAACATGCCAGTTGACCGGGAGTCAAACCCAAGTTCCCAAAGACGTCCCGGTGTCGGATCAAAAATTTCCGGACCAATCATATTGCCGGAAGCACCTTGCTCCATAAAGATGATTTTTCCGGATGCTGTAATCCAGATTTCTGTACGCCGTTAGAATATGTGCCCCAAGTACCCGTCAACTTCCGCTGTTTACATCTATGCGGATAATTTGTTGAACATTACCCAAAATATTCGCGCCCACATGACCGTCTGGCCGCCCTGCGAAAACGCGCAGGCATTGAGCGGCTACCGAAGTTCCGGAATCTAAAATTCGGTACTGGCCGGTAGCGAGGTTGGTTAAAACCACGACTCCATGCAGCTTGAGCTGGCCGGGGATGGTGATGGCTCCGTCTTGTCCCGTCAGCGAATATGTCGCACAGAGGGTATCGCCCTGTGCAGACACCCCTAGCCCGTAAGGGCCATAAGGCGGACTGCTTTGCTAGTCCGGTGCTGATGCTGTTCCTATAACTCACCCACTCCGAGTAAGTGGGAACCGGAACATTCGCCGTTGATCCATCAGCCAGATCCACGGCTACGATAGCCGAGGTATTACTCACTAACAAACGCTTGGGGCTTTTGGCAGAATATGAGTTCCCGTCCGTTAGGATGGGTACTTGAACCGACTTCTGTGAGGCTTTGGGCCTCACCAACCGAAAGCAGGCAGAAAATTAGTGCTGTTTTCATCACAGCCTCCTTTTGAGACTATATTATAAGTATTTTATCTAATCTTGTCAAGTTTGAGAATTTTGCCTCAAATTATATTTTTAAAACAAAAAAACATGTTATAATATCAATATCAAACTCCATTTTCTAAAACGTGGGAAATCTAAATCCAAAATTTATAGTGCCTGAAAATCAGACCCCTAGCCAACAGACAACCGATAATAATTGGCTGGTTTGGGCTTTTGGTATTGTATTCATCATCTTATTGATAGCGGCGGCGGTTTTAATTTATTTAAGCTTGTTTGGATTACCCAAAAAGAGCGCGAGATCCCAGACCTCTAGCTCTGCTTCGGCCACAGCCCAGGCCTTAGACGCTAAACAAGCCACTGCCACCTTACTGCAGGCCGCTCCCCAGCCGTTCCCGAAAATTATATCGGAAGCCGCTTCCGGAAGTTCATCGCTGCCCAGTTTGGCTCTGGAGTTAGTAGCTTCCGACGCCGCCAATTTACAAATTCAAACCGTGGTTTTTGATAATCAAAAAACCGGCTACGAATTAACTTACGTGGTACCCCGCCAGCTTTCACTGTTTCATTCCCAATATAACGCCCCCACCGGCTGGACCACCACGTGGTCGGCGGTCAGCGGCGATGCCGGGGTGATAGATTTAACCAGCAGCACCCTCAGCGCCCAATATCAAACTACCGCTTTGGGAGACCAAAGCACTTACGTTATTGTCCCGATTATAAACAAATAATATATGAAGTCATTGGCAAGCGGTTTCAGAAATAATATCCTTATAGCTGGTATTTTTTTAGTCCTGCTTGGCACCGGCTTTTTTATGGGCTGGCAAGTTTTTGCCAGCGAAACTGTCACCTGTCCAAATTTTACCTGTGATGATAACCAATTTGATATTTCCTATCAAAAATGCGTTAGCGGCGATGATTCGACTATTACCTGCGGCGATGGCTATACCGGTTACTGTTACGATACCGGTGAAGGTCCGACTTGTCCTAAACAGCAATGTTTAAATTGGCTCCAAGCTGCCTGCAAACCCAATACTCCGCCACCTCCGGCTACTTGTCCCGGCAACGCGCCGACCTGTACTAGCAGTAATGCCTGCGTCACTTCAAGCGCAATTTGCAATCAGAGCTTGGCTACTCCTCAATGGCAGTGCGTTAATACCAACGTTGCCAACGGTACCACCTGTGCTTCCGGCAGCGCCTGCGTGACCGGCACTACCTGCAACAACGGCACTTGCGGCGGCGGTTCAGCGGTAACGTGTAACACGCCGGGAGCCTGCCAGGTTTCCCCCGGGACCTGTAATGCCTCGACCGGCTGTACCTATGCAGCAGCACCTCCTCAAAATGGCACCTGGGTCACCGGCCCTTGGACTAACGCCGGTGTTTGCACCGGCAGTTGCAGTGCGGCCACCCAGCAACAAACCCGCACAGTCACTTGCCAGGGTAATGCCTGCGGCGGTACTTGTAATCCCGCCACCGAGCCAGCTAGCACTCAGAACATAACCTGCGTTCCAGACATTTGTCACACTCGCCCGAGTTGTACTTCTAACAGCCAGTGCGGTACCAGTGATGCGTGCACAACCTATACTTGCGATAACCCCGGTCCCAGTGGAATTTGTTCTTCCCAAACTAACCCGCCGGTCAATGGTGGTTGGTCGGCTTGGAGCACTTGCACCAACGGCGTCCAGACCCGGACCTGTACGAGCCCGGCTCCGGCCTGCGGCGGGAGCAGCTGTTCCGGCTCTTCCAGCCAATCTTGTGTCTCTAACGGGAATGGCGGGGGTGGTGGGGGCGGGAATGGCGGGGGCGGTGGAAATGGCGGCGGTGGAGTTTGCTCTTGCACCTCCAACAGTTCGACCTGCACCAACGGCCAGTACTGCACCACCTACAGCGGCTGCAGCGCCAGCTGTGCCGAAGGCTCTTCCTACACCCAATGTACTCCTGACGCGGCTTGCGGCGGCAGCAGTTGTAGTTCTGCCGGCGGCTCTTGTACTAGTAATGCTAATTGCTGCAGCGGCAATACTTGTAATAATGGGGTTTGTAATCAAACTCCGCCCCCCCCGACTGAAGGTAAAGATGTAATCGATTTTACTATTGTACCGTTAGTCCGCTCCGCTAATCAGGGTGATACCGTTAGCTATCTACTTACTATTACTAACGAAAATCCGGGAAACGATACCTACACCGCCCAGTTAAACGCCAATGGCAACACCTGTCCTACCGGCGCGTCATGCACTTTTAGCGGCGGTGAAAATCCTGGCTTTACGGCCGATGCTTTTTTGCTGACTCAGAACGCTTCCACCAGCACCGTCTTGACGATTGCCACTTCGGCAGGTACCCCTCAAAACCTGGCGGGCTACCCGATTACTCTTACGGTCTGGTCCTCCGGCGCTATTAACCCGCAGACTGGCCAACAAGTCAACAGTGGCACTCAAGCCTCCCAGCAGGTAACTTTAATCGTCAATTCCATTGTCCCTCCTAACAATCCTTTAGCTTCCCTAACCGTTAACGGCAGAGTCAGCGATACCGTAGCCGTGGCTCCCCATCAGCTCACCTATGCTTGGAACAGCAGTAATGCCGATACCTATAGCGGCAGCTACACCGTGAGCCCGTCTAATTGCCCCAGCGCTTCTTTATCCTTCTTAAACAGCGCTGCCGGAAGCATTGGCCCTTTTAATGTCCAGTCTCCTCTGGCTGGTTGTGATTACATTATTAGCTATACTGCTAGCCAGAGTTCAACTGGCAAATCTTCCACCGCCCAAATCACCGTTGATGTCCTAAACGCCCAGTTAGCAGTAAACGGAGCCACCACCACCACCCTGAGTGTTGGTCAGCAGTTTGGTTATACCTGGAGCAGTGTCAATGCCGATACCTACAGCGGCAGCTATACCGTGAGTCCATCTTCCTGTCCCGCTGCCTCCTACGCCTTCTTAGACTCAGCCAAAGGCAGTAGCGGACCCTATACCGTATCTCCATCCCTAGCCGGCTGCACCTACACTGCCACTTACACCGTCTCCAAAAGCAATAGTTCCGGTAATCAGATGAGCGCGAGCGTGGTGATAGCCATCACCGGCCGCGGCGGCAATCCGCCGATTAACGTCAATAGTTCCAACAGCAGTTCTTCCTCTTCGGTATCCTGCGGACAAATTCAGGTCAGCTGGCAGGCGCCGACCGGAACTACCACGCCGACCGGCTACGCAATTATCTGGAATAATGTCAATGACCTTAGTACGGCCAAAATTATAGCTACTACCACCGCGACCACGTTTAGTTATACCGATACCGCGCCACGCGACCCGAACAATAATTATTATTGGGTGGAAACCATTTCGGTTTCCGGAGGTGTTGTTCAATATTCTGCCCCGGCCGCTGCGCCTGAAAATCCCATAGCTCTTGTGCCCTGCCAGGCTAACATGAGTTCGTCCGATAAAGATATTACCGGAGCCGTGGCCGACGGTGCTAACCAGTCTTACCCCGCTACCACCTGCCAGAATCAGGACGGCCCGCCTCCCACCACGCTGTTTCGTCTTGGTGATACTATAGATTTTGAAATTAATTTATGCAACAACAGTGCCACGAGCCAAAATACGGCCACGAATGTGACCGTAGATGACAGCATGTTGAATCTGGCCCGCTACAATCCCAATTATCCGGCTACTTCGGCTTCAGCTTGGAATAGTAAGTTAAACGGTTCACCCATTAGCCCTCAGAGTGCCACCGGTACGGAACCGAATATGATTTTGCACTTTGTGATTCCCGGATCTATTCCCAAAGGCACGTATCTGCCCCTGACTCTGCAGGCCAAGATTTCTATTCCGGTTAACGCCGGCGGCAGTACCGGTAAGTTCCAAAATACTGCCGTGATTACCTACAATAAAGACGCTACCCATATTGATAGCGTCACCCCCATGACCAAACTGATTCTGTTCACTATCGGGGCAGCGCCTCCGAGCAAGATAGAAATAGCTCCGTAAAAGAAAAAAGTCCATTCAGTTCATAAAGTTTTTAAAATCGTAAAGCAACAGCAGCTTTACGATTTTAAATTTGATAAACTTTATGAACTCGATAAACTAACCTACGCCAAATCCACCAGCGTGGTTGCTTTTAAGTCGTTGTGGATGGGGAGGCGGAAGGCAAAGGTTGAGCCTTTTTCTTTGCCCGGGCTTTCGGCCCAAATTTTGCCCTTATGCTGGTCAATAATTGTCTTGGCCACGTAGAGTCCTAAACCTAACCCGGCGCTTTGCTTAATGGATTCTTTGCCGCGGCTGTACTTTTGGAAAATCATCTCTTGATCTTCCGGCGTAATCCCTTTGCCGGTATCTTTAACCTGGAAGACTATATCGTCGCCATCCTGGAAAATTTTAACTTCAATCGAACCGACTTTAGTATACTTTAAAGCATTATCAATTAAGTTGTTCATAACCTGCCGCAATTTTTGCTTATCGGCCATAATCGAAGGCAGCGGAGTAACCGGCGGGACGTAGTTGAGTGCCAATTTTTTGTCTTTGGACATCGGAATGAGTTGCTCGTAGGCCAGCCGGGCCAGCTCTTCGGCATCGGTCGGCTCGAACAAAAATTCCATTTTCCCGCGCTCAATGCGCGAAACATTCAACATGTCTTCAATCAACGAAATCAAGTGGTTGTTGGTCTGTTCAATTTTTTTTAACAAGTCGGCAATAGCCGGCGGCATGCTGCCGTAATCACCCGATAAAATAGCCGAAACATACCACTTAACCGTGGCCGGCGGCGTGCGCAGCTGGTGGCTGGCAATCGAAATAAACTCGGCGCGGGCTTGGTCCAGAGCCTTCAGCCGGTCATTGGCTTTGGACAGTTCGGAAGTCAGGTCTTGGAGCAGTTCCCGCTGTTTAACTTCGCGGATAACGCTATTGGTCAGCAAAATTCCAACACTGAGCACCAGTAAAAAAATGCTGAGATTAAAAATCAGGCTGACCGTATTGGTGGAAAAAATTATTTGCAGCAGCAAGACAATAGCCAGCGCGAAGGTTAAGGCTTCCGTAGTCAGGATTTTAAAGTTCATCAGCTTATGGCGGTAAATGGAATAGACGGTGCCTATAATAAAAGGTAAAGTAAAAATGCCGCCCCAGGAAATGAAGCTGGAATTATCAAAAAATGACGGCAAAATAAAATTGAAAACTAAGTAGAGCGAGAAGGTCAGAGCCGTCCCCACTAAAATATAGCGCACCTGAATCCTGATGGCCGGGGTTTGTTTGCGGACTTTTAAGATAAGTACTGTGATGCCGCCAAAGATCAGGGTGAGTACCCAAATTCCAAACACGGCAACTCCCGGATTAGTCGTAACTTGATCCGGAATACCCTGGGGGTTGAGCATAACGGATTTAAAAACCAGCGGCGTCAGAGTCAGCAAAGAAATAAGCGCGGTAATGGGCAGCAGAAATTTATTTACTTTCGGAAATTTTGGAATTTCGTTAGGCAGTAAATTGAGTAATTGAAAAACCAGGTAACAGTACCAGACCGCCGAAAAAATCACTCCCCGGACTACCCAAATACCCCGCTGGGGAGACATAGGTTTATTACTCAGATAATTCAGGCTGTTCCAGGCAATAGCCACCAGAGAAAACGCTAAAAACAGCCGGCTGAGGATGCTTTTAGGAGCGTTAAAAAAAACGACAAATCCTAAAATGCCGATGGCGGCCACGGATATTCCGACGGTGAGCAGATCTACGTTGGTGATTCCTGTCATAAAGAATTTTTTTGTTTTTCGGAAAATATTTGTTCAAGGGGGAAACGCGATGAGTAAGCGCTGGGCTTGCCGTCGTGCCCAAGGCGCAGGATAAACCCAACAATAGTTTGGTCGGCGGAAAATGCCGCCGCAGTCTCGGCGTAGGCTTTTCGGACGAGCGCACGATGGGGCTCTGTCAAAATTTCAGTGTTGCCTAAAAAAGCTTGTTGCCACATAAAAATCGTACCGGCCAGGGGGTGGGCTGAAAGTCCGAGTGCGGTAGCCTGGAGCCAAACTCGCTGCATGGCTCGCCCCACGTTAATGAACGCACGATCATCGTTTTGAACCAGAAAAGCTGCCATACCGCCCGTTTTCGCGTAACTCGCAGCGTTACCCGCGGCAATCGCTTGAGAAGCACCCAGTGAATTAAGTATTTTTGCAACGCGCCAGTTTTTAAATAGCCTGAGAGCCAATTGGGCGCCGCCTGGCAATTCCATTGTCTTGAGGTATAGCCCCGTTTTTTTTTCTTTTTCTTCTTGTTCGGTCCAAACAATTTCTTTAAAAAAAAGTTCATGCAGCTTTTCATTTTCCAGCATAACTCGTTCATTAATGCTCGATGCTTGTCCTACCACCGCCAGCCTTTCTTCGTCGTCTATTATTACCACCCGAACCCCTTCAATTAAGGCAGCGGACTCAATCAGGGCGTTTTTTTCTGCGAGTGTTAGTCCCGGTTGGTAGGGTTTTCGATTGGTGGCCCGCTGGTTAATATAATCGAATAACGGTTCAGGCCCCTGTTTTGCCGGAGTAAAACGGATTGTAAAAGTGAGGTTGGGCTTGGCGGAGTCGGGAAATAAGACATAAGAGGCGGAAAATCCAAGATGCGAACTCGCAATGAGAATATTTTCCAGCAATGCGCCATGGGCGACCCAAGTACCCCGGTTATTGTAATTAAAGAATTTATGATCTTTCTCAGGTAAACTCAAAATCGAAAGGGTGTTATCTTTCCATTCAAACTTCCAGGGCTGAGAATTACTACCCGACGGTGCTTTGGTCCCCAGTTTTAAAATAGTAGCTAAGGAGGCTTGATCCATACTATAAACCCATTTGTTTTAAAAGTTCTTGAGTGGCTGTTTCTGTCTGTTTCTTCGTCAGGGCGTCTGAAAAAATATTTTGAAGATTAATATCAAACTTCCCGCTCGGGATTGGGCCGCCGTTCACTATAGCGCGGACCAAGTAAGCAGAAGCTACGCCCGTAAACGTGGCCGCGGTCCCCAGTTGCGGCCAAGAATAGAGGGTCTTGCCGACTTCCAGAAGAGAAGCGAGCATCCGAGGCACAATGTATTCAGGACCGGCGACTTTTGTGGCCAGTTTAGGCAGTTCGGTCGGAGGGAAATCTTTAAAGTCAGCAGCTGTCATCTGGCCAAGAGCGCCATTGAAGAGCAAGAGCTGAGGATCCAGGTCGTACCGTTCAATATCAACTATAATGCCATCACCATTATCAGTTGCCATCAGTACCGGCACGCCAGTAGTCTTGGCTGCTTCTCGGAGGCGGATTTTCATGAGCAAATTATCAACTCCTTCCAGTAAAATATCTGCTTTGGGCACAGAATTTCCGCCAGCAATAAATGAGCTTAGGTTTTCATCTGTTATCCCTTCCCGGTATAAGTATATTTCACTATAAGGATTTATTTCGGCAATTAGCCGGGCCACGTATTCGGCTTTATGTTGGCCGACTGCCGTTACTCCATAGCGCAGCCGGTTAAGGTTGGAAACAGAGATAGTGTCAAAATCAGCAAGCTTAAAGGTCTGGGCACCGCCAGTCATGGCAATAGTCAAGGCTCCATGGCTGCCCACGCTCAACCCCGCAACTGCTACGGTGGCGCGATAAAATTTTTCTTGCTCTTCGGCAGAAATCAAGTTTCGGTTGCGCGCTGTCCGGAGTTCTAAAAATTCCTGTTCAGGCAAAACATGGACAACAGTCCTATTCCAGGGAAAGAAGAACCAACTGCCATGCTGCTGGGATTCGCGTCCGCCGAGCTGTTCTTGCAGGAAAGCGTTTAAAGGTTCTTGATAGTTTTTATCAAAACGGTATTGCGGGTTGCGAATTAAAAATAGTTCAAGCAGCTGTTCATCGTAGCCGTCGACGAGTGTGATGGAGCCGTCTGTTCTTAATTTTTCCAGTTCGGGACCGGGTGGAATCGGGCGGAGGGAAAATTTTTCCATAAGCGTTAAGTTATTTTTTTATCCATTGTTGTTTTACTCCCTGCTTAAAATGAGTTTCGTGATTATAGGGCCAAAAAGTAATGCGGGGTTTAGTGCGCTTTTGACTCAGCATGGTTGAAAGTTCGCGGTATTCGGAATTTTCCGCCAGCAATTGTTTAATAATTCCTCCTTCAGTCAACTTGCGCAACGCCGCGGAATGGGCGGTTTTTGGCCGTAACTCAACATGAATTTGCAGAAATTGATCACCGTGCCGGTCAAATGCCGTCTCCAGGCTGAACTTGCCCGTCACAAACTGCGACAGTACGGGTGTCTCTAAAACTTTTTTAATAGTCTGCGGATAAATTTGTAGTCCATAGAGGGTAGTTGAAAGGTCGCTGCGTTCGTAAATGTAGACAAAAGGCAGTTGTGAGAGGGGGACGCGGTATTTTTTTGCTTGCTGAGCGAGGTTTATTCCGCGAGCGGCAAAAATTTCATCAATTTGGCTAAAGGCGTACACTCCACCGCGGTCACCAATTTTATAGCGGACAAATGGTGCAGCGTTGCGTCCCGTCAACAGAATTTGGCCATCCTGTTGGTTAAAACTGACAAAAGCCGGATTATATTGGGCCAGTGTTGGTAAACGGTTTTCAGCAAATAGATCATGGTAAATTTCCTGGTGGGCCAGTGCCATGCGGCGAATCAAAATACTTCCTGGTGTTTCAAAGGCCATAGCTCCCAATTCAGCGCTTCCGTAGAGGTTGAGCGTATCAAACAGAAGATTTTTAACCCCGCCGGTTTTGGCGACCTGGTCGCGGAAGGCTTCGGTAAAACTTTCCGCCGCGAATAATAACCTAACATTGTATCGGGCCAGGTTAAGACCGAGGTCGGCTGCTTCGTCTAAGATGTCTTTTATAAACGGGGGATAGCCGCCTCAAAATAATATTCTGAAAGTTCGGCGCCAGGTTAGCCAGAGCATAAAAAATTTCTTTTTTGTTAATTCCTGGAGTCAGAATGGAAACCGGATAGCCGCGCAAGGCTGCCAGGCGAAAGCTTGGTAAGTCATAAGACCTCCAATCCAGACGCCCATACTGAAGCAGTCAATCAAAAGTGTCGGGCCGGGCGGTCCATTTTTAAGGAAATATTCTGCCAGGATTGAATATTGCCAATCAGGGATGTCGCTGCGGCCAAAATAGGTCGGCTGGCCGGTGGAACCCGAGGTCGAGGTAAATACCAGGGGGATAGTTTTGGGCCCGGCGTTTCCACAGTTTCCGCCAAGGGGAATTTTCGGAAATAATCAACTTTACTGGTAGGAGGCAAATTTAGGAAATCGGCATAGGTTTTGATCTTGGCCGGGGACACACCTTGCTGCCGCAAAAATTTTTTGTAACCCGCTGTTTTTTTTATTGCTGAGCGCAGGACGGCCATCTCGCTGTGCTGCTGCATGCGCCTCCAAAACAGTTCAGGTTTGGTTTGGTACCAGCTCAATATCTCTTTCGGGGAATGCAGAGTGTTCATGTTCTTGGGGTATGAAGCGGGTAGGTGTCGGAGCGGGCCATACTCCGGGAGCTAACTGAGTTAAATATTTTTTCCGCTAAACGGTCGGCGATAATGTCAGGGCAAATTTTTTGCTGCTGAGCAAGTTCCAATATTTTATGTAATGTCTGGGGAACCTTTTCTACCATTGTAGTGACCTTCATTTTATTGAATCCTCCGGGCATTAATTCGTTGGCCACATCAATCAGGCCGCCGCCATTGGCGACGTAGTCGGGCGCATGCCAAATACCACGATCGAACAATTGCTGGGCTACTTCATCGGAAACCAACTGGTTATTGGCTGTACCAACTATAATTTTGGCCTTGATCAACTGGGCGGTATGAGCGTCTAAATCATGCGATAGCGCGCAGGGGCAAAAAACATCGGCTTGCTGGGTAATGATAGTTTTTGGATCGCCTATTGAAATTTGGGGATAGCGCTGTTTTAGTTCTTTTACTCTGGTTTCGTCGACATCGGCGGCAATTACTTGCCCGCCATTCTTAATAATCCAATCTACTAAGGCGCTTCCGGTTTTACCCAAACCTTTGACAGCGAAAGTTTTTCCGCTAATGTCGCTGCTGCCGGTCAGGAAGTTGAAGATCTCTTGAATGCATAAAAAAGCACTCAGGCCAGCCCATGGTGAAGGGTCTCCGGCCAGATGGGATTGGCCAATAAAGTTATTACTAAACTGGCACATATATTGAACATTAGCTTCGGACAGTCCGACATCTTCGCCCGTGTGAAATAATCCCTGAAATGAATTGACTGCCTCGGCATATTGTCGCAGGAGTGCCGGAGTAACTGTTTCCGGTTTAGCCATGATGACCCCTTTGCCACCGCCGAAAGGCATACCGGCCAGTGCGCATTTGTAAGTCATGGCCTTAGAAAGCCTTAAAGCATCGGCTAAAGCTTCTTGAGAACTGAAATAATCAACAATTCGCGTTCCCCCCAAAGCCGGCCCAAGATTAGTATTGTGGATCGCAATAAAACCATGTAAACCAACGTCTAAATCCTCAAATTCCAGAACTTTTTGGTAGTCTGGAAATTCAGGATGACCCTTCAAACTTAAAGACATATTTGTTTGTTTCTTGGCTCCCTTCCAACCTCTAAATATAGATAATTATATCATATTATTAAAATTTCGCATATATGAGGAAATTGTGGTATACTGGCTATATGAGCCTAGAAACTGGTAAAAAGATTTTGGTCGTTGAAGACGATATAGCTATGCGGGAAATTATCTCTCACAAGCTGTTTAGCCAGGGTTATGAGGTCAAAGAAGCCGAAGATGGGAAACAGGCGCTGCAACTAATTCCTCAAGAGCGTCCCCAGCTGATTTTGCTTGATTTAATGCTTCCCGAGGTAGATGGTTTTGGAGTTTTGGAGTTTGTGCGCCGTAATCCGGACAAGGACATCGCTAAAACCCCGGTTATAGTTTTAAGCAATCTCTGGAGCAATCAGGACATTCTTAAAGCCCAATCCCTTTCGGTCCAAGATTACCTGGTTAAAGCCTACTTTACACCGGACGAGATTTTAGGTAAAGTTAAGGAAACATTAAGTAAAATAGCGCAGAAATAATTGCCCAGAATTGCAAAAATTTTTGGACAATTTTGATCAATTTTGGACAATTAATTAATTCTGGGAATGGTATGCGGGTACAGCGAGGACTTTCTGTCTAATTAGGGCAGATGTATAAAGTCATCGTCAACACGCACATCATTCCGGGAAAAAAGGAATGATTTTATGGAATCCAAAAGGATTTCTTGCAATATCGGCGGAGCCGATATTAGTTTTGAAAGCGGCAAGCTGGCGGGACAGGCTAGCGGTGCGGTTTTAGCGCGCGTAGGCGACACGGTAGTTTTAGCTACCACCATAATGAGTGAACAAGGCCAGGGAAGGCATTGATTTTTTCCCTCTGCTCTTGGATTACGAAGAACGCTTATACGCGGCCGGAAAAATTAAAGGCAGCCGCTGGATAAACGCGAAGGCCGCGCCACCGACGATGCCATCTTAAAGGGTAGGGTTATCGACCGGACTTTGCGTCCGTTGTTTCCGGATGGTATGCGCAACGATGTGCAGGTTACGGCCATGGTGTTTCTATAGACGGCGAAAATGAACCGGATATGCTGGCGGTGAATGCCGCCTCCATGGCTTTGGCCATCTCGAATGTGCCCTTTGACGGGCCGGTGGCAGGCTGCCGGTAGGGAAAGTGGACGGCAAGTATATAATTAACCCCACCCATCAACAGATAGAAGCTTCTACCATGGATTTGATTGTTTGCGGCACGGGCGAACATATTATTATGGTAGAAATGGGCGCCAAACTGGTTAAGGAAGAAGAAATCGTGGAAGGGATTAAATTTGCGCAGCCTTTTTTGGGGAACTGGTTAAATGCCAGCTCGAATTTGTCAAACAAGTCGGCAAGCAAAAATCCGAGCCGATTATGGTTTTGCCGAACGACGCGGTAATGGACCAAGTTAAAGAATTTTGACCGCAGATAAAATGGAAGCCGCGCATTACGTACCAGGCAAAGAACTTCGCGAAGCAAAACATTGAAGAAATTGACCAGAAGAAATTACCGAAGCAATTAAAGCAGCCCTGGGCGAAATTGAAGGCGTGAGCATAGAATAAAGACGCCGCCAAAGCCGTAGATAAAGTTTTAAAGAAGTACCAGCAAAAGCAGATTTTGGAAAAAGAACGCCGCGTGGACGGCCGCAAATTAGATGAAACCCGGCCCATTAGCTGCGAAGTCGGCGTTTTGCCGCGTACTCATGGCAGCGCCCTGTTTACCGCGGCGAAACTCAGGCCTTAACCACAGTAACTTTAGGCAGCAAAGGCGATGAGCAAATGCTCGACGGCATGGAAGACCCGACCGACGGCCGCGCCAAACGCTATATTCACCACTACAATATGCCGGGCTATAGTGTGGGCGAAGTCGCCCCATTCGCGGTCCCGGGCGCCGCGAAATTGGTCATGGCATGCTCGCCGAACGCGCGGTAGAAGTGGTTTTGCCGCCGCAGGAAACTTTCCCTTACACCATGCGGTTAGTAAGCGAGATTATGTCCAGTCCAACGGTTCCACTTCCATGGCTTCCACCTGCGGCTCAACTTTGGCCTTGATGGATGCCGGCGTGCCGATTACGGATATTATTGGCGGCTGCGCCATGGGTTTGGTAATGGACGAAAATAATCCTGCCAAATTTAAAGTTTTGACGGACATTGCCGGCATAGAAGATTTTAACGGCCATATGGACTTTAAAGTTACCGGCATCGGAAACGGTGTTACCGCTTTGCAATTGGATATGAAGCTTAAAGGTTTGAGCGCGGATATTTTGGCTAAGGCTTTGGAGCAGGCCAAGCCCGCGCGCATCCATATTATTGCCAAAATGAAAGAAGCTATTGCCGCGCCGCGTCCGGAGCTGTCGCCTTACGCGCCGCGCATTACATCGTTTATGATTAAGCCGGATAAAATCCGCGAAGTTATTGGCAGCGGCGGTAAAACTATTAATGAAATTATTGCCGACTGTCCGGGCGTTAAAATTGATATTGAAGACAGCGGATTAGTGATGGTTACCTCTACTGATGCCGAAGCGGCCAAAAAAGCGGTGGAATGGATTCAAAATATTGTCAAAGAAGTCGAAGCCCGGGGAAATTTATGAAGGCAAAGTTACCCGCCTGATGGATTTTGGCGCTTTTGTGGAAGTCCTGCCGGGTAAAGAAGGCTTGGTGCATATTTCCCAATTGGCTAACTACAGAGTTGGACGCGTGGAAGATGTGGTGAAAGTAGGGGATACGCTAAAGGTCCAGGTTTCGGAAATAGACGACCAGGGCCGGATTAACTTGACCCACAAGCCGTTTGCCGCTCCGCCACGCCGGAACAGGCTGCGGCCCATCCAGCGGCGGCTACGACCGCCCGCGCCGTCCCAGCAATGGCTTCGGCCACGGCGGCCCGCGAAATTCGAGGCCAAGATATTAGGGTTATGCTAGTAAGTGAATCAGTAAAACAACGCATCAATATGACGCGTTGTTTTTTAGGGATCAAAATATCAATAGCCAAATAATATCCAAAGTATCAGTACTCAATCATACAAACCTGGTTTGGAATTTATCCTGGTTTACTGCAGCGTCTGCTGGATCATTTGGGGGGAAATTTGTTCGATTTGGCTCATGCTGCTGCCGGTAGCTGCGAATAAAGCCTTCATCAAAATCGCAAATAAAGCAATAGAAACTACGGTTAAAATTACGCAGGTCCAGGCTACTTCCCGGGCGTCGTCTTCATCGGAAAAATAATACTTTGCGGCAAATAACAAACCAAATGGCGGCACACTTAAAGAAATTAGGTAAGCCCATTTTTTTTGTTTCCCGGTCACTACGTTCTGGTGCAGGCCCTGCTCGAACGCGTTCATCATCAGCGAAGTCACGTCTACATTCTTATCCTGCATGGCCAAGGCCTTATACTCTTCTATAGTTTTTTCCAGTTTTGTGTCATTCATAAGTGTATACGTTCAGTATACCATTAATTCCAGAGCTAAAAAAGCTAGAGTAGGATGGGCGGACAAACCGTTAATCCACACAATTGCCGCCATTTTCAGTGCCGACTTTTATGTTAGTACTGACCAAAAAATAGCCGCGGCTGGGATAACCGTTCAAACTGCCCTGGAGAGAGTTGCTATAAAGCGCGCTATACATTAAGAACCCATTTGGTTCTAATTGCCAGCACTTCATAGTGGTAGAATCATATAAACTTAGGTTCTCTCCCAGGGGATCAAAACCATTTTTGTCCATAAAAACCAGGTTGATAATGTTTTTGATACGTCCGCTGTTTATTAGTTCCGGCGGCAGTTTATTCATGTAGGTAGGAACGAGTAAGGAAGTCAAAATCGCAATGTTACTGGTATTATCGATCGGAGCATACTGAGTATGAATCCCCTGGGTGCTGTAAATGCAGTACATGCCGGTTGTGGGGAAAGGAAAATCAGGGCCGCAATTGGCATGCATGCCGGTAAAAGGATATACCCCGTTATCCTGATAATAAAGCTCTAAGGCATTATCCAAAACAGTCATATCGTTACTGACCACGTTATCAGAAGCATCATTTCTGGCGATTGCAAAAGTAGAAAACAGTATGGAAGCTAGAAAGCTGATTATGGAAATAACCACCATCAATTCAATCAGAGTAAACCCCGTTTGTCCCATTAACCTAGTTTTATGTCTGTTTTTACTCATTCTGGATATAATTGCCGATTTTGGTTTGGTATTTTCTTATAGGTATTATATCCATAAGAGATTTGGGTAAAGGGTTTATGGTTCTGTCAATTCTTTTTTTGGAATTATTCTTGGTTTCCGGCTACGGCCGCAATTACGGTTTTGGCGTCATTGATGGGGATGGAAAAACTAATGTCGGGTTTGTTGACGGCCGCGGCTACGTCTATACCGACCACATTCCCGTTAAGGTCAAACAATGGGCCGCCGCTGTCGCCGGGGTAGAGCTGGGCGCTGCTCTGAATAACATTCGTCAGCAGCTGGGCCTGATTTTCTCCACTGGCCGTAACCGTGCGATGCAGCGCTGAGACCGAACCCAGGGTGACCTGGTCTTGCGACTCGCCAAAGGCATTGCCCATGCCCAAGACCGAAGGGGGAGAGAGGACCAGGAGACTTGCCCAACTTTTAATTGTCCAGAATTACCCAACGGCAGAGTGGGGTAGTTACTGCCGGATATTTTTAGCACCGCTAAATCATTATTAGGGTCGCGATACACCACTTGGGCGGGGACCTCTTGTCCATTCGCCAAAGTGACGCTGTACTGGGAATTCGGGTCGGCCACCACATGTTTATTGGTTAAAATATAACCGTCGGAATGACAAAAAAGCCCGTTCCCGCCGTCACCTCGACATCGTGGACGTCGGTTTGTGCGGCCTGAGCGTATCCAAATAAAGCCGTAGGTAAACCGCTTACCGTTGGGCTGGGGCTGGCCGGCGATATGCCCGTAACCGAAACTACCGCCGGTAAGACTTTATTTACCGCAGCCGAAATCTGCGGACTGGCCGGTGGGACAGCGGAAGCGGATTGTACCGGTTGATGGAAGCCGTACCAAACCGCTAAAAGCATGGCAGCGAGTGAGAAAAAGCGAAAATGCATAGTTTTCGGGAAATTTTATGAATCATGCTATTGTATATATAAGTGATGAAACAAAAAGGAAAAAATTACAAAATTATCACTTATAAATAAGCCGTATTTTTTCTTCATGTGCTTGCCGGAGGCGCAAGTCATCGAATCTTATGGAAAATTTAACCGATGAACAACTCGTTGAACGCTATTTAGGAGGCGATCAGGCCAGTTTAGAAGCT
>CAWBGV010000003.1:0-6205 GCA_963788395.1 Candidatus Doudnaibacteriota bacterium | reverse complement strand
ATCTGTCCTTGGGATTACATCGACATCCGGACATATGGATGTATTGAGGCTCCTATTGGTGGCAGCCACGAGTTTATCCAAGATTCGGAGTGTGCCTGTTTATCGCCAGTCGACAAAAGAATCGAACTCCTCCCGGTTTCACCGACAAACTTAAGGTTTGTTTCCCGCCAGTGGACTGCAATAAAACCTCGGCCGATGCTCGGCATGGCAGCGCTTATGAATTCCGCAAGGTGATTTTGTACAATGCGCCTGCCTACTCTGTGTGGCATCACCCTGGCGGCACTACCCAGCTTACGGCATTGCTAAGAAGTCAGGGGCACAATGTTCAGCAGCGCTACGGCCATATTATTGGTCTGGAGTATTTGCTCAAGTGCGGTCATGGTGGTCAGGATGTTGAGAAGTTGATAGAAAACATCCGCGGGCCAAAACGCCAGACCGAGCCTAGCCGATTATTACGCGGCGCGGTTGCGTTTTGAAGAAATCTCTCGCAACATTAAAACTGACGACAGATTTTCCTATGAGCGTAACAATATTGTGTACCAGGGCGCGACCCAGGACGGCACAATTGAAGGCGCACTTTTGGCCATCAAGAACCGCGAGCGGAATCTCTGGTATGACTATTTCGTGAACGTTGAGGTCCCGAAGGCAAAAGATTTTGGACCTGACGTTTACGGGATTTCCACCAGCGATGAACGCCAGCTCATTCCGGGTTTGGTACTGGCTTCGCTAATTAAGGAAGTCCTGCCGAACACCCTAGTCGTGCTTGGCGGCAACATTTGGCCTCGAGTGATGAATGTATTTGAGGACCCAAAATCCGTCGAGTTGTTCCAATACTTAGACGCCGTCGTTTATCGCGAAGGGTATCAACCGCTAACGCAGTTGGTTGAGACTCTTAGTCCTCGCGATGCCAGCGGGACGGTCTGGATGAATGGCGGTGTGCTTATTGTAAACCCACCCACGCAAACACCTACCGAGTTCGAGGGCTTGCCCACGCCGTATTTTGACGGCGAGGCCGAGCCTTAGTCGCCTAACGTACCCACGTTCTACACCGCATCCAACTGCCATAAGCGCTGCGGTTACTGCGCGATTTCCGGCCAGAGCGACTCGCATCTTGGAATTCCGCGCTTCATGACTCCCGGAAAATGCCGCGGATATGGCCAAGACCGGCGCTCACAAGTTTGATATTGTGGATGAGCTGTTTCGCTACGATTACCAGTTGGAACTCGCGACAAGATTGAGGCGCATCGGTTACCAGGCGGAGTGGCAATGCTACGTCACTATGGAGGATCCGTCAACCGCAAACTCACCGACCCGGCCATCGCTTTTGATCTCTATACTGCCGGTTGCCGCGCTGTCCAGCTAGGTCTGGAATCGCTTGACCCAAACACCCTGCTCCGTGAGTACAAAGGCTGGAACAAACCCAAGAACTACGGAACTATACTGGCCAACTTCAAGAATGCCGGAATCCATACTCATGTGTTTCTCATGGTGGGTATTCCCGGAGAACCCCTCCACGTTGGTTTTAAGTGGATTGGCTTTCTTGCCGAACATGGCGACTCCATCCTGACTATTAAGTCGGGGCGCTACCGCCTTATGCGTTTGTCGCCAGAGGAAATTAAAGGTTCACATCCGGATTTTATTAGGGTGCTTCCTGACACCAAACCTCTGCGTGTCAACCGCGACTTCGCTTATCGGCAGACTTCCAATACCAAGGTAGACGCCCTGCGCGATATCCTTGAACAATCCTGCCGCCACCACTGGGCGTACCAAGTGACCTCCATAATTCCTTGGTGGGTCAACCGTTCACGCTTTACCTGGAACGAACTTCGGGATATGGCAGACGCAGCCCAAAAGCTGTATCCGTCTGAGCCTGATGTCGAGCATTTATACAGCGATCGTCTTGGCCAAATGAGGACGATCATTCGCAAAGAGCTGGGTCTGGACGCGAACTTCAGAACCTGGCCGGAGACCGTATCGTTGCAAAACCTTGTTGTAATTTGTGGGCTAAATGCCCGCAACTAAAAAGGCAGGCCCACCGCGTGTCCTGCCTTTTTCTTTTATTAATTTTTTTCTAAAGTCTTTGCGCCAATCCAGGCGAGTTCAAAAATTTTTTTCATAGCGTCGGTTATTTCCGTGCTTTCTATAATAATGCCGAGTTTTTCTTTCCAGGAGGCTATCATGATTTTGTTGTCGTACATGTCTATTTCCGGGGAGAAATAATATTTGTCGGCCGGGACAAAGGCCATTTCGCGCGCTTCTTCTTTGTTGTGCTGCTCGCGTTCCAGCGCGGCTGGCGTTATAGGGACAATGCCTTTTATATCCAAGCCTTTTTTGGCGCGCCTTAAATAGTAGCCCGGAAAATAATCCGGCAGGGCTTTATGCATATCCTCAAAGTTGGCGTAGGCGCGCAACGGTTCATGAGATGTCAGCGTGTCTTCGTAAACGTCTATTAACCCCTGCTTGCCTTCGTAAAACCGCACCTTGGGCCGGTCGCTAATGTTATGGAAAGATTTTAACTGCGGCACGGTTTCCTTGGCTTGGTTTAAGTAGGTTTGGTATTCGTTAAATTTTTTTTGCAAAAGCTCGGTAATTTTTTCTGGTGATTCCGCTACAAATTCCTGAAGCGGTTCTTTGCCGGACATGCTAACCAATCCTTTAGTAGCTAAAGAATCTAAAATATGGTAGCCAGTAGTCCGGTTCAGTCCGGCTTTGCGGGCAATTACCGACACTGTGCCTTTACCTAATTCCAAAAGAGCGAGGTAAACATCTGCCTCTTTTTTTGTAAAGTTCATAGACAAAAGCGACTCCCTAAAATTTGCGGGTATATTTATCATAAATAAACCTTAATACTTACTTTATTAGTATAATCTCTTTTGTCATTTGTGTCAACATATTTGAACAAAATTATTTTATTGCACTTTAAGCCTTTAAATAAAAGATAATTTATCTATTAAATTGACCATAATTATTGACAATCTATTAAAAATATGATAATCTTTGCAGTTAAAACAAAAAAATACCCGGCGGGGTATGAATACGCAAATCAACGGGGAGGAAGAATGTATGGAAAGCGTTTATTCCATGGTCGTTAGTCCGTCTGACATTGCCGAGCTTCGCGCCATGGGGGAAGAGCAGTTTCGGATTAACTGCGCCAAAGTTGCCAACCGTTTGGCTGACTTGGCGATGAGCATTGGCGAACCGGCTCTGAATTTCGCTATACAGGAACATCGTATCGAAGAATACGATCGAATGTACAAAGATCTCCAATTTCTGAAAAACACCCACAGAACTTGGACCGCAGTCAAGCCGGACAAGGGACAGGCGGTGATATTTGACACTTCGTTCGGCCCTCAATTCGCGTTGTCGCTATGGCTGAAGACGACTGAGGCCGATGTGGTCACGGATGTGACCATGTTTGTTTGGACTCCAATTTGGCATCTAATGATCTGGCCGCTGATCACCGAAGATGATCGGCGCTTCCTGGAGCTTGTCGCCAAACACGATGTGCTCGAGGAGCACAGCCGGAATTATCATGTGGCCAAAAAGTTCTTGGGACGGCCGGGTTAGACCTCAATAATTCCAAGATCTTTTAGCGCTAGGCAGGAACCTCGGATCATACTGAATATTGGTGGAGCAAAACGGAAAACCACACCCGGCGTCATTCTGAAGCCGAATGCATCTGAGGCTGAAGAATCTCATAAACAAGAGATCCTTCGCTCGGATGCACTCACTCAGGATGACGCCGAAGAGACGATCGTTTGTCCTTACTCCCGCTTAATTCTGTATGCCACGGAACCTCGTCCCGCAAACTTAAAAGGCAGGCTTGCGGCCTGCCGGGCCCTGGATCTTTATGGTTCAGGGTTTTTTTCTTTGATTATTTTTCCAACATATACGAAAAAGTTTTAGGGTGGATTATGGCGGTTGCGCGGAAAGATTTAAGCTTTAACAGATGGTGATCCATGGTAATAATTAGGTCGGCATGACAGGCGGCGGCGCATTCCAGGATTTTGTCGTCGTCGGGGTCAGCTTTGACGATAGTTAGCCGTTCTACAATATCAGTAAGATGGGATTTCCTGTATATAATCCTAATAAGTTTCTTAAATTCCATTTTATTAACTAATCTTTTTTTAATCAGCTCGTTTGCTTTTTCACTAAACTCCAGCAAAATGGCGGTGGAAATGTACAGGTCGTATTTTTCGGGATGACCGACAATTGTATAAACAGAGTTCCGGCTAAATCTGCCTGATTTATTTGTCGCGGCAAAAAAATATTGCTGTCCAAAACAATTCTCATATCTTAACCAAAATACTTTTCTACGTCCTCATCGGTCTTAATCCCAAGTTTTTTAAAAGCCGCTTGAAAAGGCTTGCTGACTTTTTCAAACTCAGCCATAAAAAGTTCGGATTCCAATTTTTGTTTTATAAACTGGCTAACGCTGACATCCTTGCTTTTTGCGTAGCGTAAGACTTGGGCCCTTAGGGCTGTTGGCAGCGATATGCTTAAGACAGCAGTTTTTTGGCGTTGGATTTGTGGCATAAAAGAATTCTTAATAGTTTAAATTCTGTATTACACTGTAATAATAACTTAAATTGGCTGTTCCGTCAAGGCGCAGAAAAATTATTTTTCCGCCTTCTCCCACATATACCAAAACCATTTGCGGTAGCTTTCGGCCAAGGGGTGGCTGCGGATGACGAAAAAGATGATGTCTTCGTTCAGATGGCCGGGCTGTAGCCCGGTGTAGGTTATAACGTAATCGCCAAAAATATGAATGCCGGCCGCAGTGGAATATTTTTTTGGCAGGAACCGATAATTAATATTATCACCAAAGCCTTTTATAATTTCCGGGTGCTGCTTTATTTCAAAATCGTACAGCTGGATAAATTTAACATGCCGACGTTTGGCTTCCTGGAAAAAAGCTTTACGGCCAGCTTCGAGTTTTGGGTCAAACCATCCGCCTTTGGCGCCGACAAAGTAGCTGTCCTGGCCAACACGTAGTACGTCGCGCCAAATATTCTTTTGGCCTTCCAGCCCGCAGTAAATATAGGCTTCCTCCGAACTTTTTTTCTGGGTGTATTTCCTTTTTAAATCGGGCAGTGCTAAATTTAGCTGATTTTGTTTCTCTGCCACCAGCTCCGAAAGCTTATCAGGATCCACAGCACTATAAAGACTTTGGTTGGAGGAAAAAATTTGGAAAACCAATCCCTTATCTTCAAGCCGCTTTATGGCATCGTAAGCATTGCGGCGGTATATTTTGGCTCCAGTCGCAATATTGCTAATTCCTGACTCGCCGTTTTCTATAAGGAACTCATAGATTTTGGCTTCATTGGGGGTTAGGCCTAAGTTATTTAGGATTTCTTGGTACATAGCGTTTCCTTCTCCCCCTTCTTGTCCGCCGTAGCTTTAGCGAAGGTGGATGGGGGAGATGTCCGCCGAAGGCGGACAGAGAGGGTGCTATTAAGTATTTAGAAAGAGTAGTAATCGCCACCACATGGTAGCCTTGGCCACTCACTGAAAATATTATATGCTTTTTTATCCTGCGGTCAAGGCTGCGGGATGAAGGAGGAAGAAGATGTTCAGTAGAAGAAGAGTGCCCCAGTATTGCCGCTTTTGTTGAGTCCGTATTGGCTCTGGAGGAGGATAGGGACGTAATTGTTGAGAACATTATGTTTGCTGTTTCTCCGGAAGCGGCCGGCCAGTGGAAGGCAGCAGTTCGAATGTACTGTGTCTGGGCGTTGCGGCTGATGGTTTTTTTGGCTGACCATCCGGAGAGTCTGGAGGAGGCCGAAGGCATGCTTCGCCCCCTGGGCTGTCCGGCCCAAATGCTTCCATTCGTCAGGGGTTTCCTGGAGGGCAAATGCAAAAAAAGAAGTTAGCTACTACGGCGATTACGGGGTGTATCCTCTTGGCCTGGATGTGTTGGTTCCACGTCACTGCTCAAACCTTCGACTGGCAGAACCGTGACGTGTTGCACATCCAAGCAGGCGTCAGTCATAAGTGTTTTGTGTCCACCTGGTTGGTGGAAAACGTGCGGACGGCGAGCGCCAACAATACCAATGTCTGGTTCGGCGGCGGTTGTGGAGACAGCAAACAGTGGCTGGAAGTTCAGGCACAGAAACAATGGAACGCCGCCGGAGGATTTTGGGCTGCTGACCAGCGTTACTTCCGGCAGTTCGGCCGCAACTGGTCGTTATCTGTAGAAACGGGT
>CAWBGV010000002.1:0-36408 GCA_963788395.1 Candidatus Doudnaibacteriota bacterium | reverse complement strand
GGAAGCGTCCAGTCCGCCGACGATGAACTCCACTGCCGTCGATTACCTCATGGGTCCGTGGAAAGTCGCCAGTTCAACCAACGCCAATTCCGGCACTGGTTACGAAAGCCTGACTAGCAGTACCGGTTCACTGAAAATTTGTCTGCCCGCCGATTTAAATTCCACCGGCGGCACAGTAGACATAGGCCTTATGGCCGCTTCTGACGGCAGCGGAGGTACCCGACACAATTGCCCTTGATGGCACTGTGGGAAATATTACGACCAATACCATAAATTTACTCACTATACCGATAATAATTTTTTACGCCGACTGTCATAGAAAGCATTGTCAGGCGCGTCCAGGTACCGCAGGGCAACCACAAGTACTGCAAGGGATGTCTGAGTTCAACCCAACATGTTATCACCGACACGATCACCGGCGTTACCACTTATACTGGTTTTGACTATTACCAGATTGAGGCCACTACTCCGGCTCCTCTGCTAGTCTTAAACGTTCGCACCAGCCATATTATAATAGCGCGTTGAGCGCAAATATAAACGACTCCGATGTAACTACAATGAATGCCGCTCTTTCGGATGTGGTCAGCGAATTTAGCGACGCCGTGATGATAGTGGATGAAGACAGCGCTTTAGGCAAAGACGCGGCCAACTGGTCGTCTGATGAAGAGCATCCCAACGACCAGGGCCATGCCATTATTGCCGAGGCGGCCTACCAAACACTTGTCAACGCTCCGCCAGACGTTCAGAAAGCGACATTCGGACTTGAAACCGGCAACCCCTCGAATGGAAGTATTATCACGACTAATTGGGCCGTAAATGACCAAAATTATCAATCAGCTATAGAAATTAACACTACGCCTGTTAATCCTGGCGGCCTTCCCAACCTGATAACTAATCCGAGTTTTGAGCATGACTTAACCGGTTGGAGCAGCACTTTGGTTACCACATCAGCGTCAATTAACCGTACGACCGCCGCCGCATATTCCGGCTCCGCGTCGCTCCGGTAGTGACCAATCCCTCAATAGCTAATTCCGGTCCTTTTTATTCCGCTTACGCCTTCCCCTCGTCTTTCACAACGTTTGAATTTTCATTCTATGCCGCACTAGCCAGCACCAGCCCAGCCTTTACCACTCTTACCGCCGGAGCCTCTAACGGAAGCGCGGATACTGCCTGCACTTTAAATTCCAATACTGTTACCGTAAATTGGGCGAGATATTACTGCACAATTAATGCCGGGCCGGGGTGGGGACTTCCGTATATAGGGGACAGCAGCACGGGTGGATCCGCAAAAACCTTCTACATCGATGGTGTAATGCTCCAGCAAACCAATAAGCTTTATCCTTATGACGAGGCGGAAGCATAAATTTAGTGGGTGATGTCGTAGGCCCGACCCAGTTTGTAAATACCTGGAACACCACCAACGCTTTCCAAATCCAAAACGCGGGTGGAGCTTTGACTTTGATGAACGTGGATACCCAAAATAACCTGCTTGGCTTTGGCACTACCACGCCCACGGCCGCTTTTGAAATTCAGGGACAGGCAACTTCCACCAACGCCGGTTTGGATATTTTCCGCGTGGCCACTTCCACAGGTCAGATATTCTTTAATATAACCAGCAACGGCAGGGTGGGGATTAATACAACATCCCCAGCAGCGACTTTGGCTATCCAAACGCAGTCCGGGGTTAACGCTTTTACCGTGGCTTCTTCCACAGGCTCAACCACCACTTACTTTACCATTACAAGCAACGGCAACGTGGGCATTGGCACGTCTTCGCCGGTGGCCAGGTTTGCCGTGGCCGCTAACTGTTTTAACTTTGCTTCCACTACCCTGCCAACAGCAAGGGTTTATGTACCGACTACGCGGAAATTTATCCGGCCTCGGCTCCGGTAAATTATGGCAGTTTAGTCAGCGCCGCAACCTCATCTGCCAATAATTTAACGCTGCCTCTGGTTCAAAACTCGCAAACAGCTTACGACCCCAATATTTTGGGCGTAGTTTCAACAAATCCCGCTGCCGTGGTAGAAGGAAATTCCGTGCAGCTGATGACGGGGTCAGATTATAAACTCGACCCGAGCACCTGCCATCGCTTTGGCTGGAAGAGTGCCGGTTAATGTCAGCAATGAAAACGGCAATATCCAGCCGGGGGATTATCTGACTTCTTCCGCTAAGTTCCGGGTTACGCCATGAAAGCCACCAGGAGCGGCGAAGTCGTGGGGCAAGCCATGACTGGTTTTAGTTCTTCGGCCGCAAACGACCAGGGCTCGGTTACTGTGTTTATAAATCCAGGTTATCAGGTTATAAACAATACATTTGTTTTGGGCCCTGACGACGGCCAACTGACTGGAGCCATTGGCGGCGGGGCGCCGACCAGCTCCGCCGATTCCGCATTCCTGATTAACCAAAACGGCAGCTCCAATATTTTGCAGGTCCAGCAAAACGGCATGGATAAGTTCGTGATTGCCAACGACGATCCGTCAACCTTATAAACAGCGCCACCACGGCGACTACCAGCGTCTTATCTGTTATAAACGGCAGCAGCACCGTATTCTCAATCAGCGCGGTCGGCGAGTTGGCCGCAACCGGCCACATTACGGTGGCGCAGATACTTCCGGCACCGCGGTCATTAAAAAAGGCGATAATCAGGCAGTCGTTACGTTTGCCGTGCCATATGCCAGCGTGCCAAAAATAGTGGCCACGGCCCAGGGAATACCAAATTTCTTTTACGGCGTGCGCTACTAAGACTCCTACGGGGTTTGCCGTTGCCGCCGACCGGCCAATAACCGAGGATGTCAGTTTTGACTGGATCGCCTTAGCGCAGCCGAGCTCAACGCCTTCGCAGTCCGGATCAAATTTGGTTGTGGTGCAGGCGTCATCAAGTTCGCAAACTATTATTGTGGATGGAAGCGGTAATTCCTTGAATGCAAACAATATTTCCAATACTCACCGAGGCTACGGGTACGCCTCCACCGGCAGCGTTGCGGGTACGATCAACTGTCATTTCTAACGTCAGCTCCCCATCAACATCGCCATCGTCTATCCCGTCTATAACTCCAGCTCCGTCCCAAACCCCATCACCATCTCCAACTCCGTCCCAGGCATCAGCCCCGCCCCCCCGCCTTCCGCTACAGAAAATGTTTCTGGGGATCAAACCGCCCCGGCAGCTGTCGACCAGCCATCCGCTCCATCCACTGCTCTTTCCGTTTCCGATGGTTCATCGGGAGCGGCAGCCACCGGCCCGTAGCTTTATAAAGGTACCGGCCTGTTTTGGCGGTGTTTTTTATTTTTTTACGCCGATGTTATAATTTAGTAAACGTTTTAACCCATTGATTGAATTGCGGCTCCATGAAAATTTTAAACAAATATCAAATTTTCAATTACTATCTCCCATTGATATTATCAGCGCTATTAATACTGACCAGTGTTTTCATATATGAAATTTTTCAATATGCACAGCCAGCGCATGCTACCACCGTCACTTTTGGAACGGCTGGAAATTCCGCTTGGAATGTTCCGAGCAGCGTGACCAGCATATTAATAGAAGCCTGGGGCGCTGGCGGGGCAGGCGCTTATTCCGGAGGGGCTGGCGGCGGCGGTTTTGCTTCGTCTACGGTTTCTGTATCACCCGGAGCGGCTTTAACCGTTTATGTGGGAGGGGGTGGAAGTTACGGCACCGCCATCTCCGGCGGAGGCGGCGGCTACAGCGGTGTGGTGAACGGAGCGACTGTTCTGGATCAAGCTGGCGGCGGCGGCGGCGGGGGAGCATCGTATACTTCCGCCGGCGGCAATGGCGGAGCCGGTGGCGGCGGCAGCGGTGTCGCTGGGTCGAACGGCGGTTTAGGAGCGGCCGGTGGCGGAGGCGGCACTTCTTCTGGAGGTGGCGCGGGAGGCGTGGGCGGTGGTACCAACGGGTCCTCAAATTTGGGCGGCTATGGGGCCAATACAGATGGTGGCGCTGGCGGAGGAACTAATGGCGGCGGTGATGGTGGTTCTCCTTCAGGTACCGGCGGAGGTGGTGGTGGAGCTGGCCGATATGGCGGTGGTGGTGGTTGTGATGAGTTTGGCGGCGGAGGTGGAGGCAGCGATTTAGTTACCGGCACCGGTACAGTCCAAACTCAGGGGTTCCGGGACCACACCGGGCAACAACGGCGACCCGAACTATGCCGGTCCGGTCGGGATCGGCGGAGCGGCCGCGGCCAACGGAAACAATGGATACGTTGTGATTATTTATACTCCTGCCAGCAGCCTTCCGGCTACCGGCATAAACGTCCGCGGTCACGTTACAGTGCGGGGCAGCGGCGGAGGGAGTAATCCGGGCGTTAAATTTAGATGAAGTTATTACAGACAAGAGATTTTTAAAATTATTAATATTTCATGCGCTTTACACCGGTCCGCTGGACCCATCACCATACCCATAGATTAGTCCGCAGTTCTCTGTTGGCCAGTTCTTTGTGTTTGGCCGGAGTGGTTTTGGCCGGTATGCTGTCGATTATTTCTACCAGTGAAGCCTACGATATTAATACGCAGCCTCCTTCTATAGGCGCGACAGCCACGATTCCGGAAATTACTTCGGGTACCACCACGTCGGTCACGGGCAGTAGCAGTTATGGCGCTACCTATTTTCCTCCGGTGCCCACTCTAGTTCCTCCGAACGGCTCGACGAGTACTCAGGGTTCGCTGACTATGCCCACGCTGACTTTGTTTCCGCAGCAGTCCCAGTCTACGGCCCAAAACGTGCCGGTCAGTCCTCAGGAACCGGAAGGGATCATTTATACGATTCATGTAAACAACCCTTCGTTTTTTGGCCAAACTAATATTCCTAATGCTATTCTCTATATTACTATTAATGGCCCGCTGCCGTTTCGTTCCACCGCGCAGGCGGGGGCCAACGGCAGTTGGTCATGGACTTCGCCGGAGCAGCTTCCACCCGGAAATTATCGGATCACGGTGATTGCTCAAGACCCGAACGCTCCGGGCCGAATTATAAGTAAGTCTTTACATTTTGTCATCGGCAATGTGCCGGTGCAGCCGCCGTTACCGACACCGACCACGGCTTTGGCCCAGAGTTTTGATGTCTTTGTAAAGGTATCTCCCCAGACTAAAATTATTTATCCGGGACAAACGGTCACCGTAGCGGTGCGGGTAGTCTTTAATAATTCGACCACAACCCAGACTGCGCCTTTGGAATATACAGTCACTCACGACGGCCAGGTTGTGGCCACGTCTGTAGACACCGTGACGGTTACCGGCGGCCAGGGCGAGTTTTTAAAAACGTTCAATACCAATCCGCTGGCCGATACCGGCGGCTATACTGTTACGGTGCGGTTGCGAAATAACGGCTTGCTGGCTTCGGCTTACGATATGTTTGCCATCCAAGGCCGGGGAGTAGTGCCGGTAGCGGTCGGAGTAATTTTAGACGCAACTACTATTTTCCAAATTTTGTTGGTACTTTTCCTGCTGTTTACTATTATTGCGTATTTTGAGTATAATAAAGTAGTATTACTGTCACGCGTAATTAAGCAGGTAACGGAAGAAGATTTAAAAAAAGAAGACTAGGAGAATTACATACCATGGCCCAAGACATTATAGTTTCTATTCCGGCCACTCACTTATTCCTGCCGCTTGTTTCTATTGTTCTGTTAGCGGCAGCAATTATTATTGGTCTGGACTGCGTCTGGCGGACTCACCACCGGCTGGATACTTTTATGAAGCTGCTCACGGCCGCTTTAATAATTCAGGTTGTGGAAGAGATTTTAGCCATATTCATTCCGGCGTCAGAAGTGGTTTTGATTGGTTTTAATATTCTCGCCAGCCTTTTGTTTCTGCTTTCGTTAATAGAGATGTACAAAATTATTCGCACTTGGGATAACGAAGCACCGCCGAAAGTCTAGAAACTCAACTATAAAAGACACCTTTGCCAGCAAAGGTGTCTTTTATAGTTGATTATATCCTGAATTTTGCACAGTTTATACACAAATTTGTTTTAATTTTATCTTATTTTAGACTTTTCCTCAGCACCCTTTTGTTAGTATGGTGATGCGTGGGTCAGGTCATAGTGACAAGCCACGCCTTGACATCGTAGGCTTTCGGGTGCAAGCCCCGACTGATCCACCATGTTGATTTTTATAAATCAACATGCTACGATATTTAAGTCAAGGCGTGGCCGACTATGATCAAAAACCGCTTCCCACTGAGGAAGCGATTTTTCTTTATTTTGTTTTGGGCCATTTGCTGACCATTAACAATGGATCATTGCCAAGTAATTTTCTTTCAATCAGTAGCTGCCAAATATGCTCCGTCACAAACGGCATAAACGGATGCAGGAGTTTGAGGACCATAATCAGATTATGGAGCAGGATTTTTTTTGTGTTGTCAGAAAGCGACTCGTCTTGTAATTGAGATTTGCTAGCTTCAAGATAAACATCTGCCAGTTCGTACCAGGTAAATTGGTAAATTTCCTGAGCGGCTTCGTGGAGCTGGAAGGTGTTGCAGATTCGCCGTGACCGAGGCTATAGTAGCGTCTAATTTTGACAAAATCTTTTTATCAGCTTCAGTCTTCGTTTCCCATTTAAGATCGCTGTTCTCGACGTTGGACATAATAAATCGCGCAATATTCCAGAGTTTATTGGCAAAATGCTTCATGCCTTTGACTTTTTGTTCGTCAAAAATTACGTCATTGCCGGGGGCAGCGCCAAAGACTAAGGCCATGCGCAGGGCGTCGGTTCCGTATTTTTCCGTCATTTCTAAAGGATCAATCCCGTTATTCAGAGATTTGCTGAATTTTCGTCCCTGCTTGTCGCGGACAATGCCATGCAGGAAAACTTGATGGAAAGGAATGTCCCCTAGCAAAAACCCGCTCATTAAAATCATACGCGCGACCCAGAAAAAGAGAATTTCATACCCAGGCATCATCACGGATGTTGGATGATACACTTGGAGGTCAGTGGTATTATTTGGCCAGCCCAGAGTGGAAAATGTCCAAAGACCAGAACTAAACCAGGTATCCAGAGTATCGGTATCCTGAATCCAGTCGCCGTCTTCCGGCGGTGTAATACCGCAATAAATTTCTTCTCCCCGATACCACACCGGAATTTGATGGCCGTAAATAATCTGCCGCGAAATGCACCAGTCGCGTAAGTTATCAATCCAGTGATGGTAAGTCTTTTCAAACCGCTCCGGCATAATTTTAATCTGGCCGGATGCAACGGTTTTGCGCATAATATCTTTGAGCGTGGTTTCGGAACCGGAAGGAATGGCGCCCAGCTTGGAATTTTTAAGCGTAAATTTTTTATTGACGTCAATAAACCACTGCAGTTTTGGCAGCGGCTCAATGGTGCCGCCGGTGCGCTGGGCCTTAGAAAGGTTTTGGGTAATTTCTTCCTCTTTTTCCATCAACCCTTCTTGCCGCAGCCGCGCCACGATTATTTCCCTGGCTTCCGTTGTTTTTTTGCCTTCTAGTTCCGGTCCGCCTGCGGTCATTTTGGCGAATTCGTTAATGACTTGCTTGAGCGGCAGATTATGGCGCAAGGCTATTTCGTAATCTGTCATGCTATGTGCGGGGGTGACCCCCAAAGCGCCGGTGCCGAATTCCGGGTCAATGGTTTTTTCTCCGATGACGGAAATATGCAACGGAACGCCGCAAAAATTCAGGTCAAATTCCTTGCCGATATATTTTTGATAGCGCGGATCGTCGGGGTGTACGGCTACTGCGGTGTCGCCAAGTTTGGTTTCGGGCCGCGTGGTAGCAATCGGAATAGGAAAGTCATTTGCATACCGGAACGTATACATTTTGGCCTTGGTTTCTTCGTAGTCGATTTCATCGTCGGAAACGGTGGTTTGTCCTTTGGGGTCCCAATTGACAACGCGGTGGCCGCGGTAAATGAGCCCCGTATCATACATTTCTTTAAATGCGGTCCGCACTGCCAGTTCGCGGTCCGTGTCCAGGGTAAACGCCAGCCGGCTCCAGTCCAAAGATAATCCTAATTTATGTAATTGGGATAAAATGTTGTTTTGGTTTTCAAGGGCGAATTTTTGGATCATCCCAAAAAAATCGACTCGGGAATAATCGTGCCGGGATTTTTTTTCCTGCTTGTAGTGTTCTTTTTCAAATTTTGCCTGGGTGGCAATGGCGGCGTGGTCGGTGCCCGGCACCCACAGCGCGCGTTTGCCCTGCATCCGTTGGTAGCGGATTACCGCGTCCTGGATGGTATCTTCAAAAGCGTGCCCCAAATGTAAGACCCCCGTAACGTTTGGCGGCGGCAAAGAAATCGTAAACGGCTCGCGCTGTGCCGCGTCCGGCAACTTATCCGGATTAAAATAGCCGCTGTCCAGCCACTTTTGATAGATCGGCTGCTCCACTTTAGTATGGTCGTAAGCTTTTTCGAGTTCAGTCATAAATAGATAGTTAAAGATAATAAAAAACACCCCAAAAAGGGTGCTCAAGAGTCCTCGCGGACGGTACCATCTTGAAATTAACTCAGTTATTGTGCTAACGGGCAGATCCGGCCGGGTCTAATAAGTAGTGAATAGCGATTAGGCAATAGCGAATAGCCAATTTGTTCTATTCACTATTCGCCATTGCCTATTCGTTCACTACTTTTCTTCCGGCGCTTCTCATTCCGGTGACAGCCGGAACATAAGCTTGAATATAGTATAAAGTATTATCTATTATGTATCAAGTATTAGAAGCGAATTTTTTAAATTTCAATAGTAGCCGTTTTGTTGATTGGGTGGGCTGCAAATGTAGCCATTGGGGGCAACATATGAACCGGGGGGATAGTAACCGTTGGTGTAGACTGGCGGCGTTGGAGTAGGGTAGCCGCCATAACCAGTATTATTGTAGCCAGTGCCGGAGTTGCCGCAAGTTGTGACCGTAAAAGTAATCGTTTGGGTCGCGCCATTAATGGAGGCGGTTTTCTGCCAAGATCCCATCATACCGTTGTCCCATTGATTGCCCGTGCCGGACCAGGTGCCGTTGGAACCCAATTGATAAGTATTTTGAGCCATCAATTGCCCATTATAACTACTGGTCCAGTTAATGATTTGGCCTGCCCACGAACTGGGCGCCTCGATGGCATAGGTTGGGGATTGTCCGAGACAGTATTCGTTGTTGGAAATCAGAGTGAACGTGCCGGTAACCGTACTTCCCGAACCAGTGTAAGGATAGTTGTTGTTATAGCTGGGGGTGGGAGTAGGGTAGGAATTGTAATTATAGCCGGTGGAATTTGAAGAACTGTTCCCTAAGGTGCAGTGACCAATACCGGTTCCGCAGTCGTCAGCTTCCAGTTGATTAACCGCCCGCGGAGCCAAAAATATTACCGCCGCCATAACTGCCAGTATGCCGCCTTTTGCCCATGGCGACGCGGGTTTATGAATTTGAAAAAATTTTGCCATAATCAAGGAAAATTAAAAACCTTCGCCGTTATATGCGACGAAGGCCGTTACTTTTTCTTAATCTTAATAACTGGTTTTAGTTTGATTTTAGCAGTAAATTGGGATTGGCCTGAATTTTGGCCAAGGGTTTTGGTTTGGCTCCTAAAGATAGCGCCACAGCTGCGGCTATGCCAATCATTTCCGCATTGTCAGTGGAAAGTCCCGGCCGGGGAGTAAAAAACGCAACGTCCAGTTTGGCGCACGCCGCACTGAGCTCGTCGCGAAGCTGGCGGTTTGCCGACACCCCACCCGAAAGCGCCACTGATTTTGCGCCAAATTCTTTGACCGCGCGCATGGTCTTGGCTACTAGAACGTCGGTAACGGCGTTTTGGAAACCGGCAGAAATGTCAGTTTTGAGTGAGTAGTTTACCTGCCCGCCGGCGAGGCGGATAGTCAGTAGAGGGTGGTCGCGGAGATAATAGAGTACGGCGGTCTTGAGTCCGGCAAAGGAAAAGTTATAGTCCTTGGAATGAATCATCGGCCTGGGGAACTCGACCGGATGTTTGGCTTTCGCGGCCAACTTACTAATTCCCGGACCGCCGGGATAGGGCAAGCCGAGCAATTTGGCGACTTTGTCGAAGGCTTCGCCGGCTGCATCGTCAACGGTTTGACCGATGATTTTATAGTGTCCCATATCCATCATAAGAACTAAAAGGGTATGGCCGCCACTGACGATTAGGGAGACTATTGGGGAGTTGGTAGGCGTGGAATTGACAAAGGGGGAATATAAGTGGCCGGCCATGTGGTTGATGGGGAGTACGGGAATGTTTTTGGCCAGGGACAAGGCTTTGGCGAATTCTACCCCAACGATTAATGACGGAATTAAGCCGGGGCCTTGCGTTACCGCAATCAAATTAATTTGAGACAAAGCTTTATGCGCGTCGCTTAAAGCTTTTTTTGTCACAGGGAGTATATTTCGTACATGCGCCCGCGCCGCGGCTTCCGGCACAACCCCGCCCATTTTGGAGTGAAGTTTTATTTGCGAACGGATAACAGACGAGAGTGTTTTTATTTTAGGAAATTTTTTTCCATCCAGCCTAACTTCTAAAATCGCCGCGGCAGTTTCGTCGCAGCTGGTTTCGATGGCTAAAATGGTCAGAGGTGTAGTTGCCAAAATATCTAAGTGTTATCGGTCGTCGGGCCGTTCTAAGTAATCTACTAAGACCAGGATTAAAACAATAATTACGGCGATGGTGCTAATAATATCAAAACTGTCGGGAAAGGCGTAGGCGCATATGCGCGCCGGGGACGTGCAGTTTAAGAGCAGGCCGATTTCGTCGGCAAATAAGCCTATGCCTACGCCGATAAAACCGGCCGCGGCGCGGGAAAACTTTTGGCTTTCCGTTAAAATTCCAATCAGGCCGCCTACGGTCAGGCAGAGCATGCCAAAATAAAAATGGTGAATGTGGTAGCCGCGAATAAAAATGGAACCGCCGATCACAACTGAATACCAGCGCGCAATCAGAAAAGAAATCAAAAAACTGAACAAGACTATGAGCAGAAGCTGTTTTTTTTGCTCGCGAAAATTAAAGAGAGTTTTAAAGACTTTAAACATGATTTGGGCGCTAAGCGTCAGTTTGAGAAATGTTAGAAGTGGTTTGAAGGTTGACCGCGACCGCCAGCAGTGTTAGACCGCTGACCAGATACGGAAACCAGACTTGGGATAGCCAGGGGACGGGAATGAGAAATAAGACATCGGGGGCGGTTATCGAATTCGGCCAGCCAATTACCAGCCATAGTCCCAGATAGTAGATTAAATCCCAAATGGCGAAAATCCATAAAAATATTGCCCAGCGTTCGCGGGATCGTTTTGCCGCTAGCAGCGCTGTGCTCAGGAGCATGACCATGGTCCCAGCTTCGCGGCAGATTTCTACGGTCAGTAACCGGTGGTCAAGTTGGATTAAGATCTGGTTGGCAGAGGGGACTGCTGTAGTACTCATTCCCGGCAGCAAACCGCCGGCCGCCCGCAAGTAAATAACCGCGGCTGCTTCCAAAAAGCCAAATACCACACCCCAGATTGTCAGTAATGCCAGCTGAAATTTTGGAATCTCCAGCCCTTTTCGAAAAACAAAAAACGCAATAACCGGCACAAGAATCAGGAGATTAACCCACCACGGGCTGGCCAATAGCTGGAGTTGATACATATATTATAGCAAATTAAGGTGTTTAACAACTGCCGTTTTTACGGTCCGCAAAGTTTTTTCTTTTACTGTAAATTCCAGATTATCGACACTCACGGTATCGCCTTCCCGGGAGAAGCGTCCCAGGCGGTCGAGGAGGAAGCCGGAAACGGTCGAAAAATCTTCATCTTCCGGCAGTCCCGAACCAAATTGTTTGTTGAAATCTACAATCGAGCAGGCGCCCGAAACAATAAAACTTTCATCCGGCTGCTGCACAATCGCCCGGCTGGTTTCGTCCGTCTCATCGCTAATTTCTCCAACCAGTTCTTCCAGTAAATCTTCCACTGTGACCAGGCCGACAATTTCGCCGTATTCATCGGTGACTAAGGCCATTTGGGCTTTTTTGTTTTGCAGCCGCTGCAAGACCCGGTTAATCTTCATGCTGTCGGGTACAAAATAGGGCGGCACCAGATAGTTTTGCAGATCAATTTTTTCCAAATTCTGTCCCAGCCGCGTTAACAGTTTTTTGGTGTAGAGAATCCCGACAATATTGTTTAAAGTGTTCTGGTAAATCGGAACCCGGGAGAAGCCCGAATCTACGGCCTGGTGAATAATGGATTCTACCGGATCATGGATGTTAAAAGCCGTAATCTGGGTGCGTGGTACCATAATTTTACTCACGGTTAAATCGGTAAATTCGAAAACATTCTCTATAATATCGTGCTCTTGGGCTTCGATGGCTCCGACCCGCCGCCCTTCGGAAATTACGGTCCGGATTTCTTCTTCAGATAACCGTGGCTCGCTGCTCATGCGGGAGGCGCGGAATGGTTTTAAGAGCAGACTGGTACTCAGATTGAGTATTTTAACCAACCAATAACACAGGCGCGAAAATATCCAAATGGGATAGGCGGCCAGCAAGGCAAATTGTTCTGCGTAGCGCAGGCCCAGGGATTTTGGCGCCAACTCTCCCAGGACCAAGCTAATGTACGAAAGCAAAACCACAATCAGAGCAAAGCTTAAACCATAGGCGTGGCTGGCAATAAATGAATAAGGCGCTTTGGCCAAATGAACAGCAATCTGTTCGGCCAGGCTGCTGCCGGCAAAAACCGAGGTTAAAATCGTAATGACCGAAACTCCAATTTGCACCGTGGCAAAAAGCATCTCCGGGTTTTGTTGGAGCTGCTGAATAATCTGGGCCCGCCGGCTGCCGCGTTTAACCAAGGCGGCTACCCGTGTTTTTCGTAAAGAGATTAAAGCAATCTCGCTGCATGCAAAAAACCCGTTAAACAGGGTTAGGGCTAGCACTAGTATAAATTCACGGAGAATAAGGTTCATATGGTCAGATACCTATAAGACGAAAATACCCCGCGTTCTATCGGGGTAACCACAGCTTGGTCTGGCGGCCTATGTTTACTGCATTGACTGCGCCAGCTGGACTAATTGGCCATACCCGAAGTTATCAAAAATTTCTACGTCGACTCCGTCAGAGGTAGTATAGACTAAATCTTCAAAATTTTTCGGCGCGTCGCTGCCGGCCACCGTTTGGCCGAGCGAGCCGGTTGCACCGTTAATAGTTACGTTGGTTACATTCCAGCCAGCCGACTGCATCATGAAGGGGGTTAGCATCAATGAGTTGTTGGTTTGGGTGTGGGATTTTTCCGCGATAATAAATTCCTGGGTGCCGGAAGCGTTCGGGATGCTGTAGTCTACTACGTTATCCAAAAAAGCTATGGGCGCGGTCTGGCTTAGGGAAAAGCCGGCGGGTAAAGCCGTAGGGGCGTAGACGTGAAAGCCGGCTTTGGTTCCGACGTTGGTAAATTGCTGAAGTACGCTGGTAGACATCCCCGCCACCTGCGGCCGCGCCGGACCCGGAGTTTTTTTGAATACTGTGTAGAGGCCAAAGCCTGCCACAAGGATAAGGATTAAAATTGCCGCTTTTTTCATAACATAATTAGTTTAGCAGAAAATCGCACAAAATAAAAATAAGTCCTAGAGGACCAATGGATCCTATAGGACTTGTAACCTTCCGGTTGTTTACATGGTTGGTTTAGCTGCAGCCGGCATAGTGCAGGCTTTGCAGTGCTTGCCGTGGGTAAAGATTTCCCAGAGCGTTGCCAAACCTACTAACAGGTAGACTATTCTTGGGAGTGTGCTGTTCATGCTCATATTCAGCAGTTGGAACAGATCCTTGCCGGCCAGAGCCACTATTAACCAATTCAGGCCGCCAATAATCAGTAGAATAAAGGCAATTTTATGCATTGCTTTCATCGTAACCACCCCCTTCCTAATTTTTGTGTTTTTTTCATTGAGTTTGTCTTCGATTACATTATACATTGCCGCTTAAATAAAGTAAAATCCAGTTATCCGCAGCAAAAAAGGTTCAACTGGTGGTTGACAAGTTTTAGTGAAGGCTTTACTATTCAAATAGTTATTTGAATACTTAAATACTTTATTTTGCATTCTCTGTATGGACTTAACCCAAGAAATTGAACGGAAGGCCCGCCAGTTCAGCCTGGTAGGGGATCCTACGCGCTTGCGCATTTTGCGCCTGTTAGCCTCCAAAAAACAAGTTAATGTTTCGGATATTGCCGCGGAGGTTGGGATGGGAATTGCCTGCGTCTCGCATCATTTGCAGCTGCTCAAAGACAACGGCCTCTTAAGCTCTCGGCGGCAGGGAAACAGTATTTATTATCAGCTGGCCGAAGATAGTTTTATTAGAAAGTTAGTACCATTAATTAAATAGGGGAGAGACAATATGACTAAACCAAAAATCAGTGTCATCTTAGGCAGTATCCGCGAAGGGCGAGTGGGGGAAACGGTAGCAAAGTGGTTTATGGATGCGGTAAAAAATAATCCGAACGCGGAGACGGAACTGGTGGATTTGCGCGACCATCCTATGCCCTTGTTTGCCGATTCTAACGAGACGCGCCAACATACCGGAGCGCATCCGAATGCCACAGTCCAAAAATGGGTGGAAAAAATTGAAAGCTCCGACGGATTCATTTTTATCACCCCGGAATACAATCATAGTTATTCTTCGGTTTTAAAGAATGCCATCGATTACGCCTATAAACCCTGGAACGGCAAACCGCTCGGCTTGGTAGCCTACGGCGGTTATGCCGGCGGAGCCCGGGCTGCGGAACATTTGCGGGCTGTGGCCGCGGAATTGCAAATGTTTGATGTTCGCGATCAAGTCTTAATCCCGCTGGTCTGGCAAGCGTTTGACGCCGAAGGCCACTTAGTTAACGGCGAAGCCCAAGCTCAAAATGCGAATGTAGTTTTAGATAAAGTCGCTGAGTTGGCGGTCAAGCTGCAAGTATAATAAAGCGGATTTAAAAATCGCGGCCATAAATGCCCGCGGTTTTATCATTCAGATACTTCAACCTCATCTTGTGTTTTTATCAGTTGATCCCCCGGACCAAGTTTAAAAATTTGACGGGTAAGTTTCCCCGGCTGATACGAGAGTTCTGCTGCTACCGTAAAACCTGCCTTCAGGAGTATAAGTATAGCTGCTTGTGTTGCGCTATCTATAGATAGCGCACTGCCATTTTCCAGGTGCAGCGCCAGGCCGTAAGGGTAAGCTTCAAACCCGGCTTGGTCGCCGGTAAAGATTTTGACTTCCAGTTCACCGGTACGTCCCAAAGCGTAGGCTCCTTCGGGATAGTTATCGCTGTTACGCTCTTGGATGCCGGTGGCTGAGAGTGTCTGGAATATTTTATCGGGAGTTTGTTGGGGCAGAAATGGCGAACCCAGATGTAAATTGAAGGTGGGCATACCTTATTTTAACAAAATATGACGGGATTTAAAAGTTTTTTTAAATCCGTTATAATGGCATAACGGGCAGCATCAAAAAATTTTAAACAGTATTTTTATGAGTCCATTTCCAGGCGGCGGCCGTGGCTTTCGATCCTTCGCGCGCGATAGCGAGCTGCTGGAGCACGACCTAAAACCAGGCATCACCAAGCGCATTTTCAAATTTATTGCCGGTTACAAATGGCAACTGGTAACGTTTTTGTTATTGGTTTTGCTCGATGCCGTGGTTGGAGTGGTTAATCCACTGTTGTACCGGTCGATTATTGACCAGGGTATTTTGGGACATAACGAAAGAGTTATTGTTACCCTGGCGTTGTTCGCGGCCGGGCTGTCTATTTTAGACGCGGCATTCACTTTTGGCCAACGCGGCTACGCCAGCAGGATTGGCCAGGGGATGCTGTATGATATGCGGGTCCAGGTTTTTAATCACATTCAGCAAATGTCGTTAGCGTTTTTTACGCGTACCCGGACCGGCGCGCTGGTCAGCCGCTTAAATACCGATGTCACCGCGGTGCGCGACGCCTTTACCGATATCCTTTCTAGCATGGTCGGAAATATTGTGACGACTGTCCTGGTGCTGGGCGCCATGTTTGTACTCTCGTGGCAGATTACGCTCATTGCGTTACTGTTAATTCCTTTGTTTATTGTGCCGGCTCGTTTTGTCGGCAAGCGCGTGCAGCAGCTGACCCGGAAGAATTACGACTTGTCTTCGGAGATGAACAATATTATGGTTGAGCGGTTTAATGTAGCCGGCGCCCAGCTTTCTAAAATATTCGGACGACCTCGCGACGAAGAGCGCGCTTTTAGCCGCCAAGCCGGGGGAGTGCGTGATATTTCCGTAAAAATTTCCACTTATACGCGCATCTTTTTTATCGCCTTGGGCTTAACCGCTTCCTTAGCCGTGGCCATTGCCTACGGACTGGGAGGCAGCTTGGCTTTGCGCGGCGCAATGGACGTAGGTACTTTGGTTGCGCTTACCTCATATTTCGCCCGATTGTATGGGCCGCTGACGGCTCTGTCTAACGTTCAAGTCGATGTTTTAACTACTTTGGTTTCCTTCGACCGGGTTTTCGAAATCTTAGACCTTAAGCCCATGGTCCAGGAAGCTCCAGGCGCTATAGATATCCCTTCCGGACCGGCACGAATTGTGTTTGATCATGTTGATTTTAAATACCCTTCGGCCAAAGAAGTTTCTTTGGCATCTTTGGAGTCGGTGGCGGTTTTAAATAACGCGCCGGAAAAGCAAGTCTTGTTTGATGTTTCATTTACCGCCGAACCCGGGCAACTTGTTGCTCTGGTCGGGCCTTCGGGCGCGGGTAAAACTACTATTACCCAGTTAGTGGCCAGGCTCTACGATGTCCAGAGCGGCAGTATTAAAATTAACAATCTTGATATTCGTCAGGCTACGTTTCGTTCTCTGCAGCAGACCATAGGCATGGTCATGCAGGAGGCGCACATGTTCCACGATACTATCCGCGCTAATTTGTTGTACGCCAAGCCTGATGCCTGGACCAGGAATTAATAGAAGCCTTGCGCGGAGCGCAAATTTTGCCGTTGGTAGAGACGCTGCCGGAAAAAATGGATACGGTTATTGGCGAGCGCGGCTACCGGTTATCTGGCGGGGAAAAACAGCGCATTGCCATAGCCCGGGTACTGCTGAAGGCGCCGGACGTGGTGATTTTAGATGAAGCTACGGCGCATTTGGATTCGGAATCGGAATCGGCTATTCAACAGGCTTTTGAAACCGCTCTGCGCGGACGAACTTCTTTGGTGATTGCTCACCGGCTCTCGACTATTATTAATGCTGATCAGATTTTGGTAGTCAAAGACGGACGCATTGTGGAGCGCGGCCGGCACGAACAATTGCTGGCCAACAAGCAATTTTATGCCGAACTCTATCATAAACAATTTGAAAATGTAAAAATACCGCTTTTGTAGCGGTATTTTTTTAGTTATGTATTCGTTGACAAAAACGGTCAAACAGTAATCACTAAGGCGGCAAGGGGATTGGTACTGAGTGCCAATTGCTTCTGCCGCTTTTTTATTAATCAATAATTCTATTTTGGGAAAACGTCGGTGATATGCTAAAATATAATCTCTAAGCAATAACTATACGAAAGGAATTTTATATGAAGCAAATAACTTGCGCCGCAATGGGCGGGCCTGCCACTTGCACGGTTGTTTTCACCGGCAGCACGGCGGAAGAGATAGTTAAAAGCGCCATGGATCATGTTACTCAAGCGCATCCGGATATGGCCGAGCAGATTAAAAAAATGACTCCGGAAGAGACTGCCAAATGGATGGCGGACTTCCATACCCAATATGACGCTCTGCCGGAAATGTAATCGACAATATAAAAAACCAGCCACTAGGGCTGGTTTTTTATATTACTCAAATTTTGTTGATTAATCATCAATAGGGGAAGAATCAGTAACATTAACAACGGGGCAGTGTTAACGTCCGTGGCAGTGCCCATCCATACCGTCGATAGGCTGCCAAAATCTTGCCCAAGCCACCATACCGCCAATAGGAACACAATAGTGAGGGCGGCGGTAATTCGGTTAGGTTTAAAAAATAGAGCGGCAGCCAATAGTATTGGTATAATAATTAAAAGCCAGTTAAATACAACCGCATGAGTCAGCGATGAATTAGATAGTATGGTTGGTATGGCGTTAATAGTATGGACGGTGTCAGCAGCGGAAGCCTGGAAGACCATTTGGGGTCCGCCGGAATTCCAAAACATCGGCTGAAACTGTAAGGCCGCGCCAAGCAATAGTAACACCGCGGTAATCTTACTAATCAGGCTGGTGGTAATTTTTTCCGGCACCAGTAAAAAGGCCGCGATGAGCGCGTAGAGCAGAGCCGCTCCGGGCATGCCGGTATAAAAGCTGGCTGAACCAGCCAGCAAATTGCCGAGCCCTTCGCCAAAAATCCAGACGATTAAGCCCCAAATAATAGACAAGTACAAACCGGTTTTAAAAGTTTTACTGTCTGTTGGAAAAAATAAAAGCACTCCAATAATTACTTGCAGCGTGGCCGCTAGAAAGTTGACAACGGGGATATTTAGGTTAAACACATGTATGCCAAGAGCAATTAGGGCATGCAAAAATGCGGGTTGGCCAGCTAAATTAGGAGCCAGAACGTTATTGATAAAATCTGAACTGAACATTTTTGGCTGAAATTGCAGCAGTCCGTCAAGTAACCACAAAGCGGCCAAGGTTTTAGCTAAAATTTTATGCGCCATGATTTTATAAAAAGATTTCATCTATATAACACCAGCGCCAATCTTCTCCGGGCTCAAAAGATTGAATAATGGGGTGCCCGGTGGCGCGGTAATGTTTAGTGGCGTGCTTATTTTTAGAGCTGTCGCAGCAGCCAACGTGTCCGCAAATAAGGCAGAGCCGCAGGTGCACCCAGGTATCGCCGATTTTTAGGCAGTCTTCGCAGCCCTGGGCGCTGGGTTTTACTTTTCGTATTTGGCTTACATGGGTACAGGTTTTTTCCGGCATAAATTGAAAGGTTTGTTTTATTATAGAATATATGACGGTTCTCTGTGTTTAAACTATATTTGAAAAAAATATGAATTATTTTTAAAAACGTTTTAAAATCATGGGCACGCCGGTTGCGGTAGTTCCTAAGAATAATGCAAAGCTAACGTAGGCTAGCCAGTCATAATAAGGATACCGGCTGCCGTTAAACCAGAAGTTAATTAAAATTAAAGTTATCAGCAAAGGTATGGCGCACCAGAGGTGAATTTTGAGCAAGGCATCAAAATTGGAGCCGCCTTTTATTCTAATTCTTATTTCTACCAATATAACAAATATAATAATTAAGGCAAGCGCCCAGCGTGAACTGGCTTGGTGGGCTGGAGCTGCTATCATGACCAGAAATTCAAAGAGAATGGCGGCTAAGATAAGTATGAGTAAGACTTTATAAGCAATATTGAGTTTGTTCATTGGAGTTTTTAAGAAAGAGTGGGTCAAAATTTTATGACCCACTCCGCGTGAATGTTTACGTTGCCGCTGTGTGTACCAGCGAAACAGCCAGGAAGATTAAGCCGGTTAGGATGCTGGCCGAAAGCCAATACATCATTCCGTGGCCTGACGGCTTGTTGAACAGACGATGGACTTTCATGGCCCAAGCCAAACCTTTTTTTCTGGCCAATAGTCCGGTTAAGACCACGAGAGACAAAATTATTCCTGTGGGGATGGCGAACATCATGTGAATCGAAAAACTCATTGGATCCGGTTTAAAGGCGGTTCCTTTAAGTCCGCGTTCCAGAACCAGGAGTACGAACAGAAGGAGCGCAAGAATTACGACTCCTCTTCTCTGATGCAAATCGTCCCCCCGGCGACGGCGCAATTGCGCGATCATCAGATACACCACCCAGGCTACACCAGCTGTTGCGACAGCCAAAATTACCCACACCTGTGTTTCCATCATGCCTCCATTACTAAAATACCATAGCATTGTCGTGGGGAAATGTAAAATTTAAATACAGCAATTTAAAATACCGCATGAATTGCGGTATTTATTTTGGAGCTGTAGACGGATTTGTTGACGGGCTAACCTAGGAAGTTAATTGACGCGGTCAGTTTTTTTATTTACTATCTGATTTTCTAAATTTTCCAGAAAAGTTTGGAGGTCAATAGATTTTTCTCCAGCTTTGCTAACTCCCAAAAAAAAGTCACTAATTTGTTTTGCTATTTCTAAAGCGCGTTCCGGCTGTTCTTTTCTCATGCCTTCTATGATTTGGGTTATTTTGTGCTGGTATTCCGAATCTAGGCGTTTAAATGATTCTACTAATTGACTTGTCCATTTTCGTTCATCGGCGGGAACTTCCACGCCCGTTTTAAATCGCCGTCCCGCGTTGGCAAACCGGGCGGCAGGCATTTCTTCGGGAGAACCAGATTCTATTCGCGGCATAAAATTTAAGATGTTAATTAACTTGCCTTTATCTTAACATAATTCCACTGACAATCATAATGGAGCATAAAAATCCCGGCCACGATTTTTAGGGTGCTGGGGTTTTCGGTTTATTTTTGAGGGTTTGTTTTGTTAAGACTTACTTTTTTGTGCAATAAAAAAGACAACGCCGGAACATCTGTTCTGGCGCTGTTGATGATGGTCAGCCTGCCGACGGCGTGAATACGGTAACCAAAAAATAATAGTCTTTTGTCGCGTCTGGGGGAAGGGTTATTCGAAAGTGTTCCCATTCAGCCTTCAGGCGCAAGCAGATAATCGTTTCGTATCCCAGAAAGCGGCGATCGATTTCCAAATCGTACCTAAACGAAGGTAACCTTCACAAGATTACCTTCCGTTGGGGGCAAGGCTTGACCTAGGGATCTGTAGTTTGCCCATTTATGGGCCTATCTGAGGTAGCCGATAAATCGGCAGACTACACAACCATCCTCATGATTCCTTAGCAAAATTAAGTTGTTGGACTCAGAGTGCAAGGACTTGACAAAGTATACCTAATGTAATATGATAAAGTCATGAAGTATGTTGATTGGGATGAGGAGAAAAATAAGCAATTACGAAGCGAAAGAGAGGTAAGTTTTGAAGATGTTATAGTCGCTATAGATCAGAATATGATCCTCGATATTCTGGAGCATCCCAACAAAAAGAAATATGGGCATCAAAAAATACTCGTAGTGAATATTTATAATTACGCCTATTTGGTTCCTTTTGTGGAAGATGAACAGAAAATCTTTTTTAAAACAATTATTCCCAGCCGTCAGGCTACAAAGAAGTATTTAGTTAACAATTAACAAATTAATATATTTATGAAATATTTTGAATTAGACAAAGATGAGAAGCAGCAACTCAAAGATTTTGAACAGGGTAAACTTAAGCGTATTTCCAATCTGGATAAAGAAAAAAAGAAGCTATTTAGTTATGTTAAAAATACTTTGGACAAGACCCGAAATATTAATATTCGGGTATCGGAAGCCGATTTATTGAAAGTCAAAGCCAAGGCCAGTCAAAAAGGTATACCTTACCAAACTATGATTACTTCCCTTATACACCAGTATTCCACGGGGCAAATTAAAGAATAGTAAACGAAGGTAACCTTAAACCAAGGTAACCTTCACAAGGTTACCTTCCGTTGGGGGCCTTGTTCGCCCATTACAAAAGCCACCAATTTTTGGCGGCTTTTGTGGTAGACCATCTCGGAACAGGTGGAAAACCTTTTTGGCTTTGGTAAGTGAGATTTATGATTCACTAAATAACCTCGTAATTTTACATTCTTCTATGGCGAATGCTTAAATCACAAAACTTGTCCATGTTAGTCATTTACAAAAGTGATTCCTGGCGGGTCGGTCGATATGGGAAAATTTGATAAATCAAGAGCTCTATTATTGGCTAAATCATAACCCCTTGTCTCCCATTCATTATAATGAGTTCCGCTTGTCTTCGCTGGCACATATGCTGTGTAAAACAAATATTTGTCCGTTGCCGCAATAGGCTCTGTATGATAGGGTGGAAGAAATGGTAAAGTTGTGCTGCTTTGAGTGGCCAAGGAATAATAACGCATCTCTTTGTCGCCAGAAATTACAGTACCATTGCTATAATATAATCCGGCATTGTCTGTAGCCCATACAAAACTGGCGTTAAGCAAATCGGCGTATGGTATGCCATTGATTGGGATATTCTTTAAATTGTTAATATCTAAAATAATAGGGTTAATACTATTGTTAAAATAAAGTAGATATTTGTCGTCGTAGGAATAATATGACGCAGACATATCGAGGATATCATTTAAAGACGAAGCCGTAATTTTAGCTAATACGTAAAGTTTATTACTCGTTAAATCTAAATAATTGACGCTTATTTCGGTGGGACTCCGTGGATTAATAAAATCTTGTATAGCCGTCATATACAGTTTCGTGCCATCGTTTGATAGCGCAAAACTTCCAAACCCAGTATTACCGGGAAAGGTCTGGCTAAAAATTGTTGAAGTTGACCCACCCTCGGCATCAATTTTCATAATATCTAAGATTGATCGTGCGGTGCTGGTAGATTCAAGGTCGCTGCCTGACCCAAACCCAACAAGCACCGAGTTATTATTTGTATCAATAACCCATTGGCTTGGCGGCCAATCTGCTGTGCGCCATAAAAGAGTTGTTTTATGAGAATAAATATTTGTCTTATATAATCCGTCGGTACAAGTGCCGCCGGGGTCACATGTTCCATCATAGTCCATACCACCTGAAACAAAATAAAAAATATCTCCGGTTTTATAATTATATTGTATTGCAGCACTGGATCCGGCGACATTAGAAAAAGCATTTGGCTCAGTTGTGGAAGCAATTATTTTTTGAGCTGGTATATCATAAAGTGCTATTTCTGAGTCGGTTGTCACTAGTACCTTTGTGGGGCTGAATTCCTTCTTTTGAAAAATATTTTTGTTTGCACTTTTGTTACTTTGATGTGGGTTTGTTCTACCCTGTATGTAAACAAACGAACCAATTACTGCCAAAACTACTAAAATCAATATGACCCAAGGAATCATGGGTTTCTTAATAGACTGATCTGAATTCTGGCTTTCAGCAGTTGGGTTTTGAGAAAAAAGTTTGTCCATAAACTATGAGTTTTTTATATTATACTCCAATTTGGTTATAAATAAAACAAAAAAGTTTTCATAAACGAGGTAACCTTCACAAGGTTACCTTCCGTTGGGGGCCTTGTTCGCCCATTACAAAAGCCACCAATTTTTGGCGGCTTTTGTGGTAGACCATCTCGGAACAGGTGGAAAACCTTTTTGGCTTTGGTTAGAGAGATTTATTTGAATCTTGTATCTATTCAATCTCCTGCACAGGCTTTGTCATCTTAAAACCAGCCTTTTCGTCTCCTTCTGCCAAACCGAGCTTAACTAGCTTTTCCCAAAGATGGTTGCAGCCAAAGAAATCTTTGGCTCGAACCTCTCCCTGTCCCAAAAACAATTGCAGGAAGGCGGCGGGGGCGGGGCGGGCGGGACAGCAAAAAGCGGCGCGATAGCGCCGCAATCTCAAAAACATTTCCGCAAATGCACTGGGCGGCACTTCGTGCCGCCCATCAAAATATAGAAAAAATTCCTGAAAGTTTGCTTTTGGTATCTTTATCCGACCTCTCACAAACCCATTATATCCAAAACCCCTAAATCCGGCTACCAACTGGCGGTCTTGACAGCGCCTTGCAAACAAGCGGAGTTTTCGCTAATCTAAAACCAAGCTTAGTGGTAGAACAGGTAGTAGAATAGCGTTCTACCAGTAAAACTCCTAAACAGCCTAATTCTATTGGTCATCACTACTGGAAAAACAGCGGACTACCTACCACCAGGTAATCAACTGAACGACCAATAATACTACTACTAACAACTAATACTAAATATACTACTAAATACTAAAATCATAATATCTTAAATAATAACTAAACTAATCTAAATCTAAAACCAGAAAACACAAAAACAACAAAACCTACAAATCAATACAAAAGGGGTGGGGGTGAGATGGGGGCAAAAAAGGACTACAGAATGTGCTTGGAACAACTGAATAATATATAGGGCAGAAATGTAACTAATAAGTGAAGTTTGCTATGATTAAGTTATATGGTTATCGCCTGGATTATCGTCGCATACATACTTGTAGGTTTGGCTATGGTTTTATGGGATTTTCGTCCTAGTAATACCTTACTTGAGCCACCGCGCTTTATCAGAGACCGCAGTGTTAGTACCGCTGTGGTTTTTGTCTTATTGTGGCCATATAAGCTGTCAAAAAAACTGTAATTTATATTCCTTTTATTTAAGGTATAACTAATACCTCGGCGCCTGGGTGGACTTGTCGGCAAACTTTCCTTCCGGAAATTCCTGGTGGAATTTTTTCCAGGATTTTGACAGGCGGAACATTTTGCTCCTATTTTCTACATAACGTCCAATCAAATCGTCCAACAGGCTGCCGTCCAGTTTGCTGCCGTATAGACCCTTAACCTGTTCCAGATAAACTACCATTTTATTGCTTCCGGCCATAGCTTTTTCGAGCAGCGCGATACCTGCGGCAAAGCTGTCAAAGCGCATTGAATGTCCTTCCCCGATATACAAAGGAATAGACAGGGCGCAGTTGACCATGTTTTCCAAGAGAGGATATTTTAGCCGCACCAGCTTTGGGCTTATATCCTTGGACACCAGTACCGCGCAGTCCATGGCTTTTTGGTAGACTTCCAAGTCCCGAAAGGTGTGCACCGGTTTTTTTGGAGTAAACGGTTTTCTGTTATAGCCTCCTCTATTGTAGCTGCTCCTATCATTGCTTCTGTCGTAGATGGACATAATTTTACGGTTTCGTTTTAATGATGAAAATTTACACTTTGAAAGGTTTAATGCGAGAGTAATTTCGGTATTGGGATGTTAAAATTTTTCATCGGACTGCTCCCGTCCCACAACCACCAATTTGTCCTTTTTTGTGGCCTCGCCCCAAGTCCCGTCCTTAAAGAATATTTTGCGTTTTTGCCTGCTTTTGCCCCTCAATTTTTTCACTACGTGCAACGGGTAGAACTGAAAAAAATCTTTGTCATCAAACCAAGAACAGGTAAAATCGTAAAGCCGCAAACCCGTCAGCCTGCACATGGCCAGAGCGTACCAGGTCAACTGCTCAATCGGCTTTTCTTTGGCCGCGTCCGGTTTATAATCCATAAGATGGATTTGGCCGTTGCGGATTTGCACTATGTCAATATGGCCGGTCAGCAATTTAGGCAGGGCCTCGGGTTTTTTATTGCCTTTGATTTCGATCTTGCCGTCATCCGTGACCTTAAATTTTAAATCGTTTTCCATATGTTCAACATCCTCTTTGCGGATATAGACCGGCACTTCAGTGGCCACGGTGCAGGAGTCATTGGCTATTAAAAACCTTTGTAGCTGTTCGTGCCGCTGTTTGTTGTCGGCCACGGACTGCAATACAAAATCCGCCAAACGGTTGGCGTAATTAAATTTAGTTTTAACAATCATATCCGCCTTGTCAAATTTGCTGCGGATTTCCGACATGCGTTCGCCTTCCTGGAAGTACTGGTGCGGAGTGACGGAGGAAATATTGTCCAAGAAATCCTTGAGCGGCGCGAGGCGGCGGTTACGATATTCCTCTTCCAGCATCAGCCTGGTCTTGGCCCGGTGGTAGCGGAAACGGTAGAGTTGCCGGTGCGCCATAGTCACGACTTCCACTACGTCCTGGGGATTATACATCTTAACGGCATACGGCCGCAGACGTTGATAGCGGCACAACTGGCTGTATTGGCCAATCCATTCGGACAAGGTTGCGGGATCGGGGTTAACCCCGAACTTTTGTTTTAAAAATAAACAGGACTGCTCCAGGGTAAAACCCAAATTGTAGTAACTCATGCCCTCTATAATCACATTAAGGGGGAAGTGTTTGCCTTTGACGTCCTGAGCGGTGAAAGTGCGGCCGCATTCTTCATTTTTGCACTCGTATAACTGGACAATCTGGTGCTTGTTTTTACGGGTGCCGCGCTTAATAAAGTCTTTGGATTGGCAATAGGGGCAGACTTCGGCTAGCTTGGATTCGCCGATGTTTGTATTATCCGCCGTCGCTTTATTTTCCGCTGATGTTTCGGCATCAGCCGGAGCGTCCTTTTGTTCAATTTTTTCTTCGATTTGAGCTTTCACCTTATGTTTAGTCATATTATTTATTTAGTTGTCATAAATTGCTTCAGCCATAAATAAAAATGCTCCGTAGCCCGAACGTCGTCTTCGTTGTAATCAATAATGTTATTTAATAAATCGCAGTCCGCGTCTTCCAACCACTGCTGATACCAAAATACGCTCTGGGCGCCGCCGGCTTTGGCGTGCCGCCATTGGAAATTAACGAATTTGGATTTGGCAATGTCTTTGATAGAGTAAAAGTACAGCGGAAAGATAACTGATTCCTTCCTAGCGTTTTCCAGGTCAAACAGCCGGGAGTGGAATTGCATAAATTTAGGAGAGCTGCCGTATTTTTCTGCCAGTTTTTGGTCCAGCTGTTTTCATAATTGGCATAATGAAAAATCGCGTAATCGTCTTCAGGTAAAACTTCCAGCCATTCCAAAAATTGTTTCCATAAAGCTTGTTCCTCGCCGGGGTCTTCGGCCAGGAAGTATAAAAAGTAGCGATCGTCCGTTTTGTGCTTTCGGACGTGGCCGGCTTTGGCATATTTAAATTCCGGATCACCGGCAATCCAAAAGCCGAACAGGTACTGGGTTTGCAACAAAGGATCGCCCTCAATGTCAAAAAAGATTTTTAGCTTGGGATTTGGCAGATCGGGTTTGGCCAGCCATATCAGCTTTCCTTCCTTTAAGCTTTGGGCCTGGAGCTTTACCCTTTGTAAAATCTCTTTAGTTGCGAAAGGAATCTTTGGGAGAGCGTCAATATCCATTTGAGCGGCATCAGCGACGCTATTGATGCCATTTTGCCGTAAGGCCGGATGCGACCTGAAATCCAAACGGTACAGCAGGGCTATGTCATTGGCCGCTTCAGCCTCGGCCACGCACTTGTTAAACCAGGGGCTGCTTTTGCAGCTGCTGACTAATTTTAACGGTGGCTTATCGCCCTTGATAATGCTTAAAATCACTTCCATGTGAGAGGCCGTTTTTTGTTTCTGCTCCTCATCTATCAACAACGGTACGGTTTCCTTGTCACGGTTGATAATGGCGGCTTGGGTTGGAAATATCCCCTGCATATTTTCTAGAACCAAACCATAGAAGACCAGTTGGTATTTTTGCTCCGTATGCAGCTCTTTGGTGGATTTAATGTCCAGCGGCTGATAATAATAATCGCCGAACCCGGACTTGCCGGGCACCTTTTTTAACAAATCGGGCCGGCCTTGGTAAAGCACCCCCTCGGCCTGATATTGGATAACGCCCTGGTAAATCAATTCTGCTCCGGCTTGCATTAGACTTAAGGTTTCCTGAAAAGCCCGGCTTAAATCAACCTGTTTAACCTGGGTGTAGGTTAAGTCCTTAATATAGTCTTTTTCGTGCAACACGCCCTGCTCAAACAGCTTTAAAGTCAGCTCCGGCATGGCGCCCTTTTCTTTGGGGTCGGTAAACCGGTCGTGCCAAATCCAATGGCAGCAGGCGGCGTATTCATAGAATAACGTGGGAGTAAAGATTAGGGGTTTTTGGTCTATGGACTTTTTAGAAGCACTTTTCATATATGGGGCATAAATACATAAATAAAAGGGTCTTTAGCAAAAGACCCTTAATTATATAAAAAGCCCTTAAAAAGTCAAGGGGCAATTTTACAAATCCCAAAAGTTTTCTGATTTCACCGAGCTAATCAAAGCTCCAATTTAATGCCAAGCTTTAAGCCGACTTGCTGTGCCCAATTTTCCAAACGCTCAAAACGTTCGGAAGAAACAAGTTTTTCTTCGTCTTTAGTTTTCTTTTTTATGAGCAGGGAGTCAAGGGCTGTGGTATGTTTAATCTGGGTTGTTTCAATGGCACCGAGCCTAACTTCAACTTTTTCTAGTCGTTTATTTAAGGGTTTGAGTTCTTCACGAACAACGGCCGCAATGCCCTCTAAAGTGATATTAGACATAAGATGGTTTGATTAATGGAAAAATATTCTTTATTCAGTATTTATATATTATCCCTGAATAAATAAACTGTCAAATAAGCCACCTCACGGGCTTGTGGGGTAAAAAACTCACGAGTTTCTTGGATTTTCAGCTTTGCCGCTGCCATTCGTGATACAAAAAACAGCCAAAAACAAATAAAAAAGCATCGGTTTGTGGATGCTTTTTTAGTGTTAATTTTTTTATTTTTAGGGGCCTGTTGAAGCGTCAGTTGACGGGTCAGCAGGGGCGGGTGTGGGGGTTGGTGTCGGAACCACTGTTGGGCTTGGACTAGGGGTTACAATTGGGGTAGGCGTCGGAGTAACAGTTGGCATAGGAGTTGGCGTAGGAATTGTGGTTAGCGTTGGTGTCGGACTTGGTGAAGATGTTGGTGTAGCAGAAGGAGTTGTGGTGGAGTTGCCGCCGCCGGAGGACGGCGTAGAAGTTGAAACGCCTGCCACCTGGCCGCTATCTCCACTGCTGCCGCCCGAAGATCCTCCGCCAGAAGAGGGACTGGAATTTTGATTCTGTACCAGCTGCAGCAATGCCTTAAGCTGGCTTTCAGTTACGCAGGTTTGGCCTATGCATAATGTTTTATTTACTGTCAGATTATCCACATTCAATGTAGCCGCATAAATTACTCCGCCCACATGCAAATCTTTTTGCACGGCCAAACTGCCCTCTACGGCAATATCCCCAAACACCGAAGCGTCGGTCATATTCAAGTTAGCCAAAGACTGCAGCCATGTCTGTTGGTCAGAATTTGCCCCATTTTGCAGCAAATCAGCGACTTTTGGCATATACTGCGTCGGCTGGATGAAAATCAAGACAGAACCCAAATTCGGCGTAGGCGAAGTTGAGGAGGCGGTAAAGTTTTCCAAAGCTCGGCCCAAGACAAACCCGGCCTGTGTGGCTTTCATTACATAACCCGGAAACTGTTGTGATGGGGCCAGGTAGTCGCCTATGGCAATGGAGCCGTTTTCGTTACTGACATTCACCGGCACGCGTCCGCTTAAAGCTACCGGCACAGTGGAGGCATTGGCAAAACTTTGTGAGTTGTAACCGTTAAGCAAAACACCCGGCTTGGTGGAAACAATTCCTAAGATTGGGGAAGTTGATGTGGCTTTGGTAACGTAAACCGGTAAGCCTGTATCTGCGGCTACAACATCTCCCGCCGTAAGGGTCGGATCATTTGTAGGATAATTTTCCGCCACATCCGCGCCGGTGGTATAGGTACCCACGGCGTAGACAGTACCGGCAGCAGGGCTGCCAATTCCCGAACACTGATCTCCGGTTGTTACACACAGCCAACCCTTGCTGATTAATTCATTGCCGCCTACAGAACTTGAGCCTACAGTTAATAATTGTGGGGGACTCGTCGTCCCGATGCCGACGTTGCCTTGATTATTTATCACCATTAACGTACTCCCACTAGACGACGAAACCAAAAAGGATTCGTAGCGCCACTTCCGTATACGTTCAAACTAGCACTGGGTTCGTCGTCCCAATCCCGACGTTGCCGGTACTTGTTATTCTCATCCCTTCAACCAAACCTCCCGCATCATTTGTAAAAAATTGCAAACTTCCATAATTAGTATTGCCTGATGAGTTCACAATTGATGCTATTGATGCTCTACCATTGAAACCAATAGTCCCTTGAACTTGATTTACACCATTAGCACCAATTAAGTTTAAAGTAGCTCCACCAGTCGGACCAGTAATATCAAGGTTCCCACTTGGATTTCCCGTCCCAGGACCAATCGCCATTTTTCCATTATCAAGAACGATTACGGAAGCTGTCCCGTTTGTTTGGGTAAATTTTGTAATTGCGGTTCCGTTACCATTTGAGGCAGCAACTTGCAACGCCGCCCCCGGTGCCGTCGTGCCGATGCCGACGTTGCCTTGATTTGTTACTACCATTACACTTTGCCCCGATGAGGATGCCACAGTAAACGGATTGACATTCGCTCCCGCTTGAACGAACAGGCTGCTCGTCGGACTCGTCGTCCCGATGCCGACGTTGCCTTGATTATTTATCACCATTAACGTACTCCCACTTGATGAAGAAACCAAGAACGGATTAGTCGTACCGCTTCCGTAAACATTCAAAGTAGCTTGTGGACTCGTCGTCCCGATGCCGACGTTGCCTTGATATGTTACGTGCAATACACTCCCTCCTGTCGTCGTGGAATAAATATCAAACGGGTCGGTAGTTCCTTTGGCGTTTACAGATAATAAAGCTGTCGGACTCGTCGTCCCGATGCCGACGTTGCCTGCGGTTGATACATACAATTCACTCGTCCCGCTACTGCTTGCGATATTGAACGGATTTACACTACCAGAACCCTGTACATATAAATTACTTGTAGGACTCGTCGTCCCAATCCCGACGTTGCCACTTACTATTAATCCACCCGATGGAGGGTTAACGCCAGAATACAAAGACAATGATTGATAGCCGAGGATAGCTCCGTCACTACCGCCGAAGTGAAATACCAGTTGACTAGAACCGTTTGAACGCAGTCCGCTGTTATCCGCCCAGTTAATCTTCTGAATATTTTGGAGGGTCAGTCGTCCAGTGAGATTTATTCCTCCAGTCACATCCAAAGGAAATTGCGGATTCGTCGTCCCGATGCCGACGTTGCCTTGATTTGTTATTACCATTACACTTTGCCCCGATGAGGATGCCACAGTAAACGGATTGACATTCGCTCCCGCTTGAACGAACAGGCTGCTCGTCGGACTAGTCGTCCCGATGCCGACGTTGCCGGTGCTTCCTTGCACAAATAACACATTCCCATTTTTCCCATTAGCTATTTCAGTATCACGGAATTGCGTAGTACCAGCGTTGTATCCCTCATAGTTTATATACAATAAACCATTAGCATTGGTGTTATATTGTCCATTTATGCTGTTACCATAAGCATACACAGAACCAACTGACCCTCCAGTTAAAAGGTTTGTAGTAGCACCATTTGTTATTAAACCAGTATAAGTGTTTCCTATTGTAATATTGCCAGTCCCGGCACTATTTCCCAATCCAAGACTGCCATTCCCCTGTGGAATAATATTAACTCCCACATCTGCATTAGAACCCACTGCGTGCAATCCGTCATATCTGATTGAAAAACCCTGCGACAAATTATTTGAGTAAGCAGTCATAATATTAGTTGCGGTACTGTTATCTACTCCAACCACATCCAGTTTCCCGCTCGGACTCGTCGTCCCGATGCCGACGTTGCCGTTATTTATTACTAGACTTGCCCCAGCCAATGTAGTTTTGTTGGTGATGTTATTACCGAGTGCTACATTGCCATTAACACCATTCCACGCTATGGTTGTAGTCCCGTTTGTGCCAAGGACTGACCCATATCCCAATCCCCAATAATCTGAACCAAGTTGCTGTATCTGTCCGTAATAATTTTGTCCTTCCAAAGCAATTGCAGTTGCGGCACTACCTTGACCATTCGTGGCATATAGTGCTCCATTCACCGTTGCTTGTTGAGTAGTCACAGTCCCTACACTGCTCACCGTAAACTGATTATTATTCCCCACCGTCAACAACTGGCTCGGACTCGTCGTCCCGATGCCGACGTTGCCGAGGTATCCAAAAATACGTGGAAAATATTATTTGTTACAATTTCCACATTCTTTGGAGCACCTTTTGAAATGCTTCCACCAAAACATTAGAATTTCCATCCATATCAAGATATCCACGTCCACTTTCAATTGATATTTGGAATCTACATTACCGACATCCGATGGTGCCAGCGGTATTTATGTCACCACACTATTGTAACCAAAGTCTGATACCGTTATGTGTCAAATAATCTCTGTTGATAGTAAAGGCATTATTAGTATCAGTACCTGTTGCTTGGATATTAAAGTTGGCTTTGTGGACTCGTCGTCCCGATGCCGACGTTGCCTGGATTTCCTGCCGTCACAGTCAATGTTGGATTAGTATTACTATATCCACCCGTAAGTACATAAAAACTCCTGTGTTCCACCAGTCGATACACTAGCATCAGGTTGAACATATATAGAATTTGTGGCACCGAACCCAGCATTGTTTCTATATTGAGTGCTACTAAACGCAGAACCGTAAGTCGTAATATACCCTTGAGCACCGCTATCATTTTGAGTTATCCAAGATGTTTGCGCACTATTACTCGTGTTCACAGCAAGCGGACTTCCTCCTTGGACAGTTAATATATTACCCGGACTCGTCGTCCCGATGCCGACGTTGCCGCTTATTATCATTCCATTTGCCGGTGCGATGTTAACTCCAGCAGTAAAGAAATCCAATTGCCATCGCACCGTTTACGTCTAACTGTATTGACCGGTGCCCCATGTTCCAATACCAATATTTCCTCCTGTTAATAAAGTCAGTCTATCTCCTCCACTATTGCTAATTGTAAAATTCCCAGAATACCTTTTCCCTATGTAATATTCGTCATAAGCTCCCGAAGCTCCAAAATACATAAGACCATCACTACCAACACTACTCTGTAATCTTACTGAGGCACCAGAAGCTATTACCAACATTCAAATTACCGTCCGTTTTTATCGTCCCTGCGGCACTCCTATATCAATTTCGTCCTAAGCATCGCTTCCAAAGTTAAGACCGTTTGCTAGCGGTGGTGGGCGGATATTATTCCCGACAGTAAGAAGAGTTATCGGCCTACGTCGTCCCGATGCCGACGTTGCCAGTTCCCAGGACTGTCAATAATTGCGATCCAGAAGAAGAGGCTACAATCAAACGGATTAGTGGTGCTGGTAGCTTGCACCGCTAAAGTCGCTATAGGACTCGTCGTCCCGATGCCGACGTTGCCTTGATTTGTTACTACCATTACACTTTGCCCCGATGAGGATGCCACAGTAAACGGATTGACATTCGCTCCCGCTTGAACGAACAGGCTGCTCGTCGGACTCGTCGTCCCGATGCCGACGTTGCCGCTGATTATCATTAAGCATACGATCGATGAGGGTCGTGCTGTTAAGGTTCGTTGTCTTGCAATAGCACGATTCGTCCTCCCGCGGCGCCAGGGGCGATATTCTGACCTGCCTTAATGTTCAACAGAAGCCGAATATCGTTGTTGAAGCCCGTACCGTCCCAGCCGCTGCCGGTGAGCCGCAGTATACTGTCGCCAGCACTTAGAGCACTAGGCGAGCTCATCGTAGCCACGCGCAGCCTGACCCTCAATAAGTCCATGTGTAATGGCCGAGTTGTAGGTAAGTTGTATATTGTCTGCATTGGCGATAGTTGCCGAAGAGGTGAGGCCCGACAGGGCGCCGCCTAGAATACATGTCGAGCGAGTTCATTGGACTCGTCGTCCCGATGCCGACGTTGCCAGCACTTGTAATTCTCATTGCCTCAACTGCGGTAGATAAACCAGCAGCGAGGGTTGATGTAGACTGTGTTAAGAACGCCAAGTCGCCTAGACTGTTATTACCCGAGCCGTTTTCCTTAATACCTTCTATGGCAGCATAAAGACTATTATTGGAGCTATTTCCTTGCGACGCAGGATTTCCCCAAAATGTCATAATGCCTCCTTGTCCGGCATTATGGTTCGTCTGGGTATCTAACAGTTCCAAATTCCCATAGCCCGTACTTGTTGCTATCCCAACTATTTGCATATTACCCGCATTCAGAATGGAGTTGGTGTTCATGTTCAATGTCCCGCTCAAATAAGCATTCCCCGCATCAGAGTAAATAGCGTAGTTCGTTGAATTGCCAGTAGCGTGGAAAAATCCTGCTACATTTGTACCATTGCTTCCGCCATTTATGGTTGAATAGTTAGCATAATTGAATTGGTTAGCAATTGGTGGAGTTGCAGCAGAAACCGCAAAAGTCGCTACAGGAGTTGTTGTCCCAATCCCGACGTTGCCTTGATTATTTATCACCATTAACGTACTCCCACTTGATGAAGAAACTAGAAAAGGATTCGTAGCGCCACTTCCGTATACGTCCAAACTAGCACTGGGTCTCGTCGTCCCGATCCCGACATTGCCTTGATTTGTTACTACCATTACACTTTGCCCCGATGAGGATGCCACAGTAAACGGATTGACATTCGCTCCCGCTTGAACGAACAGGCTGCTCGTCGGACTCGTCGTCCCGATGCCGACGTTGCCATTAACCTGCAAGTTGCCACCCAGCGTAAACAATCCGCTGCCGAAAGTCAGTGGGCGGTTGTTGACGGTATTTAAATTTAAAGTCCCGGCAGTTAAATCTATAACCGGATTTGTACCCGTCAAATTTATATTTGAAGCTAGTGTGGTAGTGTTGGTTACCGTTAAATTAGAAATAGTGGTGGTGGCAAGATTAGATGTTCCGCTGACATTTAAAGTGCCGCTAATTATTTGATTGCCGGTTGTCGTAGCGTTACCGCTGGTAAGTTCGTTCCCCGTTACTGTCAATTGCGCAATTGTGGTCGTAGCCAAGTTTATATTACCGGTAAAGGTAACACTGCCGTTAGCAATTAGCGTAGCTAATGTAGATGTGTTGGTCACGGTTAAGTTCGTGATAGTGGAGGTGGCGAGCTGGGAGTTTCCGTTTACCATCAATGCTCCGGAAAGTGTCAGCGCCGTGCCCGAAGCTGTGGTAAAGGAGGTCTGCCCGGTGACGTTAAGCGTGGATTGCAAAATAGCGGCACCAACTAAAACCGTCTGGCCATTTACGGTAAGAGCGGAAGTAGAAGCGTTGCCCAAAGTTGTTTGGCCCGCCGTTAAGGCGGTGAGCGTAGTCGAACCTGTAACTAAGGCATTACCAGCCACAGTCAAAAGCTGGCTTGGGGTGCTAGTGCCAAGGCCAAAGCGATGGTTGGTCGCGTCATAAAAGAAATTGCTGTTGTCCTCGGTAAGGCCGGAGGAATTTTGAAATGCAACCGAGCCTACGGTCAGTCCCGGATTTAACCCGGACACCGTCAGCCCGGCTATTGTAGTAGAGCCGGTAAAGGTTACCGGCCCGGAAACAGTCAGGCTGGTAATGGTCGTGGTAGATATAGTGGGAATGGTGGCGGAACCGGAAACGATAAGGGATGATAATGTGGAAGTAGCCGCGGAAAAACTCCCTGAAATAGAACTGTCGCCGATTACAGCCAAACCAGATGACAAGGTTGTGTTGCCGCTGACATTTAAGGTACCGCCAACAATTGCCGTTTGGGTGGTAAAACCATTGGCCGATAAATCGCCAAAGCCGGCCAAGGAAGTACCCGAAAAGTTATTAGATGTTACCGCCGGGATATAAGTCACAATTGGGTTGCCGCCGATAACGGAAGTGGTTTGACCGTTGCCATTATTAGAGACGCTTGCTACTCCAGCTGAACCTTGTGGACCCGTGGGGCCTTGGGGACCGATAAATTTTCCTTCAGCTAAATATTGGTTTAAAATATCTTCCACCTGCGCTTTAACAGAAGTTGTGGAGTCTCCCAAGACTTGAGCAACGGGATTGGAAGGAGCCCCAAAAGAAGTCCCTAAAACTTCTCCAGTAGTTTGTGTATTTGTGGCTGGCGGCTTAATTCGTACGGTTTTATTTTTTGGTAATAAGTTGTTTTGAGCGACTTGATGACGCGCAATATGAAAAGAAGGAATATAAAGGGCAACCTTAGTATTGGAGCCGCTATTAATTTGGTAAAACAAAAATCCTGAGACTGCTATAATGGCAGACCCCAGGACTAATAATAATTTAAGACCCGCAAAACCGGCTTGGTAAAATCTGGCCGGATATTTACGTGCTGTTTTTTTGTTTAAGAAGGCCTTTAATGCAGTAGCAGAGAGAGAGAGAGAGAGAGAGAGGAATGGCCCAGTGATTCTTTTTGTCTTGTCTGCATGACATGAACAATTTTTTAGGTCTTTGTAAACATTATTTATTTATGATTTATTATACCATGTAAATAGATAAGTTTAAAGACTATTTATTTTTATTTTATTCCTTGATTGTGTTTGTGGGCTTATGTTAAGTTACAAAATTTAAACTCCAGACCATTATCCGTTAAACAGCTTGCGGAGAGAAAATTTAAGCTAGTTGTGTATTTATGGCAGACTTTAATAAAGTAAATTTTAAGTATCAAAAATATGTTCATTAAACTTACTAAACTTTTTATTGATTATGGAAGAATAAAATAAAGAGTAATTGCTCCTAACTTTGTTCTGTGAAACTGAGCAAATTGTCTTAAACCATAAAAGCAGGCTGCATTTTTGAGCAAAGCTAAACTTTCCAAAATAGCGCGAGTAAAAAAATATCCGCGGCTCTTTTATCCACAGTACCAAGTGGCTAAAAGATACCAAAAAGCTACTTAGCACTGAAGTGCTAGACCACGTCATGGTAACGGTTGATTTTTACACAAGCTTAAAGGATAAGGCGCTAATGTGAATTAGCCCAAATAATGTAGTGCGGTTATTATGCCACTCTTCTTTATTATGTTTAAAAACTGCATTCCTTTGCTTCTTTATGTCTTCTCATTATC
>CAWBGV010000001.1:0-16932 GCA_963788395.1 Candidatus Doudnaibacteriota bacterium | reverse complement strand
TAGACTCCACCAACAAATACGTCTTGGGCAGTAATACTTGCTTTATAAAATCAATCCGACAAAATGGGAATGTTCAGGTAAGTGATTCAGCTTGAACCGGCGATGTTTGGAGCGATACCTACGGTTGGATTAGTCTAAACCCTTCCCATGCTGGGTTTTAAATGATGGCAGCGGAAACCTCTCTGGTTATGCGTGGGATAGAAGACCGGATACATCAGCTTTACTGGCGTAACCATCCACACCTCTACTCGGAGAACATTCAGCGGGAACTGAAACCGGGTACTGTTGTTTTTACTTTAAAATTTTAAAGCTGTACCGAGTGACGTTAGGGTACGATCCCTGGTGACTGACTTCTTCGGGCGGCGGTGGTGGAGGTGGTGGCGGTGGTGGAGGTGGTGGAGTCAGAGCTATTATGCCTCGAACTCCTACACCAACCAGCACCTTGAGCACCCCACTGATCACCCCGACGCCCACCGGAACCGGGGACAGGATCACTATCTTTGCCTCATCCAGACGGTACGTTAATTAATGCCAATGGTACTTACTATCTAATCGAAAATCATCAGCTACAGGGAGTAACTAGTCCTGGTATTCTGTATTCCTATGGTTTTAAAGCTTTAGCGATGCTGCTCTTTCTGCAACAGCCTGCTACCTAGCATTGCCTCAGGGAGTCTTAATTGCTTCCGACAGTGGCAGCCTTGCTTAAGTCCCCCCAGCAAGACAGCACAGTTATCTCGTTTCAGAATGGCAGAATGCCATGCCTTTATGTTTGCGCAAAATTCCACCCGGTTCCAGGCTTTAACTTTCATCCCTAACTTTTGTGAAACCGATCCGCAATTACAGACCTTGCCTAAAGAAACTATGTTATTAATAGAGCAGCATAGCTGACTGAGACGGTTCAGCATTAAGCGTAGAAAAGGCACCATTCACTCAGATTGGCAATGGAGCCAGGCACGCCTACCTTTTCTTGAAGATCATGAGATCCTGGAACCTCGAAGTATGATTTCTCCAGAGTGATTCCTGCGAATGCAGCCGACTTGGAAATTGCTCGCTTGGGATGTGGTAAAAGAAAGTTCGCAATAAAGCCATGCTAACAAAACGAAGTCAGCCGCTTGCCAAGAACCTAAAGTGGTACCAGCTTACCAGAAGACTAATTTTAAAATAAGGTTACCTTCACAAGGAACCTTCCGTTGGGGGCCTCTGTCGACCGTAGGGATGAAGCCAAAACAAAACCGCTGAGTTTACCAGCGGTCTTGTTTAGGTTAGGTGTTTTCGGGCAAAGGCGAAGCCGGAGTTTGTCGAAGATTAGAGGGTCTTGTTAATATTTTTTTAGCATTCGTTTTAAGGTGGTTTTGCCGTCCGTGGTTCTAAGAGCAACATTCTCTCCTCAGCACATTTTCTTCTGCGATGGGAAAGCTTCGTAGAAGATAAGTCTGAAAGGCCTGCGGTTTTTTGTGAAAGTGTTTTTGCCCATGTTGTGATCATAAACCTGTTTTTTATAATTTTCGGAATATCGATATAAAAAACAGCCGTCTTTTAGGCTGCGAAGTATATAAAACATAATAAAATCTATTTGGTATTTTTGATTTTTGAAGTTCGATAGGCATGGCACCGATTATAGGTAAGGTAATATTTAATGAGCTGTGCGCTAGGCCATGCAGACCTGAGTGAATAAATGAACGCACTCGAATTCACGAATGGAGCAGCCCTGTAACGAGCTCGGCCGCTTGACTCCTCTGGAGTACAGGGCATATCTTAACCATTATAGGTAAGGTAATATTTATGAGCTGTGGCGTGCCATGCACCCTAGCGAATGAATGCATCTGAATTCACTGTTCTACGGTAGCCCTGTACCAGTCGTCGTCTCAATTCCTCCGGTACAGGGCATGTACCATTATAGGGTAAGGAATATTCACGAGCTGTGGGTGGTCTCTTACCGTACCTGAGTGAATGAATGCATCGTGAATTCACGAACGGGACATGGTGGGCCTCTATTCAACGAGGCTACGATCCTACTTTGTCAAAAACCCCTGCTTGGCTTGCCGGAACCTCCACTTGCCAACTTGGGGTTTTTCCCTTAAGCTGTGGCAAAAGGAGGAGTATGGAACGAGTTGAATGTCTAGTTGATCGGATTCAACTAGCAAAAGTTCTAAACCACCTAATTCGATTGAATTCCCTTTAACCTACTCGTGGTGACTACGATACCACCAGGTAATCAACTGAACGACCATATACTACTACTAACTGTAATACCAAATAACTAACTATACTTAAACTAAATAAATAATATAACTAAATATCTATATATCTTAAATCCATACTAAACTAACCAAATCTTAAAACTGCGAAAAGTGGACTTCCGGCAGGCAGATAACCGGCTGGACTAATAAGCTGATTTGGGGTGATAACAAGCTGATTCTTTCGTCGCTCAAAAATGGGCCATTGCGAAAAGAAATAGAGGCGCAGGGCGGTTTGAAATTGATTTATATAGATCCGCCATTTGATGTCGGTGCGGATTTTTCTATGGATATAAAAATTGGCGATGGCGATGATGAAGAAAGTTTTACTAAAAAACCATCAGTTATTGAAGAAATTGCTTATCGTGATACTTGGGGTAAGGGTGCAGATAGTTTTATCGCGATGATCTATGAGCGATTAAAATTGATGCACGATCTGTCGCGGAAGACGGAAGTATTTATGTTCATTGTGATTGGAGGGTAAATGCTTATATGAGATTGATTTTTGATGAAATTTTTGGAAAAGATAATTTTAGAAATGAAATTATTTGGGATTATAGAACAGGTACGGCTCGATCTAAAGACTTTTTTGCAAATAAACATGACATTGATTTTTTTTATGTCAAAAATAAAGATCAAATTTTTAATTTAAATACTCAATTATTAGGAAATAACCTTCAACAGAAAGAAAATATATTTAGAAAGAGTTGAAAGATTTATGGGGATGAAGAAAGATAAAGAACAGTGGTATCAAACTGAGTAGATGTCGGTAAAGTCTGAAGATATTGTGGATAATCTCTTTAATGGGAACCGAGATATCCAAAGATAAGCTTGATTATCCAACACAAAAACCCGAAGCACTTATTCGAAAGAATTATTAAAGCATCCTCAAATGAGGGAGATCTTGTCGCTGATTTTTTTTGCGGCTCCGGGACAACACTTGCTGTTGCTGAAAAACTTGGCAGAAAATGGATCGGTTCTGATTTGGGAAAATTTGGGATTCATACTTCTCGCAAACGATTGATCGGCGTGCAAAGAGAACTCAAAAAAGAAGGCAAAAATTTTCGCGCCTTTGAGATTTTGAATGTCGGCAGATATGAAAGGGATAATTTCCTTAGGGTAAATGACGATTTACGTGCGGAAGAAAAAGCAAAACAAGCAGAGAGAAAAGAGAAAGAATTTGTGCAACTGATCATTTCCGCATATAAAGCTGAACCGGTAGAATCTTTTAAGACCTTAGTGGGAAGAAAAGAGATAGATTGGTTGCGGTCGGGCCAATCAATGCACCAGTTTCTGAAAGGTTTGTTCAAGCAGATTGTTGAGGAATGCGAGAAAATGAAATAACCAAAGTGGATGTTCTGGGCTTTGATTGGGAGATGGGTTTTGATCGTCATGAATTCAAGGGTAGCGGCATTGATATTGCCTTTAAAGTAATTCCGAGAGAAGTGTTTGATAAAAAGGCGGTAGAAAAAGGACAAGTGAAGTTTTACGATGTGGCATTTATTGAAGCGGAGCCGATTATTAAAGGCAAAGTGAATAATAAAGAGCTTTCCATTGAGCTCACTGATTTTTCCGTCTTTTATAATCAAGATGATTCAGGTGAGGTAGAGGAAGCCCTTCGACCTGGCGGCGTTAAAATTTTGTAGAAAATGGGCAGGTGGTGAAGATGTCGAAAGACAAAGCAACCGAACTCATTGAAAAGGAGATACTGACGAAAAAGTGGAGTGATTGGATTGATTATTGGGCGGTGGACTTTGATTTTGCCAGCAGAAAAGAAATCATTAAAGTTATGGAAGGAGGCGAAGAGAAAGAGGTTTGGACGGGCGATTATATCTTCGACAACGAATGGCAAAGCTTCCGGACAAAAAAGAACAGGAATCTTGAATTGACCTCTGCGCCCCAAAGATAAGTGCAAATTAAGGAATGTCAAAGTTCCTCGTTACAAGCCTCAAGAAGTGGCCCGAAAAAGGACTTATAAAGTCGCGGTCAAAGTCGTGGATATTTTCGGAAATGATACGACAAAGGTAATCGAAGTGAAAATATAATATGGCATTACCATAAAGATTTTCCAAAAGATCCATACGCGATATTAGACCCGAGTATTCGGTGGTTTCCGGCCGATGAAGATTTGCGTGAAAAAGGGTTATGACAAACTCTTGCCGCCGCTTGTTGCTGAATTACGTAAAAAAGTAAAAGAATGGCGAGATAAACACTATGAAGGGGCCAGTGATACTTCAAAAGCCCTTTTGAATTGGTGGTTCAAAGAAGAACATATTATGTACGACCAATACGGCGCATCGTCTCAATTTCAGATATTATTTCGCCCAAAGAGAAGCTCTAGAAACAGTTGTTTGGCTATATGAAGTCGCAAAAGTAAAAGATAAATACGACCTCATCCGATACAACTCCACTGGTGTATTAAGCGCCGCGAATGTTTACCGAAGAATGGCTACGGTTTGTGATTAAAATGGCGACGGGTGCGGGTAAGACCAAGGTAATGAGCCTTGTTGTGGCATGGGCATATTTCCATAAAAAATATGAACAAGATTCCAAACTGGCAAAGAATTTTCTTTTGATAACTCCAAACGTCATTGTCTTTGAAAGAATAAAAAGTGATTTTGAGGGGCTAAAGATATTCTTCAGCGATCCCGTTTTGCCGGAAAATGGATACCAAGGTCAAAACTGGCAGGATGATTTTCAGATTACGCTCCATTTGCAAGATGACTTAAAAAATGTTTCCGATACAGGAAATATATTTTTAACGAATATCCACAGAGTATTTGAAAGTGATGTAAAAGAAGCAAGTCCGGATGATGAGGACACCTCAGCATATTTCTTGGGTGATAAGCCAGTTACAAAAACAAACGATTCTACCGTTGATCTGGGAATGATTGTTAGGGATATTGATGAGCTTGATTGTCATCAACGACGAAGCACATCACATTCACGATGAAAAATCAGCGTGGTTCAAGTCTATTCTGGATATTGATAACCGACTTAAAGCAAAAAGGCATCAGGCTTGGCTTTGCAGTTGGATGTGACAGCTACTCCAAAGAAAAATGACGGCTCTATTTTTGTGCAAACAATTTCTGATTATCCGCTCGTCGAAGCCATACATCAAAGAATTGTAAAAAATCCAGTTGTGCCGGATGCGGCGAGCAGAGGAAAATTGAAAGAAAATCAAAGCGCTTTATTCAGCGAAAAATACAGAGACTATATAAATCTTGGTATTGAAGAATGGCGAAAAACATATGAGACACTAAAGCCAATGGGTAAAAAATCGATTCTTTTCATCATGACCGATGATACAAAAAATTGCGATGAAGTGGCAGAATATATCGAAACGAGCTTCGCGGATCTGAAAGGTGCTGTTTTAACTATTCACACCAACAAGAGCGGTGAAATTTCGGAGAATGTTTCTGGCAAGAATAAGGATGAATTGGACTTACTGAGAAAGCAGGCAAACGATATTGATAGCTGGGAAAGTCCTTTTAAGGTGATTGTTTCAGTTATGATGCTCAAGGAAGGTTGGGATGTGAAAAATGTTACGACGATTGTTGGATTGAGACCCTATGCGGCAGATTCAAAAATTTTGCCGAACAGACACTCGGGCGAGGACTTCGAAGGATGTTTTTTGGCAGAGATGATGTCGAGGAATATGTAAGCGTCGTTGGAACTCCGACATTTATGGATTTTGTTGAATCAATAAAAGGCGAAGGCGTGATTCTCGAAAAGAAAGCTATGGGAGTTGGGGCAAAACCGATTACGCCGATGGTTATTGAGGTGGATAAAGATAATCCCAAAAAAAATATTGAAAAACTGGATATTGAAATTCCGGTGATGTCTCCGAGGATACAAAGAGAGTATAAGAATCTTGCCGAGTTGGATGTTTCAAGTTTTGGGAATAAGAAAGTCAAAGTAAAAACTTTTTCCGAAGAGGAAAAAAGAGAGATTGTGTTTAAGGATGTTGTTGATGAAAAAACGCACCACACAACGATATTAACAGGAGATATTGAGCCAGATTATCAAAGCGTCATCGGCTTTTTCGCTCAGGCGGTAATGAGAGATCTAAGGCTGTTTGGTTGCTACGATATTTTATTTGGCAAGGTAAAAGAATTTGTGCAGGATTATATGTTCGATCAGGATGTAGATTTGTCGGATTTGAATACGTTGAGAAATTTGTCGGAAATAGAATATATAAGGCTTATTAAGGATTCGTTCAAAAAAGCCATTAATGAACTTACGGTTCAGGATAATGGCGACACTGAGATCAAAAACTATATAAAGATCAGCGAAGCTCGACCGTTTGTGGTCAATGATAAGTCCTACTTATTCCCAAAAAGTCAGTTTTCAATAAAATTGTCGGCGACAGTGATTTTGAGCTCGTATTTGCAGATTTTATCGAAAATTGTGATGACGTCATTTCTTTTGCAAAGAACTTTCAAAATAAAGAGGCTAATGCGCTGAGAATTGAATATAAAAATTCAGAGGGATTTATCGCCATATATTACCCGGACTTTTTTGTTAAAAAAGACGAAAAAACAGTTTACATCATTGAGACAAAGGGACGAGAGGAAGAAGATGATAAATTGAAATTTGAAAGATTGCAAAAATGGTGCGAGGATGTTAATGACAGGCAAAGCAGATGGTATATAAAGCCTTATATATAAAACAGGAAGAATGGGAAAAAGATAGGCTTAAAAACTTTGACGAAGTTGTTAGATTGTTTGTTAGATAAAAAAAATTTGAGGAAGTTTGCATAGGTATAAAAAAACCGCAGCTATTTTGGCTGTGGCTTTTTTAGTCCGTTTTTTCATTTTGTTCTAAGGGGCTTATTTCTTTTTATTACGTGCTTTAAAGTCAACAACGACTTTCTCTTTTACCGTCTTGTGAGCGTCAAAGCTAACAGCATTGCCACCTTTTTTTACAAAAGCAACATGCACTGGTTCCTTAACGTTCTTCTCGGCCACGAATTTAACTTCGTGTTTGTTACCGTTAGCCATTTTTATTCTCCTTTCAAGAATAGTTAATCATTAAAGATTTTTGGTGAGCCAACTCATAGCGGGCACTCATCGAGTGCGAGTAGGTTGTTGTAAAAGAAGGTTACCTTCACAAGGTAACCTTCCGTTGGGGGCCTTGTTGACCGGTAGGGGATGAAGCCGAAACAAAACCGCTGAGTTTACCAGCGGTCTTGTTTTAGGTTAGGTGTTTTCGGGCAAAGGCGAAGCCGGAGTTTGTTTAAGATTAGAGGTCTGTTAAAAATTCTTTTAGCATTTGTTTTAAGGTGGTTTTGCCTTTGGTGGTTTTAAAGTAGGATTCTCTTCTTAAGGCATCTTCTTTGCGAGGGAAAGCTTCGTAGAAGATAAGTTCTAAAGGCCTGCGGTTTTTTGTGGAAGTGTTTTTGCCCATGTTGTGATCATAAACCCTGTTTTTTAAATTTTCGGAATATCCAATATAAAACAGCCCGTCTTTTAGGCTGCGAAGTATATAAACATAATAAAATTTATTTGGCATTTTTGATTTTTGAGTTTGATAGCATGTACCATTATAGGTAAGGAATATTTAATGAGCTGTGGCGTGCCATGTACCTGAGTGAATGAATGCATCTGAATTCACGAATGGTAGTAGCCCTGTACCAGTCGTCGTCTGACTCCTCCGGTACAGGGCATGTACCATTATAGGTAAGGAATATTTAATGAGCTGTGGGTGCCATGTACCTGAGTGAATGAATGCATCTGAATTCACGAATGGATAGTAGCCCTGTACCAGTCGTCGTCTGACTCCTCCGGTACAGGGCATGTACTATTATAGGTAAGGAATATTTGGGTGCCATGTACCTGAGTGAATGAATGCATCTGAATTCACGAATGGTAGTAGCCCTGTACCAGTCGTCGTCTGACTCCTCCGGTACAGGGCATGTACCATTATAGGTAAGGAATATTTAATGAGCTGTGGCGTGCCATGTACCTGAGTGAATGAATGCATCTGAATTCACGAATGGTAGTAGCCCTGTACCAGTCGTCGTCTGACTCCTCCGGTACAGGGCATGTACCATTATAGGTAAGGAATATTTAATGAGCTGTGGCGTGCCATGTACCTGAGTGAATGAATGCATCTGAATTCACGAATGGTACTAGCCCTGTACCAGTCGTCGTCTGACTCCTCCGGTACAGGGCATGTACCATTATAGGTAAGGAATATTTAATGAGCTGTGGCGTGCCATGTACCTGAGTGAATGAATGCATCTGAATTCACGAATGGTACATGGTGGAGATGGGGGAAGTTAAATCCCCGTCCAAAACTTTTTCAGCTTCTCATTGTTCACAAGATTAGTCGGCTTTGTAACCTTAATAGCCTAAGCCGACAAAATACTATTAAGGGTGATTTACGGTAGCTTGGGCGCGGCGCGTAAATCAAACAGCGCGCGTGCAGCTCCAAATAAAGCTATTGATCCCTGCGCGGAGCGAACAGGGGATAGCGTTACGCGCTTAGTCTTAAGCCATAACAGGCTGTAACTGGGCGTTTTGAAACGCGGTTACAACCTTATTCCAAGCAGTGTTTGCATTGGTTGTTGCCTACGGGTTTTACGAGTCCGCAGACTGGCTCGTCTTGCATATAAAAAGTTGTTAAAGTCCTGTCAAAATCCGTCATCCCCAAGGACACTATAATAACACAAAAAGATTGACTTGGCAAGAGAAATAGAGTATACTAAAAGCCAATTTCAGTTTATTTAATGGAGGATAAGTGAAACCTAAAAGTGCGCTGGTTGGTAAATGCTTGTTTGTATTCGCCACCGCAGTCGTTGTACTGTATTGGTTAGTGGGGGGACTCGCCTGGCTCGTTGTCCATCACCCCGACAAGGCAGCATGGATAGTTTCCTGCTCAGTAATACTGTTTTGGTTTTTCGCAGGCGTAGGGTGTTCTTACCTAAGCACTCGCCACCAGAGTTTTTGGTTTAAGAAACAATCCAGGTACCTTTTACTCATGGTCGCAGACATGTTGCTCAGCGCTTGTTTACTAAAATTTTTGCAGATTGAAAATTACATAGTAGCACTAAGCGCTGTACTCAGCGGAGTAATGCTGTGGTTTGGGTTTTTAACACATGACTCCATTAGCCTTACCAGCAGGCACGATATCTAACCCTTCCGGGCCGCCCTCAACCAGCGGCCCGGCTTTTTTATTCTTAGATGTCAATGACATACTAAATTCCTTTAAATTTTTTATTTCAACAGCGATTTCAAGTTTGCCATTTTGCCTTCCGATATCTCCGATTGATAGATATCAGTATTGCCAATATTACTCACTTCGTGCGCCGCGGCGTCTTGAGCGTGGTAGAGGCGGACAATTTGCGGGAAGTGGAACAACAGCAGACGGATTGGGCCGCCATGGGAAATAATTCCCACGTTTTTGTCCGGGTAATTGTTGCTAATATCCAAAATCGCTCCAAACAACCGCTGCCGCACATCGTCGACCGATTCCCCGCCATATGGCCGGTAATCGTACATTTGCATCGTTTCCATATTTTTCCAGTCCGGAACCAGTGCTTCTATTTGCTCCGCCGTCTTGCCGCTTAAACTCCCAAAGTCCCGTTCCCGCAGGCGGTAGTCGTGCAAAACCGGAATCGGGCGCTGCTGCTTATCTAAAATTGCCGCCGTCTCTTCCGCCCGGTGCAGGTAAGAAGTAAAAATCATATCCAAATTTAAAAACTCCACTAACTGCCGTAAATGCTCAGTTTGGAGGATTCCTTCCGTATTTAAATAGTCGTCTATTTCTATACCTTGCTTAACACCGTGCAGATTGCTGGACGTTTGGCCGTGACGGATAAAAAAGAGTGTCGGGGGCATAGGGGATTGGGTTATGGGTAATAAAGCATGCAAATGAAGCATGAAGCATGAAGTGTGACTTATTGGAATCCTGGTGTGCTGCATGTTACATGCTTCATCTCCCTGCTCACACCATGTAAAAGGACACCTTACGATGTCCTCTTAGCTGAATTTAACCGAATGATAACCTACTTCTGTTTGGCTTTGCGGGACTTTGCTTTTTTTGGCAGTGCCTTTTTAGTTTTGCCCAGTTCATTGACGTGCTTAGGAATATTATTCCAATAACCTTTTAACTCCTTGGCCAGCGCTGCCAGCTCCGCCGGTTCAACCTTTTTGAGCTTGGCGTATTTATTCATAACTTCGACTACCGCCATATCGTAGCTTTCCCGGCTAAAATCCTTTAGATTTTCCATTCGTTCCATAACCTCGCCCTTAGCCTGCACCATCCAGGCCTTCATGTGTTTGCGGTTTTTAGCCGCGTCCTTACTGCCGTAAAAATAAAACGCTCCTGCCGCCGCCGCGGCCAAGGCCGCCAAACCCGCCACACCCATTTCAACTTTAGTTGCCGCACTCGTTTTCTTTGCCATAAAAACCTTTCGTTAAATTTGAAGCGTTCAGAAAGTTCCGCCTGGCGGAAAATCAGAACTACTTCTTATTTGATTTATAAAATTTAGTAATGTAGCTTAAAATTTGTTTAATCGCCGAGCCCTTGGCCTTGGCGTTCGCTCGCAGATGCTCAATGTCTGCCGCCAGCTGGTCGGTGCCTTCGCGCGCCTTTTTGGAAATGTATTTAATATCGCGGAGGATCTTGATAAAGTAAACCAGGGCAATAGCCAAAACTATTGTCACAATTACCACCGCAATCGTGGTCACGAAAAAGAAGATGTCCTGTTTGTAGAATTCGTTCATGCCTCTATTATACCACAATACTTGAGATGACGGATACCAGCGTCATTTTTTACGGCCTTACTGGCTGCCGGCCGGGACATTTTGGTACTTTTTAAAGACTTGTTCCAAAATCTCTTGGTATTGCCGGCGGATACTCTCCACCGACCCAATCTCTAAGACTTCAGTCGTTGATATTCGTCGCTGCCGCCGTCCAGTTGTAGGAGCCGCTGGCGTAGGCCTTATCCGTCACAATCGTTTTCATGTGCATAATCCCCTCGTGATCTTGTTCATAAACAGGAATACCTTTGCTTTGGAGCTGCTTAACCAGCTTTTTTGCAAATCCAGTTGATTGTACTGGTCGCGGTCGGTAATACCAATAACGGTAAGACCGCGATATTTAGCAGCTAGCAGCGCATTGGCAATGTCCGTTTATGTAAAAGTGTAAATCGCAAAATCGACAAATTTATCTGCGTTCTGGATTACATCTCCGAATCCTTTCGTCCAACTGGTCGATTATCTGGTTATAATAAACCGTAACTTCCCGCGCCGGCTGATACCGGAAGCTATACCAAAACTGCCCACAAAGCGCTGTGAGGGAAAGAATAATAAATATATAGATAACGTCTCTTTTTAGCTGCACCCGAATAGTATAACAAGTGGGGCATGAAGAGATTTTAAAGAAAAGATGAATTTAGAACTTTGAGGGTAGCTATCTAATATTTTTTATTTCTCTATCAATTTCTCTCTTCTTAATATACTCTCTTTTATCTCTCTTCTTCCGGGCGCGGGCTAAAGCTATTTTAATTTTTACTAAGCCGCGGGGTCCCTGGAAAATTTCCAGCGGGATTAGGACCAGGCCTTTTTCTTTGCCTATAAGCTGCGCAATTTCGTGTTTGTTAAGCAGGAGGCGGCGGGTGTGGGTTGGGTCGTAGCCTTGGCTGGGCGCGTATTTGTAGGACCAATGTGAGCATTAAGTAAATTTACTTCGCCAGCTCTGACGGTCACGTAACTTCCGGCCAGCGAAACATTCCCGCCTTTGACACTTTTAACCTCCGGCCCGGTCAAAACCATGCCGGCCGTAAAAGTATCTTTTATATCGTAATCAAACTTAGCGCGAGTATTGTGGGCGAATGTGGGCATGGCCATACTGTTAATAGTACTTATTTTACCATTGTCCCGTCTATCTGTCATGGGTGTACTGTATGAAACACCCGGCTTTTTGTTATAATAACAGCACATTCCTAACAGGTGAAACATGAAAAAGCTAGTTAAAAAGCGATTCTAGAGCAGCTGGATGCTATGCATAAGCGGGGGGAGATTGCGCTTCAAATACCAGTAGCGGACATAACTTTTCCTGAACCCCAGTTCGGGGATTTTTAGACCAATCTTGGGCTGCGCTTGGCAAAGGAACTCAAAAAAAATCCTAAGGACTTGGCGGAGCGACTGGCCAAAGATTTGGCGGCAGCGGATTCTTGACGAGGTATTTGAATCGGTCACAGCGACTGGCGGGTTTATTAATTTTAGGCTCTTCGACGGGAAGTCTGCTTAAAAATTTAAAGCAGATATTAACAGAACGTGAGTTATATGGTTCATATCTATACGAGGGCGGCGGCAAAACCGCGGTCGTGGAATATTTTTCAAAACGACGTGGCCAAGCCGCCGCATGTCGGACCATTTGCGATCCGCCGTGGTGGGCGATAGCCTGCTGCGTATTTTAAAATCGCAAGGCTACAAACCCGTTTCCGATACTCACATTGGCGACTGGGGCATCCAGTTAGGGATTTTATTTTTTGCTTACAAGAAGTTTATTGAAGCCGGCGGCAACGAACAAACTATCGAACAAGACCCGATCAACGAGCTGAACAAGTTGTACGTGGAGATGTCGGCCAAAATAGAAATTAATCCCGAACTGCGTGAGCAGGGCAAGCAGGAGTTCGTCAAATTAGAACAAAACGACACCGAAAGTCGCGAGCTCTGGCAATGGTTTGTGCGAGTCAGCTTGGACGACTTTGAGCGCTACCGCCAAATGCTGCAAATTTTGCCGTTCGACCACAACCTCGGCGAAAGTTTTTATGAAGATAAAATGCCGGCGGTCTTAGAAGAATTTCGATCTAAGGGGTTAATTGAAACCAGTGACGCCGGGAAGCAGTATATAAGATTTAGAACCCTATAATTTGGGCAGATGCATTTTGGTTAAGTCTGATGGTGGAACGACCTACCATCTGCGCGATTTTGCCACATATATTTACAGAAAAAATCAGTTTGGATTTTCTAAAAATATTTACGTAGTCGATAACCGTCAGTCTCACCATTTTCGGCAGTTGTTCAAAGTCTTGGAGCTTGCGGGTTCCCGACCAGTGAAGATAGCGTGCACGTGGATTTAGGTTTTATGAGCCTGCCCGAAGGCGCGATTTCTACCAGAAAAGGCACGACTATTAGTTTGAAAAATTTAATCGAAGAAGCTTCAAAAACGCGCACTGGAAATTATTATAGAAAAAAATCCGGAACTGGAAAATAAACAAGCGGTGGCGCAGGAAGTTGCCTTAGCCGCGATTAAATATTTATATCTTCCCATAACCGCAAAACGGAGATTGTGTTTCCTGGGATAAAGCCCTGTCGTTTGAAGGGGAATACGGGCCCATTTTGCAGTACGCACATGCCAGAATTAATGGAATATTAGAGAAAAATCCGAAATCCGAAATCCGAAATTCCAAGTAAAAATTAACTTTGAAAATGTAAATTTAAAAACCGAGGAAATTTTTCTGCTCCGCAAACTCATCCAATTTCCGGAAATCCTGTCCTTGGTTACTCAAGACTCTCTCCTAACCTCCTCTGCAACTATCTGTTCGAACTCTCCCAAATCTTTAACCAGTTTTCGAACTACGCCGGTACCCAGGAGACCAATACGCAGCAAAAAGAGTTCGTCGTCTCCAGCTGATTACCGCAGCCGCGCAGGTCATCGAGAATGGTTTATATTTACTAGGCATTAATGCGCCTGACCAAATGTAATTAAAACACTACTTATATGGCCGAAGAAAAACCTCAGTCCACCGCCCCCAATTTTAATGAACTCGAGCTTAAAGTTCTCAAGTTCTGGGACGATAACAACATATTCGAGAAATCTTTGGAGCAAACTAAAAACAGCGAGCCTTTTGTGTTTTATGATGGGCCGCCGTTTGCTACCGGCTTGCCGCACTATGGCCAGTATTTTGACGATCGCCATCAAAGACGCTTTTGGGCGCTACCAAACCATGAAGGGCAAGTACGTCCGCCGGCGTCTGGGGTTGGGATTGCCACGGCCTGCCGATTGAAAACATTGTTGAGCAAAATATTAAAAATTTCCGGCAAAAAACAGATTGAAGAAATCGGCGTCGACCGATTCAACGAACATTTGCCGCGAAAACGTAATGAAAGTTTGCGGGTGAGTGGGGGAAAATGGTTAAGCGGATTGCCGCTGGGTTGATTTTAAAATTCCTATAAGACCATGGACACTAGCTATCATGGAAAGTGTCTGGTGGGGGTTGCGGCAAATTTGGGATAAAGGATTGATTTACGAAGACCGCAAAGTCTGCTTTTTGCTCGCGCTGCGAAACACCGATCTCCAATTTTAAAGTGGCGATGGATAACAGCTATCGGGATATTACAGAAGAATCCGTGTACGCTAAATTTGAAAATGCTACCCGCCAACGGATTGGTAACAATTTAACAGATGAACGGACCTATGCGATTGCCTGGACTACTACGCCTTGGACGCTGCCCGGAAATACTTCCTTAAACGTGGGGGCTGATATTGCCTATGTCTTACCATCAGAACAAGAAAATAAAGACCGCTATATTTTGGCCAAAGACCGCCTGTCTCTTATAAATAGCGCCTACGGATTCATTGCTGAATTCCCCGGCGAGGTCGTGACGGTTTGACTACCAGCCATTATATCCCGGAGTTTTTCCCGACAGTCACACTGCGGCACCCGAAGGATATCCGCCGTTAGCCGGCGGCGATTTTCCCGCGCGCATAAAGTTTATTTGGCCGATTTTGCGACCACCACCGATGGTACCCGGCGTAGTCCACAACGCGGCCATGTACGGCGAAGAAGGAAATTACCAGCTGGCCAAACAAAAAGATTTCCGCGGGTGGATATGCTGATCACAAAGGCCAGTATCTTCCCGATTGTTCCCGAACATTTGCGCGGCCTGTTCTTTAAAGATGCCGATCGGATTATTTTGCCAGGAATTAAAAGATAAAAATCTTGTTTATAAAACCGAGCATTATTTGCACAGCTATCCTCACTGTTACCGCTGCGGCACCCCGCTGTTTTACAACGCCCTGCCGGCCTGGTTATTACATTCAGCAGGTTAAATCTAAACTGCGCGAGCTCAATAAAAACGAGGTCAATTGGTATCCGGAGAATTTAAAAATGGGCCGGTTCAAGAGTATGGAAAGCGCGCCGGACTGGAATATTTCCCGCAACCGCTACTGGGCCACGGCTCTGGTTTTGGGAATGTCGAAAAATCCGATTGCCGGCAGGTGGTTTGCCTGGGATCCATCCAGGAACTAAAGAAAAAAGCAACAACTTTGACCAAGTCTATCCTCAATTTAATCCTCAAGACGTGGGCGGTGTGGACTTGCATCAGCCATACGTCTGACCAATGAGCTATGCCCTGCGAAAAGTGCGGCGGCGAAATGCGCCATGTGCCGGAAGTTGTGGATTGCTGGGTAGAATCGGCGAGCATGCCATTTACAAAATGCACTACCCGTTTGAACATGATGGCCAGGCCGTAGCCGAAGACTTTAAAAACCGTTTTCCGGCCGATTTTGTAGCCGAATACGCTTGCCCAGACCCGGGCCTGGTTTTATGTTATGCCGTCAGTCAGCAGTATTGTGTTTGACCACGCGCCGTTTGAAATCTCATGACCGCCCGGCACTGTCCTAGCCGAAGACGGCAGTAGAATGTCAAAATACAAAAATCATTGCCCAACCCTGGCTGGTGATCGAAAAATTCGGAATTGATGCCATCCGGTTTTATTTGCTGAGCAGCCCGGTCATCAACGCCGACGATTTGAATTTTTCCGAAAAGAGCAGTTGCAAGAGGTTAATCGGAAACTTAGTTTGATACTTTATAACACCTGGACATTTTACCGGATGTACGAGAAGGAGCAGGTTAGCAGGTCAGCCGATCAGCTGGTCAGTACACATGTTTGAGATCGCTGGGTTTTGGCCAGGTTGCATCAGGTCACTGCTGGAGTGACCGCGGAACTAGATGCTTACAACACGCCCAAGGCCGGCAAAATGATTTTGGATTTTATCAACGACCTGTCCACTTGGTATGTTCGCCGCAGCCGGGACCGGATGAAAGAACAGAACGAAGACGGCAAAAATGCTTTGCAGGTCTTGGGATTGTTGTCGCCGAATGGGGCGACTGTTCACGCCCTTTATGCCATTTTTCCGCTGACCAGTATTTATAAAGATGTCACCGGTCAAGAAGTCGGTGCACTTAGCTCCGTGGCCGGCTGCAGCCGGGTCGTGAAAAAATGTGCTTCACGACATGGAAATCGTCCGCGAAATTGTGACTATGGGCTTAGCTGCGCGCCAAGCAGGTTAACCTGCCCGTGCGGCAGCCGCTGCGGGCGCTGGGCTACGTGAGCAAACAGCCGCTAAATCCCGAACTTCAGGAACTGGTCCTGGCGGAACTTAACGTAAAAGAACTAGACGCGCGGTTACTCAACTCCGATACCCGGCCGCAAACCGTGGCCACCGCGGTCGGCGCGGGCAATATCCAAACCGTCTACTTAGACCTGACCATGACCGATGAATTAAAAGCCGAAGGTCTGGCCCAGGGAACTGGAACGCTTGGTTCAGGATCTGCGCAAAAAAAGCAAGCTGCAAGTCGGCGAATTGGTTGACGTTTATTACAACACTGCCGATGAAAATATAGAGCAAGCGTTGCTGAATTTATTTGACCGCAAAAAAACTTTCGTCAATCAAA